>JBGURX010000001.1:0-64924 GCA_045132235.1 Bacteroidales bacterium
CGGGTTCATTCAATCCACATGGACGATTGACAAAGACCAGAAGTGGGTACTCTACAGCGGGTTGCGCACACACTACTGGACCTTCAACAAGGAGTTTACGTTGTCGCCGCGCTTCATCCTCTCGTTCACGCCCCGATGGAAGCACGAGTGGGTGTTCCGCCTGAAGGCCGGCAGCTACTACCAACCGCCCTTCTACCGCGAGATGCGCCGCACCGACGGGACGCTCAACCGCAGCATCCAGTCGCAGCACTCGTATCAGGTGGCCCTCTCCGCTGACTACTCCTTCCGGATATGGAACCGTCCCTTCAAACTCACCGGCGAAGCCTACTACAAATATCTCACCAACCTTATTTCCTATAGCGTTGACAATGTGCAGATTATCTATTCTGCAGAAAACGATGCGAAAGGCTATGCCGCCGGTATTGATATGAAGCTGAGCGGCGAGTTCATCCGCGGCATCGAGTCATGGATTTCGCTTTCACTGATGAAGACCGCCGAAGACCTGCTCAACGACTACTACATCGACAAGAACGGCAATTATGTGGAGCCCGGCTACATTCCTCGCCCCACCGACCAGCGCTTCGCCATCAACATCTTCTTCCAAGACCATGTACCCTTCTTCACCCCACTGCGCGTCCATCTCAACTTCGTATTTGCCAGTGGTTTACCCTACGGCGCACCCAACGCACAGCGTTACCAGCAGACTTTACGTTCACCATGGTACCGCCGCGTGGACATCGGCTTCTCGTACATGTTCCTCGAAGAGAGCCGCGACAGGATGAAACACAACAGCAAGTTCCTGCGCTCCATCAAAAATGCGGGAATCTTTCTCGAAGTGTTCAACATCCTCAACATCAACAATGTATCATCATATCTCTGGGTCACCGACATCAACAATACTATGACAGCGGTGCCCAACTACCTCACCTGCCGCACCATCAATCTGAAGCTGGCAATAAATTTTTAGCCCATCATTATAACCATTACAAGCAATGAAAATCGTCATCATAGGAGCTGGATTAGGAGGATTGGAATGCGGCTATCTACTTAGCAAACAGGGATTTGAAGTATGTATTTTGGAGCAGGGGGCACAAATCGGCGGCTGTCTGCAGTCGTTCGTGCGCAAAGGCCATCATTTCGACACCGGTTTTCATTATGTTGGGGGAATGGGTGAAGGAGAAATCCTATATAGGCTGTTTGAGGAGTTCAATTTACTGAATTTACCATGGAAGGAGCTGGATAAGGATGGTTTTGACGAGATTTTTATTGATGGGGAAAGATATGTGTATCGCAATGGTTACAAGGAATTTGCAGATGAATTGGCGAAGCAGTTCCCCGCACAGCATAAAGAATTGCAACGCTATGCCGATGTGCTGAAAAAAGCGCAGGAAGGGTTGCAAGATTTCAGCAAGATGGCCGACAACCCCTTGTCACGCGAGCTGATGGCCACCTCCGCGTACAGTTTTCTACAACAGAATTTCAGCGATGAAAAGCTACGCAACGTACTGTCAGCCACCTCGTTGAAGATGGACTTGCAGGCCGAGTCGCTGCCGTTCTACCTCTTCGCACAGATCAATGGCACCTTCATCCAAAGCGCATGGCGGCTGGTGGGCGGCGGACAGGTAATTGCCGACTCGCTGGCCGCCGGCATCCGCAGTTTCGGCGGAGAAGTACGCACCAAAGCGCGGGTCACCGGCATACAGGTGGAGAACGAGCGGGTGTGCGGCATCACCATCAACGGGGAGGAGGAAATCGCCTGCGACTTGGTGGTTTCCGACATCCACCCCAACATGCTGTTCCCTCTTTTGCCAGAAGGGGCATTGAGGAAGCGTTACATACAAAGAATCCACAATTTACATAACAGCTTCGGCGTTTTCACCGTTCATCTTTTACTCAAAGAAAACTGTGTGAAATACCGCAACCGCAACCTGTTTGTGCACCATCAACCCGAATTGTGGCGCACCGCCGAGCAGCCCATCGACGGCCGCACCCGTTCCATCGGGGTACACTTCTCGGTGCCGACCGATGGCGGCGAATACACCCGCAACATCGACCTCTTCATGCCGATGTACTGGCAGGAGGTGTCGGAGTGGGCCGACAGCCGTCCCATGCGCCGTCCCGACGACTACGAGGCCTTCAAGCAACGCCGTGCCGAAGACGCCATCCAGCAAGTCATTCCCTATCTTCCTGAATTAAAAGGAAATATTGAACAGGTTTTCACCTCCACTCCCCTCACCTACCGCGACTATACCGGCACCTACGAGGGCAGTGCCTACGGCATCTGCAAAGACTGCAACAACCTGATGGTGACAATGTTGCCCACCAAAACGCCGCTGCCCAACCTGTTCATGACCGGACAAAGCATCAACTTCCATGGGGTGATGGGCGTGACCGTGACCGCCAAAATCACTTGCGAACAGATTATAGCAACTCTTCCAACGCTCGCTTAATCACCTTGTCGGAGGTGTTGATGACGGGATAGAAGCCTTCTTCCTGATACAAATTCCTGCCAATCATTGCTTTCAGCCAAAGTCGCAGCTCCTTGGAGGCAGCGGCGTTGAGGTTTACTTCGCCTTTTTTCTTCTGATAGAAAGTGAGGAAATCCTTTTCCACGTGGGCGGGCAGTGTCATACGGCTGCAATACGCTGAAGCGGTGGGGAAGTTCTTCAGCAACTGTTCTTTGTTCTGGTTGGCGAAATTGAAAGCGTATTCGGTAAGCAGTCCTGAATTGATGATTTCGTTGGCTGCCAACACATTGGAATCCCTGTCAAGCGGCACAAAGATGTCGGGCATGATGCCGCCGCCGCCATACACGGTGCGGCCTTTCTTGGTGGTATAGCGCAGACTCTTGTCCAGCTTGATGCTGTCGGCGCTGTCCATCTCGCCGTTCTCATAGCGGCGTACCAAATCTTCGTAGTAATCCTCGGTGCCGGCGGAGTAGTTGCGCTGGATGCAGCGGCCGCTGGGGGTATGGTAGCGGGCCACGGTAAGGCGCACCGACGAGCCGTCGGGCAGGTCGAACGACTGCTGCACGAGGCCCTTGCCGAAGGAACGCCGCCCGATGACGGTGCCGCGGTCGTTATCCTGAATGGCGCCCGCCACAATCTCACTGGCAGAAGCGCTGAAGTCGTCGATCAGCACCACCACGCGGCCGGTCTCGAAGCAGCCGGCGGCAGTGGCATACACCTCCTCTTTCTTCACATTCTTCCCTTCGGTATAAACAATCCGTTCCCCTTTGGGAAGGAACGCATCGCAGATGCGGATGGCTGCGTTGAGGTAGCCGCCGCCGTTGCCGCGCAAGTCAAGCACGAGGTCGGTCATGCCGCGCTGCTTCAACTTGTTCACCGCCGCTACGAACTCCGCATCGGTCTTTTCGCCAAACTGGTCGAGCTTGATGTAACCGACATGTTTGTTCAGCATATAGGCCACATCAAGGGTGTTGGTAGGAATCTGGTCACGGACGATGGTGTAGGAGATTTCCTTCTTGCTACCCGGCCGCAAAATGCCCACTTTAACCTGCGTGCCCTTTTTACCACGCAGCAGCTTGAAAACCTTCTCTTGGGCAATATGCACGCCGGCGATCTTCTCGCCGTTGACCGTAACGATGCGGTCGCCGGCACAGATGCCCACCTTTTCGGAGGGGCCGCCCGAGATGACCGCCACCACCATCACCGTATCGTTCATGATGTTGAACTGGATGCCCACGCCCTCGAAGCCGCCGTCGAGCGACTCCAGCATCTGCTTGTTTTCTTCCGCAGTGGCATAAACAGAGTGGGGATCCAGCGTCTGGAGCATGCCCTGTATGGCACCGGCAAACAGCTTCTCCTCGCTGACATCATCGCAATAGTACTGCTCCACGTACGAGAGCACCGCATCAAACTTCTGCTTCCCGTCAGACTTCTCCAACTTATTGGGATGGAGGTATTTGACGAGAAAAAGAGCCAGCGCCATCCCGAAAAGGAAGGTAGTGATGGGCAGCAGCCAGCGATTAAGATTTCCCATTATCTATTGACAATCAACTTCTTGTATGCAATTTCATGGTCATTTTGTACAGAAATCACATACACACCTGTGGAGAGGTCATTCACAGAAAACTCGTTCAGTTCGCCCTGCACCGGCAGGCTGCGCAGCACACGGCCGTTCATGTCGGCAATCCGCAGCTGTCCGTCGTGGAAGCGGGCGGGCACCAGCACGCTGACCTGCTCGCGGGCAGGATTGGGATAAACCTCCAATGAAAAATCTCTATGGTCGTTCACTCCATTTTCCGGATCCTCCGGGTCTTCAGGATCTTGGATTTCCTCGCCATCGGAAATCCACGCGGCGGCAAAACCGGCACGCTCGAGATAGTTGTCGCTGATGAAGCGCACGCGCATCACTCCCGTATTGCTCAAAAGCGCATTGGGTAGCGTGCTGCCAGTATAGGTGCCCATCAGCTGGGCATCCGTTTCGTCTTCACCCTTATAAACCATTACCATATCCTCGCTGCTCAGGTCAAACTGCGTAAAGGTGAGGCTTACATAGCTGGCATTCTGCGGCTTGATGGTCCATGAGCAGTTTGCATCCTGAGCGTATGTTTCATCTCCGCTGCCGTCATCAAACGTACCCGTGGGCGTGTTAAAGTTGGCGTTGGCGGTGCAGGTAACATAGCGCTTGCTGGTAAAACGCACTTTCCAGCCCGCAGCCGTACCTGCCCAGTCGGTAGTGAAGCGCAAGTACGCCATGGGGCCCTGGATGTACGGACAGTCGCTCGGATTGAAGGTATTACCTGTGTATTCGGCCACCAAGTTGCCGCCATTGTCAGGATTGGCATCATAGATACGCAGATAATCGTGCCCCTCTTCCAAGTCCAAGTCCACAACGCCGATGGTGATGGACTTGCCGTTTTCGGGCTGGATGACATAGTTGCAGGTCATGTTGTTCTGATAGTCGAGATGGGCGCTGCCGTCCTCCAACGAGCCGGCGGAAGCATTCACCGTAACCGTTCCCTGGCAATAGTAGGGATAGCTGTTGTTGGTGGTAGGCGGATGGATTTTATAGACCACACTTTGCCATGAGGTGAAGCCTCCCACAGCATTGCTGCCGTTGGTGGCCACCGTATAATATCCGTTGTTGGTGCCGCCCCAGCCAAAGTTGAAATGGAAGAGGTTGTCGGAGTCGTAGCCATCGCAAACAAAAGCATGGCCGCCCTCGTTTTCGTTGGTGCCGCTGTAGATAACCGGATAGCCGTTGTCAAGGTCCGACTGCAGCAATGCAATCCACTCTTCATCGGAATAGCCGTTACCGCCCCACGGTCCCCAGCCGCCGCCACGCGATGCAGTGGCAACTTCATTGTCATACTTGTAATAATTTCTCAGCGCATCCTTGCAATCGCCCGTCTGCGCACCCGACCCTTCCGGATCGTAGTACATCTCAACAGCAATGCCACAATGATAAATCAACTTGGCCACCTCGTTGTTTTTCTTGGTCAGTGAATAGGGCATGACATTGTAATTGTAGGTCTGCTGACCATAATTGACAGAGTGATAGCCATAATTGGATTGATAGCCATGGCTTCCCTGTCCGGTAGCGGGATAGCGGTAATAGTGGATGACCGATGCCATGGCGAGGGCCACGCAGCCGCACGGCACATGACCGCCATAACCGTAAGGAGAAGCATCGTCGGCGGGACAGAGGTCGTTGTAGTACCTGCTCTGGTTCCATTTGGAGAGCAGCAGCGGAGCCACCACCACGCTGCGGGTGGCGCGGGCGCCGGTGCCTTCAAGTTCCTGCCACTGGCGTGCCACCTCCTCGGTAGCGACTGCATGCTGCAGGCGGGCCTGATACACCATCTCCTTATACCCGTTCAGCCAGTAGAGCGCGGCCGGTGCCGAGTTGTCGAGCGGAAAATCCTCGTCGAAGGAGTAGCCTATCACGGGGGAAAAGGCATCATCGGCGGCCATGATGAGGAAGCCTCCGTTCTGGAAATGCAGGATGGCCATCAGCGTGTCGCTGCCTTCCGTCAGGAAATCCACATCCTTGACCACAGCCACTTGCTGCGTGCGCTGCTGGAAAGCATTGCATCCCAAATGGACAACTCTTTCGGCTGGCACTCCCTCCGCAAAAATGGAAAGCGGCAGAAGCGCGAAAATAATAAAGGGGATAAGAAGTTTTTTCATGTTAAAATATTAAGGGCACAAAAGTACAAAAAAATTGCAAATGAAAGAAGCATGTGTCAGCGGGTGGGACAGAGTTCATGGAGCAGGGCGGTGCAGCCGGCGGTTACATCCTCCCATGTGGCATCGAAATTACCTGTGTACCAAGGATCTGCCACGTCGTGAGGATTGTCGGTATGATCCATCAGCAGCGAAACCTTGTGCCGGTCGTCGGTGCCGATGATGCGCTGGATGCCGCGCAGGTTGGAGTGGTCCATGGCAATGATGAGGTCGTAATAGTCGTAGTCGGCGCGGGTCATCTGGCGGGAGGTCTTGCCGGCACAGCCGATGCCGTTCTCCGCCAGCTTGCGACGGGCGGGCGGATAGACCGGGTTGCCGTACTCCTCCATGGAGGTCGCCGCCGAAGCAATCTCAAACTGCGCCTCCACCCCGGCATCTTTCACCATCTTCTTCATCACAAACTCCGCCATCGGACTGCGACAGATATTTCCCAGACAAACAAAGAGAATTTTATGCATTATTTTATTGAATAATAATTAATTACGGAATTTCCAACACAGAAATCACATCATCGGCCAAGAACTTGGCACCCGGATAATGGTCGGTATAGTCCAAATTGATCCAGATGTCGCCATAGCCATCCTCGTGGCAAAAAATTCTCTTTTTTCTCGCCACTTTAGAAAACAACTGATTGCGAATCAGATTTTTAACCAATTTATAATCTTCCTTGTTTTCGATTTTGAGTTCAGGATAGACATGGGTTTCGGTGCGCACGAGGCGTACCGTACCGCCGATGGAGGTGATGCAGGCAGCCATCAGCACCGAATAGTCGTCGCAGTCGCCGCAGAACGTGCCGAGAGACTCCTCTGCCGGTGCGATATAATCGCGGTGGACAGGGTCGCTGACATATTTCCATTTGGAATCAATTTCTTTATAGATAGAGAAATACTGAACATACTGCCAGCCCTTTCCCTTCTGCTGTTTGGAGAAATTCTTGGTGGCGGCCTTCAACGAATACTGGCGCACCTCAGGGGTAAAACGCGAGGCTTTCAGAAATTCACGGTACTTGGGAAAAGGCCGCTGGAGGAAGACATCCTTCAGACTTTTCTTCTCGTTGGAAACATTGTAAAGAAAACCGCTGTAGTCGTAGCCAACATCTCTAAAAGAGTATTTTCCTGTGAGCGTAGTGATGGAAAGGGTGATGAGAACGACACCGATGATGGTCCAGATGGTGAATTTGATTTTGCGGAAAAGATAGAAGAACCCCGAGGTACATACCAGTCCGGCGATGCCTGGCACGATCCAACCCGTGACGGGGAACACGCGGCGGAGCAGCACTACAAAGGGGAACACGAGGAATGCGACGAGCAGAAAAAAGATGGCTCTGCTCACCCACGTCTGCTGCTCATGGAAAATCTCCTTCGCTGTGCGGGGCTTCTCGCGTTTTTCGCGCCTTCTGCGCTTCCAACGCTCCCTGCGCCGCTCCTTGGCAGACTTGGTTTCTTCCGTGGCAATTGGTGCTACTGCATTCTCCTTTATTTCCACACTATTTTCACTCATTTTCAGAAATCTTTTTTAGATTTTCGCTCAAAAAATGTCCGCAATCCTCGAAAGTCTTGAAGGTGAGCTCTTCCGGCACGACATTCGGTATTACCTTCATCTTCGTAAGCATATACATCGGCTGGGGCTGGATGATGGTCATCAGCACCGTAACGCCCTTTGCCTGCAGGTCCTTGATGGCGGTCTCCATGGCGTATAACCCCGACTGGTCCATGAAGGACACCAGTCGCATGCGGATAATCACGATTTTGGCATCGTCGGGGATGGACTGCATCACCTCTTGGAAGCGGGTGATGGAGCCGAAGAAGATGGGGCCGTTGAGACGCTGGATGTAAATCTTGCTGCGCACCTCGTCGGTCAGCACCTTCTCATCCTCCCACGGAATCTCCTTGTCGAAGGCGGTCATCTGGTCGGAGTGGTAGCCGCCCTCCACGAGGTCGCTGGCGCGTTTCATGAAAAGCACGCAGGCGATGATCATGCCGATACCCACGGCAATCAGCAAGTCCACAAACACGGTGAGCACCAGCACGGTGACCAGCACCACAGCGTCGGCACGCGGAATCTTGAAGAGGTCTTTGAAGCCCTTGATGTCGATGATGCCGATACCCACGGTGATGAGGATACCTGCCAGCACCGACAGCGGCACAAACTTCACCAGCTTGCCCAGTCCGAGCAGCACCGCCAGCAGGAGAAGGCCGTGCACCATGCCCGAAAGACGATTGCGGCCGCCGCTCTTGATGTTGACGACGGTACGCATGGTGGCGCCGGCACCCGGCAGGCCTGCGAAGAGACCCACCATCATGTTGCCGATACCCTGTCCCATCAGCTCCTGATTGCTGTTGTGCTTCACCTTCGTGGTATTGTCGGCCACCACCGAAGTAAGCAGCGTGTCGATGGAACCCAGACCGGCCAAGGTCAACGCCGGCAGCACCGACATCTTGACCACCGACAGCCAGTTGACTTGCGAGAAGTCCATGCCATCCTTCAGGAAGAAGGGCATCGGGAAGCCCGACGGAATCTCACCGATGGTGAGCTTGGAATCAAACTTGATGCATACCGCCACAATGGTCATCACCACCAAGGCCACCAATGTGGAGGGCACCTTCTTGGTAATCAACGGGAAAAGATAGATGATGGCCACCGTGCCGAGTCCCAGCAGCAGCGCGCTCCAACTGAGGTTGCCGATGTGCTTGGGCAGTTCCATGATCATATCCACAATCAGCACCGGCGACTTGAGGCCGAACAGCGGGTAAATCTGCTGCACAATGATGATGATGCCGATACCGCTCATAAAGCCCGACAGCACCGGGTAGGGAATGTAGCGGATATACTTGCCGATTTTCAGAATACCGAACAGAATCTGGAACAGACCGCACAGGATGGCGGCCACCGACATGCTGACGATGACCGTGGAGATGTTGCCCGGCTGCGAGCTGGCCCACACGCCCGAAATCAGCGTGGCGGAAATCACCGTCATCGGGCCGGTGGGACCGCTGATCTGCGATGGAGTGCCACCGAACAGCGAGGCGAAAAAGCCAATCATGATGGCACCGGTAAGACCCGCCAGCGCACCAATGGCGCCGATGTTGGGCACATCATCCACACTGATTACTCCAAATGCTTGAATACCAAAAGCGAGAGCCAAAGGCAGCGCCACAATACCGGCGGTGATGCCTCCGAAAATATCGCCTTTCAAATTACTCTTTTCAAAAATTTTCATTCTTCACAAAATATTCAAAATCCAAAACTTATTTTCTATGCAAAACCATCCCCTTCGCTGAATCCCACACTTTGCGCACCAGCGCACGCTCCATATACAGCATCACCCCCACATAAACCAGCAAAAACAGCGTGTTCAGCACCAGCCGCAGCCATGTCCTGTCGGGCAGTATGCCCTGCTCCATCAGGTGAGAAGCCACCCTGACCAGCGCATACACGACACCCGCCAACGCGAAATAGCCGAACACCACCTTCAGCTGGTAGGGCACGGGGTTGCGCTTCTGTCCCACTATGTAAGAGAGCACCATGCAGATGCCATAACCGGCGAAACCGCCCCACGCACAGGCCATGTAGCCAAATTTCGGCACAAACAGGAAGTTGATGGCCAGCAAAGCGGCACAGCCGATGCCCGAGAATATCGCGCCCCACCACGTCTCCTTGTTGAGCTTGTACCAGAAGGAGAGGTTGAAATAGATGCCCATGAAAATCTCCGCCATCATCACGATGGGAACCGTCTGCAGACCTTCCCAGTAATCGCTGCTGATGATAAACTTGAAGATGTCTAGGTAGCACACCACGATGAGGAAGGCGAGCAGGGTGAAGATGACGAAGTAGTTCATCACGACAGCCTGCGACTCCTTGCTGCCCTTTTCGCGCTGGCCGCCGAACACAAACGGCTCGTAGGCATAGCGGAAGGCCTGAGTGAACATGGCGATGATCATGGCGATTTTGACGCACGCACCGTAAATGCCGAGCTGCACCTCCCCCTCCTCGCCGGGCACGATAAAGCGGTAGCAGATCTTGTCGGCCACCTGATTGAGGATGCCGACCAAGCCCAAGAGCAGCAACGGCCACGTGTATTTCAGCATCTGCTTCAGTAGCTGCCGGTCGATACCGAACCGTAGGTTCTTCATCTCGGGGATGAACCCCAGCGTGATGAGGCCGGTACACAGCAAATTGACGGCGAAAATGTAGGCCACCTGCTGGGCAGGCTGGTACCATGCCATCAGCGACGGGGCAGACGCCTTGAGGGAAGGAGCCACGAGGAAGACGAACAGGTTCAAGCCGATATTCAGCACGATGAAGAGCAGTTTCAGCGAGGCGAACTTGACGGCCTTGTTCTGGTACCGCAACTGGGCGAACAGGATGGCTTGGAAAGCGTCGAGGCCCACCACGGTCGCCATCATCCGCAGGTATTCGGGATGGTCGCCGTAACCCAACGCACCGGAAATGGGACCACCCAGCACCATGCACACCAGCCAGAACAGCAGCGACACCAGTCCCACAGCATTGGCAGCGGTGGCGAAGGCCTTCTTGGCATCCACCTCCTCGCGGTTGGCGAAGTAGAAGAAAGTGGTCTCCATGCCGAAAGTCAGCATCACCAGCAGCAGCGCAGTGTAGGCGTACACGTTGGTCACCACACCGTAGCCGCCCGACTCGGCCGCAATCTTGTAAGTGTATAGCGGCACCAGCAGGTAATTCAAAAACCTTCCGATAATGCTGCTCAGTCCGTAAATGGCCGTCTGGCCGACTAATTTTTTAAGCGAAGGCATTTTTAGATATACTTTTCACCAAAATCAATTTCCACATCATTCACATACTGACGGATCTGCTGCTCGCTGTTCTTTTTGCAAATCAGCAGCACGTTGTCGTTGTCCACCACAATGTAATCCTCCATGCCCTGCAGGACGACGGCCTTGTTTTTGGGCACATTGATGATACAACCTGTAGTGTTGTAGGTCTTGACCTTGTTGCCGGCCACCACATTCTGCTGTTCATCCTTGGGACTCACCTCGTAGAGGGAACCCCACGTGCCGAGGTCCGACCAACCGAAATCGGCGGCATACACGCACACGTTTCTGGCCTTCTCCATGATGCCATAGTCAACGGATATATTTTTGCAGATGAGGTAGATAGACTTGATAAACTCCTCTTCGGCGGAGGTATTGTAGCGACCTTCGCCGCGCTTGAACAGTTCGTAAACATCGGGCAGGTAGGTGGCGAAAGCCTTTTCAATTTCGGGCAGCGACCACATGAAGATGCCGGCGTTCCAGAGGAACTCGCCGCTCTCCACAAACTGCTTGGCCACCTCCAGCTCCGGTTTCTCGGTGAAAATCTTCACATCGTAGATGGAAGTGCCTTTATACTGGCGGTCTTCGTTGTACTGGATATAGCCATAGCCCGTGTTGGGCGATGACGGCCGGATGCCGATGGTGAGCAGTTTCTGATTCTCCTTCACAAATTTCAACCCATTGACAATCACCTCCTTAAAAACATCTTCTTTGAGAATGACATGGTCGGAGGGGGCCACCACGATGACGGCGTTGGGGTTGCGTGCCTTGATCTTGAAGTTGGCATAGGCGATGCAGGGGGCGGTGTTGCGTCGGGCCGGTTCGAGCACCACTTGGTCGTCATTCAGTCCGGGAATCTGCGCCCGCACCTGCTCAGCATAGATGGCGTTGGTGATGATATAGATATTCTCGCGGGGACAAATCTGGGCGAAACGGTTGAAAGTTTTCTGAATCAGTGAAGTTCCATCATCCAGTATATCAATAAATTGTTTCGGTTTATGAGAACGGCTCATGGGCCAGAAGCGGGCGCCTACGCCGCCTGCCATTATTACACAAAAAAGGTCTTTGTTCATTTCAAATTCAGTGTCAAAATAAGGCTGCAAAGATACAATAATTTTGGGAGATTTCAAACAGGATCACTATCATCATAAATGGAAATATCCATATCCCCTGTTTTCGATATAATGGTTGATTCGGTCATCGTTCACAGAATTTATCTTCCTTCCAGTTTTTGGGATTATTTCCTATATAGGATTGAACACGAATCAATGCACGGTTATCACGGATAATAGCGTCATAAAAACGAGATTGCCATGCAAAATCGCATCCCAAACGGTGCGCGTGCCGCGAAACCGCCGATTTATACGACCCAACAATGGATGATAATGTTTTTTCCCCTTGGTGTTGGAAACGTTGTTGTCCGATGGTTTTGGGCATTGGGGACAATTGTTGTTCGCATAACGTGGGGGGAACGTTTGACGCGGACGTATCGCATGACGCGGACGTATCGCATGACGTGGACGTATCGCATACGGTAGAGACAACGCATGCGTTGTCTCTACGGTTTTTCCCGGTTTTCCCGGTTTCCCCGGTTTTCCCGTTGCCCCCGTTTTCCACGTTGCCACCGTTTTCCCCATTGCCACCACCATTCGCATTATTGATTGCGATAATGCCATGTATATGGTTGGGCATAACCACAAACGCATCCAATTCAATATTGCCAAAATGATGGGATAATTCATGCCATAAAACGTCGGCGATGGCACCGACGGGCGATAAATGCATTCTGCCATCTATAATTTCTCCAAAATAATGATTTCTGCCTTTTGTACAGATGGTTACAAAATAAATGGCATTCCATCCATAATCCCAATTCTGCAATCGGATTGATGAGATGCGATATCGATTTTGGTATCTATCGTTATTCGATTCCATAACACAATCAAAAAAACATTGCAAAGATACTATTATTTTTACAATTAAAACAATATATTAACAATATTTTCATCAATTTAATTTGAAAAATTAAAATAAATTAAAAATTTTACATTTTATTTATAATAAAACATCATTTAATAGAAAGGGAATCACTTTGGAATTAAAAACAAAAGGATGATTCCGAAATAAATCCGTACTTTTGCCTCCCCGTATTTCATATTCAAAAGAAGAAGAATAAATCAACGGAAAAACAAGAGACAACAAATCCTCAACTACTATGAACAGCACCCTCATCAACATCGGCGACGAGCTCCTTATCGGACAGGTTATCAACACCAACGCGGCTGTGATGGCCCAGCTGCTGGGCGCGGCCGGCATCGGCATCGAACGCACCGTCACTATCGGCGACGAACCTGCCGCCATCCGCGACACCCTTCGCGAATGCTTGGAAATCAGCGACATTGTGATTATCACCGGCGGGCTCGGCCCCACCAAGGACGACCTCACCAAACAGGTGCTGTGCGACTTTTTTCACAGCGAGCTGTACGAGAACGAAGAGGCCCTCGACAATGTGCGGAAGCGCATGGCTGCCTTCGGCCGCGAGCTCACCGACATCAACCGGCAGCAGGCATGGGTGCCCCGCTGCTGCACGGTGCTCCCCAACCCGCTCGGCACCGCCCCGGGCATGTGGTTCGATGTTGCCGACACGCCACACCCCAAGGTGGTGATCTCGCTGCCGGGCGTGCCGTTCGAGATGGAGGGGCTGATGCGCGAGAGTGTCATCCCGCGTCTGCGTGAAAGATTTGCCACCGGCCACATCATCCACAAAACCCTGATTGTGCAAGGTATCGGCGAGTCGTTTCTGAGCGACCTCATCGAGCCGTGGGAGCTGGCCCTGCCCGACTGTCTCTCGCTGGCCTACCTGCCGCAGCCCGGCATGACACGACTGCGGTTAACCGCCCGCGGCAACGATGCCGACGCGCTGCAGACGGCCATCGACACCGCCCTCGCACAGCTCCGTCCCATCGCCGGAAGCTACATCACCTGCGAAGGGTTCGAAACGCTGCCCGCCTTCATCGCTCACACCATGACCGAGGCCGGACTGACCCTCGCCACGGCCGAGAGTTGCACAGGCGGCGCATTGTCGGCGCAGCTCACCGCCCTCGCCGGTGCCTCCAACTACTTCGTGGGCGGCGTAGTGTCGTACAGCAACGAGGTGAAGGAAAGCGTGTTGCACGTTCCGCACGACATCCTCGCCACCCACGGGGCGGTGAGCGAGCCCACTGCCATCCACATGGCGGAGGGGGTGCGCCGGCACCTCCACGCCGACTACGGCATCGCCACCACGGGCATTGCCGGTCCCGGAGGGGGCAGCCCCGAGAAACCGGTCGGCACGGTATGGACCGCCGTGGCCACGCCGTCGGGCACGGTCACACAGAAACTCTCCATCCCGCGCCGCCGCGCCCAAGTGATCGAGGGCGCCTGCCAGCAGATTCTCGGACTGTTGGCGAAGTGCCTGAAAGAGAGGGAATAAAGGCAGGACTAATCTGGCTCGTATTCCGAAGGAGCCCACATTTGAAGCTGGCTCAGAATGTCAACTGAGTTGTTTTGCTGTATTGGGAACTCCTTCATCATATTATGGGCAACCACATCATTGGTTGAAAATCAAATACTCAGGAGAACCTTCCCCAAACAAGTCCATTTGACTTATCATAATTGCATCACACGTAATCACATCAATGAGTCGGACAGAACAATGCGACATTTGGGAAGATGATGGTGATGGTACATCTGGAGGAAGTTCCTCATCCATTCCACACACACATAGTTTCCCTAATGCAGGGTAATAACGGTACTTGTACCAGCCATTAAACTGCCATGTATAGGAGAGATTCTGAAAGCACAATTCAGGAACGGAATAAAACGTTGAATCATAGAATGTAACATTGCATCCGACAGGGTAATCCATGAACGGAACACACATATGTGAAGAAACAATCACTTGGGAAGATTGGTTTGAAAAAGTGAAATCTTCACACTCTTCCCTTTGGTTGAAATGGATATTTACTGAACCGCGATTGTACAACCAATCACTAATAACCTCACCATCCAATTCACTTGTGTAGTTCACAATCCAACCATTGCTCATCACCTCGCCATTATAGGTGATATATACAGTGATGAACATCCAGTCAGTCATCCCGAATAGTCCTTCGCCGCCCCGCTCGGTCTTCTCCTCTATCTGGTGTGAGGAGGAGGATACACGGATGTCAAAACCATTTCCTCCACCCTCTGTGCACAGCACCTTGCACACCTTGCTTCCTTCGTTGGTCTCAGCCAGCACGAAATACATTCCACTATACGGCAGCGTGAGCGACAACTGGTGCTCGCCCACAGGCAGCAGCTCAGTCCGCTGGCAGCAGAGCCGCCCCTGCAGGTCCATCACCTGCAACTTCACCCTTCCTACCGTATGTGTAGTCAGTTTCATGCGACTTTCACCCATACAGGGATTGGGAGAACTCTGCGACAGTCCCCATTCCTTGTCCTGCACGTACTCGTCAACCCCCGTGGTGCAATTCGACAAGATGGTATCGGGCCAATACATCTTAAATGTCCGATAATGAGCGGGGTAATCTTCTTCACACGGCGGCAGGCACACCTTCACCTTCACACTGTCCCACGGGATGAGCCTGCCGTTCATGTAGGTGTGGATGACGTTCACCGAACAGGTGTCCTCCTGCGCCTTCGCCTGCTGGCTAAATCCCCCCGCCGCTACCAGCAGCACGAGGAGAAGAAAGGTTTTGAAAGGGGTTTGTGGTTTCATGGTGGGATGGTTGTTGAATCGTTGAATCGTTGAATTGTTTATTTGTTGATTTGGTTGGTTGAGATGAAGGAGTGAAGAGTTAAGAGTAAAAAGTGAAGAGTTAAAAGTGAAGAGTGGGGGCGTTTTTTTCGCCTGCAAATGTAATACAATTCCCATGAATAATCCAACCTCTCAATTTTCAGTTTTCAATTTTCAGTTCACAATCACCCCACACAACGCCTCCCAATGAATCACAATATTCGTTCTGACAATAAGCCACATAACTGCTCGTATAAGCTTTTGTCTTGAACTGTGCGTCATAGCCAGCATCCACAGTGAAGCAACATGAACTGTCTGGCAACATGTAATAATCGGCTATGCTTGACAAGTCAGCTAACACTTCATTTCTTGTGTTCATTGAAACACCTGTCACAAAGCCGATGTGAATAACATTCTCTATTTCATTGAATGCTATCTCATTTCCATACTTATCATAGATAAACTCATGGTTATTTGTTTGCCCAAGACAACCAACCTGAGACAAGAAAATGCTGCATATTAAAAACAAATGCTTATATAACTTTACCATTTTCAATATTTTATTCTTCACTAACTACAAATTCAATATCACCAGAACCATAGACACTAAATTTTTCAATTCGGAATTCATCACACGATAACCTGCCAAAGAGTCTAAACCAGTAATCCGTCGGTGAAACTTGGCCATAGTAGTCTATATGTTCTGGCGGCATCTCTCCATTTATATCACCAATGCAAATACATCCTCCTAAATCTTCAGGATAATAACGGTATTTATACATTCCATTGAATTGCCATGTAGAAGATGAGTAGGGAGCATATTCTGTCGGTTCTGAATACAACGTTGTATCACCAAATGTCACACGATAGCTTATAGGGTAATCCACTGTTGGCAGACACATGTGTGTAGTGGCTATCACATAAAATGTTCTCCCAGAAAGGGAAAAAGTGTCACAATCTTCAACATTAGAAAAATGGATATTTACTGAGCCTTGATTGTACAGCCATTCACTAATAACTTCACCATCCAATTCACTTGTGTAGTTCACAGTCCAACCATTGCTTCTCACTTCATCATTATATGTGATATAAGCAGTGATAATCATCCTGTCAGTCATATTGAACAACCCTTCGCCGCCCCGCTCGGTCTTTTCCTCTATCTGGTATGAGGAGGAAGATACACGGATGTCAAAACCGCTCCCACTTCCTTCTGCGCACAGCACCTTGCTCACCTTGCGGCCTTCGTTGGTCTCGGCCTGCACGAAATACACTCCACTGTGAGGCAATGTGAGTAACAGCTGGTGCTCGCCTGCCGGCAACATCTCGGTCCGCTGGCAGCACAACCGCCCCTGCAGACCCATCACCTGCAGCTTCACTGTTCCTGGCGTACGTGTGGTCAACTTCACGCGACTTTCACCCATACATGGGTTGGGATAGTTTTGCGACAGTCCCCATTCCTTGTCCTGCACATACTCGTCAACCCACGTGGTGCAATTCGACAGGATGGTGTCGGGCCAGTACATCATAAATGAATGGTCAAGATAATAGCTATCGCCCACATTTCTGGCCACCTTAACTTCCACACTGTCCCATGGGATGAACCTTCCGTTCATATAGGTGTGGATGACATTCACCGCGCAGGTGTCCTCCTGCGCCTTCGCCTGCTGGCCGAATCCCCCCGCCGCTACCAGCAGCACGAAGAGAAGGAGGGATTTGAAAGGGGTTGGTGTTTTCATAGTGGTATGGTTTTGTTGAATTGTTTGGGCGAGATGGTGGAGTTAAGAAGTTAAGAGTAAAAAGTGAAGAGTAAAGAGTTAAGAGTGAAGAGTTAAAAGTGAAGAGTGGGGCCATTTTTTTCGCCTGCAAATTTAATGCTTTTTACAGCAGTTTTTTCATGCATTTCCCATTTTCTTCTCCAATGACACATTTTTGTCCATTCCATAGGGGAAAAGACCGTGCACAACAGCACCAGTTTGGAAGAAAAACTCAAAAAAAGACCGTGACGAACGCAGCCGCTTAGTAATGCACAATCAGCTCCAGTATCAGTCGGTCGTCTTTGCACTCGTCGGCGGCATGGGCGAAGAATTTCTCGTAGTTGAGCCTGATGCCGGCCCGCACGGGCTTGCTGATGAAGTACATGGTGAAACCGGCGGTGATGCGCTGCCGGTAGTTGTCCCACTCGTACATTCCCGACTCCGCCAGCTTGCCGTTGCAATTGGGCGTGATGGCATCGTAGCGCAAGGCCAGCGCGATGTCGTCGAGCCACGGCTTGCCGATGCGGAAGGTGTAGCAGGCGAACCCCTCGAAGGCATGCGTGGGCTGGAAACTCTTGTCGGAATAGGCCTTGTAGATGTACTCGGCATCGAGGTGCAGACCGCCGATGTCGTACATCATGCCCACATCGAAGTTGTGCATCCGCACCGTCTCGTACTTCACCGCCGCATAGTTGAGGGTGAGCTCGAAGCCCTTGAAGAAGCGGAACGCGCCCCGAGCTACATAGTTCAGCGACTTTTGGAACTGCATCTGCTTGCTGAAGCCGCCGCTGTTGAACACACCCGCCTTGATGGAGAAGGGCACGGTCTCGTCCCAGCGGTACTCCACCACGCCGCCCACATCGCTCCACGCGGTGAGCCGCTGGGTAAGGAACGACTTGTCGGAGAAATAGTACTGCCACGGCGAGAGCAGGTTCTCGTTGCTGAAGGGCATCTTGTCGTAGCCGATGAGGAACGAGAGGCCTTTCACGGGCTGGAACTTGGCGAAGATGGCCACCGGCGAGAACTTGCCGCCGTACGACAAATCCACCAGCGCCATGTAGGAGAACATGGAGTGCAGCGCGCCGGAAACTCCGATGCGGGTGTGGCGCAACTCGAAATGGTGGGCATTTTGCTGCGTGTTGTACTCGTAGCGCCCCAGCACCGTGGCGGTGAACTTGGGCATCATCTCCTTTTTGGTGAGCTTGTGCCCCCAGCGTTGCGGGGCCACCGTGTCGGTGGGCACAGCCAGCGTGTCGGCCACCTGCGCGGAGGCAGAAACCGCCAGCAGCAGGCCGCAGAGTATCAGCAAAAATTTCTTCATCTTCCCTTCTGCGTCAATGATGGATAAAGATTACGCATTTCCCTCTCAGCCACCGCACTTGGAGTAGGAGCAGTTGGTGCATACGAGACACCCCTCCTTGAACTCCATGGTGTTCTCGGCACCGCAGTTGGGACAAATCACTCCCTTGGCCTTCGTGCCGTCCTTGATGAACTTCTTGAGGGCACGGATGACACCGTTTTTCCAAGAGTTGATGGTCTCCTCGCGGAAGTTCAACCCGCCGATGATGTCGCATACGTTCTCAATCGGAATGCCATGACGGAGCATGGCGGAGATCATCTTGGCATAATTCCAGAACTCAGGATTGAAGCAGCGGTTCAAGCCGCTGATGGTGATGGAATAACCGTCGCAGTCCTGATACTTGAAGTCATAGCTCTTGGTGCCGTCCTCGAAGCGGTTTTTGATGATGACGCCGTGGGTGACGCTCTTCGGCATCGGCATGCGCTCTTCGTCGCTCTTGCCCGTGAACACCTCGTAGGGGGTGCCGTCCTCGCGCAAGCCCACCAGAGCCACCCATGCCTCGTTGTTGTTGCGGAAACGCACCACCTCGGCACGCAGCTCCTTGGGACGCTTGACATTGGCCTGCGGTTTTTCCTTCTCCTTCGGTTTCTCGGAGGTGGACACCAGCACGCCGTCGCGCGAGCCGTCGCGATAGACCGTCATACCCTTGCAGCCGAACTCCCATGCCTTCTGGTAAAGCGAACCCACCATCTCCTGCGTGGTGTCTTTCGGCAGGTTGATGGTGACCGAAATGGAGTGGTCCACCCACTTCTGGATCATGCCCTGCATCTCCACCTTCTTGATATAGTCGGTGTCGTTAGCCATCGCCTTGTAGTAGGGAGATTTCTCCACAATGGCGTTGATTTCGGCATCGTTCATGGTGGAGAAGGTGGTGGTGTCGTAACCGTTGGTCTCGGCCCATTTCAAGAACTTCTGGTGGAAGACCAAATACTCCTCAAAGGAGTCGCCGTTGACATCCTTCACGATGGTGCGGTGGTTGTCGATGTCGTTGGGATTGACCTTTCTTCTACGCTTATACACCACGTTGAAGGCGGGTTCGATGCCGGAGGTGGTCTGCGTGCAGATGCTCACGCTGCCAGTGGGGGCGATGGTGAGCAGGGCGATGTTGCGGCGACCGTAGCGCACCATGTCTTCGTAGAGTTTCTCATCGGCGGCCTTGAGGCGGAGGATGTAGGGGTTGTGCCCCTCTTTGGCGCTGCTATACACCGGGAAGGCGCCGCGCTCCTTGGCCATGGTGACGGAGGAGCGGTAGGCGGCGAGGGCCAGCTGCTTGTGCACCTCGGTGGAGAAGGCATTGCTGTGGTCGGTGCCATAGCGGATGCCGAGGGCGGCGAGCATGTCGCCCTCGGCGGTGGTACCCAGACCGGTACGGCGGCCCTTCAGCGACTGACGCCGGATTTTCTCCCACAGTTCCCTTTCCACGCGCTTCACGTCGTCGGGCTCGGGGTCCGACTGGATTTTTTTCAGGATGGCGTCCACCTTCTCGATTTCGAGGTCGATGATGTCGTCCATCATGCGCTGTGCGTAAGCGACGTGCTGTTTGAAAAGGGGCATGTTGAAGCTCGCTTTGTCCGTAAAAGGATGATCTACGTAACTGTACAGGTTAATGGCTATCAGACGGCAGCTATCGTAAGGACAAAGCGGAATTTCGCCGCAGGGGTTGGTGGATTCGGTGAGGAAGCCGTCGGCGGCATAGCAGTCGGGTACGGCCTCGCGGTGGATGGTGTCCCAGAAGAGGACGCCGGGTTCCGCCGATTTCCATGCGTTGTAGGTAATCTTATTCCACAGCTTGGCGGCATCCACCTGCTGCACCACCTTCGGGTTGTCGGAGTGGATGGGATACTGCTGGGTGTAGGGGGTGCCGTTGGCAACGCACTGCATGAACTCGTCGTCGATGCGCACGGAGACGTTGGCACCCGTGATTCTCCCCTCGGTCATCTTGGCGTCGATGAATTTTTCAGCGTCGGGGTGTTTGATGGAGATGGTGAGCATGAGGGCTCCTCTGCGTCCGCCCTGCGCCACCTCGCGGGTGGAGTTGGAGTAGCGTTCCATGAACGGCACGATACCCGTGGAGGTCAGTGCGCAGTTCTGCACGTTGCTGCCGGTGGGACGGATGGCCGAAAGGTCGTGGCCCACACCGCCGCGGCGCTTCATGAGCTGCACCTGCTCCTCGTCCATCTGCATGATGCCGCCGTAAGAGTCGGCATTCTCACCGTTGCCGATGACAAAGCAATTGGAGAGGGACACCACCTGATAGTTGTTGCCGATGCCGGCCATGGGGCTTCCCTGCGGGACGATGTATTTGAAGTCCTTCATCAAGCTGAAAATCAGCTCCTCACTCATCGGATTTTTGTACTTTTTCTCAATGCGGGCGAACTCGCGGGCCAAACGGTGGTGCATGTCGTCGGGAGTGTGCTCCATCAGCTCGCCGCTGCCGTTGCGCAACGCGTACTTGTCCACCCACACGCTGGCGGCCAGCTGGTCACCGTGGAAATAGTCCACCACATCCTGAAAGACCTCCTCCTTGGTGTAAACGCGCGCCGGCTCGGCAGGCACCTCCGGCTCGGCAGACTTCAGCGCCTCCTCCCTGTCTTTGGCAAGCCCCTCCTCGTCCAAAACGGCGAACAGATTGCCATCCTCTTTTTGGGATTTTCTCACACGTTTCGTCTCTGCCTCCGCAGCAGTCATCTTGTCCAACTGCTCTCCCCGCAGCGCCACCAGATTTTCTTCCTTTTTCTGCATAATTTCTTCCGTCGATTGATATGAATCAAAGAGAGATAAAGTATCTTCCATGATGTGTTTTGTGGTTATTGTTAAAAATTGTTAATCGCGTTTTTGGATGCTATTCATACATATCATCAATTTTATTCATTGAGTTAAATTAGTAATAATCAGTAATTTGCACTACACCACTTCGCAGTGGTCAGGCATCACGAAAATAGTTTTTTAACCCTGAATGAAATGACAAAAAACAGATTTCTTTTCAACAAATTTTCGTTGATATTTTTTCTTCCTGAAAATTAAACTTTTACAAAAAAAATGCAAAAACCTGTATTTTTTTTGTCAAAAAATACAGGTTTGGCACGGTATAAAATGTATCGGGCGAATGCCCTTGTTTCGCTACTTTTGAGCGGGCTGTCCGCCGCCTTGTCCGCCGCCACCGCCGCTACCACCGCCCATGCGGTCGAACTCGTCGTCGTGGCCCTTGCGCTGCCGCATCTGGATGTTCTGCTTGCCAAAGCGATAGGTTAGGTCTAACTTCACGCCGCGCGACTCGTGCATCCAACGCATATTCGAGTAGGTGCCGTCAGGATAGACGGAGTTGTTGACCCACTGGTTGTTGTTGAAGATGTCCTGCACGCCCAGCCGCACCGTGAACGCATCCTTGAAGAAGGAGGCCTTGAAACCGCCCCATGCATAGAAAATGCCCTTGGTGGTGCCAAACGTGCCGCGCGACTTCGGCATCCACCATGCCGCCACCTCGATGGAGTAGTGCTTGCAGAAGGTGAAGGTGTGCATGGTGAACAGCTGCATCTCGCTCACCAGACTGCTCACCGTGCGGTTTTCGTACTCGAAGGTCTGGCGACCCAGCGCATAATGCACATTCCACATCATCATCCACCACTTTCCAATCGGAATATTGGCGAACAACGAAGCGTTCATGGCGTGCATCTTGCCGATGTTCTCCGGCCGGCTCAGCTTGATGTTGGTCAGCTTGTCGGTGTAAAGCATGTCCTTCACGGTACCGCGCGTAAAGTTGTAACCCACAGAGGCAAACAACATGTAATGCCACGAGTAATCCACCGTGGCCGAATAGGTGTATTCGGGGGTCAGGTAGGGGTTGCCCGTTGACATGTTGTAGCTGTCGTCAATATCCACAAACGGGTTGAGGTCGTGATAGTCAGGACGGCTGATGCGGGAACGGAGGGCAAAGGAGAGCGTGTTCATCTTGGGCAGCTGGTAGTCAATTTGCAGAGAGGGGAACACGTCGGCATAATCCTGCTTGTTCACCTCGCCGGTGGTCACCAAGTTGCCGACCACATGGGCGTACTCCGCGCGCAAGCCCGCCTGTATTGTCACAAGCTGGTCGGGCTGGAAGTTGGCCTGAATATAGGCTGCCGCAATGTTTTCCGTATAGATGAAGTGGTTGCTCTTGCTTTCCATCAAACTATCATTCAGATAGTTGATATTGTTATTCCGATTCCTTACGAAGCTGGTCTTCACGCCGCACTCCAGCGAAAGGCGATCGTTGAAGGGGTGCTCGAAGTCGAGCTTCGCCGTGGCCACATGCATCCGGCTGGGATGCGACACGCCGTAGTAGTGGCTGTTTTGCGTGGGCGTCAGGAAGTCGCCGAAGTAGAAGGGCTGCTCGCGGTCGGAAATCGACTTGTTGTGGTCGAGCGAGTAGGTGGCATCGGCGTAGAGGGCGGTGCCGAGGGTATCGAAAACATGCTTGAAGTTGACGTTGATCTGGTGGTTGCCGTGGTTCGACACCGACTCGGAGTTGTTCATGAAGGAGGTCATCACCTCGTTGTTGTAGTAGATGCGGTTGGTGGCCGAGGAGCCCCATTTGGAGTTGAACAGGTTGGCGCGGTAGGAGAAGCTGAGGGTGTTCACGGAGTCGATGTAGCAGTCGGCGGCGAAGTTGATGCCGTGCGCGCCGAAGTTCGACTTGCCGCACCACAGCTCGTCGGGCAGTTCGTTGGCGGTCTGCCGGATGGTGTCGCCCTGTATGATGGAGCAGGTCTCGCCGTCATAACCGTTTTTCGAATTCTGATACATATAATAATAGCTCCCGTTGAGCACCCATTTGCCCGCGCGCCCCGTGAGGTTGAAGCCCTCGTTGGTGCCCCAAGAACCGTTGTAGGAGGCACCGGCCCACACCGAACCGTTGATGCCGTTGATGCGGTCGTGCTTGGTCACGAGGTTGATGATGCCCGAGGTGCCGGCGGCGTCGTACCGTGCCGAGGGATTCTTCATCACCTCCACCCGGTCGATCATCGAGGCTGGCATGCTTTTCAGGAAGTTGGTGAGGTCGTCGCCGCTGAGGTGCGGGTCCTTGTCGTCGATGAGGATGAGCACGCCCGACTTGCCCTGCAGCGTGATGTTGTCGTTGTTATCGACCACCACACCGGGCATCTTGCGCAGCAGCTCCAGCACATTGTCGCCCGCCGCACCGGGATGCGACTCCACATTCATCACCGTCTTGCCCAGCTTCTGCTCGAAAAGAGGCTTCTTGTACACCACCTCTATCTTTTCCAGCATCTCCACCAGCTCGCCCAACACGATGGTTCCCATGTCATAACCCTCTTTCCCAATCTCCATCACATCACTGACATATTCCCGATATCCAACATAATAAATCTTCACAAAATATTTTCCGGAAGGCACATCCAGAAAGGCAAAAGCGCCGTCCTTGTCGGTGATCTGGGTGTTCACCACCGACGAGTCCGCGGTCTTGAGCAATCCCACACTGGCATACACCACGGGCTGTTTTTTTTCGGGATCCACCACACGGCCGGTAAGTGTTCCCCTTTGCGCCAGGCCCACTGCGAGCTGGCCGATCATCAAGGCAAAAATGAGTATTTTTTTCATCTTACAAAACTAGGTGATTAACAGGATTTCAATCTATACCAACAGACACCAGAACAGTATTTCGAGTACGAAATATGCCACAATAGCGCCCAGCATGATTTTATTGGTGTATTTTTTCATAATGATTAATTTTCAATATTTTGATAAACAGAAATAATATCTTCCTTGCTAATATTCAGCAATTTCGCTTTTTTCAGAATGGAGGGCAGCGTATGGCACAACAGGTATTGCCGGTGCTCCTCCTGAATCCGTTCAACGGCGTTGGCCGTCACATAGAATCCGATGCCCCGCTTGTTTTCGATGACATGCTTGTCGGAAAGTTCCGTATAGGCCCGCTGCACCGTGTTGGGGTTCACTTCCACCTGGGCAGCCAATTCCCTCACCGAGCAGAGCCGCTCGCCCTGAGGCCACTTGCCCGACAGGATTTGTTCGCAAACGTAATCCTCTATCTGCAAATAGATAGGTTTTTCTTCTTTGAAATTCATCTTATACCTCCGTTTCTCTTAATCTCAACCACGTCATAAACCAGAAGAACAGCGTGACGAGAGAAAATATCACATAATAGATGGCCTCGGCTGCACCTTGAGACAAATCCCAAATTCTATGCATATTGCCACCCCACATATAAGAGATGACGATGTTAATGACAATGGTGACAAAAAGCACGGCCACCCCGATGAGGAAACTCCACAGTAGCGCCAGTTTTTTGAAATATACCGAAGCAAACAGCATGGCGGCAGCACCGACCGTGAGCAGGAGCGCAAAATATCCGAATGTGTACCAACGAATACATTTGAAAGCCAAAAAAACATTCTCTGATGGGAACATGGGAGCCAGCATGCAAAGCGACAAGGCATATCCTGCCAGTCCGGCAACCACCAGCAACACGAAATAATACACATTGACCAGCAGAATGTTCACCACCACCTTCTCAAGGGTGCTGGCCGGCAACGTAAGGTACATGATGCCGGAGGCCGGGTTCGACAACCTTCTGAATGTGAGACTGGCCAAAACCATTAAAGTGGCTGCGACTGCAAAATTGATGGGGGAATATAGTATAAAGAAACTCGATCCAAGCTCCACATCACCACGCCCAAACATCATCATAGAAAGCCATTTCCATATTGCCATACCTCCCATCATGCACAGAAAAATACAAAGGTCCTTCTTCCAGTTCTGAAGGAATATGTTTTTCATCAGCAGTCCAATGCGATGAAATGAAAACGATTCGTTCATAGTGCTTTAATTTTAAAGTGAGAAAATTTCTTTGATTTTGGCCCGGTTGCACAAAGCGGCATTGAAGAGCAGTTCAATATCCATCTTGCTCTCCTCGTGAGCAGTGTTCTCCGACACAGTATAGATGCCGCGAAGCGTATCTTCTTTGTACA
The DNA here is from genome assembly GCA_045132235.1 of Bacteroidales bacterium. GTDB lineage: Bacteria > Bacteroidota > Bacteroidia > Bacteroidales > WCHB1-69 > UBA1756. The sequence continues at coordinate 25,880 of JBGURX010000001.1, forward strand.
ATGCATTCTGGACATCTTCTTCCTTGTCCACAACCCCAAACAGCAACTTCTCCGTAATTCGTTCCACCGGTGCATTGAGCAGAATTTCACCTTGGTCCAGAATCAGAATGGTGTCGATCAGGCTGTGCAAATCGCGCACCTGATGCGTGGAGATGATGATCTGCCGGTGTTCATCCGCCGCAGAGGTCATCACCTTGCGGAAAATACTCTTGGACGGAATATCCAATCCGTTGGAGGGCTCATCCATGAAAATGATGCCGCAGTTGGTGGCCAACGCAAACGCTATCAGCACCTTCTTTTTCTGTCCGTGCGACATTTTCTTCATATTCTGCTTAAAATCCACAATTTCAAACATTTCCATGTACTTATGGAACTGTTCTGCACTGAAGCGTGGATAGAAAGGAGCATAAACGGTTTCGAATTTTTCAATCGTGATAGAAGGCACATACATCTCCTCGGGAAGGAAGTAAATTTCCTCCAGCATTTTAGGCTTTCTCAAACAGGCATTCTCTCCCAAAGTCTCAATGGAACCCTCCTGCGCGAAAAGCAATCCGCTCATCAGTTTCATGAGTGTAGTCTTGCCTTCCCCATTCTTTCCCAACAATCCATAAATGTGGTTGCCCTCAAGCTCCAGATTCAGATCCGCGAATACAGGTTTCCGACGCGGATACTGGAATGTGACATTTTTTAACTGTATCATTTTTTGAGGTGTTTGAATGAATTAATAATTTAGTGTAGTAGTTAACTAATACACTGCAAAAGTAAACGGAATATCTTTAGTTGTATCAATTATTTTAAAATTTTTTCTAATTGATAATCAATAAGATATGTCGTTATAAAAGAAAAAGATGTTTTTTTGGGTGATGATTTTGGAAGAAAATCACTGGGAAACGGTAGATTTCATTTTGCGCTTGTCCAGCGTGATGCGCATCGTGGTGCCTTTTCCCACCACAGAGTTTTTCACAAACAGCTTGCCCTTGTGGTACTCTTTGATGATGCGTTTGGCAAGGGTCAAGCCGAGTCCCCACCCTCTGCTTTTGGAGGTGTAGCCCGGGTTGAAGATGGTTTTTTGCATTTTTTGCGGGATGCCCTTGCCCGTATCGGTGATGTCGATATGCACGTGGCGCGGCTCGTCGGCCACCACAATGGTGATGCTGCCGCAGCCGTCCATAGCATCCACCGCGTTTTTGCAGAGGTTTTCAATCACCCACTCAAAAAGATAGCGGTTCAGCGGGATGATGATGTCGGGCGTGTTGTCGGTATCGAAGGTGATGGTCACTTTCGAGGAGATGCGGGTGCGCAGATAGGCGGTGAAATCGCGGATGACCTCCACCAGATTCTCCTCCTTCAGCTCCGGCACGGAACCGATTTTGGAGAATCGCTGCGCGATGGTGTCGAGCCGTTTCACATCCTTGTTGATTTCATCCACCATGGTGGGGTCCACCTCGCTCTCGCGCAGAATTTCCGTCCACGCCATCAGCGACGAGATGGGCGTGCCCAGCTGGTGGGCGGTCTCCTTCGACATGCCCACCCACACGCGGTTCTGCTCCGACCGGCGGGCAAAGCTGAACAGCAGGTAGGCGATGATGACAAAGACAAGGATTATAAACAACTGAATATAAGGAAAATACCTCAATCTTACCAACACTGGCGACTCCTCATAGAACACATAGCACTTACCCTGATCGGGCAAAACCACCTCGATGGGCTGGTTCTTGTTCTTCATGTGGTCGAGCATGGCCGCCAGTCCACCGTTAGCCTGTAGCTCCGTGGTATCGATATTGCCCGACAAAATCACTTTGTCCATAGTGGCGTTGGTCACCAGTACAGGCAGCGAGGCAGTATTGGACACAATTTCCTGAAAGAAAGAGCTTTGCAAGGTGTCCAAGGCGCCTTTCAGGTCGGTATATACCTGCGACTGCTTGTAAAAAATCGTCACGTAGGAGGCGGTGTCCTCAGGGTCATAATGCAGCACGATGGAGTCGTACTCGGCCAAGCGGTCGCCCAGCTGGCTCACATTGCGCATCTTTTCCACTTCCTCCTTCTCGTTCATGGTATAGGAGATGCTGCCATCGGAGGAAGCAAGAATCAGTGGGAATTTGTTGTTCTTTTTATTATTCTCTATTTCAGCAAGATACGAATTGATTTCAGTGCTGGTGGAAGCCTCGTTCAGCTTCTGGAACACCTGCGCGAACTGTTGCGCGCGTTTCCCTTCCTCCAACTTGATTTCATTGAAAAACTTGTTGGTCGAGTTCACCAGCTCCGCCTTGTGCTTCACCGCCTTCGCCCAAAGTTCCACCTTGTTGCGCTCCTCCTTGGCAATGTCTTTCAGCAGCACGCCGGAGTAGTACAGCACAGCCACAAAGGCGACAATCGTCAGCCCAAAGAGCAGCCAGGTCCAGTATCTTTTCTGATTCAGCATATTATATATATAGTATGCTATTGAAAAAAACGGGACAGCCTCAACTCATGAGGCCATCCTGTTTTATATTGATTATCAATTTATTAAAAATGAAAACCGACTTTGAAAGCCATCATGCCAATTCTCATCTTGCTGGGGATGATGTAGGTTTCGTCGTAGGTCACGCCGTCCACCTTCACATTCTGGCGGCCCAGCCAGTAGTAGTGCACGCCCACGCTGATGAGGTCGATGAAGGTGACACCCACGCCGACTTCTGCGGCGAAGGCAGCGTTCATGTTGTATTTCACCGTATTGCTGCTCCAGCCCTCCTGGGTCTTCATGAACAGGTCAACACCGATACCGGCTTCACCCCATACATCCACGATGTCGCTGAAGTCGGTGATGTAGTTGGCACCCACCATAATCGGCACATTCACATACATGGGTTTCGTGCAGGAGGCTTGGTCGTACACCTTGCGCACGTCCTTGTTGAGAGCGTTCCACATCAGGTCGGCAGAAACGAAAATACCCAAACCGAAGTCGAACACATAGTTGTACTTGAGGCCGAGGGAGGCACCGAACATGGCAGCGCCGTGGCCGTTGAAGGCACGGTCGTTGATACCCGGCAGGAAATAGGTGGGAGCAGCGCTGAACTCCTGAATGGGCAGCACACCGCCCACATGCACGGAAATCCCGTGATGGTCTCTTTGCTGTGCAGAAACGGTCATTACGCCTGCCATCAGCAGGGCAACCAACAATACAAATCTGAACTTTTTCATAATCAATTATTTTAAGGTTAATACTAAATTGATTTTCGGGCATTTTTCATGCATTCCCATAGGTCACGCACCGACTCGTAGGAGTTGCGGAGCTTGGCGTCCACCTCGTGCAGCGGCACCCACACGGCCTGCGCGATGTCTTCTTCCGACTGCGGGGCCAGCTGCTGTTGGGGCAGTGCGCGCATCTCCAGCCATACGGTCTCTTTGAGCATGGGTGTGCCGTAGGTGCCATAGGTATGGTAGCCGAAAAACTTCCGTTCGCCTACCACCTCGGCAGTCACGCCGGTCTCCTCCTTCACCTCCCGCAGGGCGGCGGTCACATCATCCTCGCCAGGCTCCACCTTGCCTTTCGGCAGGTCCCACTTGCCACGGCGGAAAATCATCAGCAGGTCGCCGGCCTCGTTGTACACGAGCCCGCCCGCCGCACGGATATAGGTGAAATGCTCCAGCAGCGACTGGTACTCCTGCTCGGTATGCACCAGCTGGTAGCGGTCGGCACTGTAAACTCTTATGGGAAAATCAGGCATAGTCTGGGGGGTTATCGTTCGGAAAAGGCTTTCAACAGTTTGAAATAGAAGTCGTTGAACAGAATGTTCACATTGGCGTTGCGTTCAAGGTGGTAGAGGGCATCGCTGCACTCCTGCAGCAGCTGCGAGGAGTTTTTGATGGTGAACAGCATGCGGAACTCGTCCAGCACCTTCCACTCCTCGGAGGTGGCGCGCACCAGCGCGTTGTTGCCCGTGTTGAGCAGCAGGCTGTTACGGAACATGCGGAGCATGTAGTTCAGGAACCGCTTCTGCATCTCGCGGCCGTCCTTGGCAATGTCGGCCAGCACGTCCTGCACCTGCAGGTAGTTGATGCGGGCGAGGTCCTTGGGGTCTTTGAGGTAGGCGGCGAGACTCTTCATCACGATGTTGTAGTTGGTGAGCAGGTGGTGCATCTCGGCGCTATCGTTCAGCAGGTTGAGGGCGCGCACGTAGCTGCCGTCGGCCACTGCCGCCAAGTCGCTGGCCCCGGCCTCCGACACCCCTTCGCGCTCCATGAGCTGCTGCTTGATGATCTCTTCCGACAGCGGCGGAATCTTCACCAGCTGCGTGCGCGACAGGATGGTGGGCAGCATCTGGTCGCTGTTTTCCGCTATCAGGATGAACAGCGACTTACTCTCCGGCTCCTCCAAAGTCTTCAGCAGCTTGTTGGCCGCCGCCAGCTGGATTTTCTCGGCCATCCAGAGAATATAAATCTTATATCCGTTTTCATACGAACGGATACTATTCTGCATCAATATGTTAGCAGTGTCGCGAATATTGATGACCACCTGCTTGCGCTCGCTCTTCAGGTTCTTCACCCACTCGTTGTAGTCGAGGTGGTAGTTGTTGGCGAAGACGAAATCGCGGAAGTAGCCGGCCAGTTTCTCCGAGTCGGGGTCTTTGTCCACCTCGCCGAAGGTGCAGTTGGGGAAGATGAGGTGCAGGTCGGGGTACTGCAGTTTCTCGAACATGGTGCAGGAGTGGCAATGGCCGCACGAGTCGCCGTCGTGGCGGTCGGTGCAGCAGATGTACTGTGCGAAGGCGAGTGCGAGGGCGAAGCTGTGGCTGCCGTTACGCCCCAGAAAGAGCTGCGCATGGCTGATGCGGTTTTCGTCGGCGAGGGCCACCAGCTGACGTTTCAGCTCATCATCTACCAGTACATCCTTGAATTGCATAACTACGCGTGCATCAGTTTGTTAATAATATCTTCGATAGAAATGCCTTCCGCTTCGGCCTTGTAGTTCTTGATGATACGATGGCGGAGGATATTGATGGCGACGGCGCGCACGTCCTCAATGTCGGGCGAGTACTTGCCGCTGAGCACCGCGTGGGTGCGGGCGCCGATGATGAGGAACTGCGAGGCACGCGGACCGGCACCCCATGCGAGGTAGTCGTTGGCCCACGGGTGGGCGCCCGCCGTGTTGGGGCGCGTCATGGTGGCCAATTTCACCGCATACTGATATACATTGTCGGAAATCGGAATCTTCTGCAACAGCTTCTGGTAGAAGATGATCTCCTCCATGGTCAGCACTTGGTTCGGCTCGGCCATAGCACCGTGGATGGTCGATTTCACGATGTTCACCTCGTCGTCGAAGCCGGGATAGTCGAGCATGATGTTGAACATGAAACGGTCCTGCTGGGCTTCGGGCAGCGGGTAGGTACCCTCCTGCTCGATCGGGTTCTGGGTAGCCAGCACGAAGAAAGGCTCCGGCAGCTGGTAGGTCACACCGTTCATACTCACCGAACGCTCCTGCATGGCCTCCAAGAGGGCCGACTGCGTTTTGGGAGGCGTACGGTTGATCTCGTCGGCCAGCACGATGTTGGCGAAGATGGGGCCTTTCACAAACTTGAACTTGCGGCTCTCGTCGAGGATTTCGGTACCCATAATGTCCGACGGCATCAAGTCGGGGGTAAACTGTATTCTATTGTAAGATAAGCTAATAGACTTTGCAATGGTGGTAATCATCAAGGTCTTGGCCAGTCCGGGCACGCCGATGAGCAGGGCGTGGCTGCGACTGAACATCACCATTAAGATGTTCTTGATGATTTCGTCCTGCCCGACAATCACCTTGCCGATTTCGCGGCGCAGCTCGCCGTATTTTTCCACAAACGCCTCAATGGCTTCCACATCGTCTTTGAAATTCAATTCTGCCATAGTTACTTTATTATTTTAATCGGTGAGGCCCCACTCTTTGAGGAAGGGGGCGTTCTGGTAGTTTTCGTTGATTTTGATATTGGTGACGGTGACCTTTTCTTTCAGCCACTTGTCGATCATCGACTGTTTTTTCTCTTCGAGGGCGGCGCCTTTGATGAGGTCGTAATCCTCACGGAGGTTGGGCTTGTGGGCGGCCACCTTTGTCTTGAGATAGATGAGGCGGTAGGCCATCTTGCCGTCTTCGTTCACGTAGGCCACGGGCTGCGAGTACTCGCCGGGGATGAGTCGGTTGACGGTGGCGAAGGTGCTGGCATCGAAAGCCTCTTTTTCAAATTTGTAGGAATTGTTGTAGGGGTTCACCACCCAGCCGCCGCTGTTCTTGTTCATGTCGTCGGAGTACTCCTTGGCGGCCTTGCTGAACTCCATTTTCTGGTCGAGGATGACCTGCCGAATGCTGTCGAGGTACTCGATGGCTTTCACCTGCTCTTCAGCGGAGGGTTTGGGCTGCAGGAGGATGTGCGCCACGTTGATTTTGTCGCCGCGCCGCTCGATCATCTGGATGATGTGGTAGCCGGCCTTGGTCTGCACCACCTGCGACACCTCGCCGCTCTTGAGGTTGAAGGCCACGGCCTCGAACTCGGGGTAGAGGGTGCCGCGCTCCACGAAGCCCAGCTCGCCGCCGTTGGAGGCCGAGCCTTGGTCGTCGGAGTAGAGGCGGGCCAGCATCGAGAACTTCTCGCCGCGCAGCACGCGCTCGCGGAAGCCGAGCAGCCGCTCCTTAATGTTGGCGATCTCCTCGTCGCTCACCGGCGGCAGCTTCACAATGTGCCCGATCTCGTAAGAGGGCTCGATGGTGGGAAGACTGTCGTAGGGTATCTTGTCGAAAAATTTCTTCACCTCCGACGGGGTGATGGTGGCATTCTCGGTGATGTTCTGCTGCACGCGCTCGGTAATCATCTGGTCGCGCACCACGGGGCGCATGTCCTTCTTGATTTCGTCGATGCTCTTGTGGTAGGCCTCCTCGATAATCTTAGCATTGCCGCCCACCTGCGCCATCCAGTAGTTGAGCTGGTAGTTCACACGGGCGTCCACCTCCGCGTCGGTAAACTCGATACTGTCGAGCTGCGCCTGATGGATGAAGAGTTTCTGCTTCAGCATGTGCTCGAAGATGAGCATGCGCGCTTCCTCCTCGTTGTCCATCACCGTAAATTGCGCGGCATAGGTGGCGAACTCCGCCTCCAGCTCCGACTTGGTGATAATCTCCTTGCCCACGACGGCGATAATCTCGTCGATGGTGTTGGACGGCTGCGACCATGCCAGCTGCAAACAGCTGATGCAAAAGAGAATGGCGATATATATCTTTCTCATTCAGCAAATGGATTTGAGGGTGCGAAATTACAAAAAAAAAGAAGACAACGCCTGCCTTCCTTCTTTTTTTGCCTCAGAAAATCTCAAAATTATTTTCTGCCCATGCTTTCGTCAGAAACGGTGAGTTTTTTTCTCCCTTTCGCGCGACGAGCGGCCAACACTCTACGGCCGTTGGCGGTGGACATTCTTTCTCTGAAACCATGTTTGTTTTTGCGTCTTCTGTTGGACGGCTGGAATGTTCTTTTCATCTTATTTCGGCTTTAATTTTCTCTTAAAATTTTGGGCTGCAAAAATACAACTTTTTTTGAAACCTGCAAGCAGGTGTGAAAAAATATTTTCAACAGCGGAAAATCGGGAAGTGCACAGTCGGAAATCCAGACAAATATTGTATCTTTGCCGCTGTGTTTTTAATCGTATTTCGATTTTTATTTTATTATTAATCAATAATTTATAATAATGACAGTTCAAGAGTTAGTTGAAAAAATGAACCTGACCGTCTTCTGTGGACAGGAAAACATCAACCGTGAAATCAAAGGCGGCTACACCTCCGACCTCCTCAGCGATGTGATGGGCTTCGCCCGCGAAGGACAGGTGTGGATCACCCTGCAGACCCACAAGAACGTGCTGGCCATCGCCTCCCTCAAGGAGCTCGCCGCCATCCTGCTGGTGAAGGGCAACAAGCCGGAGGACGACATGCTGGAGCAGGCCGTGGAAGAGGGTATCCCGGTACTCGGCACCGACGCCCAGACTTTCGAAACAACAGGAAAGGTTTACCAACTCATCAACCAGTAACGTGCAGATCTTCAAGACCGACTTACACAACCACACGCTGCTGTCGCCGTGCGGTGACCTTGACATGACGCCCGACTTCATCATTGAAGAAGCCAAACGCAAGGGCATCGACATCATCGGCATCACCGACCACAACTGCACGCGGCACTGCCGGCTGGCCGAGCACTACTCGCACAACCGCGACATCTTCGTGCTGTGCGGCGCGGAGGTCACCACCAAGGAGGAGGCCCACTGCCTCGCGTTCTTCGAGACCCACGAAACGCTTGACCTCTTCCAGCAATTCCTCGACGAGCACCTGCCCGACATCCCCAACGTGCCGGATGTGTTTGGCGACCAAGTGCAGATCAACGAGGAGTTTGAAATTGTGTATGAAGAGCCCAAACTGCTCACCTCCGGCCTCGACGTGCCCATCGAAACCATCGCCGCCAAGGTGATGGAACTCAACGGCATCTTCATCCCCGCCCACATCGACAAGATGAAAAACAGCGTCATCTCGCAACTCGGCTTCATCCCCTTCGACCTGCCCTACGACGCCGTGGAACTTTCCAAACACGGCGACAAAGAGAAAATCCTGCAGCAACATCCCTACCTCAAAGACAAAACCTTCACCCGCGCCTCCGACGCGCACCAGCCTGACGTGATCGCCACCGCCCCCTGCTGGTTCGAACTCGAAACCCGCAGCTTCGAGGAAATCCGGAAAGCACTGCACCAAGAAGATGGCCGAAAAGTGCTTTTAGAGCTGTAAGTTATGGAGTTCAGACGATACGATTATACGAGGATGCGAGGATAGCGTTCTAATACCTTTCAATTTTCACCTTTCAATTTTCAATTTATATGAAAGATTTATCGATGCACATTATGGACATTCTGCAGAACTCCACCCGCGCGGGCGCCACAGAGGTGACCCTCGAAGTGCTGGAGGATGCGGCCGCCGACACGCTTACCATCCGCTTCATCGACAACGGATGCGGCATGGACGCCGAGACCGTGCAGAAAGTCATCAACCCCTTCTTCACCACTCGCACCACCCGCAAGGTGGGCCTTGGTCTCCCATTGCTGAAACAGAACACCGAGCAGACCGGCGGCAGCCTCGACATCCAGTCGGAGAAGGGCAAAGGCACGACCGTCACCGCCGTGTTCGGCCTCACCCACCTCGACCGTCCGCCCATGGGCGACCTCGCCGGCACCGTCGTCCTCACCGCATCCGCCTACCCCGACATCCGATTCATCTTCCACTACCACAACGGCGACACCGACTACGTGTTCGACACCGACGAGGTGAACGAGGCCCTCGACGGCATTTCCATCCAAGAACCCGAGGTCATCCAGTACCTGAAGGAGATGATACAGGAAAATATCGGAAACGTTGATTAAAAATCATTGTAGGGGCAAGGCCTGCCTTGCCCCTACAACCGCGATATAATGTTACCGCCCAATTACACCACCCGCAGCATCATCGCCCTCACCATGCCGATCATGGTGGGAATGATGGCACAGACGATCATCACGTTTGTGGATACGGCGTTTCTCGGTCATCTGGGACGGGTGGAGCTGGGTGCGGCCATGATGGCCGGACTCTACTACTACGTTTTCTCCACACTGGCATGGGGTTTCGCCACGGGCATCCAGATCATTGTGGCGCGGCGCTTCGGCGAGAACAACCTCACCGAGGTGGGTGCCGTGTTCAAGCACGGACTGCTGGTGGTGCTGGCACTGTCGCTGCTGCTGTTCAGCCTGTTGCATTTCTGCACCGACATTTTCCTGAAAGGCATCATCTCTTCGCCCGACATTCTGGAATACTCGGAAGAGTTCATGAAGTACCGCCACTACGGCATCATCTTCGTCTGCTTCAACTTCCTGTTCCGCGCGTTCTATGTGGGACTGTCCGACACAAAAATCATCATCTACACCACCTTACTGATGGCGGTGGTGAACATCTTTTTCGACTACGGTTTCATCTTCGGAAACTGCGGCTTGCCGGAGCTGGGCGTGGCGGGGGCGGCCATCGCTTCCGTGTTGGCCGAAGCGTCGGCGCTGATCTTCTTTGTGTTTTACACCCTTTTCCGCATCCCGAAACACGAGTACGGACTTCTGCCCGTGGGCCGCTGCAACTGGGGACTGGTCGGTTCCATCGTGCGGCTGTCGCTGCCGACGATGGGCCAGCGGATGGTCTCCTTCGGAGCGTGGTTTGTGTTTTTCGTGATGATTGAGCACACCGGCGAGCTGGCCGTGGCGGTATCGGGCATTGTGCGAAGTGCGTACATGGTGATTTTAGTGCCGGTGTTTGCCTTCTCCGCCGCCGCCAACACCCTCACCAGCCGTATCATCGGCGAGGGACACAGCGATGCGGTGCCGCACCTGCTGCGCCGGATCTTGAAAATCTGTCTGTCATTTCTCGTAGTGCTGGTGGCGGTATGCGCCATCCTCCCCGATACCATCGCCACCATCTACACCGATGATGCGGCGCTGGCGGCGGCCTCGGTGCCGTCGTTGCGGGTGGTGTGTGTAAGTACGCTGCTGATGAGCGGCGCCTGCATCCTCTTCGAGGCAGTGTCGGGCACGGGCAGCACATTGGTGGCCTTCTGGCTCGAAGTGTCGGTACTGGTGCTGTATATCGGTTATATCCTGCTGGTTACAAAAGTGTTACCAGCGCCTGTGGAAGTCATCTGGTGCGCGGAAATCATTTACGCCCTGCTACTCGGTACGGTGTCATACGCCTACCTGCGGCACGGCAAGTGGCACGGGAAACAGGTGTAGGGAGTGGAAAATGGAAAATGGAGAATGGAGAATTGGAAGGTGGCATCAATACCAATACATCAGCCAATGTATGTCTCGGTAGACCATCCAAGCAACGTGGCAGACAACATAAAAAGACACTAGTATGATGGAGACTATTTTAAGGGACTTTTTGGGGATGGCAAAGGGTATGAGCAAAAAGGTAAAGTTGGGAAGTAGCCATAGAACAAATTGGAGGATTCGAACTCCAATGACATCATATAGATAGTGATGCTGAAAAATAAAAGTTCCTATACCAGAAATAAAACACAATGCAACGAATGAAAGTACCCATGCAAACAAAATATAGCTTGATTTTTTGTTCACCGAATTGAAGCCGCTCTTTTCACTTATGGAATTGATATGAGCTCCACAATGGATACAATATTCTGTTCCTTCAGGAATTTCATTGTTACATTTCGGACACTTTTTCGCTAAAATCCGACTTCCACAATAGCCACAGAATTTCGAACCGTCAGGCAAACTTTTTTTACATTTAGGACAAATCATAATATATTTTCTTATTTGGATTAAATTTCAATAACTGCTCCATTCACCAGAGAATGCATGAAAAAAAGAGGCACGCAAAAATAATAATTTTCTCAATACGATTGGTGGGGACTGTATTTTTACCACAAGAGGGCATATTCAATTTTCCCCTCCCAATTTTCAGTTTTCAGTTCTCAATTTTCAATTTTCACCTCCCCTCAAATGTCTCCACTTTCTGGCGGTACACGGGATTGATGGGCGCTGACTGCTCGGTCTGGCGGTCGAAACCGGCCAGCACGCTGTGGCACACGGTCTTCACACTGCCCGTCTCCAAGCACCGCAGCTGCTGCACCATCTTCAGGCTTTTGTTGCCGAAGGCGTAGATGGCGGTCTCGCACACGATGCGGTCGTGGATTTTCACCGGCTGCCGGAAGTCGAGCTCCACATGCACCAGCACCATGTCCATGGTCATCCAGTCGATTTTCTCGCCGAACACCGCCTCGAAATACTCGCTGCGGCCGTAGTCGAAATAGTTGCACTGCACACCGTTGTTCACGTGCGCGAAGGGGTCCAAATCGCACATCTTGATTTGGATGGGAACTGAAAAATGGAATTGCACCTGACTTTCTTCCATGTACATTATTCTATTGGAAAGGATTAGAAAAGAGTGGGTTCCCAGTTGAAATAGCCTTGTATCTTGCGGCCGGAGCGCGACTCGAAGTTGAGCAGCAACAGTTTGAGGTCCACACCCCAGTGGAAGCGGCCCATCTTGCCCGACGAGCAGATGACGCGATGGCAGGGGATGAGATAGAGCACGGGGTTCTTGGCCACCGCGTTGCCTACGGGCCTCAGCGCACGCGGCCGCCCGATGTTGCGGGCAATCTCGCCGTAGGTGGACACCTTGCCGACCGGTATTTTGAGCAGCTCGCGCCATACCGCTATCTGGAAATCGGTGCCGCGCACATAGAGCCGTATCTTCTCCACGTGCTTCCAGTCCTTCATCAGGAAGTGGCGCACATTCTGGTGCTCGGGCATGGTCTGCCGCTTGAACTCCGCGTTGGGATAGCGGCTACGCAGCTCGCCCATGCACACGTCGTCCTCGTCCATCATGCCCATGAAACAGATGCCGCCGTCCATCGAGGCCACCAGCATGCGGCCGAACGGTGTGTAGATAACGCTATGGGTGATGAGTTTTTTCTTGCGGCGGCGGCTCCAGTCGGAGCGTGACATCTGCTCCAAGGCGATCATTTCTGCCGGCACGCGGCCTAAGTTCTGCAATGATTTTTTCATATTGGAATCAACTCAAAAGGTCGTTTTTTATGATTTCCTCCTTCAGGCGGTCGAGGGGCACGGGAGTAACGCCGCTGTATTCGCACACGATGCCGCCGGCAAGGTTGGCGATGCGGGCGGCCTGCTCGGGCTGCAGTCCGGCCAGCAGACACAGGGTGACCACCGAGATCACCGTGTCGCCCGCCCCCGACACGTCGCTGATACGGCGCAGGTAGGCCGGCTGCGTGAAGGAGCTGTCTCGCTCGCGGTCGTACAGGGCAACGCCCTTCTCCGACAGGGTAGTAAAGAGGTAGCGGATGTTGTTTTGGAGGGCGAAATCGCGCATCACCCGCAGCAGCGAATCCTCGTCGGCGGCAGCATTCTCCACCCCTTCGCTCAACTCTTTCCGATTGGGCTTGAAAAGAGTAACGCCTTGATAGGAAGAGAAATTCCGTTTTTTGGGATCCACCGTCACGATGATGTTCTTCTCCTTTGCCCATGCCACCACCTGTGCAATCAGCGCGGGCGAAATCACGCCCTTGTCGTAGTCCTCGAAGACGACGGCGTCCACCTTGCGGCTGTCGAGCTGCCGGCGGATGAGGGCGAGCAGGCCGCGCTGTTCGTCGTCGTGCAGCAGGAACAGGTCTTCGTCGTCCACGCGCAGCATCTGCCGCGAGTTGGCGAGGATGCGGTACTTGATGGTGGTTTTGCGGCGGGCCGACTGTAGCAGGCAGTCGGCGGGAAGGTTGTGACGCTCCATCAGTTGCAGGAACTCATGCCCCTTCTCGTCGTTGCCGATCACCGAGCAGAGCAGCGGGGTGGCGCCCAGCGACTGCAGGTTGAGGGCCACGTTGGCGGCACCGCCCAGCAGGTAGTAACGTTTCTTCACATCCACAATCGGCACGGGGGCTTCGGGCGAGATGCGCCCCACCGAGCCTTCCAAGTAAGCGTCAATCATCACATCCCCAATCACAAGGACGGTGGCCGACGCGAATTTTTCTAACAGTTGGTCAATCATCTTGAAATTTAATATGCCAAAATATGACGATGCAAAAATACGGAATATTTTGGCATTTTCCGTTTTCAATTTTCAACTTTCCATTTTTCTCACCAGTCTTCCTCGTGCTCGATGACCTCATCGGCGAGGGCGCACTTCTCCTCCTGCGACATCTGCCGGTTGATACGCGCCATGATTTCGGCCTCTGTCAGCTCGGGATTTCTCCGTTTGATACGCTCCAAACGCTTGCCGATGGAGGCGTTGACCACCATCACCTTGTCGAAATAGTGCTCTAAATGAGCCTCATAGAGAATAGCCGACTCCATGATGACCGTGTCGCTGTGCTGCTGGGCCGCCCATTGCTCGAACATGCCCATCACCCGCGGATGGAGGATGGCCTCCAGCTTTTCGAGGGCATCGTGATCGCTGAAAACCAAATCCGACAATTTCCGGAAGTCCGGTTTGCCATTTTCAAACACCTCTTCGCCGAAAATTTCGCGAAGTTGCTGCAGCACCTCCGCATCGGCATAGAGTTTCTTGGCCTCGTCGTCGGCATAGAACACGGGAATGCCTTTTTTCAAGAAAGTCTTGGAAATAAAGGTTTTACCCGTTCCGATACCGCCTGTCAATCCCCATTTTTTCATAAAAAAAGAGTCTATTTTTCTCCGATTAACCGAGTTATACGGAAAAGTTGTAATTTTGTTGCCGATTTTTTTAATAATTATTTGAAAATGAAAAAACTGCTTACTTTTCTGATTGTCGCCCTGATGGGCCTGACCGTTTTCGCACAGAAAGCTGAAACACAAACCATTACCATACAGACCAACGGCACTTGCGAGCACTGCAAGAAAGTGATGATGGAGAATGTGCCGCAATGGAAAGGCGTGGAGAACTGCAGTTACGACCTCAAAACTGCGAAACTCACCATCACCTACCAGCCGCAGAAGACCTCTCCCGAGACACTGCGCGAGGGTATCAGCAAGCTGGGCTACGATGCCGACAATGTGAAGGCCGACGCGGCAGCGCGCGCCAAGCTGCCCTCATGCTGCACGCAGGCCAACAAGGGACAGGGCTGTGGTGGTCATGGCAGCACCGGCGGCGGTTGTGGCGGCTGCGGGCACCACCACTAGCAATGACCACACCCCTAACGGGGTGTGACCGGCAGGATGAACGATGCTGTCACGGAAATACGAGGCCGCAGGGTGCAACCGGCCGCGGGCACAACGGACAATCCGTCACATTCGCTTTCATAATATTCGTATGGCAAACCGATATTACGGGGATTCATTGACCGCACACCTATGGCGTGCGATTTTTTTACGGATGAACATGGCATGCATGTGAAATCGCCGCGAAACGGATGACACGAAGCTACCCGGGACCGCACCCCTAACGGGGTGCGACCGGCAGGAGGGACGGCAGGCCTTTAGGTCTGCCGTCCTCGATAGCGCGGAATTGCGGGCAGAAAATCGCAGGCCGTAGGCCTGCGGTCGTTCAAAAAAAATGTGATTCAAATATCATCCAACAGATAGCGTTCATCGTATTCCACGCCATTTTTCTCCAATATCCCCACATATTCATCACGGAACGATTGCTTGGCGTGATGTGCCTCCTGATTCATGATGTAGCGAATAACCCTTGGAATCTGGCTTTTGGAATAAGAAAATGCCCCGAAACCTCCTTGCCAACGGAAAACATTACGGGTGAATCCTTCCTTATTAATCCATTCCGATGTGTTGCGTTTCAGTTTCAATACAAAATCCGACAAAGACTGCGTGGGTCTGAATCCTAATAATATGTGAACATGATTGTCCACGCCACCCACTGCCAGTGGCTTGTGTCCATCTTCTTTTATAATGGCAGTCATGTATTTAAACAAATTCTCACGCCATTCCGGTGCCAGTAAGGCTGCTCTATACCGGACGGCAAACACCACTTGTATGTGAATCTGCGTATATGTGTTCCCCATAACAATATATAATATTACGTTAATGATATAATAATTTCAGACTGCAAATATACAATAATTTTATAAAATTAACGACCGCACACCTATGGCGTGCGACTTTTTTACGGATGAACATGGCATGCATGTGAAATCGCCGCGAAACGGATGACACGAAGCTACCCGGGCCCGCACCCCTAGTGGGGTGCGACTGGCAGAATAAACGGCGCTGCTACGGAAATACGAGACCGCAGGGTGCGAACAGCCGTGCGGTACAATGGACAGACCGTCACATTCGCCTTAATTGTATTCTTACGGGAAATCGATATTGCGGGGATTCATTGACCGCACCCCTAACGGGGTGCGACCGGCAGGAGGGACGGCAGGCCTTTAGGTCTGCCGTCCTCGGTAGCGCGGGGTTGCGGGGTTGGAAAATCGCAGGCCATAGGCCTGCGGTCGTTCAAAAAAAGTGAATGTTTGCGATATAACAGACATCACATGTATGGTTCACAACATGTTGAGATATGAGCAAATCAGAAGATTGAGAATGATTGATGTTTGCAATGTATTGATTATCAACATATTACCCCCCCCATTTTAAATAAAAAAATTTGTGCTAAACCCTTGGAAATCAGAAAATAATATGTAATTTTGCCCCGTTATATTTTCAGATTCTGTTGAAGGGGCTTGCAGAGTATGGAGGTATGGCGTGAAAAGATTAAAAATAGAAGTCCCCAGAACCCAACAAAAATATCATGAAGAAAATCCTAATCCCCTTGTATTTTGTCGCAGCCGGTTTGGCCATTACAATTACGAGCTGCAAGAAAGAGCATCTTTGTGAGTGTGCAAACGATATCGGCAACGAAGTAGTGGACTCGGCCGCATGGCTCGCCTCAGGAGGAAATTACTACCTTAAATCCGACCTATCCATCCAGCCCAAGACATATCTGTACGACACACTCCTGCAGGCTGATGAATGCGAATCGCTCAACTATTACGACTCTGTCGGAGTTGACCATCCTGAAGAAGGACTTCGCCTCCATTACATCACTACCTGCCGGGAGAAGAAATAACGTGCCATTAGCACGAAACTAGAGACGTTTCATGAAACGTCTCTACACCGTCATTCGCTAAACGTGTCGGCGGGGAGGGTGATGTTTTTCTGCGGGCTGGTGAATTTGATCACCGTTACATCACCGTTTTTCTCGGTCATCTTCACCTGCGTGGCCACGTAGGTCTGCGGGTTGAGGTACACCTCAATACTTTTGTACATGTCTTGCACGCGCTTGCTCTTAGGGGTGAGCATCACCAGCACATCCTTGCCTTTGTAGAAGGCCGCGTCGAAGTCGGTGCTGCCCGTCAGTCCCGTGCCGTTGATGGTGCGCAGAATCATGCCCGCCATTTCGCCCACCATCTTGTTCTGCGTGGAACCCTTGGCGGTTTTCAGATAAGCCCCTTTCTTGTTGAGGATGATGGAATACACCCTCGGCGATGTGTACGACCAGCAGAGCAAATCGGGCTTCTGGTACGAGAGCGTGCCTTCCGACTTGGCGGGTGTGGTGAAGGCCTTGGAGGTTTTCTCCTGCGTGAAATTCACCTTCAGCGTTTTCATCTGCGAGGAGGCGTTGGAAATGCTTTTGGTCAGTGCCGCCTGCGCATCGCCGGTCTGCAGCGTGTAACCGGACGGCTGGGCCACCGCCATCGCGATGGAGAAAACGCACATCATGAGGAGGGAGAGGAACTTTTTCATGGTAAAAATATTCGGTAACAAAACGGGGTGTAAGAACAATGGAAGATTAAAAAGTTTAATCTTCCATTGTAAATAATTGAATTTTAATAAATTAGTATCTGTAAAAATCAGCTTTGAAAGGACCATTGACCGGTACACCGATGTAGTCGGCCTGTTTCTGGGTGAGCTGGGTGAGTTTCACGCCGATCTTGGCCAGATGAAGGCGTGCCACCTCCTCATCGAGATGTTTGGGCAGGCAATACACACCGATTTTGTAGTCGTGCTGCCAAAGCTCAAGCTGGGCGAGGGTCTGGTTGGTGAAGGAGTTGCTCATCACGAAGGAGGCGTGACCAGTGGCGCAGCCGAGGTTCACGAGGCGGCCTTCGGCGAGGATGAAGATGGAGTGACCGTCGGGGAAGATATACTCATCGACCTGCGGCTTGATATTGCGCTTCACGATGCCGGGAGTCTTCTCAAATTCAGCCACTTGAATCTCATTATCGAAATGACCGATGTTGCACACGATGGCCTGGTCTTTCATCTTATTGAGATGTTCGGCGGTGATGATGTCGCAGTTGCCGGTGCAGGTTACATAGATATTGCCTTCGTCGAGGGCATCTTCCACGGTCTTCACCTCGAAGCCTTCCATAGCGGCCTGGAGTGCGCAGATGGGGTCGATTTCGGTGACGATGACGCGGGCGCCGTAGGAGCGCATGGAGTGAGCGCAGCCCTTGCCCACATCGCCGTAGCCGCATACCACCACCACCTTACCGGCGATCATCACGTCGGTGGCGCGTTTGATACCGTCGGCCAGCGACTCACGGCAGCCGTACAGGTTGTCGAACTTCGATTTGGTGACGGAGTCGTTCACGTTGATGGCGGGGAACAGCAGTTCGCCGCTTTCCATCATCTGGTAGAGGCGGTGTACGCCGGTGGTTGTCTCTTCGGAAACGCCCTTCAGCTCGGCCACGGTACGGTGCCAGCGCTGCGGGTCTTCGGCGAGGATGCTCTTGAGGGTGCTGAGGATGACGGCCTCTTCGTGTGAGGAGGGAGTCTTGTCGAGGGTGGAGGCGTCGTTTTCGGCGCGGTATCCCTTATGGATGAGCAGGGTGGCGTCGCCACCGTCGTCCACAATCAGCTGGGGGCCTTTGCCGCCCGGGAAGGCGAGGGCCTGGGAGGTGCACCACCAGTAGTCTTCGAGCGATTCGCCCTTCCATGCGAACACGGGCACGCCGGCGGCGGCGATGGCAGCGGCGGCATGGTCTTGCGTGGAGAAGATGTTGCAGCTGCACCAGCGCACATCGGCGCCGAGAGCCACCAATGTCTCGATGAGGCAGGCGGTCTGGATAGTCATGTGGAGGGAGCCCATGATACGCACACCCTTCAGCGGCTTCTGGTCGCCGTATTTCTCGCGCAGGGCCATCAGGCCGGGCATTTCCTTTTCGGAGACTTCGATCTCTTTGCGTCCCCAATCCGCCAACTTGATGTCGGCGACTTTGTACTTCAGTTCGTAATCAGTCATCATTTTACTGTATTAAATTCATAAAAATACTTTTTGCAAACCTCACATTTGCAGGCTGCAAAAATACTCATTTTTCACGAAATTGCGGCAAGGGAGTTGAAAAAATCAGCGGGGGTTGTTTCCCGAGACCTTCTCGCCGTTCCAGTTGTCGAAGCCTTTGTCGAGTTCATACACGGTGAAGCCCATCTCCACCAGCTTTTTGGCGGCGGTTTTGCTGCGCCGGCCGCCCTTGCAGTACACGGCCACCGGCTTTTTCTTGTTGAGTTTCGCCGCCTGTGTGTCGAAGTCGGCCGCCCTCACGTCGATGTTGGCTGCACCCGGGATGTGGGCGGTGGCGTACTCCTGCGGGGTGCGCACATCCACCAGCTGCACGCTCTTCTTACGGATGGTTTTGGCGAAATCCTCGTTGCTCTGCGATACGAAGCCCTGCTGCTGCGAGCAACCTGACAGCACAAAGGCGAACAATAACGTAATCAGTGTGAGAAATTTTTTCATAATGGGAATGTTAATGGAATTCTTCATGGTTTTATTGGTTAGCGGTATCGGGCTGCAAAATCACAATTTCTCCTTGAGATATTTTTCAATATTTGAAGACTTCAAATTCCTAAGCATCATCTTTCTCGCCAACTTTTCATCCTTTTCGTCATCACATTTTTCATTTTCTTTGTGACGACTCAAAACTTTTTGCTCATAAATATACCAAGCCCAATCTCTTACTGCCCTATCATTGGTTTTCTGCCTTTTGGCAAAATCGCGAATGGCAGTATAAAGGTTTGTTCTGAAATCCCTTATGTCACACAGCGTGTACAAAAATTCGTCTGTGTATTGCAAATCTTCCGCGTGGTTTTCATCAAAAACTCCCGATAGAAACAATGAGAAAATCCCAGTAGCATAATAGTGTTCGTAATCAATATTGTCAGGCGGGAACATCAGCCCTTCAAAATGGAAAACAATGTCCGGACTTTCGCCGTCATGATACAGATAATGGGGCACGGCAGGCGATTCGATACAATCTTCCATCCATTTCATCAGGTCACCAACGGGATCGCTGCCCCACACTCCCGACAATTGCAATTCTGCCACCACTTTCCCGTCAAACTTGACAGTCATGTTCACCCATCCTGCCTCGGGGTCATCGAAATGGAACTCCACCTTCTTCAAGTCCGAATAGTCGCTCTCGGCTATGGAGGCATACATTTCGGCTCGTTTTTTGAGCCAGTAATTTTGCTCTGAATTCTTGTTTTTCATAATGCTAATACATTATAATTGATGGCTTGTATTCTTCTGGATTGGGATCTATCCCTTCCTCATAGTAAAAATCTTCTGCAAACTCCTTAATTGTTTTGGGGACATGAATAACGTGAAATTCGTCAAATGCTCCAGCCAAAGACTCCGACTCCACAACTTCAACTCCAGATGGAAGTACTACCTCTTTACAATAAAAACCAACAAATGCGGCATTTCTTAAATACTTAAGGTTATCAGGCAAATGCAATTTTTCAATGGGCATCCATTGGAAACACCCAGTAGGAATCTCCTCTATCTGATTCGGAAGAAGCACTTCAGTAAGATTTGTGCAACCACAGAAGGCGAACTCGCCCAAAGTTTGTAAACTATCAGGGAAATTGATTTTGACGAGGCCATCGCTCCCATCAAAAGCATGGTCCTCAATACTGACAATTTTATCGGGAAGGACCACTGAAAAATCTGGTTTTTCAATGCCTGCGAAAGCACAACGCCCAATTATCTCCACTGTATCTGGCACGATGATGGTGTCTTCCACTTTTCTGCAGTGAATCAGAACACGACCGTCGGAAGTGGTAACGAAAGCATCATTAAAATAATCAGAAATAAACAATGTCCCGTGTTTTCTGTTGAGCATCATCTTTTCAAGGCAATTGAGAGTGCCATCCTCGCTCAACTTACAAAGGATTTCCTCCTCATACGTCGCTTCATGGGGGTTGTCTTTTGTCCAACGGCCCACATTCAATTCACTGATGTCCACGCTCCATGTGGTCCTGTCTGTAAGCAATCTGGACATTTCTGCCACTTCGTCATCATTGTATTCTCCGCAAATGGCAATGGTATCGGAATCACCATATAAATCGAACCACATATCAAAATCTTTGGCGGAACCACGGAAAACTGCCCGACTACTTTTTCGCTGCATTTCATCAAGATAATGATACGCTTTCAAGTCTTGTGCCAGACCTGTAAATCTGTCCAAAGAAAGCTCGGAGATCTTTTTGATATCTAGTCTATTTTCGATGATATTATAAAGAATGTATGATGCTGCCGGATTCTCACCTATGCGTTGAATGTACTGTTCATAACTCTCATCCTCTTTCTGATAAAGAACTTCAACGGCATCCACTACAACCTTAGGGATTCCCTTCTGTATCAGTGTATTCGTGGTAAATTTGGGATTTTTCAAAACATAGTGCAACAAGCAGACCAGAATCTCGACATCCGAATAGGAACCTTCGGTCTCCTTGAGTGCGCGTTTGATGTAGGGCTGCCCATATTCATCTTTCATTCCACAGTACGCCTCTTTTGCGATATCCCATGCTTTTTGAAACAATTCCTGATTTTCAACCTTCCATACCTTGAACTCGATGGGGATGATTTTCCCTTCCTCCTTCATTTTTTTGGCAAACTCCTTTTTCACAATTTCCAAATCCTCACCGACAATCTCCACATCATCCGCCACAGATTGAATTGCAAATTCACCATCTTCGGTGATATCAATAGTGGCACTATAGGATTCGTAATCATCATCAAAACCCATGATGTCTTCATGAGTGACATAAGTTCTAAGCGCCAGTTTGCCAAACATCGGATTATTCTTCTCCAAGAAGTCCTTCCACAATTTCTCCAACTTTTTGGCCTTTGGGGCAAGCAGAAGCCGTCCCGAATGGCCTCCGCTCCAGTCGAAGGAGGGAATTTTCTGTGATAATATTTCGGTGGAAAGGATGGGCAGGATGTCGGGGTCAATCACCACGTCGGCCAAAAGATCCATGTAATAGACTTCTCGCCCTTTCCCCGACCAGTCCTCGTCCTGATAGGGCTCGGAGCTGAAGAAGCCGCTCATGCAGATGCCGGTTTTGCCCTCGCCGCAGCGTACCATGAAGAAGCGGTCGCCTTTGTGGGCTTTCTTATGCTCCCACACGCTCCAGTTGCTGACGTGCTGTTCCTCGTCCATGTCCTCGCGCAAGCGCTCAATGGTGTAGCTGGAAATTCCAGGGTTCCAGAAAAGAATGAAGGTTTTCATACGGTTTGTTTTATTTTTCAATCTAAATTCAGCGGTAAGTCCTCTTTGGTAACCTCCGCCAGCTTTTGCGTGGTGAGATTCACCTCTTTGGAAAGTCGTGCTGCCTGTCGTTGCAACGTATGTTCGAAAATATTCCGAACGAAACGTGCATTGCCGAAATTGGCATCCTTATGGGCCACTTGATAGGCGAAGAACTGCTGCAGGGCTTCTGCCGCATCGGGGGTGATGGTGTAATCGAACTGTTTCAGCTGTTTGCAGAAAATCTGATACAGCTCGTCGGCGTTATAGTCAGGAAATTCAATATACCGGCTGAAACGCGACTGCAAGCCCGGGTTGGAGTCGATAAACTCCTTCATCTCTTTCGTGTAGCCAGCGAGAATGACCACGAATTTTCCACGCTCGTCCTCCATGCGTTTCAGCAACGTGGCGACGGCCTCTTTGCCGTAATCTTCACCCGATCTGCCAAGAAGGGAGTAGGCCTCATCAATAAACAGAACCCCACCTATCGCCCTGTCAATGACCAGATTCGTCTTGATGGCGGTCTGTCCCACATACTCCGCAATAAGTCCTGAGCGGTCGGTTTCCACCAGATGGCCCTTCGACACCACGCCGAGGTTTTTGTAGATTTTGGCGAGGATGCGGGCCACGGTGGTCTTGCCCGTGCCGGGGTTTCCGGTAAACACGCAATGGTATGAAATCGGGGAGGTCTTCATGCCTTTCTGCTGGCGTGTGTTCTGGATGTGGATGAAATCGGAAAGGGTTTCCACCTCTTTTTTGACACTTTCCAGTCCAATCAGATTCTTTAGTTCTTGGTATGCAGCACTGCGAGGGCGAGACGGGGAGGCTGATTCACCCTTCCCTTCCTCATAGTCGGCATAAACGTGCGTATGCGTGTCCCTCTTCTCTCCCGATTCATTTTCGGGGATGCCGCCGTTCTGCATGAGGGTGCGAAGCCATGCGGCCTCCTGTTCGGTGACGGTGTTGTCGGCCTTGGCCACGATAGAGGCAAAGCGATAGAGGCGCACCATATACCGCTGGCGGAGGTTCCCGTCGATATTCCCATAAAGAGAAGCTACTGCAAAGTCCTCCTGTGCGGCAGGCATTGTGAGGAGGGCTTTCTCTACATCCTTAATGAAGGTTTCCGATAAGACATGGTTTTTGGCGCGATAGAGTTTTGGGTAATTTTTATAAGACAATTTCTCAAATTCCAGCGTCCGCTCGATGAAGTAGTAAAGGCCATAACTCTCTTTGTTGACCTTTTCGCACTGCAGTCCCAGTCCCTTGTAACAGCGCACGGCATCCTGCCAAAACAGGGGGCGCACCTTTTCTGCAGCAGTGTCGAGCGGCTGGCCGTCAATGTACTGGGACAGTCCACTTTCTTCGATTTGCTTCACAAATTCCGGGGAGGAGCAGGCGTTTTCATATTCAGCGAGAAGGTCGTCCACTGCCTTGCTAATCTGCTGGAAATAAGATTCATCCATTCTGCAATCTTTGTTAAAGAACAGCTTGGGGCGAGCCGTGGGGGTTGAGAAAAGCAGGTTGAACAGGATAATGACCACCACGGTTCCCACAGCAATCCATACTATAGGGACATCCAAAAAAACGAGTGCTATTACCAAAATGATGAAAGCACTAAAACAACCGCAACCTTCTTTGCTCATAGGGTGATGATTTCAAAATACGACATGCCATGCAGGATTCTTTATGGTTTTATATGATGGTGAATATTGGGCTGCAAAATACAAAATTATTTAATCCATTTATAAATAAAATACGGATTTTATTTAATTCATTAAACAATTTGCCATATTTTTTGCAAATTCAAGAAAATTCTGAGGTGCTTTGGGAAGGTTGTCGAAAAGGCGGAATACTTTGAGCTTGCTGATTTTGGGGTTCGGCATAACTTGTTATACCATCATTCATTCCAAAGCAATCGGTTACTCACGATAACCCACACACCGTCTTGTTTCTCCAGAATCATCTCCCATCCTTCATATACAAAACGATATAGCACCACTGCACGGTTTTTTTCGGGATTGAAATAGATACAATTGGCCTTGGGAAACGTTTCATAATGCCAATACCCGCCCCAGTGACCGTGGAGAATACGGACTGCCTTTGAGAGAAATGCCTGACGGGAGCGGCTTTTGCCCTTGGCATAGGCCGGCTGCATGATGGAATGCGTTCCCAACGGCACATATTTGCCTCCTAAAAAGGAATCCAACAACCGCTTATACCCTTCTGTCAGATACACAATTTTATGCCCTTCAAAATGCACCGGCGGACGAAAAGCAACCGCAGAGTCTATGACGGTTTCCGGAACATAGAACACTCCCATCAATTTATCGTACGACGGACGCCACATATCCTTAACTTTCTTATCGAGAAGCAATTCCTTCCATTCCTTGCGTTCGGACTCATCATCGAATTTTCTGTCAATCAAAACCATCAGAAAAGAGTCAATCTCTTCGGGCTTGTACGGGATATACTCCACTTCTCCGATTTCCACAAGACCGCCTTGAACGATAAAATAGGGTACATCTTCATAGGAATAATAGTCCGGACGATGTCCGAACATTTCCAATTGCAATGGCTGATAAAAGGCGGCATAAACCTTGTGCGCCTCCGCAACATACAGATTATTTGCCTCTTTTTCATTAGATTGCACTTCATTTGACCAGTTATCCAAAAACTTATACAACTGGCTCTCGGAATGGGTGCGGTAGGCGTTCCGGAGCAGCCGAGCCTGCTGTTTGCCCTGTCCCGCAGCTGTTAGAGCAGCCACTATAAACAACGCAGAAATCAATAGGGTCTTTTTCATAAAGGGGGAATTTTGGGCTGCAAAGTTAGGGAAAATATTCGATTTTGAACAGGAAAATACCCCGTGAATTATTTTTGAAAAAAAATTTACAAACACCCTATTGTCAGTATGAAAAATAGTTGTATTTTTGCAGCCCAAAATTAAAAGAGTATTTTAAAGCGTAAAAATAATGAAAAAAGACATTCATCCTAAGGATTACAGAGCAGTTGTTTTCAAAGATATGTCGAACGAAACTGCGTTTTTGACGAAATCAACTGTGCAAACGAAAGACACGATTGTATGGGAAGACGGCAAAGAATACCCGTTGGTGAAGCTTGAAATCTCCAACACCTCTCACCCCTTCTTCACTGGCAAGATGAAATTGGTGGACACCGCTGGTCGCGTTGACAAGTTCCGCAACAAATATGCCAAGCATCCCGCAAAGAAAGCTGAATAATCAAAAAAATATCATATCTTTGCAGCGGCTTTTTCATTAAGAAAAGCCGCTTTTTTTGTCTATAAAACAGCGCCTTATGAACCTCATCCTGTTTGACAGCTGGTGCCGCACGCACCTCTTGCCGCTCACCCATACCCGTCCCGCCGCCGACATGCGCGTGGGCATCCTCACCATCCGCGAGAAGTGGGAGCGACGGCTGCAACCCTCTTCCACCCTCACCAAGAGCTACCTGCAGGAGAAGTTCCCGCTGCACACCGGCGACGACAACCTGCTGATTTCCGGCGCTTTGCTGCCCAACCCGCAGCTACTGGATGCCATCACGGCGCTGCAACCCGAAGAGGCCCTGTACGACGAAAACACCCTGCTGGCCTTCCGCACGGCCGACGCACAGAACCTGCGCAACTTCTTCGACGGCTACCTCACCCACCCCACCTCCGCCCTGCCCATGAAACAGGTGGCCTACAACGGTCCCTACAACATGGTGGTCAGACCCTACCATATCTTTATGTATAACGAGCAGGAGATTGAGAGCGACTTCGCGCTGCTGACCGCCGGCCGCACCTCGCAGCCGCTGAGCGCCACCAACACGCTCATCGGCGACCCGGCCCGTCTCTTCATCGAAGAGGGCGCGAGTGTGGAATGCTCCACGCTGAACACCCGCGAGGGCTGCATCTACATCGGCCGCGACGCCGAGGTGATGGAGGGATGCCGCCTGCGCGGCCCCATCGCGCTGTGCGAGCACGCCGTCGCCAAGATGGACGCCAAGATCTACGGCGCCACCACCCTCGGTCCCCACTGCAAGGCAGGCGGCGAGCTGGGCAACGTGGTGTTTCTCGGCTACTCCAACAAGGCCCACGACGGTTTCCTCGGCAACGCGGTCATCGGCGAATGGTGCAACCTCGGCGCCGACACCAACTGCTCGAACCTGAAAAACAACTACTCCAACGTGCGGCTGTGGGACGGCACCACCGGCAAGATGGAAGACACCGGCCTGCAGTTCTGCGGCCTCGTCATGGGCGACCACTCCAAGTGCGGCATCAACTCCATGTTCAACACTGGCACGGTGGTGGGCGTGGGCTGCGGCCTCTTCGGCACCGGCTTCCATCCCAAGTTCGTGCCCTCCTTCTCGTTCGGCACCCCCGGCCATACCTACGAGCCCCACGACCTCGGCAAACTCTTCGAAACCGCCCGCATCGTGATGGCCCGCCGCCACAAAGTTTTCGACTCCATTGAACAAACCCTGCTCAAAAGGGTTTATGAAATAACCTCTTATAGCGAAAAATAAAACAATGAACACACTGAACGACTTTCTCATGCCCGACATTCTCGGTCCCGACTCCAACTTCATCCCGCTCTTCAGCGCGGACGATGAAGACCGCATCCGCAAGGAGAAGGTGGCGGAGACCCTCCCCATACTGCCGCTGCGCAACACCGTGCTGTTTCCCGGCATGGTCATCCCCATCACCGTGGGGCGCGCCAAATCCATCAAGCTGGTGCAGGACTTCTCGCGCAGCGACAAGCCCATCGGCATCGTGACACAGCGCGACAACGAGGTGGAGGACCCCGGCTTCGACGACCTGTACCACGTCGGCACCATGTCACACATCCTTCGCTTCATCACCCTGCCCGACGGCAACATCACCATCATCGTGCAGGGTATCAAGCGGTTTTCACTGGTGGGCATCACCGCCAACGAGCCCTATCTCACCGGTGTGGTGGACGAGTACCTCACCAACGACTACGACCGCTCCATCCGCAGCCGCAAGGTCTTCAAAGCCCTGATTGGCTCCATCCGCGATGTGGCCGCCCAGATGGTGTCGCTTTCACCGCAACTGCCCCGCGAGGCTACCGTCGCCATCAACAACATCGACAGTCCCTCCTTCCTTATCAGCTTCCTTGCCTCCTATCTCAGTCTGAAAGTATCTGAAAAACAGCGCATTCTGGAGATGGGCGACATCATCGAACGCGGCGACACCGTGCTCAAATATCTCAACAAGGAGATTCAAATCCTGGAGCTGAAAGCCCAGATTCAGGACAAATCGAAGCAGGAAATCGACCGCCAGCAGAAAGAGTACATCCTCAACGAGCAGATGAAAACCATCCAGAAAGAGTTGGGAGAATCGCCCGTTGATGAAGTTTATAACAAGCTGAGAGAAAAGGCGAAAGACAAGAAGTGGAGCAAGGAGGTTCAGGACGTTTTCGAACGCGAGCTCAACAAGCTGAAACGCTCCAACCACATGTCGCCCGACTTTGCCATCCAGACCGACTACTTGGAGTTGCTGGTGGATTTGCCGTGGAACGAATATTCGGAGGATGATTTCGACCTGAAGCGCGCCCGCAAAGTGCTCGACCACGACCACTACGGCTTGGAGAAGGTGAAGGAGCGCATCATTGAATACATCGCCGTGCTGCAGCTGAAAAAGGATATGAAGTCGCCGATTCTCTGTCTGGTAGGCCCTCCCGGCGTGGGCAAGACCTCTTTGGGCCGTTCCATCGCCGAAGCCTTGCAGCGCAAATACATCCGCGTGTCGTTAGGCGGTCTGCGCGATGAGTCGGAAATCCGCGGGCACCGCAAGACCTACATCGGCGCCATGCCCGGCCGCATCGTGCAGAGCATCAAGAAAGCGGGCACCTCGAATCCGGTGTTTGTGCTGGATGAAATCGACAAAGTATTGGGAATGAACGTACAAGGCGACCCGTCAGCGGCTTTGCTCGAAGTGCTGGACCCCGAGCAGAATTTTGCCTTCTATGACAATTACCTCGAAATCGGCTACGACCTGTCGAGAGTACTGTTCATTGCCACCGCCAACTCGCTCAGCACCATCCCGCCCGCCCTCATCGACCGTATGGAGGTAATCGACATCAGCGGTTATTATTTGGAAGAGAAAGTCAACATTGCCAAGAAGCATTTGATTCCCAAACAGTTGGTGGAGAATGGTTTGAAGAAAAATGCTCTTTCTTTTTCTGATAAAATCATTGAAAAAATCATTGGCGAATATACCCGCGAGTCGGGCGTAAGAACGTTGGAGAAGACGATTGCAAAGATTATCCGCCACAAGGCGGCGAAATATGTGCAGGAGCTGACGATAGAGAAGCGCGTGACCGAAGCCGACCTGCGTGAAATCCTGCACGCACCCATCTTCCAGAAAGAGAACTCGCTCGACAGCGACACCTGCGGCGTGGCCACCGGTCTGGCATGGACCTCGGTGGGCGGAGAAATTCTGTTTATCGAATGTGTGAAATCGCCGGGCAAGGGCGGTCTGACCATGACGGGCAACCTTGGCGACGTGATGAAGGAGTCGGCCACCATCGCCCACGAGTTCATCAAATCGCACGCTTCTTTCTTTAATATTGATGAAAAAATATTGAAAGAAAACAACATCCACGTACACGTGCCGGAAGGCGCCACCCCGAAAGACGGACCGTCGGCAGGCATCACCATGCTGTCGGCGATGGTGTCGTGCCTCACCGGCCGCAAGGTGCGCTCCAACCTCGCCATGAGCGGCGAGATCACCCTGCGCGGCAAGCTGCTGCCCGTGGGCGGCCTCAACGAGAAGGTGCTGGCCGCCAAACGCTCCGGCATCTACGACATCGTGCTCTCTTCCGCCAACCAAAAAGACATCGAAGACATCGACAAAACCTATATCGAAAAAATGCAATTCCACTACTTCACCTCCATGCTCGAAGCCGTGGACTATATTCTCACCAAATAATCATTACCATGAAAAAATTCTTCGCCTTTATCCTGACCCTCAGCCTTTCGCTCACCCTCCAGCTGCACGCCCAGTGCCCCAATGTTGACATGGACGCGCTGTTGGCAGACATCAACGCCGACAGTCTGCGCCAGACGGTGCTCGACCTTCAAAACTTCGGCAGCCGCTACGCCCTGCGCGACGGCGGCAACCAAGAGGTGGCTGAATATATCGTGGGACGGTTGAACCGCTACGGCATCCCCGCCATTGTGGACACCTTCCACGAGTCGGGGCACCACTGGATTGGCGGCGACTACGACCAGCTGTTCTACAATGTGAAAGGCATCCTTGCATCCCCCGCACCGGCCGACGACTCACTGGTACTGCTCGGCGCCCACCTCGACGCCATTGCCCTGTCGCCCAGCTACTCGCTGCTGAACACGGCTCCCGGTGCCGACGACAATGCCTCGGGCGTTGCCGTGATGCTGGAGCTGGCCCGCATCTGCCACCTTCACAACCTGCAGTTCTCGCGCGAGGTTCATTTCATGGCCTACGATGGCGAGGAACTCGGTCTGTTTGGCAGCGTACACGACGCTTGGGTGCGGCAGGATGCCGGCGAGAAAATTGCCGTGATGCTGAATAACGACATGGTGAGTTTCCAGCCTACGGACGACTGGCGGCTTACGCTGCACTGGTACAGCAATGCGTTAGACATTGTGGCCCGTGCCGCAGAAATATGCGCCCAATATACCAGTATTGAGCCCTTTATCCCCACCGAAAGCGAAAACACCGACGCACGGGCCAGCGACAGCTATGCCTACTACCAGCAGGGCTTCCGCGCGGTGTTCGCCATCGAAAACATTTTTTCCACCTCGTACCATACCGAGCACGACGTGGCCGACTCGAACAATTACGACTACCTCGCCGATGTGGCCCGCTACAACCTCGCCATGCTGTTCGAGTATGCCAATGCCGCCACGCTGTCTGTACACGAAGTAGCCTCTGTGCCGCAGCTGCACGCCTACCCCAATCCCGTCAGCGACCACATGATGCTGCAATACACGCTTGCGGAAAGTGCAGATGTGGAGGTGGAAATCTCCGACATGATGGGGCGCACGCTGCTTCGCCGCACCGAAGGCAGCCAGCAGGGTGGAAGCCACCTGTTGGAGCTGGACCTCAGCGCACTGCCGGCGGGCATGTACCTCTGCCGCCTGCACACTACTGCGGGCAGCACCTCCATCAAGCTGGTGAAACAGTAAAACAGGTTAGAACAGTTCGGCCTGGGTGCCGTCGCTGTTGAAGCGGAACTTTCCCAGATGCTTGTAAGCCAATTCTGTAGCCTCGCGGCCGCGGGGAGTTCTCATGATATATCCTTCTTGGATGAGGAACGGCTCGTACACCTCTTCTATCGTGCCGGCGTCTTCGCCCACTGAGGTGGCGATGGTGGTGAGACCGACCGGCCCGCCTTTGAACTTGTCAATGATGGTGCCGAGGATGCGGTTGTCCATCTCGTCGAGGCCGTGTTTATCCACGTTGAGGGCTTCGAGGGCGACCTGTGCGATGGCGAGATCGATGGTGCCGTTGCCTTTGATCTGGGCGAAGTCGCGCACGCGGCGCAGCAGCAGGTTGGCGATACGCGGGGTGCCGCGGCTGCGGCTGGCGATTTCGAGGGCGGCATCGTCGTAGAGCTCAATGTTGAGGATGCCGGCGGAGCGCTTCAGGATGCGTGCGAGGGTGGGCGCGTCATAGTATTGCAGGCGCAAGTTGATGCCGAAGCGCGAGCGCAGCGGCGCGGTGAGCAGTCCCGAGCGCGTGGTGGCACCCACCAACGTGAAGGGGTTCAGCGCGATTTCCACGCTGCGGGCACTGGGACCCGACTCAATCATGATGTCGATTTTGTAATCCTCCATGGCCGAGTAGAGGTACTCCTCCACGACCGGCGAGAGGCGGTGTATCTCGTCGATGAACAGCACATCGTTGGGTTCGAGATTAGTGAGCAGTCCAGCGAGGTCGCCCGGCTTGTCGATGACGGGGCCGGAGGTGACGCGCAGGTTGACGCCCATCTCGTTGGCGATGATATGCGAGAGGGTGGTCTTGCCGAGACCGGGAGGGCCATGCAGCAGCACATGGTCGAGGGCTTCGCCGCGGGCGCGGGCCGCCTGCACGAACACGATGATGTTCTCAATCACCTTCGCCTGTCCGTAAAAGCTGTGGAAGTCGGCGGGGCGGATGGCTCTTTCAAACTCCTTCTCGGCAGCCGAGAGCCGTTTGGGTGAGGGGTCAAGGTTACTGTTCATGGTCGGGCTCCTCCACTTTTTCCGTCGTGACGGCGTCTGTTTTATTGACAAAAATATCCTTCAGCATGGTTTCAAGCACCACGGGCGAGATGCCATGGGTGATGTCGCCGCCGCGGCACAGCGAGATGCTGCCGGTCTGTTCGGAGACCACCACCACGACCGCGTCGCTCAGCACGGTGACGCCGATGGCGGAGCGGTGGCGCAGTCCGAGGTCGGTGGAGATGTCCTCGCGTTCCGACACGGGCAGGATGCAACGGGCAGCGGCAATGCGGTGGTTGCGGATGATGAGCGCGCCGTCGTGCAGCGGGCTGTTCTTGAAGAAGATGTTCTCGATGAGCTCGCGAGATACGATGGCGTCCAATTTCTCGCCGGTGGCAATGCACTCATCTAACGGAGTGTCCTTCTCAAAGACGATAAGGGCACCGGTTTTCGAGTCCGACATGCGGCGGCAGGCACGCACCACGGCATTGATTTCCGGCAGGAAAAGCGTGTCGATTTTTCTATTGTGACGGAAAATTCTCAAGATACGGGCGTTGCCAATCATCAGCAAGAATTTGCGGATTTCAGGCTGAAACACGATGATGAGCGCCACAATTCCCACGCTAAGAATCTGTCCCACAACACCGCTGACAAGGTTGAAATGCATGGCACTCAACAGTTTCCAAAGGATGTACAGGATGGCGATGGTCCAGAAAATGCGAATGGCCGCCGTTCCTCGCAGCAGCTTGTACAAATAATACAAGATGATGGCGAACAACAGGATGTCGATGCAATCCGCGATGCCGAATGTGATGAAACCGAACATTTTATTATAAAATTATCTCAAACGATCTGCTGAGCGCACCTTTTTCTCATCGCTCTTGATGGCGCGGTTGGCAAAGAAAAGGCATACGGCAGGCACCAGCGACATGGTAATCCAGTAATTGAAATTCACCATCATACCTTGCTTAAACCA
Organism: Bacteroidales bacterium; assembly: GCA_045132235.1. GTDB lineage: Bacteria > Bacteroidota > Bacteroidia > Bacteroidales > WCHB1-69 > UBA1756. Next base: position 58,100 of record JBGURX010000001.1, read on the forward strand.
CTCCTGTTTTTCAAAAACGAGGTTGGGATAGACATAGAGCATCACCACGAGAGCAGCCAACATCACCAGCATATTGATGCCGTTGAGGCGGATTTGCAACGTGCGTTTCTTGTAGAAGAAGATGGTGACAAGAGAAAGTATTGCGGAGGCAATCCACAGCAGGGCGATATAGGTGGTATGCATCACCGAGACCAGCTGATTGTTGGAATCGAGTTTCTGCAAGGTGAAAGAGTCAAACTGATAGTATTTCACCAGTTCGCCGCCGACCTGCTGGTCGATATGGCCGACATTGATAAAACAAACCACAACGGAAATCGCTGCAGCGATGAATAACAAAAGGGATTGGATTCTTTGGATCATCTTTTTAAATTGAAAATTGAGAGGTGAAAAATGAAAATTAAAAATTAGAGTTTACTGCCGACAAAGTAGTCGTTTTTGTCATCGAAAAGGATGTTGAAGGAGGTCATGGAGCCGTAGATGCGGGTGATGTACTGCTGGAGGTTCACCTTTTCCTCATCGGAAAGGGTGGGATGGCTGTTGATGTTCTGCTCAAGCACACGCAGGCGGTCGCGCATCATCACAATCTTGTGAAAGAAGGTCTCGATGGGAATCTCCTTGGGTTTCAGATCAGGGTTTGCGGGCTGCAGAATCATGGTGCCGCCTTCCCATTTCTTGCCAAGGTCGGCGGTATGCTCGAGGGCATTATACTTATTAAGGACAAGCGTAAGCATCCTTTCAAACTCGCGCACGTTGAGCCGGGGCTGTCCGTCGTCGGGCAACTCGCTCTGTGCCAGCACCTCGAAAGTGACGCTGGCCTTCGAGAACTCGATTTCGCCACCATGCACGAAAATCACCTTCACCGTGAGATTGTTGTTCTGGCTGACAATGCCTTCCCCATACTTCTCATGGCTAATGCGGGTTCCCACACGGAAATCTTTTTCTTCCATAAAAAACAACAGGTTAATGATTAATGGTTATGGGTTAATGATTGGGGATATAATAGATTATTTCTTTTCGATATAATGGGGAATTTTATCTTTTTTTACGATAGAATAAATAATAAGCCCGATGCCCAGCAAAATGAGCGGGATGCTGAGCTGCTGGCCGAGGTTGAGCACCATATCGGCCTCCTTGGCCTCCTGATCGGCTTTCACGAACTCGATAAGGAAGCGGGCGACGAAGATGGTGGTGACCATGATGCCGGAGGTGCGGCCGGGGGCGATGTTTCCTTTGGCGAATTTGAAATAGTAGATGACGAGTCCGATGAAGAGGGTGAGATAGACCAGTGCCTCGTAAAGCTGTGCCGGATGTCGGAGTGTGCCGGCCACGCCGGGACCGCCATTGACAAAGTCGAAGGCCCACGGCACGGTGGTGACGGTGCCCACAATCTCATGGTTCATCAGGTTGCCGCAGCGCACGAAGGCCGCCGCGATGGGGATGGCGATGCACATACGGTCGAGCAGCCAGAAGAAATTCATCTTTTTCTTATAACAGAAATAGATGGTCCACAGCAGCATGGCGATAGCGCCGCCATGACTGGCCAGACCTTGGTATCCGATGAATTTCCAATTTTCATCCACCGGGAGAAGAATTTCGTGCCAATGCGCCGCCGTGAGATAATATTCCGTGCCATAGACCAAACAATGGCAGAGGCGAAGTCCCACCACGCACCAGACGATGGTCCAGAGGGCGAAACGGTCAAGCAGTTTTTGCGAAAGATCTTCTTTCTTCCAAATTTTTTGCAAGGTCACATACGCCAGAACGAACCCTACTGCCAGCAGGATTCCGTACCACCGTATCTGCAAACTGCCGATAGATATGGCCACAGGACTGACATTCCACGTGATTGATGCCAAGAAAGTGTTCATTTTTCTCTCGTAAAAAATTAGGTGCAAAAATACGAGATTTCCCTGAAATAGCCCACCGCGCCCTCATTTTTTTTCACAAAATCACTCTCCTTCTTTCAAAAATCCAAATGAAAATAGTATCTTTACAGCGGAAAAAAATATGTTGAAACGTCATTCAGCATCTTCATAAACATCTCAAAATCAATATCTATGAAAATCCTTCATACCAGCGACTGGCACCTCGGGCACACCCTGCACGACCATGACCGCGAAGAGGAGCAGCGCGATTTTCTCTCACAGTTAGTCGCCATCATCGGCGAAGAGCGCCCCGACGCGATGGTGGTTTGCGGTGACATTTTCGACCGTCCGCAGCCGCCGCTTTGGGCACGGGAACTCTATACCGAAACGCTGCTGCAAATCCACGACAGCTACCCTGCCATCCAAATGGTCGTCACGGCGGGCAACCACGACAGCAAGTCGATGCTGCAGTTGGAGGGAAAGGTATGGGAGCGGCTGAACATCCGCGTGGTCGGGCAGGTGGAGCGCAATGCCGACGGCAGTGTCAACCTCGGCCGCCACATCGTGCCGGTGGAGAATGGCAACGGGACGCTTCTCGGCTTCATCATCGCTGTGCCGCACATCTACGAAAGCGCATTCCCCGTGTTGTCGGAAGAGGTGGCCAACGAGCAGCGGCAACAATACTTCTATCAGGCGCTGCTGGACGAGACCGCCAGTCAAAACCCGCAGGGGCTTCCCGTGGTGCTGACCGCGCATACGGCAGTGAGCGGCAGCAACTTCGCCGGCCACGACTTCAACAACTATATCGGTGGCATCGACACCGTAGGGCAGGACACTTTCGGCACCGGCTACGACTATCTTGCCCTCGGTCACATCCACCAACCCCAGACTCTCAGCGGCAACGGCCCGACAGCCCGCTACTGCGGCACTCCCCTCACCCTCCACTTCGACGAACACGGCAACCACGGCGTTACCATCGTCAACCTTGAAAAAGGACAAAAACCTGACATCGAACATATTACCATCAAAAACTGCCGTCCCCTCCTCACCATCCCCAACGAGGCAGCCCCCTTCGACAAGGTATTGTCTGCCATTGAGGCACTCCCTAACGACGAAAAATCATACCTGAGACTGCATGTGCTGCTGAACGGTCCGCTGCCGCCCAACTATATTGTTTCCATCCAACAAACCCTCCAAGGCAAGCAAGCGGAATATTGCTGTATCAAGACAGAAACCCTTAAAACAAAAGAAGATACATCCAATCCCATCTCACACTCCTTTGACCCTGACAACATGCCCTCGCCATTGGAACTGGCAAAAATCCATTATCAAAAACTTTATCATACAGAGATGGATCAAGAGATGGCAGACATGCTGGAGGTGGCCATCCGCAATGTTCAAAAACATCACGAACAAGCATAAGCAAGATGAAACTTATCACATTAAAAATCAAAAATATAGCTTCCATTGAAGAGGCAGAAATCCATTTCAGTGAAGGACTGTTGGCTGATGCTCCGCGTTTTTTGATTTGCGGCGACATGGGGACTGGCAAGAGCACCATTCTCGACAGCATCTGTCTGGCACTCTACAACAACACGCCGCGACTGAGCCAAGCACCTGGCGACAAACGCAACTTTGGCAGCGACAACATCACCGCGCAGGACCCGCGCAACCTGCTGCGCCATGGAGCCACCGACGGGAGCGTGGAACTCGATTTCGAAGGGGCTGACGGCAAGCACTATACCGCATTATGGTCAGCAAGACGCTCCAACAACAATTCCCTCCAAAGAGCCCATCATACCCTTACTTGCGGCCAAGAAGTCATCAGTCATAGAAATCTCATCGCAGAGCGAATTGAAACGTCAGCCGTCGGGCTCGACTTCCAGCAGTTCTGCCGCACCACCCTTCTCGCCCAAGGGCAGTTCACCCAATTTCTCAAAAGCAAGGAAAACGAAAAATCGGAAATTCTGGAAAAACTCACCCAGACCGACATCTACTCGGCTGTAGGGAGAGAAATTGCCCGCATCAACCGGGAAAAAGAGAAGGAATGTTTCACCCTTGAAGCCGAAATCAAAGGAGCACAGCTTCTTACCGATGAGGAAATTGCAGAATTAAACCACCAAATCAATGCCTGCCATGAACGCCTTTCTATCTTAAAAAATCAAAAAAATGCATTGGACGAAAAAACACAGTGGCTTGTCCGTCTCAATGATGCGGAAAACAATCGGAAAAAAGCTGACGGGCAGTTCCAAGAGTTGAAAAATATCATAGAAAGTATTGATTTTCAAAATGAAAGCAAGCTCATCCACGACTGGAACAACAGCAGCGAGGGAAGATACCTTTTGCAACAGATTTCTGTTTTGCTCGACAAACAGAACACCTATGAAAATGAGCAAATTCCCATAGGAAAACAGCAATTTGAAAAAGCATCACAAATGCTGAACAATTTCAAGGACAATCTATTGCAATCGCAATCAACCCTTGAGGCATTGAAAGGAGAGCTGGTGGCCGACGAGCCACACCGCGAGATGTACCAAAATGTGCAAACCATCCTTGCACACCTGACCCATGCGCTGAAGCACCGCGAAAATGCGAACCAGCTCAAGAGCCAAAAGCAAACAGCTGAAAATGAACTTCCCGCATTGAAAAAAAAGGCCGAAGAATGCGTTGCAAACCAAAAGAAAAGCGCCGATGAAGTAAAAAACGCGCAAGTGATGGAGCAGCAGTTGCAACAACAGCTTGACGAGCTGCATCCCGAAGAATTGCAGAAGAAGAACGAGGAGGCAGACCAACGGCAACGTCAACTGACCCTCGCGCGCGAGCGGTGCAACAAAGTGCAAATTCTCCATCAGAATTTGTTGGAAAATGACGACCTCATTCAACAGAACCTTCAGGCGCTATCCGACGAGCAGGAGAACATCAACCGTTTGTCGCCTATCGCCGACGAGAGGAAAGCCGAACTGACACGGGCCAAGGAACTTCTGGAGAAAACCACGCTGGCCCTCGGCGATGCCGCCAACACCCTGCGGGCACAGCTCCACGAGGGTGATACCTGTCCCGTATGCGGCCATACCATTGAAAACCTGATGGATACCGCACCACTCCGGGCCGCCATCGAACCCCAGCAACAGCATGTAAAACAAGCAGAAGAGCGACTTACCGACGTGACCGGCAAAATCAAAGCGGCGGAACAGGTGGTGAAGAAATATCAGGAGAACATCCAGAATTTAGAAGAAAAGAAAAGGGTATTGCAAACCAAACAAAAGGCAGCGAGCGACGAAGCAGCCCAAGCTTGTCAAGCCATCCATCTTCCCTTCAATCAGGATATTGCAAAAATACTGGACGCCATTTCCGAACAAGAAGAAGGATTGAAAAATCAGAAGCAGTCTCTCATAGAACGGCAGCAGCAAGTCAACGAGCAGTCGAAGGCCATCCTCGCCCAACAGAAAATTATCAACGAGCTGATACAGAAAGAGAAGCAGGCCGAACTTGCGGTGGAGAAAAGCGCTCACAGCGTGAAGGAGTGCGAAAGCAATATCACCGCCTACGAGAGGCGTATCCGCGAGGAGCTGACATCTGCGAAAACAGAACTGCAAGCCGCAGGCGAACAGGTCAGCTGGAAAGAGTGGAAAACTGAATGGGAAAATGCTCCCGAGATTTTCGCACAAAAATTACATGATCGTGCGGTTGAGTTCGTAGAAAGAGAAACGAACATCAACAATCTCTCTCAAAATATTGAAATCCAAAAAACTCATTTACAGGATATTCAAAATTATCGCAGCAGCATTCTGAAGCAATGGGCTGATTGGGATACCCATACCGAAGAGCGTCTGTCCGGCACGGATGTCACCGAACGGTGGCAGCAGCTGGCGCGAAATGCCGACCGGTTGCACGTGCTGATTACGGAATGCCGCAACGACCTGAAAGAGAATGAAGCAAAGCTGGATACCTTTCTGCAACAGCATCCTGACCTTACCCGACAACGCATAGAAGAAATTAGCAAACATCCTATCCATCAAGAATTTATCAACCAACACCAGCAGCAGGAAAAAGACTTTCACGCTGCCAACAGTGCCTTACAGCAAGCCGAAAAAGTGCTGGAGGAGGTACGTCAGGCGCCTCATCCTGTCATTGCGGAAGCTGAGGACATGGAAATGCTGAAAGAGCAGGCGCAGCTGGCGGAAGAAGAAACCAACCAGCTGATAGCCAAGCAGGGAGAAGCCAAGGGACGGATCAAACAGAAGGAGGAAAACGGCCGTACTGTTGCAGATAAAAAAATGCAGTTTGAGAAGCTGAAACGCACTGCTGACCGGTGGAAGCAGCTTACAGATCTGTTCGGCACCAACGACGGGGGCAAATTCCGCAATGTGGCGCAGAGCTTCCTGCTGCAGAACTTGGTGCGCAGTGCCAACGAGTACCTGAAAGAGCTGACGCAGCGGTACCGCCTCGACTGCATTCCCGGCACGCTGACGCTGAGTCTGCGCGATATGTACCAAGGGGAGATGGTGAGCCCGGTGGACACGCTGAGCGGCGGCGAGAGCTTCTTGGTCTCATTGTCGCTGGCTTTGGCCTTGTCGTCCATCAACCGCAAGGGGTTCAGCATCGACACCCTGTTCATCGACGAAGGCTTCGGCAATCTGAGCAGCAATGAGTTAGAGACCGTGTTGAACATGCTGGCGCGGTTACAGAAGATGAATGGCAAGCGTGTCGGCATCATCAGTCATGTGGAGGCGGTGAAGGAGCACATACCGGTGCATGTAGAGGTAAAGCGCATCGATCCGACCCGCAGCCGTATCGACGTGGTGGATGTGACGAGATAAAGTAATAGTAAAAAAAGACATAAAAAAAAGCCCCCTCTTTTCAAGGAGGGGGCTGTGGTATTGGGCGACGACCTACTCTCCCACCTTCTTCAGGCAGTACCATCGGCGCGGCCGGTTTTAACTTCTCTGTTCGGAATGGG
>JBGURX010000002.1:0-26412 GCA_045132235.1 Bacteroidales bacterium
TAGCGAGGACACCTCCATGTACCGCTATTCCGACCATGATCCCCTCATTATCGGACTGGCTTTGGAGCCGCAGCCGGAAGTGAATGCCGACACGCTGCACTATTTCGAGAGTTTCGCCCAGTCGATGGGATGCTTCGAGCCGGTGAATGTGGTGGGCGATGCCTACTGGTACGGCTATTCCAACTACGACTGCGCCTATATGAGTGCCTACAACGCAGGGGCTAATACCGACTGGTTGGTGAGTCCCACTTTCGACCTCACCGACATGCATACGGCCACGCTCACCTTTACTCATACACTGGGTTACGGCACGCTCACTACATGGCCCTATTTTTGCAAATTATTGATTTCCAAAGATTATGATGGAGATTTGAATAACGCCACGTGGGCGCAGCTCTCCATCCCCCATTGGCCTACCAGTAATTGGAACTGGCAGACCAACACCGTCTCCATTCCCGCCGGCTACCTCGGGCAGCCTCGTGTTACGCTGGCCTTCCTCTATGAGTCGCAGAACGACAACAACGTGCCCACATGGGAAATCAAAGATGTCAGTTTCAATGCGGGATCCACCGCCATCGGCATAAGTGAAAATGCTGGTGAAACGGGCGCGCCTTTCAACGCCAGAGTGGAAAACGGGAAATTGTATATCGATCAGTTAGGTCCCTATAGAACAGTGATATATGATAGTTCCGGACGGGTTCTCAAAACCATTTTGTCCGAACCGCAAATCGCCATTCCGCTACCCTCGTCGGGTACCTATATTATTAGTGGCGGGGGATATTCACAAAAAATAGTCATTACAAATTTACATTAAATAAAGATTATGAACAGAGAAGAAATTATTCGCGTAGTCAATGAATTTTTGACGGAAGAACTTGAAATTGATGCTGCTTTGTTGAAGGATGAGGCTTTGCTGAAAGAAGACCTCAAGATCGACAGCCTCGACTTTGTCGATATTTCTGTCATCGTGGAGCGGCATTTCAAAATCAAGATCAAGCCAGATGAGATGAAGGATGTGAAGACGCTGGTGCAGTTCTATGATTATGTAGAAGGCAAGCTGCAGTAATGGCAGAGGATTCCTCACAGAACGACCGTCAGTGGAGCGGCCGCACGGGGGGAGGGAACTTCGGACAGCGTTTTCTTTTTGCTTTTTTGAAAAAGGTGAAGGTGAAATGGCTGTACCCGGTTCTCTATCCGGTGGTGCCGTTTTATTGCATTGTCAACCATAAGGCTTTCGGCAATATCGTCTGGTATTTCCGAAATATCCATGGCTTTTCGCGGTGGAAGTCCTTTTGGATGGCCCTCCACAACCATTTTGTCTTTGGCAAGGCGGTGTTGGACCGTTTTGCGATTTTGGCGGGCAATGGCAGTCAGTTCCGTGTGGAGGTGGAGAACCGTGAGGTGTTCGAGCAGCTGCTGGAGCAGCCTGGCGGGTTCATTGTGGCCGGCTCGCACGTGGGCAACCTCGAGTTGATAGCCCATTTTTTCAACCAGAACAGCAAGACGCTCAACGTGGTGATTTTCGGCGGGGAGGGAAAGAATCTGAGCACGAAACGAAGCCAGTCGTTCAATGCGCACAACATCAACGACATTCCCGTTTCCGACAACTTGGACCACATCTTCCAAATCAAGACGGCATTGGACCGCGGGGAGGTGGTGGTGCTGATTTGCGACCGCATCTTTGGCAGTTCTAAAACGCTGGAAATCGACTTTTTCGGCCGGCCGGCGAAATTGCCGTTGGGCAGTTTCCTGCTGGCAGCCCAGATGCAGGTGCCGGTGGTGCAGCTGTCGGCGGCCAAGAAGCGGCATGCGCTCTATCTGGGCTATGTCAATATCCTGCCGCAGCCCGATGACAGCATGAATCTCCGCGCCCGCAGCAAGTTCATCGCCGAGCAGTACGCGCACACCCTCGAGACCGTGCTCCGCAAACATCCCGAACAGTGGTTCAACTTTTTCGATTTCTGGGGCTGGCGCGAGAAAAAGTAGGCAAGGATAAGTGTAAAATAAAAAGCACCGAATTCATTGTGAATCGGTGCTTTTCTTTTTTGCGCTCCCTCTAGGACTTGAACCTAGGACCCTCTGATTAACAGTCAGATGCTCTAACCAACTGAGCTAAGGAAGCAGTGGTGTTTTGAGGATGCAAAAATACAACTTTTTTGCTTTGTTGTACACCTTTTGGTGAAATTTTTTTTACATCCTCAAAACAATTTTCAAATCATTGTAAATGAATTGTTTGCACTTTACTTTTTCTTGCCATCGGCCTTGTTTTTGAAGGCTTCCGGATACATATAGACCTTCAGATAGTTCTCAATATCGAAGTTTTTCTGCATAAAGGCTGCAATGCTCTTCACAGTGATCTTGTTCAGATTGTCCTTCACGGTGTTCATCTCGTTCAGGTCATCGCCGTAGAAATACTGCTGGGCGATGTATGAGTGCCAGTAACGGTTGGTCTGCTGCTCCTCTTGGGCATTGCGCAGCATCTGCTCCTTCACCTTGTCGAGCGTTACCTGCTTCGGACCCTTCTTGCTGAAGTTCTGGAGGATCTTGAGAACAGCGTTCGACAGCTTGTCGGTGTTCTTCGGGTCGCAGCTGAACAGCACCATGCACATCAGCTGTGAGGTGGGATACTTCTGTGCGGCCATCTGCACCATCGGGCTATATACACCGCCCATCTTCTCGCGGATGATCTCCAAAGCCTCGATGGAGAGAGCCTCGTTGATGACCTCGGTCATCAGCTCGTTCTCCTCGCTCCATTCCAAACCGTTGATGAAGGCCATGCCCACCCAGCTGGCGGCATCTTCCTCACCGAAATAAATCTCCTTGCTGGTCTGCTTGGCCTCGTGCTTGCTGAACACTTCCGGACGGAATTTCTCTCTGTCGCTGGTGGTGGGCATGGAAGCGATGTAGGTCTCCAGCATGTTTTCCAGCTCTTTCTGGTCGAAAGCACCGGTGAAGAAGAAGGTGAAGTCGGCGGGGTTGGCGAAACGCTCCTTGTAGAGATACACGGCGCGGTCGTAATCCACCTTGTTGAGGAACTCCTCGTCGTAGGTCAGCATGTTGATCAGATAGGGGTCGTTGTAGATGCTGCCGATGAACTCGCCGATGAACTTGTACATGGGCTGCGACTGGATCATCTTGAGCTGCTCGCGCGTCTCGTCCATTACGAGTGCGTAGGCAGCGGTGTCCTCACGGGGATGCGTGAAGAAGGCGTTGATGTACTGGCAGAAAAGGTCGAGGTCTTTCGGACTGGTGCTGCCGCTGAGACCTTCGCTCACAGAGGAGATGTTGGGGCTGAGACCGATTTTCTTGCCTTTCAGTTTCTTCTGCAAAGAGGCGTAGTCCATTTCGTTGATACCGCCGCGGTCCACCATGTCGGAAGCGAGGGCGAGGGAGGGGATGTCGCACTCGTAGTACATGCTGAAACCACCCTGGCTCATTGCGCTGAACAGGATCTCATCGTTCTTGTAGTCGGTCTGCTTGGCCACCACCTTGATGCCGTTGGAGAGGGTGTACTCGGTGGCACCCACTTCGGGAAGCTCGCGCTGGCTGACAATGCTGCCTTTCTTAAGGGTTTCTTTTTCAATAATTTCTTGTTCTTTGTAATTATCTACGTAGGGTTCGACGTTGGCAAGAGATTTGTCTTTCACGACGGCCAGCATCTCGGCTTCGGTGGGGACTTTCACGCCCTCTTTCTCGGGAGCCATCACCACCACCACGAAGTTCTCATCCACAATCCACTTCTTGGCCAAGGCGTTCACCTCTTCCAGAGTAATGTCTGCGAGGTACTTCTTGGCGTAAGCAAGTTCGCGCTTGGCACCCGGGATGGGTTCTTGATGCAGGTAGTTATCTACATACTCAGCAGCGAAGCGAGCTGACTCGGTCTTGTCAAGTTCCTTCACAGCACGCTCGTAGCGCTCCATCAAGGCATCCTTGGCACGCTGCAGCTCGGTTTCCAAGAAACCATATTTCAACACGCGGTAGTCCTCGCGCAGCAGCATCTCGGCGGTCTCTTTGATGCGGTTCTCCTTGGACATACCCACCAGCATGTAGGCGTCCATCTCACCGATGAAATGACTGTATTCCACCTGCGTTCCCACGGCGGGACAGCTGGGGTTCTGCTGGAGTTCCTCCAAACGGGATTCAAACATTGAGTTGTACAGCTCCTCAGCCATGTGGTCGCGGTAGTCCTGTACTGTCGTCATGGGCTGGTGTTTGAACTTGCGGATCATCATCACTTGGTTGCCACCGGCTTCCTTGTCGGTGCACACGCAGGCCAGAGGCTCTTTGTTGTCCTCGATTTTCGGATACACCTTCGGACGGGCGTTCTCCTTGGCGGGGATGGGACTGAATTTCTCCTTGATCTGCTTCTCCATGGCATCCACGTCGATGTCGCCGACCACGATCACGGCCTGCAGGTCCGGACGGTACCAGTCGTTGTAGAAGCGGCGGATCACCTCCGGCTTGAAACCTTGGATGATCTCGATGAGACCGATGGGTGAACGTTGGGCATACAATGAGTTGGTGAACACCACCGGGAACCATTTCTTCTGCATACGGTCGCTGGCGCCGTTGCCCATACGCCACTCCTCGGAAATCACGCCGCGTTCGTCGTCAATCTCCTTCGGGTCGTACAGCAGACCGTGTGCCCAGCCATACAATATATTAATACCCATGTCGATGTGCTTCTGGTTGTCGGTGGGCATGGTGATCATGTAAACCGTCTCATCGAAACTGGTGTAGGCGTTGATGCCCACGCCGAAGGTCACACCGATCTTCTGCAGCTGGTCGATCATCTCGTTGTGCGGATAGCCCTCGATGCCGTTGAAAGCCATGTGCTCGGTGAAGTGGGCCAGACCCTGCTGGTCGTCATCCTCCTGGCAGGAACCTGCGTTCACGGCCAGACGGAACTCCACACGTCCCTCAGGTTTGGTGTTGTGACGGATGTAATATGTCAATCCGTTGTCCAATTTTCCGATTCTTACGTTCGGATCGTTGCCGATTTTGGCATCCAATTTCTGCGCAGTGGCCGTCGGCATGAAACCGAATGCCAGCGCTGAAATAAGGATAAAGAAAAAGATTCTCTTCATGTTCTGAAATTTTTTGATGATTATAAATGTTTGATTGATAAATGAATAAACAATTTCGGACTATATAATATATAAGGTTGCAAAGATATAAAAATATGTGGTGATTTCAGTGAAATTAACGCTTTAAAAAGCGAATTTTTTCATGAAAAAATTTTTTTTGAAGGAATGTTGTGTGTAATGAAAAAAGTTGTATTTTTGCAGCCTCAAATTCAGAGAGGCGCTGTAGCTCAGTTGGTAGAGCAGCGGACTGAAAATCCGTGTGTCACTGGTTCAACTCCAGTCAGTGCCACTCCAAAAAAAAGGATCGCAATTGCGGTCCTTTTTTATTTTGTCATGATGGGGCGTACACCCTCTCAGTCATCGCACAGTTGTTTGTGTTTTCTGGAAAGTAGTTCACCGATTTCATCGAAACGATCATCTATCCGGTCTTCTTCCCATTCTGTTATATCAACATCTTCTCCATACTTCTTTTTAATTGCTTTGCAATCTTCCGAAAAACGGTTCGTCAGAACTGTGAGTCTTTCGCAAGAGGTGCATTTGTTGAGCTGTTTTTCGAAGTCATCCATCAGTTCCATTACTTCTAAATAGGCAGGACTTCCCTTCACATTGTTTTGAAACTGGTCAATTGGCGTAATGTTGGTTGTTATGGCCAGAAAGGGAAAACAGCAGGCAAGAGGCCATGCATAGGAGCAAAAATTTTTTCATAATGTTGTCTTTGGGGTGAATGAAATATTTTGTTCGGTGCAAAAATACAAAAAAAGAAAAAGAGCAACCTGTTAAGATTGCTCTTTTTTGAACGTCGGGGTGAGAAGACTCGAACTTCCGACCCCTTGCACCCCATGCAAGTACGCTAGCCAACTGCGCCACACCCCGTTCATTTTTGCGGCTGCAAAATTATAAAAATTTTCAATAGGTACGCCTTTTTTTGAAAAAAATAATTTTTTCTCATTTCAGTCCCTGCTTTCTATTTGATATTGAAAAAATTAGTGTAATTTTGTCATCCTGAAATTCAAAACTAATCCGCTTATGCAAAACAAGTTAATTGTCGTATCGGCACCTTCAGGGGCAGGAAAGACCTCCATTGTGCGCTATCTTCTCGAAAAAAATCCCAACCTCTCCTTCTCCATTTCTGCCACTACACGCGCCAAGCGCGACATGGAAACCGACGGCAAGGATTACTATTTCATCACCGTCCCTGAGTTTCAGAAGCGCATCGCCGACGGCGACTTCCTCGAGTGGCAGGAGGTGTACCACAACCAGTACTACGGCTCCCTCAAGTCGGAGGTGGACCGCCTCGGCGCCGAAGGCAAGGTGGTGATTTTCGATGTGGACGTGCTCGGCGGCATCAACATCAAGAAATATTACGGCGAACGCGCCCTCTCCATCTTCATCCAGCCGCCCACCGTCGAGGATCTGAAAAAACGCCTCGTGGGCCGCGGCACCGAAACGCCCGAAAGCCTTCAGAAACGTCTCGACAAGGCCGCCTACGAGCTTACCTTCGCCGACCAGTTCGACGTGGTGCTCATCAACGACGTGCTGGAAGAAGCCCGTCAAAAGGCCAACGACCTTATACATAATTTCTTATGTCAAAAGTAGGTCTCTTCTTCGGCTCCTTCAACCCCATCCACATCGGGCATCTGATGATGGCCGAGTTCTTCGTGGAGAACACCGACCTCAAAGAGCTGTGGTTCGTGGTGTCGCCCAACAACCCGCTTAAGAAGAAGGAGTCGCTGCTCGACGGCCGCCAGCGTCTCTACATGGTCAACCTCGCCGTGGAGGACGATGCCCGTTTCCGCTCCAGCGACATCGAGTTCCACCTGCCCATTCCTTCGTACACCAGCCACACGCTGGTGCACCTGCAGGAGAAATATCCCGACAAAGAGTTCTCCCTCATCATGGGCGAGGACAACCTCCAGAACATTGAGAAGTGGAAAAACTACGAGTTCATTCTCGAGCACTTTCCGATATACGTATATCCGCGTCCCAACTGCGATGCCGGCCGGTGGCGTAATGCGCCGAACGTGCATTTTGTGCCCGCCCCGCAGCTCGAAATCTCCGCCACCATGATCCGTGACTCCATCGCGCAGGGCAAGTCGGTCAAGTATTTCCTGCACCCCAAGGTGGCGCAGTGCATCGACGAGATGGGGTTCTACAGAAAACGGTAAAATTGCTGTAAACGAAAAAAGGCGTCTCTCAGTTTCTTACGAAACGTGTGTTAGGCCACGTCTGGGGAGGTGTTCTTCGGGTACAGCAGCGCGCAACGGTCGATGATGGCATTGGCCATATCAAAGCCCGACTCGCAGGTCTTTCTGTTTTTGGTGCCATCATACCCCATGTGCAAGTGTAGGGTTTCGTAGCCGGTATTGATAAACTGAAGAAGTTTGCGGTCGCATTTGCCGGCAGCATCCTGATATTTCGCGATAGAGGGTCGGCCTTTCCCCGTCCGTACCCCTAACACCGCATCCAAGGCAATCAAGCATCCCTTCCACAACGTGTCGCCTGCTATGCGAACATATTTCTTGTCTTTGTAGAGGTTGGTCTCGGGATCCAATTTCGAGTTTTTGATAATTTCTTCGGCATTAGCCACATAGCGGCGTGCCTCTTCAATAGGATTTTCCAGTTCCATAATATTTAGTTTGGTTCAGTATTAATGATGTTGGTAGGCGCAAACATCAACAAATAAGCACGCTCATTTGGGGCTTCAGCAGCGCACAACGGTTGATGATGGTGTTGGCCAAATCGAACCCCGAATCGCAGGTCTTTTTGTTTTTGGTACCATCATACCCCATGTGCAAGTGCAGGGTCTCGTATCCAAGATTCAAAAAATGAAGCAGTTTCTTATCTCGTTTGCCAGCAGCTTCTTGGTATTTTGCAATGGAGGGACGGCCTTTTTCATCCCGTATTTGAAGAGTAGCGTCAAGCGCCACCAAACAGCCACACCATAAGATGTTACCAGCTGTTTTGACATATTTGCTGTCGGTGTAACTCTTCAGTTCAGGCTCATAGTTGGCCTTTTTGATAATTTCTTCGGCATTCGCCACATAGCGACGGGCTTCTTCAATAGGATTTTCGAGTTCCATGATTTTAGATTGATTTAGTATTAATCATATTTGTATGCGCAAAGATACAGCAGAAAATCCAATTGTTATTGATTTCGTAAAAATTTTTTTTGAAAGGATAATGATTTCAATAACAATGATTTGAATATTCGCTCTCTTATACTTTGCAACTTTTTGGCATACTGAATGTTACGGATTTCGGAGGTTTTGGCTTGAACACAACCCCATAAACCAATTGCCATAAAAAAGGGCGGCCTTCGAGCCGCCCTTTGTAAATTATTGTACAGACGCGCTGCAGCACGTATTATTTCTTGGGAATGTTCTTCAGCAAGGCCACGATGAAATCCCAGAACTTGCCGACGCTGTCAATGTTGACGCGCTCGTCGGGGGAGTGCGGGTGCATGATGGTGGGTCCGAAGGAGATCATATCCCAGTTCGGGTAGTTGACGCTGAAGAGAGCGCATTCCAAACCGGCATGGATGGCCATGAAGGCAGGATCTTTTTTGAATTTGTCCTTATAGACCTTCTTGGCGGTCTGCAGGATGGGGGATTCCATGTTCGGCTTCCAGCCCGGGTAACCGGCTTCCAGTGAAATCTCGGCACCGGCGAGGCGGGCGATGGCGGTCATCTTCTGGCCTACGGCATCCTTTGCGCTATCTACAGAGCTGCGCATCAGGGAGATGATCTGGATCTTGCCGTTCTGGGCGTTCACCACGGCGAGGTTGTTGGAGGTCTCCACGAGGCCGGGCATGCTGTCGCTCATGCGGAGCACACCGTTCGGCAGGGCGAACACCATGTCGAGCAGCTTGGTGCTGGTGACTTCGGGCATCACCTTGGCGGGAACCTCGGTGGCTTTGGCCTTGATGGTCATGTTCGGCTCGGTGGCGGAGAACTCGGCCTTGGCAACCTTGGCGAAGGCGTTGACGAGTTTGGTGAAAGCCTTCTCGTTGGCTTCGGGCACGGCCACGATGGCAACAGCCTCACGCGGGATGGCGTTGCGCAGGTTGCCGCCCACGAAGCTGGCGATGCGGATGCCGCACTTCTCGGCTGCCGTGCTCAGCACGCGGGTCATCAGCTTGTTGGCGTTGGCACGACCGAGGTTGATGTCCATGCCGGAGTGACCGCCGTTGAGGCCGGTGATGACAATCTGGTAGCCCTTCATGCCGGCGGGAACGGCCGTGTTGCGGTAGTTCATGGTGATGACACCGTCGAGGCCACCGGCGCAGCCCACGTAGAGCTCGCCCTCGGTTTCGGAGTCGAGATTGATGAGGATTTCACCCTTCAGGGCACCCTTCTTCAGACCGAAAGCACCGGTCATGCCGGTCTCTTCGTCAACGGTGAGGAGCACTTCCAGCGGACCGTGAGCTACATCCTTGGAGGCGAGCACGGCGAGGGCGGCAGCACCGCCGATACCATCGTCTGCACCGAGGGTGGTGCCGGTGGCGCGTACCCAACCATCTTCGCAAATGCGCGGCTTGATGGGGTCTTTGGTGAAATCGTGCTTCGTGCTGGCATTGGCCTGCGGCACCATGTCGATGTGAGCCTGCAGAATCACAGGTACGCGGTTCTCCATGCCCTTCGTGGCCGGTTTGCGGAACACGAGGTTGCCGGTGGCATCCTGCTTGCACTCAATATTGTTCTTTTTTGCCCACTCCATCATCCAAGCGGCGAGCTTCTCCTCGTGCTTCGACGGGTGCGGAATGGCACAGATGTTGTCAAAAATTTCCCATAAGGTCTTGGGGTAAAGTTTTGCTAATTCTCCCATAATAAAAAAGGTTTAATTAAGATGTTGATTTATTGGATTTAATGATGTTTTTCATAATGATAAAAGAGAATAACGGCAGAAAATCAGAGTTTGAGGCGGCAAATATACAACAAAGTTTGCAATTGTTGCCCATCTTCAATCAATTTTAAAGAGCATGATTCCAGCGTTTCATAATCCAAAAAAAACTTGTACTTTTGCAGGCTCAATTTTGGTGTAATGTCAGAGAAGAAGAATAAATTCATCGAATGGTTCCGCAAGTTCACTTGGAAACAGCGGCTCATCATGTATGCGGTGGCTGTGCTGGTGGCGGTGGTCTATATTTATGTTTTCTCCGACAGCAACTATCGACAGCATAAAAAGTTGGATATCAAGATTAAAGAACAGAAAGCAGAGGTGGAAAAGCAGGAGAAGAATGTGGAGGCGCAGAGCGAATATAAGGATATTCGGACTGATTCAATGGAGCTGGAGCGTTACCGCCGCGAGGTGCTGAATATGAAGAAGGAGAATGAGGATTTATATATTGTAAAGAAATGAAATTGCTGATCATCAACGGTGTGAATCTGGGATTGCTGGGAACCCGCGAGGTGAATGTGTACGGACATGTCACCTTCGAGGAGTATCTTGCATCGTTGCGCCAGCAGTTTCCGTCGGTGCAGCTCGACTTTTTCCAGTCGGACTCGCTCGACGAGCTGGTCGCCCGCATCCATTCCACCGGTTATGATGGCATCATCCTCAACCCGGGTGCCTACACCCACACCTCCATCGTGCTCGCCGATGCTGTGAAGTCGGTGGACACACCGGTGGTGGAGGTGCACATCTCCAACCTGTTCGGCCGCGAGCAGTACCGCCGCAACTCCCGCCTGTCGGGCTGCTGCAAGGGTTTTATCGCCGGCTTCGGACTTCAAGGCTATGCCCTCGCCATACAATCTTTCATCCAAAATTAAACTCCAACCCAACACATTCGTCAATAACAACGTTTTTGCGCAAAAAAATTAAAAACATCTATATCATGAAAAAGAATCTCATCATCACCTTCATCGCCATTTTCTTCGTCTCCATGACGGCCTTTGCCCAGAACGACGCCAATGCAGGGAAAAAGGACAAAGCCAACACAGAAGTCAGCAAAGAGAATAAAAAGGCGGCCAAGAAAACCAAAGTGGCGGAAATCACTTTTGAAAGCCTTGAGTATGACTACGGCAACATTTATAAGGGCGACAACGGCGAGTGCGTCTTCAAGTTCAAGAACACGGGCAAGGCGCCGCTCACCATCTCCAACTGCCGTGCCAGCTGCGGCTGCACCGTGCCCTCATGGCCGAAAGATCCTATCGCTCCCGGCAAGAGTGCATACATCAAGGTGAAATACGATACCAACCGCATCGGCACCATCAACAAGTCCATCACGGTGAACTCCGATGCCATCAACAACAGCGTTGTCCTCCATATCAAGGGCTACATCAGCGAAAAGCCCGTTGAGTCGGCTCCCGTTCAGGACGCCCCGATGATGAAGGCCAACTAAAAATCTACGAAAATGAAAAAGTTACTCATCGCATTCGCCATCCTGTTGGTAGCCAACTTGGGCATGGCACAGAGCAATTCTTCAAAATCCTCTTCTTCCGAGAAGAACACCGCCGCTGCGACGAACGTCACGGGCGCGGAGATCTCTTTCGCCAAGAAGACCATCGACTATGGCACGCTCCATGTCGGTGATGTGAAGACTATCGAGATGGTTTATACCAACACGGGCAAGAAGCCTTTGATTCTCGACAATGTCACCACCAACTGCGACTGCACGGAGGTGGACTGGTCGAAGAAACCCGTGATGCCCGGCAAGACCGGTTCCATCAAGGTGACCTATACCGCCAAGCACACCGGACTCATCAGCAAGTGGGTGACGGTGATGTCGAATGCGGAGACTGACCGCGTGGTGCTGAAGACCAGCGGTGAGGTGAAGTAAAGAAAGAAAACGGCTGTCCGGCGGCGTGCAAGCCAAGGGCAGCCGAACCATGCAATGGGGTCGTTTGGTTTTGACAGCATGTGTGTGGATTTGTAAGCACGTCGGAGGTTGTGAGACGGTTCCGTTAAAAACTAACTCTCTTAGCCAATAAATGGCAACAACTATGCTTTCGCTGCCTAACCGCGGCGAATCCCGGAGCCCTGACAAGGTCTGAGGCACTGGGTGCTTCCCCGGCAGCTCCGCCGTCCGGCGGTCGGATCGAAGTATCATAAAGGGATGGATAGCGAGCGCAGGCTCCGATGCGTGAGCGAAATCCAGGAGATAAGCGCAGGGTTGGTTGGTCCCGTACCTGCCACGCGCCGACAACCAAACGGTGACTAAACGTGTAGAAAGCATCTCTGCAGCAAGTTTGGACGCGGGTTCGACTCCCGCCGGCTCCACTAAAACAAGTAAATGCCCTGATAATCATTCGATTGTCAGGGCATTTGCATTCTGTGTTTTTATCTGATTTTCAGACCTGAGTTTGATGTTTCGTGGGAATGTGGTTAGAACTTCACCCACCCCGTCAGACGGAAACTGCGGCCCTGCATCGGGTAGTTGCGGATGATTTCGTAGTGGCGGTCCGCCAGATTCAGCAGCTCGCCCTTGAGGCCCAGCTCGATGATGTAGTGCCGCCCCACGCGCCCCACACAGCGGTTTACCACCATCGGGAAACGTGCTGTCAGCGACAGGCTGTGGTCGGTATAGGGCTGCAGCTCGTTGTCGGGCGTGTTCTGCTGCAGCGCGTACCGCTTGCCCGCCGCCACCATCGTGTAGCCTACCTCCACATACTGCATTTCCAGACAGGCCGTTGCCGACCCCGAATGCAGTGGCGTGTAGGGAATCTGATGCCCGTAGGTCTTGCCCGTCGGATCGGTTTTGTCAACCGCGTGCTGCAACGAGTAACTTCCTGATACAGAAACTCCTTTGAACCATTTGGAACATCCGTATTCGTATCGGAATGTGGCGTTGGCATCCACTCCGCCCATTTCCACCTCGCCGAAATTGAGCATGGTCCATACGAAAAGATTCTTGCTGGGGATGGCCACAATCTTGTCTTTCACTTGGTTGTAATAGCCGTCGGCGGTGAAACTCAGTGTGAGGGTGTGCTTGTAGCTTTCGGTGGCTTCATCCGTTCCGGTCACTCTGTTCCAGTGCAGCATTTTGCTGTAGGTAACTCCAAAATCCAGCTGGTGCGTATTCTCGGGCTTCAGGTTGCGGTTGCCTACTTCGGTGTAATACAAGTCGTTGAAGGTGGGAAGGCGGAAGATGTTCTGGTAGAAAAGGCGGAGGTGGAGCTCTTCGTTGAGCAGCGGCTGGTAGGAGATGCCCGCCGACGGCGAGAAGCGGCTCAGGTTGCCGGAGGATTCGCCCACCTTGACGCGGTTGACCACCCCGGTGTGCAACAAACGGGCATGGGCATGGATGTGCCGGGTCGTCACCTTCGCCGCCAGCACGGTCATCGACTGGAAACGGCTCGGTGTGACAAAATCGTGCAGGTTGGCGTTCATGTTCCCGTATATCAGGTCGTTGGCCAACGACAGCGCGATAATTTTGTGCGGCTGGTAGAGCACCACATTCGACAGGTAGTACTCGCGCTGGATGTAGAGGTTGTGCAGATAGCCCGCTTCGTTGAGGTAGTTAGTGTCGATGTAGCGCTGCAGGGCGAAGTTGAACTTGGCATTGAGCTGGTACATCCACGGACGGTTGAAGCGGTGCTCGAAATGCA
Organism: Bacteroidales bacterium; assembly: GCA_045132235.1. Classification (GTDB taxonomy): domain Bacteria; phylum Bacteroidota; class Bacteroidia; order Bacteroidales; family WCHB1-69; genus UBA1756. The sequence goes on from JBGURX010000002.1 coordinate 13,634, forward strand.
CCTGCCCGAAGGCGTTCTGGTCGTACAGACGCTGGCTGTTGCCCTGCTTGTAAAAGATGACTGCGCCCGGCAGTCCCCGCTCCGACTGGTAGTAGTAGAGCTTGACCTTCATTTGCGACTGGGCGTTGAAATCCACGAAGAGATTTTCCTCCACGTTAAAGATGTGCACATCGGAATTTTCCCTCCGCTCGCGTGAGGTGCTGTCGCCCTGATGTCCATAGTAGAGGGTGAAAGGATAGTCGCCTTTTGATTGTAAATAATTGATATTAAGTGATGAAGCGATGTATGGATAATATTCTTTCCGATGCGGAAGAATGCGGTTTTCGATGATGATGGAAGGGTTGATAAGTCCGAAGGAGCCGCTGGTGAAACGGAAATCGACATTGACGGGAAGTTCGCTGCGCTCTTGGGGGTGGGAGAGGGGGTGTTGTGGTTTTTTGGTGTTGAGGGAGATGGTGCTGGCACTGGCGGCGGCGCGTGCGGGTACGAAAATGCTGTTGTCGGAGCCGGTCACCAGCTCCACGTTGCCGGTGTTTTGCAGCGAGAACTTCGACAGGTCGATCTGGCCAGTCTGGCAGTCGCTCACCACGATGCCGTCGTAGCTCACGGCGGTGTGCTGGCTGCCGAAGCCGCGCACCGACACAGTCTTCATGCCGCCCACCCCGCCGTAGTCCTTGATGACCACGCCGGAGAAAAGTTTCAGCACATCGCTGACCTGCACGGCGGGCATGGCCTCCAGACTTTTGGCATCCATGCTCTGCACGGGGGCGATGCTCTGCACGGCGGGCACGTCGTTCTGGCCGGTCACCTGTATGGGGTCGAGCTGATAAACGGTGTCCTGCTGCTGCGCCTTTCCCTGCAAAGCACAAAACACCAGCAGTCCGCCCAGTACGAGCGCCAACCCATACGATAGGCGGGGGAAGGGTGTTGTGGATGCATGGCAGGTTGTCATGGTGTGATAAACGGAAAAACGGTGATGTTAGTATAGTTTATTCGAATTTCGTAGCTCTTATTTATTGGTGTTAGCAGGGAATAGTTTTAGGATGAGATTCCGATGCTCACTGCGTTCGCCTCGGAATGGTGGGGATTGTGTGGTTAAAAGGGGGAGATGGGCGGCGGTGAAAAATGTGACATATTTGTATTCTGCTCGCCCGCCGCCCATCTCCCCAAGAGAGTTATCCTATGTGTAACACCATTCCGTCTCCGACGATAGGAGGAGACGGAATCTCCCTTCATTGCTAAATAATTTAGCGGATTACACTTGTTGCCAAGCGTAACCCGCTAAACGCGCGTCCTGTTAAATCGGAAACTGGCCCGCCGCAAGCAGCGGGTTCATGTCCGGTTTATCGTTTGACAACCTTGGCGCATTGGCTGCCGCAGCGCACGATGTACATGCCTGCGGGCAGATTCTGCATGTTCAAAGTCGTCTGACTGTCGGTGGCCACCTCGCGGAGCAGCAATGCCCCCTGCATGTTGAAGAGCATGACGACGTCATTGGCTTCGGTGTTGAGGGTGATGTTGTCGTGGCAAGGATTGGGATACACCGTCAGGGTATGGTTCACCATGGTGTTTTCTTCAACACTGGTATTGGGTCTCCAGCCGTTCATCACGGCAACGCCGTCAAGGTCGAAACCACTGGAGTGGAAAGGTGTCGGATAGGGATCGTTGATGATATGGCCGTGGCTGTCGCGGGTGGCATAGCGTGCATCAACGCAGCCTACCACGTCCACGAGGCGGATGTGGGTGATGTTGTTCACATCCAAACCTTCCGTACCGGCCAGTTCTTCCAGATCAAAAGGAGTGCCCCAGCCCGCGCGGTATTTACCGGCGAGGTTGTGGACGAGGGTGGGATCTACGCTGCCACCGTTGTCCACCTGCACATCAGTGGGGGAGTTGGAAACGCAGGGGAAGCGGAAGTAGTTCACACCATCGGAGCTCACCTCCACAAAGGCCATTTCAAGGAAGGTGTTGTTCAGAGAGTTTTCAAATACAGCGAAATCATAGCCGTCTCCGTTCTGAATCGGAATGTCGAAAGTGAGGACTGCGATACCGTAGTCACCCAAGCTCACCACGTCGCCAGTGCTTTCGGTGGCGGCACCGATACCGTCGTTTTCAGTGCCGTAGGTAGCGAACACACCGGGAGTGGTGATGTTCTGGCGGCCACGTTCAATCGTACAGGTGGTAGCCCAGCCGAGGATGGCGGGGTCTTGGCAATAAATGCCCTGGCAGCCTTCAGTACCGGCGGCGCCGTCAAAGGTCTCGTCGCTCGGACCCACTTCAGCGGGAGCGGTGGCGGGAACAATGGTAGTGGTCCAAGAAATGCTGGTCCAGTCATCAGAGAAGATGCCGCAAGCGCTGCCACCAATCTTCACAAAATCACCATCGTGAATCGGTTCGGCGGCCATATAGTTCTGTCCCATAAAACCATTGATGCTGTGCATAGGAGCGTCGTAATCGGGATCACCCCACTGTGCATTGGGGTTGGGCTGCATGGTAAGGTCGAGTTCACCATCCTGATAGGTGACATTGGAGGGAGCGGCACCGACTACTGCAAGGCGGCTGTCGGCAGCAGCAATGGTGGTAAGGGCTTCGAAAACAGTGGCTTCACCATGGAAACGGTAACCCCATGCAAAAGCGGCCTGGGTGTTGCTGCACCAGCTGATGGCCACCACCACTTCGTTTTCACCTTCACCTACCCAATACTGGATTGAATCAGCGGAAATAGTAGCATCCACCACCTCTTCGCCAGCGTTCGGATCACTAACAGGAGTGACTTCGGTCGTCCAAACGTATGTGAAGTTTTCCCAGTCCATAGGATCACCCAATGCAATGCCGCAAGCCACATCACCCCATTTCACCACATCGCCATTGGTGATGGATTGATTGTCGTAACCCAGTCCGGCCATCCAGCCATTCAGGTTGTACATCCAATAATCACCGGTCAGTGCCAAATCATAGTCATCATCTTGATAGAAAATATTGTTCAAAATGCCATAACTTCCGTCGTAAGTGAGGCGGCTGTCTTCAGCTACGATGGCATCCATCATGTTTTCAACGGTAGCTTCACCGTCGAAGCGGTAGCCCCATGCGAAAGCGATTTCGGGATCGCACCACTGCACGATGAGGATGGCTTCGTTTTCGCCTTCACCAATCCAGTACTCAATGTCTTCGGGAGCGATGGTAGCATCCACGGGATTCTCGTTCGGAGCAGTGGCGGGAATCACTTCGGTAGTCCAGGAGATGGTACCGTCAGTCCATCCACCTTCGATGATGCAGCAATCATAGCCACCGATTTTGGCCACATCGCCGTCCACAATGGCTTGGCCAGACATACCCGTTTGACCGAGTGCGCCATTGACGCCGTGCATCGGATAGTCATCTTCCATCGTCAAATCATATTCATCATCCACGTAGGTGATGTTGGAGGGAGCGGAACCGACCACGGTAAGGCGGTCATCAGCAGCGGCAATGTCGGTCAGAGCAGCAAAAAGGTTGGTGGTGCCGTTGAAACGGTAACCCCAAGCCAAAGCCGTCTCGGTGTTTTCGCACCAGCTGATGATGACGACCACTTCGTTTTCACCTTCACCCACCCAGAACTCAATGTCTTCGGGGGCAATAGTGGCATCCACTACCTCTTCACCACCGTTCGGGTTGCTAACGGGAGTGACTTCGGTTGTCCATGTGTAGCTCCAAGTGTCCCAATCTACGTTTGCGCAAGATTCGTCACCCCATTTGATTACATCGCCATTGGTAACGGTCTGTTCGGTGTAGCCCAAGCCAGCCAGGCTTCCATTAAGATTATACATGAAATACATACCGACACGTTCCAATGAATATTCGTCATCTGTATAATAGATTTCATTCACTGTGCTGGCATCTCCCGAATATGAGAAACGCTCATCGGCAGCTGCAATTTCGTCCATCATTGTTTGTACGGTAACCTCATCGTCTTCAAAGCGATAGCCCCATGCCAGAGCGATTTCGGGGTTGCACCATTGTACGATGAAAATCGCTTCGTTTTCACCTTCGCCAATCCAATACTGGATTTCATCAGGAGAGATGGTGGCATCTTCTTGCGCCTTCACCGCACCGAATAAAGTGCAGAAAGCAAGCAAAATCAATAGAATTTTTTTCATAATTTTTTTATTTAAATGATTGATATATAAATGTTTATATTATTGCAGAAAAACGATGCAAGAGGGATTGATGCCCGCCTCGAAGCTGAACTTCTTGTGGCCGTCGCTGCCGAAGCAATATACATCGCCGTTGGTGGTGTACTGATAGGCATCGGTGAGATATACGTCGCCGTTTTCGGGGTTGACGGCGATGCCGTAGGGCGTGTGCAGCGTGGTGCCGTCGGTCACAAACTGCTCGTTCACAATCTGTTCAGTCAGCACGTTCATTACCTTCAACGTGTATTGTTGGGTATTATAATTATAATGGTAGAAATAGCAGAGGTCGCCGCAAATGGCGAAGTTGGTGACGGCGAAGTCGAAGGTTTGTACCATCTCATCGGTTTGGCTGTCAATACGTTGGAAGGTCATCGGCACGGAGCCGTAGTTGCCGTTCGACACCAAATACACATCGCCTTGGCTGTCGGAGGCCATGCGGGTGGGGTTGATCACCACGGGAATCTCTTTGATAGGGGAGAAGGAGGCGAGGTCGAACACGGTGACGGTGTTGCCGTAGTTGGGGTAGTTGAGTCCGCCGGAGTTAGCCACATACAGCTTGCCGCGGGCGGCGCAGATGCCGTCGGGGTTGCTGCCGGCCTGTGCGGTGGCGGTCACCGACATCGAGGCGGTGTCGATTTTCACCACGTCGCCGTTGAAACAGCACACGTAGGCGTAGCCGTCGGCGAAGGCGATGCGGCGGGGCTGCTTGCCGGAAAGCGGAATCTGTTTCAGCGACTTAGCGCTCTTCAGGTCCATAATCTCCAGCGTCTCGGAGTTGTTGACCACGCAGTAGAGCTTGCTGCCGTAAGTCTGCAGGTCGTTGCCGGTGTCGCCGAGTCCGCGCCCGTTCTGGGTGAGGAAATAGTTGTTGTCGAGGTCGTTGGTGAGGAAGTTGTAGAAGGAGAGGGTGGAGTTGTTCATGTCCATCAGTCCCTCGCACAGCACATACACGCCACTGGCCGCCGTCTCCGTCGGATCCACTGGGTCGGGTTTGGGCGGCTGCGGTTTTTCGCACCCGCTGAAAAGGAACATCGCCGCCATGAAGGCAATGATTGCGCTGCTCAGCTTCCCGTTTCTGCTTTCCCGTCTGTTGGTTGACCCTGTTTTCATCTTATACTATATTATAATGTCGTTCTTTCAAGTTGGGGGAAATGGCATTCCACCCGATGGAAGAGCGGACAGGGCATACGAAAACAGCGGGAGACCCATTCGTAGAAGCCCAATGCCCGGAGCTTTCCATTTACAGATAGTATGGCAGGTTTTCTGACTTACCCCGCCTTCAGGCGTCTTCCCATCGCGGTGCGAAAGTGACGTGTGCCTGAGGCGTCGTGAGGCTTACAGCAGCGGGTACTGTGCAGGAATTTCACCTGCTTCCCTCTCAAAGATGAACGCTCATCTTTTCACCATAAAATCGGCGGCAAAATTACAAAAAAATTCATCACAAAAAAATAATTTTTCAGAAAGGATAATTATTCAAAAAATAGTAATAATTTTGCAGCCCATTTATGGAACAAATTCTAACAACTTAAAAAAGTTATACTATGGAAGTTAAAAAAATCATGGCTAACCTGGAGGCCAAACATCCTGGTGAAAATGAGTATTTGCAGGCAGTGCAAGAAGTCCTCGAATCCATCGAAGAGGTTTACAACCAGCATCCTGAATTCGAGAAAGCTAAGATCGTCGAGCGTCTTGTCGAGCCCGATCGTATCTTCACTTTCCGCGTGACTTGGGTGGATCGCAACGGCGAAGTCCAGACCAACCTCGGCTACCGCGTGCAGTACAACGCCGCTCTTGGTGCATACAAAGGCGGTCTCCGTTTCCACAAGGCTGTGAACGTTTCCATGCTGAAATTCTTAGGTTTCGAGCAGATCTTCAAAAACTCTCTGACCAACCTGCCTCTCGGCGGTGGCAAGGGTGGTTCCGATTTCGATCCCGTTGGCAAGACCGACGAAGAAATCATGCGTTTCTGCCAGGCCTTCATGTATGAGTTGTGGCGCAACATCGGTCCCGATCAGGACAGCCCTGCCGGCGACGTGGGTGTTGGCGGTCGTGAAATCGGCTACCTCTATGGCGCTTACAAGAAAATCGCTCGCGAGCACAGCACCGGTGCTCTCACTGGCAAGAGCTACGGTTGGGGTGGCTCCCTCATCCGTCCCGAAGCTACCGGTTTCGGCGCTATCTACTATGTAGAGAGAATGGTGAAGGAAAAAGGTGACAAGATGGAAGGCAAGAGAATCGCTCTCTCAGGCTTCGGCAACGTGGCTTGGGGTGCCGCCATCAAGGCTACCGAACTCGGCGCAAAGGTTGTGGCCCTCTCTGGTCCCGACGGCGTTTGCGAACTCCCCGATGGTATCAACAAGGAAATGATTGACTATATGCTGGAGATGCGTGCTTCCAACCGCAACAAAGTTGAGGATATGGCCACCAAATTCCCCGGAAAAGCCAAATTCACTGCTGGCAAGAAGGCTTGGAGCGTGAAGTGCGACATCGCTTGCCCGTGCGCTTTCCAGAACGAGCTCGCTGAAGCGGATGCCAAGGAACTCATCGCCAATGGCGTGAAGTATGTGGCTGAAGTTTCCAACATGGGCTGCCAGCCCGGTGCTATCGCCGCTTTCCAGGGCGCCAAGATCCCCTTCGGACCTGGCAAGGCTGTGAACGCTGGTGGCGTGGCTACCTCTGGCCTCGAAATCTGCCAGAATGCCGGTCACATCAACTGGACCGCTCCTGAAGTTGACCAGAAGCTCCACAAGATCATGAACGACATCTATGATATGTGCGTTGAATATGGCAAGCAGGCCGACGGCACCATCAACTATGTGAAGGGTGCTAACATCGCCGGTTTCATGCGTGTTGCCAAAGCTATGCTCGCACAGGGCATCATCTAATCGTTTCATTACGATCCACGAAAAATCCCTCCGAAAATTCGGGGGGATTTTTTTATTATTGGAATTGCAAATAATTGTATTTTTGCGCTGCGAATGTGTACGAGTGTATGCGCATCGTATGTAGTTTGATAAAACGGATGATTATGGTAAAGAAAATTGCTTTATTGCTTTGTGTTTTTGGGTTGTTGGCAGCTCAGCCATTGTGTGCGCAAAAGCCTCACAGTGAGTTGAATAACGAGATTGGAGTGGATGCCGGTCCTGTCTCTGTGGCAGGCGGTTTCGTGTTCGGCACCATCGGGTTCTGGAGTTCGTTGGGAGGGGCAATCAGCCACAAGGCGGTGGACACGCGCCTGTATGGCTGCTATGGCATCCACTACTATTATCAGGTCAAACACTGGTGTGCGGTGGGGGTGAAGACCGTGGTGGAGGGCAGCCGCACGACCTACTATGCCGACAGCACGCGCACGGCCATTGAAAAAATCAACGATGATGTGTTTTTCTCCATCATGCCGAGTGTGCGGTTCACCTACCTCAACCGGCCGTGGGTGCGCTTGTACTCCACCGTGGATGTCGGTCTCAACTTGTTTTTCAGTTCCTCCACAGCCAGCGATGCGGAGAAGAAATGCCAGCCCTATTTTGCATGGAACATCACGCCGATAGGGGTTTGTGTGGGCAAGAAATTCTACGGTCTGTTCGAGGTCAACATCGGCTACGACGCCCTCGCCAAGGTGGGGATCGGGGCGCGGTTCTGAAAAAGCCGTTCGTTCGTCACATTTTTTGCTGTGAAGGTTCACATTTCTGTTGTGAGGGTTTAAAAATCGCCCGCAGGGTTGTATTTTTGCCGCCGAAATCAGGATAGACGCTGTGCGCTCAAAAACCGCTGCCAAAAAATCATAAAATTCAGCGAAAAAACACCTACAATCCGTTTTTTCTTTGTATTTTTGTCCACTTAAATAGAAAACCAATTTATTAACCAAAATTATTAATTATGAAAAAGTTACGTTTACTTTTTATGATGCTAATGGTGTCTATGCTGCCGTTGGCATCGTTCGGCCAGTCCACGCTGACCGTGAATGACGGGACTACGACAAGCAGTTATGTGCCCATCTATGGACTCTACGTAGATGCCTACCTGAAGTGCGAGTACGTGATCCCGGCAGAAGATTTGGCCGACATGACAGGTGGTTCTATTTCCGCCATGACTTTCTATCTCTCAACTACTGCAAGCGATTCATGGGGCGCTGCCAATTTCCAGGTCTTCATGAAAGAGGTGGAAGCCACTACCATCAGTGCTTACACTGGAACCGATGATGCCACCATCGTTTATGAAGGTGCATTGGACGGAACTCAGTCGGAGATGACCATTGAGTTCACCAATGAATATACTTACAATGGTGGCAACCTTTTGGTGGGTGTGTACAATACTGTGAAAGGTACGTGGAAATCGGCTGCTTTCTATGGTGTTACCGCTACGGGTGCATGTGTACAGGGTAATAACAGCAGCGATTTGGCTTCTGTTTCAGCCACCCAGCGCAACTTCCTTCCGAAGACCACCTTCACGTACACTCCGGGTGCTCCGGCTACTTGTCCGAAACCCACTGATTTGACTTCCTCTAATGTTACTCCTACTTCTGTGGATCTTGCATGGACCGCTGGCGGTACGGAAACCGCTTGGACGCTTTTGGTGAACGGCAATGAAGTTCCCGGCATCACTGAAAATCCTTACACCCTTGAGGGTCTTACACCTGAAACGGCTTATTCTATCAAGGTGCAAGCCAACTGCGCTGATGATGACGCCTCCCTTTGGAGCAACACGGTCAGCTTTACCACTCCTCCTACCTGCTTGGCTCCTACCAGCCTTGCTTATACTGCTGTTACCAAAACTTCGGCTGAAATCAGCTGGACTGCCAACTCTGGCGAAACCGCTTGGACGATTGATGTGAACGGTACCGAAATTTCCGGTGTCACTGAGAATCCCTACACCCTTACCGGCCTCAATCCGGGTACTGCTTACACGGTGAAAGTGAAAGCTAACTGCGCTGATGATGATGCATCCGCTTGGAGCGGCACCGTGAATTTCACCACCAATTATGGAATTCCTTTCCTTGAACAATTCCCCAACACTACTGTTCCCGCCAACTGGGCTCGCTACAGCGGACTTCTGGATGAAGTGATGGGTGGCACCTCCACTTTGACAACCACTACCTCTGGCTGGTACTTTGGCACTTCCAACGGCGTATTTGACAGTCACGCTCGTCTCAATATCTACGGCACCGGCTGCAAATATTGGCTGGTCACTCCTTCTTTGGTGATGGAGGACAACGTACGTCTTACTTTCGATCTCGCTCTTACCGCGTACAGTGGAACGCTGGCCGCAGTTGATCCGACGCAGCAGACCGATGATAAGTTCGTGGTTCTGATTACCACCGATGGTGGCACTACTTGGGAAATCCTTCGTCAGTATGACAATGCAGGTTCTGAGTATGTGTACAACGATATTCCTACCGCAGGCAAACTCATTGCCATTGACTTGAGCAGCTATGCTGGCCAGAATATTGCTGTGGCTTTCTACGGAGAATCCACTGCCTCTGGTGGCGACAACAACCTGCATATCGACAATGTACGTATCGACTACATCCCTGCTTGCGAAGCTCCCACCGCTGTACAGGTGAGTGACGTCACTGCCACCACTGCTACCGTGAGCTGGACCGAAAACAATGCAACCGCCGCTACGGCTTGGACGCTCGAAGTGAACGGCGAAGAAATTAGTGTTAGCGAGAATCCTTACACCCTCGACAACCTCATTCCTGACTCTGCTTACACTGTGAAGGTGAAAGCCAATTGCACCACTACCGATGCCAGCGAATGGAGCAATACTGCCAGCTTCACGACCCTTCCTTCCTGCTTGGCTCCTACTGCTGTTGTGGTTACCGAAGGTTCTGTTACCACTACATCCGCTGAAATCAGCTGGACCGATAACAATGGTACAGCTCCTGCCAATGGCTGGACGATTGAGGCGAATGGCACTGAAATTGCTGCAGCTACCAACCCCTTCACGCTTACTGACCTTACTCCTTCCACCCCCTATACCATTAAGGTAAAGGCCAACTGCGCCGATGACGACGCTTCTGCTTGGAGTACTACTGTTTCCTTCGCTACTGAATGCGATGCCGTCACGACTTTGCCGTGGATGGTTGATTTTGAAGGCTTTGCAGCCAGCACAGTTCCGCTCTGCTGGGACAACTCTGCATCCACCTCTTCCACGTTGTCCGGCAGCCCCGAACGTATTTGGGGTGTATATAGCTACAACGACAACAAGATGTTGCGCATGTATAACTATTTGGTGCAAAATGGCGATGCTCTCATCAATACACCGACCATCACTCTGCCGTCTGATGAAAATTACATGCTTACTTTCAAGTATTCCAATTTGGCTAACTGCGGTGACTTTAAGGTGAAAATTTCAAATGATGGTGGAAACACTTTCGTAGAAAAAGGTTCATATGAGGTCACAGGTTCTACCAACACTACCAATCCCGGTACCTTCACCGATGCAGAACCCATCTCTTTGTTGGAATATGCCGGTGAATCCATTATCATCCAGTTCTTCGCTACTGCAAACTTTGGTTCCGGTGCTATGTTTATTGATGATGTCAACATTACTGAAGCTCCCGATTGTATGGCTCCTTCAGCACTGACTGTTACGGATCTCACAGCTACATCTGCTACTATCAGCTGGACGGCCAATGGTGGTGAAACCGAGTGGACGATTGAATTTAATGGTGAAGAATTGACCGGCATCACCGAGAATCCTTACACCTTTGAGGACCTTACTCCTGAGACTGCTTATTTGGTGAAGGTGAAAGCCAACTGTACTGAAACAGTTTCAAGTGAATGGACTGAATTGGAGTTCTCTACTACCGCTATTCCTGAGATGGTGGGTACCAGCTGGAGCGAGGATTTTGAAAGCAGCTCATGGACATTCGTAAACGGAACCCTCACCAATGCATGGGTGATTGGCTCCGCTACGAATAATGGTGGTAGCAATGCCCTTTACATTTCCAACGATGGAGGTGCTACCAATGCGTACACTGTCAACTCAGCCACTATGGTCTATGCTACCAAATTATTACAGTTTGATGAAAATGATTATCGTTTCGCATTCGATTGGAGTGGCAATGGCGAAAGCACTTGGGATTATATGAGAGCTGCTTTGGTGCCTGCTTCCACGACACTTGTGGCCGGTACGTCTCTTCCTACAGGTTTGACCGCCACATCTCTTCCTACGGGTTGGATCGCTCTGGATGGCGGTAGCAAACTGAATCTGGCTACAGATTGGCAGACTGCGAATGCAGAAGTTAATGTTCCTGCTGGTATCTATTATTTGGTTTTCGCTTGGCGTAATGACTCTAGCCTCGGCACGAATCCTCCTGCTGCAGTGGATAATATCAGCATCAATGCTGTCACTTGTCATACTCCCACCGATGTGGAGGTTGATGACATTACCACCACTTCCGCTACCATCAGCTGGACTAATAATGATGAGACAGAACCGCAGAACTGGGTCATCAGTCTGAATAATGTTGACACCATTGTCACCACCAATCCGTTTACGTTCGACAACCTCACCGTTGCTACCGTTTACACGGTGAAGGTAAAAGCCATCTGCAGTGAAGATGATGAGTCTGGCTGGAGCGAGGAAGTGACCTTTACCACCCAGTGTGAAGCCATTGTTGTTACTGCAGCCAATCCTTATCAGGAAGATTTTGAAAACGGTGCTAATTGCTGGAGTTTTGAGGCAATCGATAACGGATATAACTGGTGGATTGATGAAGATGAAGATTATGCGTATGAAGGCACTCACATTGCTATCGCTCCCTATGAGCCCGGCAACCAGGCACGTTTCATCTCTCCTGTCTTCGACCTGAGCCAAACAGAAAATCCTGTTTTGACATTCTATCATTGGCAGCCTAATTATGAGAGTATAGTTGATGCTATGGCTGTTTATTATAGAGCCAGTACTACCGATGAATGGACACTCCTTGAGGAATACACTGCCGAGGTAGCCGATTGGACTATGGAAACCTTCACGCTTCCGAACCCGAGCGCTACTTACCAGATTTCCTTCTTTGCTACGGGTAATGATGGTAATAATGTCTGGTTGGATCTCGTCAGCATCTTCGATGATGTTGCAGCTCCCTGCGCTACCCCGACCAACGTGACCTTCGCCAACGGCGTTGTGACTTGGACTGGCGACGCCGCCAACTACAATGTTCACATCGTTGCTGGTGAAATCACCATCGATACCACCGTCAACACCACCAGCTACACCGTGGAAGGCCTCAACAACGGCGACCACGCTACCGTGACCGTCCAGGCTGTCTGCGCTGAGGATGACCTCTCCGAATGGTCTGAGGCTGTTGAGTTCGACTACACCGATGGTATCAACAACTACACCATCCACGCCAATGTCTATCCGAACCCGACTACCGGCAACGTCACCATTGAAAGCAACGCTATCAACGCTGACATCACCGTGTACGACGTGTACGGCAAACTGATGATGACCTCCAAGGTTGCTTCCGAGCGCACTGAACTCAACTTCAGCACCTTCGCTCCTGGCATCTACATGGTTCGCATCGCTGAAACCAACAGCTTCATCACCGTCAAGGTTGTGAAGAAATAATTAATTGTAGGGCTGTCATATTATGGCAGCCCTACA
>JBGURX010000003.1:0-9492 GCA_045132235.1 Bacteroidales bacterium
GGTTGATACGCTGCACCTGACCATCAACCACGTGACCTACGGCATTGACGAGCAGTCGGCATGCGACAGCTACGAGTGGATCGACGGCGTGACCTACACCGAGAGCAACAACACCGCTACCTTCACGCTGACCAACGCTGCGGGTTGCGACAGCATCGTGACGCTGCACCTGACCATCAACAATCCGGTGCATACGGCCGTGACGGTTGAGGAGTGTGAGACCTACACGTGGACGAGCGGCAACGGCACGACCTACACCGAAAGCGGCGAATATTTCTACACGCATGATGACGCCAACGGCTGTACACAGGTTGATACGCTGCACTTGACCATCAACCACGCTACAACAGGTGTTGACGAACAAGTGGCTTGCGACAGCTACGAATGGATCGACGGCGTGACCTACACCGAGAGCAACAACACCGCCACCTTCACGCTGACCAACGCTGCGGGCTGCGACAGCATCGTGACGCTGAACCTGACCATCAACCACTCCTACAATGTAACGGATGAGTTGACCATTGCTGCTGCAGAACTGCCGTACGAATGGAACGGTGTGACCTTCACGGAGGCTGGCACGCAAAGTGTCACCCTGCAGACGGTCAACGGCTGCGACTCTGTGGTGACGATGACCTTGACGGTGACGACGGAAGACTCCTACACCATCACAGTGAATGTCAGCGATGAAACGCCATGGGGTACAGTGACGGGCAGCGGCAACTTCGCTTACGGCAGCATCGACACGCTGATAGCTACGCCTTTCGAGAACTATGTCTTTGCCGGCTGGAGCGACCTCAACACCGACAATCCGCGTCTGGTCGAGGTAACCCAAGACAGCAGCTTCACAGCATTCTTCTTGCCGGAAGAAATTGTTGTCCCGTCCAATGACAGTACAATGGGTTCTGTAGTGATTGAGATTAACGGACCTATCTCCATCAGCACGATGGTGACCATCACTGCTGTTCCCGAACCGCATTATCATTTCGTCAGCTGGAGCGATGGCAACACTGAGAACCCGCGAATTGTTACCGCATTGGAGGCTCTCAGTTTGACGGCCATCTTCGCCATTGACCAGCATACTATCACCGTGCTGAGTGCCAACCCGGCCATGGGTACGGTAACTCCTGGCGGCACCTACGATTACGGCACTGAAATCTCCATTTCTGCAGATGCCAACCCCAATTATGAGTTTGTGGAATGGAACGATGGAAACACCGACAATCCGCGTAACATCACCGTGGAGCAAGACAGCACGTTTATCGCCACCTTCCATCTCATTAATGGTGTCAACGACATTGAAAGGACTAATGTAAGCATCTATAGCTATGAAGACCAGATTGTTGTCGCACACGCCGAAGGCTTCTCCGTTGAAATCTTCGACATGAGTGGCCGCCTGGTGGTCAGCGAAAGCAAGGTCGCACAGTCAGTACGCCAATACACCATCTTGGCACCGGGTATCTACTTGGTGAAAGTGGGTGACAGTATGGCCAAGAAGGTGACGATTCTTACCAAATAAGCATTTCAGTTCAATCAGCAAAGGTGTCCTCGGATAGGGGACACCTTTTTTTGTGTGCAGAATCAAGATAAAGATGAGTGGGGATATAAAAAAAGGACACAATTTTTTTTGTGTCCTTTTTTTATGATTTTTAATGATAGCTATTTGCTTTTCAGCTCCGCCAGCTCCTTTTTCAACTGGTAGATTTCGTCTGCCAGTTCGGGCAACTGCCGTGCACAGGCCATCTCGCGCCACTTGCGGCGGGGGTCGATGGCGGGGGTGCCAAAGAGGGTGGTGCCCTCCTCGGTAACACTCTTGTCCAATGCCGACAACGCCAGCAGCGTGGTGCGCTTGGCCACCGTGAGATCTTTGTTAATCACCGATTTGGCCCATACCACGCACTCGTCTTCGATGCGCGAACAGCCGGCAACCGCCGAGTGGGCGCCGAAGAGACAGCGGGCACCGATATAGGTGTCGTGACCCACCTGTACGAAATTGTCGAACTTGCAGCCGTCGCCGACATACGTGTCGCCCGACACGCCGCGGTCGATGCATACGTTGCAGCCGATCTCCACATCGTTGCCGATGACGGTCTTGCCGCAGGAGTCGAACTTCACCCAGCCGTCGGGACGCCGCTGGAAGTAGCAGGCGTCGGCTCCGATCACACTGCCGGAATGGATGGTGACGTTGTCGCCGATGATGGTGTCGGCGTAGATGCTCACGTTGGAGTGGATGATGCAGTTCTTGCCGATGGTGACATTCTCACCGATGAAGGTGCAGGGCTGCACCACCGTGCCTTCGCCGATCTTTGCTGACGGGTGGATGGGCATGGTCTGTGGGTGGAAGGAGATATACTTCCGTACCACCGTGAGATAAGCCATCAGCGGGTCAGCCACCTGTATCAACGTCTTGCCCTCCGGACAATCGTAATCCTTGTCAATCAGAATGACGGTGGCATTGCTCTTGAGCATCCGGTCGTAGTACTTGGCATTGTCCACAAACGAGAGGTCGCCGACTTCCACGGAGTGCAGCTCGTTGATGCCGCTCACCAGGTTGTCTCTTTTCCCCTTGACCGTTGCGTCCGTCTGCAGGATGCCGAGCAGCTCGTCAATCGTGATGGGCTTCTGTAGCTTCATTATTTGACTCGTTCAGAGTATTTATTGGTACGGGTGTCCACCATGATCTTTTCGCCGGTTTCGATGAACAGCGGCACGAAAACCTCTGCGCCGGTTTCCACGGTAGCTCTTTTCAGGGTATTGGTGGCAGTGTCGCCCTTCACACCGGGTTCGGTGTAGGTGACTTCCAATGCCACGAAAGCAGGCATCTCGCAGGTGAGGGGAGTCTCGGTCTTGGCGTCGAACATCATCTCAACGGTCTGGCCTTCCTTCAACAGGTCGGGGTTGCTCACGAGGTCACGCTGGATGGAGATCTGCTCGTAAGTCTCGGTGTGCATGAAGTTGTACATGTCATCACCCTCTTTGTACAAAAATTGGTAGGGACGGCGCTCAACATTCGCCAACTCAATCTTCACACCAGCGGTGAAAGTGTTTTCCAGAACGCGACCGGTCTTGAGGTTTTTCAGTTTGGAAGTAACGAAAGCGGGACCTTTGCCGGGTTTAACATGTTGGAACTCAACAATCTTCCAAAGGTCACCATTGAACTCTATGCATAAGCCATTCTTGAAATCTGCAGTTGTTGCCATTTGATTTTAGTTTTTGTTGTGTAATAAATTTCAAGCGGCAAAAATACGAATTTTTACCGCTTGAAAATGGGAATTAACTTTTATTAACATATTACTCTTCCGAGAACTGGTCTTTGCCGACGCCGCACAGCGGGCATTCAAAATCTTCGGGAAGTTCTTCCCACGGGGTGCCGGGGGCGATGCCGGCTTCGGGTACGCCAACCTGCGGGTCATAAACCCATCCGCATACGTCACAAACATGTTTTTTCATAATGATAATTTTTAGGTGGTTAATAATTGAGTGTTTTCCATCTGCAAAAATAGTGAAAATAATGTTTTGATGATTTCTTTGCGGGATTTTTTTTCATCTTGTTTGGTTCTGAAATTATTAGTATTTTTGCACGTCAAATCTTCATTATAAAATATTGGAAAATGAAACATTGGAAACTTGTTTTGAGCCTCTTCGTTCTGTGTGCAGTGATGGTGTCGTGTAACAAAGAAGGAAAGTACAGTCCCAAAAAGCAAATCAGCAAAATCACACATACTTACTCGTATAAATCGGAGTATTGGGATGAAGATTCCTGGGTGGTTGCGGAAGAATACACCGGGGATGACGGCAGCGAAGTGTGGAACTGGAACGGCAAACATCTGGAAAGCATTGATTATTATTACGAAGGCCAGTTGGCATACACGGATCATTTTGCGTATGACGGCAACAGGATTTCCTCCATCAGCTGGGGCGAATCCAGCAGATATGAATTTGTGTACGAAAAGGGGAAAATCACCTCCATTGAGCTGTATGACGGCTCTGAACGTGTGGGCGTGTATGGCATCACCCACGAAGGTGGCAAAATCACCAAAATCGCGTACACCCCGTTCGGCAACCGCTCCGCCGATGCCCATCCGCTGCCTTCCTGTGTGCTGGATCTCGGACTTCCTGTACAAAGAGGAGAGACGGGCTTGAATGCTCCAAAGGGCTCTTCTTTCGAGTATGAATTTGAATGGACTGGCAAAAACGTGAAGCACTGCACCTACCGCAGTGCCAGCTATACTGCGGAATATTTCTACACCTATGACAAAAAATCGAATCCTCTATATGGATTGTGGGAAATAGATGCGGTGGGATTCCAGATGTTTGTCTCTAAGAATAATTTCTCACGTGTAGAGGTTCATTCTGATAACAGTATCAGCATCATGGACTATTCCTACAGTTATCAGGGCGACGTGCCCACCATTGCAACAGCTACTTCCACCAGCAGTTCCGCCACCGAACGCGTGTCGTACAGCTCGAGCACCATTTATGATTATGAATAATTTTTTTTAATAGTAGTATTCACTTTAATTATTTAACCATGAAACATGCAAAATTATTCATCGCACTGGTCGCCATTTGCGCTCTGATGGTATCATGTAACAAAGAGGGACATTACAATCCGAAAAAGAAAATCAGCACCATCAGCTATTCCAACTATGCGAAAGAGGAGTATTGGGATGGAAGCAGATGGGTATTGTTGAATGAGAGTTTGACTCCCCGTTATGTGGGGCAGGTGTGGACTTGGAACGGGAATCTTCTGGAGAGTATTGAATACCGTAATCCTGAAGGTGGCTCTAACGGAATTGATCATTTTATTTACGACGGGCACCGGCTCGCCACCATCACCGATGATTCTGGTAGAAGCCGTAAGAACTTCGTATATAAGAGCGGAAAACTTTCCTCCATAGAATACTATACAGAAAACACGTTGGATGCTGTTTATAACATCATTCACACCGGAAATAAAATTACAGGAATCAAGTACACTGCCTTCACGGGCAAGGCTGCGGAAGCTCGTCCTTTGCCTTCCTATGTGTTGGGACTTGACCTCCCCACGCAGCTGGGCGTAACTGACAAATCTACACGAAGTGCCTCATTCGAATATTTTTTTGAGTGGGAAGGGGATAATGTCACCCATTTCTCTTGCGTTGACCAGGGTTTTGTGGAACACCAATATCTCACCTATGATAAAAAATTAAATCCTTTCCGTGGCATTTGGGATGAATTTGCGGTTTCTTTGAATTCATCCTACTGCGGACAGGCCATTATGAGCTCCAAGAACAATATCACCCATTGCCAATTGGTGCAGGGTGGGGACTCCTACGAATTTGAGCACAGCTATTCTTACAAAGGGAAATACCCTGTTGAAGACGTGTGGACCAATGTTAGCGAGTATTATAGAGATGACGATGATTTACCAGGTGATGGTCCATACCGTTATACTGTTGTTGTGACTAAAAATTACGAGTATAGCGAGTAATCGTTTGTATTCCATATTTATCCTTTCAATTTATTAAAAATCAAAAAATGAGAAACTGGAAATTTTTAGTGAGCATTATCGCCATTTGCGCAGTGATGGTGTCGTGTAACAAAGAGGGACAATACAATCCGAAAAAGAAAATCAGCAAGATCAGCTATTCCGAAATGGAAAAAGACGAATTCTGGGATGGCATTTCGTGGATCACCGAGGAGGAGGAGCTTATCCCCGCATATGTGGGACAGGTGTGGAATTGGAATGGCAAAAAGTTGGAAAGCATCGATTATTATGATGAGGACGGCATGTTTGTTGCCACCGACAATTTTTCGTACAACGGCAAATGCCTTTCCACCATCTCATGGAGCACTGGCAGGTATGATTTCATTTACGAAAAAGGGAAGCTCTCCTCCATTGAGTATTATTATGGCGACACAAAATCCGCTGTTTATGACATTACTCACGATGGGAAAAAGATAAGCAAAATTACCTATACGGTGATCAATAGCGTCAGGGGCGCCGAAATTCATCCTCTACCGTCGTGCATACTGGGTTTGAACCTTCCCACACCGAAAAGCAAGCACTCGGATGCCTTGGCCGATCCCAAGGGTTCAACCACCTACGAGTTCGCTTTCGAATGGAATGGCAATAATGTGAGCAACATGGTTTACACCACTCCTTTGTACTCAGCTCGTTACAGCTATACGTACGATAACAAGTTGAATCCTTTTTACGGCTTGTGGAATGAGGAGGCTGTAGAAGGTGAATTCGATATTGAAACCGGTTTTTCCATCCTGATGTCCAAAAACAATATTGCCCATTGCACCGTTAGGGATGAAGATGAATCATTTGATTTGGAATACACCTACACCTATCAGGGCAATTATCCGACCTCTGCGACAATGACTTATACAGAACTTGATGAGGATGATGTCGAAATGTATCGCTACACCTATTCTGCGACAACCATGTTTGAATATTAGTATTGATTGTTGGTACTCACAAAAAAAATCCGCTGTTTCCAGCGGATTTTTTTGTTGTAGGAAATTCCGTGAACGGATTATTTGTTCACCTGGAATTTCTTGTCGCCGGTCTGGAAGAAGCTGACAATCTGGGTGGCAGCGGCCTTTGCGGCGTTGATGTTGGCCTCGGCGGTCTCGGCACCCTGTTTCTTCGGGGTGGCGAAGAAGCGCTTCTCGAAGCCTTCGAACAGACCCATCTCCACGGGGGCGATGTCGGTGCAGTATTTGATATCCTCACGCTCAGCCATCAGGGCGGCGAGTTCCTCTTCGTTGATGACCTCCTTGCGGGCGGTGTTGATCACGCAGCCGCCTTTGGGCATACGGCCGACGAGGTTCTTGCCGATCGACTTCTTGGTCTGGTCGTTGGCGGGAATATGGAGGGAGATGTAGTGGCAGTTCTCGTACATCTCTTCGAGGGTGGCAGGAACGTGCACACCTTCGGCCTCCATCTTCTCTTTCGGTACGAAGGGGTCGAAAGCCCAGACTTCCATGCCGAGGGCTTTGGCCTTTTCAGCCACGAGACGGCCGACGTTGCCGTAAGCCTGGATACCGATCTTCTTGCCTTTCAGCTCAGCGCCGGTGCCGGGTTTGAAGGTGTTGCGGGCCATGTAGATCATCATGCCGAGGGCGAGTTCAGCCACAGCGTTGGAGTTCTGGCCGGGGGTGTTCTCAGCCACGATGTTGTTGGCAGTGCAGGCAGCGAGGTCGAGGTTGTCGAAGCCAGCTCCTGCGCGCACGACGATCTTCAGGTTCTTGGCAGCGTCCACCACCTGGGCGGTCACCTTGTCGGAACGCACGATCAGCGCGTCAACATCAGCCACTGCATCGTAAAACTGCTGTACATCAGTGTATTTCTCGAGAAGGCACAGCTCATAACCGGCGGCCTCCACAATTCCGCGAATGCCGTCAACGGCCACCTTCGCGAAAGGTTTTTCGGTTGCTACTAATACTTTCATCTTTTTTCAAGTTAAAAATTAAAAAACTAAAAACTAAGAGTAAAAAGTAAAGAGTAAGAAGGGTTAACTTGCGTTTGCTTTTGTGTCGTTTGCCTTGATAGTTTTTAAGCTGGCTGTCAACAGAGCAATGATTTCCTCTGCATCTTTGAGCAAATCATCACACTGCTCAGACGATATAAAATCCGTATCATGTAGAAGTCGTATCCAATAGTGGGTCTCTCGTGCTTCTTTCAGGGCGATATGAAGCTTTGCTGTAAAATCCTTGCAGGATTGCGTTCCGCTCGCTTCTTCAATGTTCGCTCCAATGGAAGTTCCGCTTCTGAGAATTTGCTTTGAGAGAACGAACTCGCTTTTTTCATTGCGCAAGAACTGGTAAAATTTCACCATTCTCACAGCAAAAGCATAGCTTTTATCTCTCAAAACACTCTTCTTGGCCATTCCTATTAACTGGACACAAACTCTTTACTCTTTACTTTTAACTCTTAACTCAAAAAAAATTATTTGTTCTTTTTCTCAAAGTCTTGCATGCACTGGACGAGCGCCTCAACGTCTTCGATGGAGCAAGCGTTGTAGAGGGAGGCGCGGAAGCCGCCGACGCTGCGGTGACCCTTGATGCCCACCATGCCGCATTCCTTGGCGTATGCCATGAAAGCATCCTGCTTGTCCTCGTAGCCGGGAGCCATCACCCAGCAGTGGTTCATGATGGAACGGTCGGCCTTGTCGGCGACGGTGCCCACGAACATGCTGTTGCGGTCGATCTCTTCGTACAACAGAGCGGATTTCTTGGTGTTGATCTTGTTCATCTCAGCGACACCACCGATGGTTTCCTTGACCCACTTGAGGGTTTCGTGCATCATGAAGATGGCGCCTACCGGAGGAGTGTTGAACATGGAGATGTTCTTGGCCTCTTCAGCAGCGTGGGTTCTGTAGTCCACCATGGTCGGCAGCGGATTCATATAGGCGCGGTCGCCAATGTTGCCGAGGATGGATTTCTTGACGATGACGAAGGTAACACCGGCAGGACCGACGTTCTTCTGAGCACCACCGTAAATCAAACCGTATTTGGTCACGTCAACGGGACGGCTCATGATGTCGGAGGACATATCAGCAACGAGCATCACGTTGTTGCACTTCTCAGCGGTGAAGTCCTCGCGGATCTCGGTACCGTAGATGGTGTTGTTGGTCGTGATGTGGAAGTAGTCGGCGTCAGCGGGAACGGTCCAACCCTTCGGAATGTAGTTGTAGGTCTTGTCTTCGGAGGAAGCGATGATGTCAACCTTACCGAACAATTTGGCCTCTTTAGCGGCTTTCTTAGCCCAAACACCGGTCTGGAGGTAAGCGGCTTTGCTCTTCATGAGGTTGGCGGGCACGCAGAAGAACTGGGTGCTGGCACCACCACCGAGGAAAAGGATTTCGTACTCTTCGGGGATGTTGAGAAGGTCGCGCCAGAGCTGACGGGTTTCGGCCATGATGCGCTCCCAACCCGGGGTACGGTGTGAGATTTCCATGATGCCGACACCGGTGTTGTCGAAGTTGCGCATTGCGTTGATTGTGGATTCAATTGCTTCTTTCGGAAGCACGCAGGGACCTGCGTTAAAATTGTGTACTGCCATGATATTAATGGTTTTAGATGATTAAATTGGTTTCCAAAATTTTCGGCAAAGTTACAAAACTTTTCCCAATAAAAACGGCTTTGTTACAATATTATTTTTAGGGGAAAAATGAAAACTGAAAATTGAAAATTGAGAGGTGAAAACTGATAAAAGGAAAAGAAAATGATGGGAAAAGAATGATTCTTCTTTAAATGGTAATATCATCAAACAGAGATGGTTGCGTGAGTCTCTTCAAGTGAAAACTCTTGCGGTGGTAGGGCGAAAGGCCATAGCGGATGACGGCATCCTGATGCTCCTTGGTGGGATAGCCCACATTTTTCTTCCAACCATACATCGGAAATTCCGCATCCAGCTTCATCATCAGCTCGTCGCGGTAGGTCTTGGCAAGGATGGAGGCGGCGGCAATGTTCATGAAGGTGGCGTCGCCCTTCACGATG
>JBGURX010000004.1:0-19233 GCA_045132235.1 Bacteroidales bacterium
GTGGATAAAGATACATTCGCCTCTTCTGCAAGACTTTGCTGCGTGATATTCTGTTTCAGCCTGACACTTTTCAACTTGTCGCCAATCTTACAAAGAATGATGGTGTCGGCAAGTATGTAGATGTTATCCATAATGGTTTTATATTAAACTATTAGGCTGCAAAAATACAACTAAAAGTTTAATCTACGACTGTTATTATTATTTTTTATGAAAAATCTAATAGGGCAAATAAACAAAAAAACATCGACTGATTTCGGCCTTTGCGGTGGCATTCGAGTTTTTCATTATTAATAAAATATTTTAGAAAAAAATTGTATTTTTGCGCATTCATTAAAATTAAAAAGAAATGGCAAAAGTTTTAATCATTGGCGCCGGAGGAGTTGGCGCAGTTGTGGCACACAAATGTGCTTCCGTTCCTGAAGTTTTTAGTGAGATTGTGATTGCCAGCCGTACGAAGGCCAAGTGCGACAAGTTGGCCGCCGCCATCGGCAAACCGAATGTCCGCACCGCCCAGGTGGATGCCGACAACGTGCCGGAAACCATCGCCCTGCTTGAAAAGGAGAAACCCGACCTGCTCATCAATGTCGCCCTCCCGTATCAGGACCTCCCGCTGATGGACGCTTGTCTCGCCACCCGCACCAACTATATGGACACCGCCAACTACGAGCCCAAGGATGTCGCCAAGTTCGAATACAAGTGGCAGTGGGCCTACCAAGACCGCTTCAAAGAGGCCGGCATCATGGCGCTGCTCGGCTGTGGCTTCGACCCCGGTGTCACCAGCGTATATACCGCCTACGCCGCCAAACATCACTTCGACGAAATCCACTACCTCGACATTGTGGACTGCAACGCCGGCGACCATGGCAAGGCTTTCGCCACCAACTTCAACCCCGAAATCAACATCCGTGAAATCACCCAGCGCGGCAAATACTGGCAGGATGGCCAGTGGATTGAAATCGACCCGATGAGCATCCACAAAGCCGTGGAGTACCCCAACATCGGCGAAAGAGAGTCGTACCTGCTCTATCATGAAGAGCTCGAGTCGCTCACCAAGAACTATCCCACCATCAAGCGCGCCCGCTTCTGGATGACCTTCGGACAGAAATACCTCACGGTGCTCAACGTGCTGCAAGAGGTGGGACTCACCTCCATCAAGCCCATCAACTACGAGGGCAAGGAGATTGTGCCGCTGCAGTTCCTGAAAGCGGTGCTTCCCGAACCCTCATCGCTGGGCGAAGGCTACACCGGCCAGACCTCCATCGGCTGCCAGATCCGCGGTATCAAAGACGGCAAGGAGCGCACCTACTATGTGTGGAACAACTGCGACCATGCCCAGTGCTTCAAGGAGGTGGGCGCACAGGCCGTTTCGTACACCACCGGCGTGCCCTGCATGCTCGGCGCTAAGATGATTCTCACCGGCAAGTGGAAAGGCACCGGCGTGTTCAACATCGAACAGTTCGACCCCGATCCGTTCATGGCTGAAATTGGCAAGTACGGTCTGCCGTGGAACGAGCGCATCGACGAACCCCTACCCATCGAAAAATAACCCTCACTTTGAAACTCAATCGTCTCGCCATCTTCCTCATCGGCTTTGCCGTCATCGTTGCAGGGTATTTCGCCCAGCGGGCCTACGTGTACCACAACAGCGAGTTCACCCACGGCATGTTCGTGTGCGACAACCCCGCCGAGCTGCTTCAGTACGAGGCCGACATGACGCTGCATTATTATGTCGATGGCAAGGAGTATGTGACGGAAACGCGCGATGAGTCGAAATTAGCCTTCAAGGAGGTGCAGGTGCGCTATCCGAAAGACAATCCCGAGAAGGGCCGTTACTTCACACCGGGCCGTTTCTGGGGGCTCTCAGCCCTTTGGCTGCTTATCCCCGCCATGCTGTGGGGCGCGCTCGTCTTCACCCTCTTCAACGAAAACTCAGGTCTTCAATTATCATTTAATAAAAAGTTAAAATAGATGTAACAAATCGGGCTTTTCTTCGTATGTTGAAAAGTGAAAAATTTTGAAAATCAATAATTAAAATAAAACCAACTATGAAATTTATTGTATCCCGCAATGAACTGTACAAGAACCTCAGCGCCATCAGCGGAGTTTTGAGTACCAACAACACCATGCCGATTCTGGACAATTTCCTGTTCACCGTTTCCGGCAAAACCCTCACTCTCACCGCTTCCGACCTCGACTGCACCATGAGCGCCGAGATCCAGCTCGACACGGTGGAAGGCGAAGGCTCGATTGCTGTTCCCTCGAAATATCTCCTTGAGACGCTGAAGCTGATGAGCGAGATGCCCATCAATTTTGCCACCGAAGAGGACGGCGACAGCATCAGCCTGAAGTTCACGGTGACGGACGGCGAGTACAACGGCCACTGCTTCAAGGGCGACGAGTACCCCACCACCCCTGTGATGAATGAAAATGCCACGGGCTTCGACATGGATGCCAACATCCTGTACCGTGCCATCTCCAAGACCCTCTTCGCCACCGGCACCGACGACCTCCGTCCCACCATGATGGGTGTGCTGTGCGAGCTGAACGAAGACAACATCACCTTCGTGGCCACCGATGCCCACAAACTGGTGAAGTACAGAAACAACGCGGTCAAGACCATCAATCCCACCTCCTTCATCCTGCCCAAGAAACCTCTCCAGCAACTCCGTAACGTGATTGGCAGTGGCAGCGGTACCATCCATGTGGACTACTCTGCCGAGAACAACCACATCCGTTTCAGCTTCGGCAATATCGTGCTCTATTCCTCACTTTTGGAGGGCACCTATCCGAAATACAAATCGGTCATCCCGACCAACAACAGCAAGTCGTTTGTAGTGTCACGCGAGGCTTTCCTGCAGTGCATCCGCCGTGTGGGTATCTATTCCAACCCCTCCACCTACCAGATCCGCGTGTCGCTGGAGGCCGACAACACCAGCATCAAGGCTGAGGATATCGACTACTCAAACGAGGCTCACGAGAGCATCACGGGTACCTATACGGGCACGCCCATGAACATCGGTTTCAACTCCAAGTTTCTCCGCGAAATCCTCGAGAACATCGACACTCCGGAGGTGCAGATGGACATGTCGGAGCCGAACCGCGCCGCCATCATCTATCCGGTGAACCAGAAGGAAGAGGACGAAGAGTTCATCCTGATGCTCATTATGCCGGTGATGCTGAACAACTAAGCCAGTTTAGTGCCGAAAGCACAGACAGTAAACAGCAGTTTACAATATCTTACAAAAAAAAAGATTGTCCGTTGGGGCAATCTTTTTCTTTTATGGGGGAGGGGAGTTTCAGCAAGACTCACTATTTCCACAACTCCAAATCTTTGGCAAGCGTGTCTGCGTCCATGAAAGTATCGACGGAAGACCACGCCGAAAGCGAAAGGGATTGTCCTTTTGACGTATAGGTTGAATAGATGAGTTGTTTGTAGGCTTGTTCTGTGATGACAGCTGAATTTTCAGGATTCTCGTCCAGATTTCCCAGATAATAGGTGGTGTATTTTTTCATTATTGCTGCTTCTTGTTCGTCGTCGGCATCTTCTGGCAGCTCTTCCCATGCTTTGTCAATATCCACCACTTCAGAAAGAGTCATCAAGGGAAGAAACTGCAAATTCAGAAGATAGATGGTGGCACCGTAATATCCCATGTGTCCATAGTCACAGTAAAGAAGTCCGTTGCGAGGGATATAGGATATGGATCCGTCGCTTCCGATATACATTTCCACCACTTTGCCGTTTTGCACGGAAAGGATGTAGTTGCCCACGGCGGAACATTTTCCGTACAAAACCAGTTCCGGTATTCTATCAGCATCAAGGTATATGTATTCCCCTCCTTCGCACCAGTCGTTATAGGTCTCTCCTACCGTGAACTTGCTGTTGAATTTTTCGCTTTTGATGTATTCCCGGTAGAGTTTTCTGTAATCGGTTCCTTGTCCGTATCCTGTCAGGAAGAAGGAAAGGATGATGAAGCATAGCAGACCTCGTTTCATATTCATGCAATTGGTTTGTTGAAATTTTCTGCAAAAGTACGAATTTTTCTGAAATTATCCTTTCATCCACAAGAGATTTGAATGGTGGCCAGCATATAGAGACCTTTTCTCGGTGAAGGGTTTGGGGGTAGTGGTTGAATGCTTTTGTCGTTCGAACTGGTGGAAAATTTCCACTAGTTCGTTTTTTCATTCTCGTCCGATTCAAAAATGTACCCTTCTGGAAATTTTTCAGGATTGTTCTTCACTGATTTGTTAATGTCTCTTGTCTCTACACTGTACAGCTCGGCCACATCGCAGTCGAGGAATACTTGCTGGTTGCGCAGGGTGGTAGTGCTATTTTTGTTATGCCAGATTTTTGCAGAGAAAATAATCATATAAAAATTTTTCATACCCTTCCAAAAATCAACTTTTATGTTTATTTTTGCAGGCGCAAAAAACTCAATAACTATGGAAAAGAATCTACTCATTGAACTATTGGAAGACGGCGATAATGTCAGTCTCTATTCACCTCGTTTTGAAGGAGAAGAATACACGGAATTTGAAAAATTTCTACTTCAACACAAGGACTCATTTCCTAATGATGTAGCGCAAATCGTGTACAGGCTTGACATTATCAAGAGAGACGGTGCTGCCGACCGACATTTTAGGTATGAGGGTACAAAACGAGATAGAGTAATGGCGTTACCTTCGCACCTTGAGACAGCATCACTCCGACTTTATCTGCTTAACATTCAATCAAAAGTGCTGATTTTAGGTAATGGTGGAGTGAAAAATACAGCGACTTATCAAGAAGACGAGCAACTCAATAGATACGTTAACACCCTACAGAAAATAGATATTCAGCTCAAGACAATGGAACGGCAGAAAATTTTGACAGTAAGTGGCACGCAGCTTCTTGGGCCTCTGTCGTTTGTTATAGAAACGGACGATTAAAAAACAAGATAATGAAAACCAATAAATTGCTGGATGAAATCAGGCAGACGATGACTCCTGAGATGAAGCGCCAGATGGAGCTTTCGGTCAAAATTGCCAATCGAATCTATGAAATCATGGAGGAACGGGGAATGTCGCAGAAAGACCTTGCCCGTCTGCTCGGGAAAACAGAGACGGAAGTCAGCCGCTGGCTTTCCGGAACCCATAATATGACCATGGCTACCATTGCCAAAATTTCAGCTGCATTGGATACAGACATTATCCAAGTCACCACGCGCAGGCGGCGCAAAAAGAGTGTCATGGGTTGATGTAAAACAAAAAAGAGGCCGAACCAAAATCACTTTTTAGTCGGCCCCATTAATCTCCTGATTATCAATTTCAAAAATGTATCCTTCAGGGAAATTTTCAGGATTGTTGCGGACAGCTTTTCTTTATCCTTTATATCTTTGATTTATAATATTATATATAAAACCTTCTCTAGTTTCCCCTACAAATTCTCCAAGATGAAGTTGGTGAGTTTGTAGTAGAGGTGCAGACGGGTGTTGCCGCCGTAAATCGAGTGGTTCTTGTTGGGGTAGAAGAACATCTCGTACTGCTTGTTGGCCTTGTTGAGCTGCGTCACGAGGTCGATGGCATTCTGGAAATGCACGTTGTCGTCGGCCGTGCCGTGGATGAGCAGGTAGTTGCCCTCCAGCTGGTCGGCGAAGAAGCAGGGTGAGTTGTCGTCGTAGCCCGACGGGTTGTCCTGCGGCTTCTGCAGGTAACGCTCGGTGTAGATGTTGTCGTAGTAGCGCCAGTTGGTGACCGGAGCCACCGAGATGGCCATCTTGAAGGTGCCTTCGCCCTTGAACATGGAGAGTGCGGAGAGGTAACCGCCGAAGCTCCATCCCCAGATGCCCACGCGGCCTTTATCTACATACGGCAGCGACTGGAAATACTTGGCCGCCTCAATCTGGTCGATGGCCTCGTATTTGCCCATCTGCTTGTAAATGGCTTTGGTGAAGGCGTCGCCCTTGCGGCCGGTGCCGCGTCCATCTACACAAGCCACAATGTAACCCTTCTGGCACAGCATCTGGTACCACACGTAGTTGAACGGATCGTCGTAGGCGTTCAGCACCTGCGGGGTCTCCGGACCGCCATACACGTACATCAGCACGGGGTATTTCTTGTTGGGGTTGAAGTCGGCCGGCTTCATCATCCAGCCGTTCAGCTCCACACCCTCCGAGGTGGTGAAGGTGAACAGGTCTTTGCTGGTGAAGTTGTAGCTCTGCATCTTGGCTTTGAAGGCCTCGTTTTCTTCGATGGTGTAAAGTTTCTTGCCGGCAGCGTTGTGCAGCGTGAACACCGGCGGTGTGTTGGCATTGCTGTACTGGTTGCAGTAGAAATGCGCGTTGCTGTTGAAGGTGGGTTCGTTCCAGCCCGTTCCATCGGTGAGCATCTTCTTTTTCTTTCCGTCGAAGCTGATGCTGAAGAGGTCTTGGTTGGGCACGGCCACCTCGTTGGAGAGGTAGAAGATGGTTTTCTTTGGGAAGTCGATGGCGCAGATGCTGGCCACCTCGTAGTTGCCGTTAGTGAGCTGCACGGGCGTTTTGCCGAATTCAGCCTTGTAAATGTGGCGGTAACCGCTGCGCTCCGACAGGAAAATCACGGTCTTGTTGTCGTCCAAGAAGTAGTAGTTGTCGGTGATGTCAATCCAACATTTGTTTTCATCGGTCAGCACCACCTCTTTGGTGCCGTTCTGCGTGTTGCAGCGGAAGAACTCTACCTTGTTCTGCAAACGATTCATCTTCAGCACGATGAGGTCGGTGGAATTGTTCAGCCAATAGATTCTCGGGAAGTAGCAGTCCTCGTGCGGGAAGTCGAGTTTCTCGCATTTTCCTTTCTGAAGGTCGTAAACGAAGATGTCCACCACCGAGTTGTCCTCGCCGGCTTTGGGGTATTTGTACTTGTACTCCACGGGATAGAGCTCGCCCCACATGGTCATGGAGTACTCTTTTACTTGGCTCTCGTCGAAGCGCAGGAAGGCAATCTTGCTGCCGTCGGGCGACCAGCTGAAGTACTTGGCCTGGCTCAGCTCTTCCTCATACACCCAGTCGGCCCAGCCGTTGCGGATCTCGTTCTCCTTGCCGTCGGTGGTAATCTGAACCTCCTTGCCGTTCTGCAGGTCGATGTAGAAGAGGTTGTAGTCGCGCACGAAGGCCACCTTGCTGCCGTCGGCGGAGAAGTCGGCGAAGTTGATCTTGCCCTTGTCGGCCTTGCCCACCTGCGTAAGCTTGTTGGTGGTGAGGTCATACACGTAGAAGTTGGAGCGCGTGGAGCGGCGGTAGATGCTCTCCCCTTCGGTGGAGAAGAGGATTTTTTTGCAGGCATTGTCGAACGAATAGTCGTCAATGTCGTTCATGGTGATCTTGCCGTCGGAGGCCTTCTTCAGCATGTCGTTGGTGAGCACGTCGGCCACCTGCTTGCCGGTCTCGAAGCTGTACTTGGAGATGGAAACCATGTCCTTCACGGAGTAGTAGTCGCTGTTGGGCATCGACTCAAACCCGCGGATGTAGGCGGGGTAGAACTGGTAATATTTCCAGATGCTCTCTAAGGTGATCTCTTTTTGTGCGCTGACGGTGAAGCAGCATGCCAAGGCCAGCAGCAGGAAAAAACTTCTGATGATTTTCATGATGATGGGATATTATTTTTTTCTGAAGGATTTCTTTTTGGCGGTGGGGGCCGTGGAGGTGATGATGTTCATGCACTCCTCGTAGGTGAGGTTCTCCGCGATGGTGCCCTTGGGAATCTTGAAGTTGTCGGTGCCGTTGGTGATGTAGGAGCCGTAGCGGCCGTTCATCACCTTGACGTCGGCGTTCTCGTCGAAGCTCTTGAGCACGTTTTTGTTCTTGGAGTTGGTGATATGGTCGATGGCCTGCTCGAGGGTCATCTCGGCAATCATGGTGCCCTTCTCGAGGGTGTAGTTCTTGTCATCGTATTTGAGGTATGGACCGAAGCGGCCGACGGCGGCGGTGATTTCCTTGCCGTCGAGTTCGCCCAGCACGCGGGGGGCGCGTTCCACATCCTGCTTGCGCTTGAGCTCAATGAGCTCGATGCAGCGCTCGCCGCTGATTTCGGTGGGTTCCTCGCCCTTCGGCACGGAGATGAACTTGCCGTCGAATTTGATGTAGGCACCGAAACGGCCGATGCCCACGGTGATGTCCTTGTCTTCGAACTGTCCGGCCACACGGGGCAGCTTGAACAGCTCCAAAGCCTCCTCCAGCGTGATGCTCTCGATTGACTGGCTCGGTTTCAGACGGGCGTAACGGGGCTTCTTGTCCTCGTAATTCTCGCCAATCTGCACCATCGGACCGAACTTGCCCAGCTTGGCATACACATTCTCGTTGGTCTTGGGATCCTGTCCGAGAAGTCTTTCGCCGCTGGCTTTCTTCGAGTAGGTGAGGGCCTCTTCGATGGATTCGTGGAAATTGTCGTAGAAGCTCTGCAACATGGTCTGCCACTGGATATTACCTTCGGCAATGTCGTCGAATTCCTTCTCCACTTTGGCGGTGAAGCTGTAGTCCATGATTGACTCGAAGTTGTCTTGCAGGTATTCGTTCACCACGATGCCGATGTCGGTGGGGAAGAGTTTGTCTTTCTCGTAGCCGTATTTTTCTTTTTTGATTTCCTCTTTGATGTTCTCTTTTTTGAGGATAAGCTGGCAGAATTCGCGTTCGCTGCCTTGGCGGGTCTCACGCACCACATACTCGCGTTTCTGGATGGTGGAGATGGTGGGGGCGTAGGTGGAAGGACGGCCGATGCCGAGTTCTTCCAGTTTCTTCACGAGGCTGGCCTCGGTGTATCTCGCGGGCGGCTGGGCGAATTTCTGCATTGCCTTTATCTCGGTGTATGCCAGCGGGTTGCCCACTTCCACGGGCGGCAGCCATCCCTTTACCTCCTCTTCCTCCTCGTCAGTGGATTCGGTATATACTTTCAAGAAACCTTGGAACAGAATCACCTCGCCGTTGGCCACAAACTTCTCGTCGCGGCCGGGCACGGGAATGGTGATGGTGGTCTTTTCGGTCTTGGCGTCGCTCATCTGGCAGGCGATGGTGCGTTTCCAGATCAGTTCGTACAAACGCTTGGCGAAGGTGTCGCCGGGAATGGTATGGTTGGCCATGGAGGTGGGGCGGATAGCCTCGTGAGCCTCCTGGGCACCGATGGACTTGGTCTGGTATTTGCGGGTCTTGGCGTACTCTTCGCCGTACATCTTCACAATCTCATCCTTGGCGGAGGCCAGTGCGAGGGTGGAGAGGTTCACGGAGTCGGTACGCATGTAGGTGATGTAACCGGCCTCGTACAGCTGCTGGGCCACCACCATGGTCTTGCTCACCGAGAAGCCGAGTTTGCGGGCGGCTTCCTGCTGCAGCGTGGAGGTGGTGAACGGCGGAGCCGGCGTTTTCTTGCCGGGGTTTTTCTCCACCGCTTCGGCCACGAAACTCACACCTTTGCAGTGTTCCAAGAAGGCCGTTGCCTCCTCTTTGGTCTCGAAGCGGTTGTTGAGCTCTGCGTCGAACTCCTGCTTGTCCTGCTCGTTGGCGGTGAAGCGTCCCACCACGCGGTAGGCGGAGGTGGACTTGAACTGGTTGATTTTGCGTTCGCGCTCCACAATCAGCTTCACGGCTACCGACTGCACGCGGCCGGCCGACAGCTGGGGTTTCACCTTGCGCCACAGCACGGGCGACAGCTCGAAGCCCACGAGACGGTCGAGGATGCGGCGTGCCTGCTGGGCGTTCACGAGGTCCACATCCAGCGTGCGCGGGTGCGCCAATGCGTTCTCAATGGCCGACTTCGTGATTTCGTGGAAGACAATGCGCTTGGTCTTGTCCGCAGGAATGGCAGCGGCTTCCATCAAATGCCAGGAAATGGCCTCTCCCTCGCGGTCATCATCAGTTGCGAGCCAGACCGTGTCTGCCTCGTTCACCATCTTCTTGATGTCGGTGATCAGTTTTTTCTTCTCCGTCAAAACTTCGTATTGCGGAGAAAAATGTTTGGAAATATCGATGCCCAGATCCTTCTGGGGCAGGTCGCGCACATGGCCTTTGCTGGAGATGACAGTGTAGTCTTTTCCGATGAATTTCTGAATGGTTTTAGCTTTCGCAGGAGACTCGACGATGATCAGATTTTTGCTCATACAATATATTATTATAATATGTTAGAATTGGGGCGGCAAAATTACACGAAAATTTCAAATTTTCGGGGCTATCTCAGAAAAAAATGATGAAAACGGATGTAATTGGCTGGTATATAAAAAGGTAGAGGCGCGATGAATCGCGCCTCTACCGGTCATAATTTCAATCCTTCAGGATAATCGTTTCTGAAGGCAGGCGGTCTTACTGCACCGTGCTTCCGGCATTCACCGCCTTCGCGGGCTGCATCAGCGACAGACTGCCGTCGGCATTGGCTACCATCAGCACCATGCCGTGCGATTTCACCCCCTTGATCTCTTTCGGAGCCAAGTTGATGAGCATCAGCACCTGCTGTCCCACGAGTTTTTCAGGCTCGTAAAACTCCGCAATGCCCGACACGATCTCGCGCTCATCTACGCCTGTGTTCACCTTCAGCTTCAGCAGCTTCTTGGTCTTCGGCACCCGCTCGGCTTCTAATACGGTCACCACCCGCAAGTCCATCTTCTGGAAGTCGTCGTAGGTGATGTCTTCTTTGGCGGGCGTGGCCGGTGCGCTGGCCAGCTGGTTGGCTTTCTTGGCATCCTCCAGCTTCTTCACCTGCGCGGCAATCGCTTCGTCTTCCACCTTCACAAACAGGAACTCCGCTGGCTGTATGGTATCGCCCGCCTTCAGCAGGTCGGTACGGCCACCGTCGTTCCAGTTCTTGTTGCTCATATTCAGCATCTTCTGCAACTTTTCTGCGGTGAAGGGCAGGAACGGTTCGCACAAAATCGACAGGCTGGCGCAAATCTGCAACGAGATGTGCAAGATGGTCTTCACATAGTCGGGATCCTCTTTCTGCTTCTTCCACGGCTCGGTCTCGGTGAGGTACTTGTTGCCGAGACGGGCAAGATTCATCAGCTCGGCCTGTGCCTCGCGGAAGCGGTAGCGCTCCACGCTGTCGCCGATTCGTTGCGGATACTGGCGGATCTGCTCCAGCACCTCGCGCTCGAGGTCGGTCATGCGGCCCATCTCGGGAATCACGCCGCCATAATATTTGTGCGTCAGGGCAATCGTACGGTTCACAAAGTTGCCGTAGATGGCCAGCAGCTCGTTGTTGTTCTTGGCTTGGAAGTCGCTCCACGTGAAGTCGGCATCTTTGGTCTCCGGCGCGATGGAGGTGAGCATGTAACGCAGCGAATCCTGCTTGCCGGGGAAGTCCTGCAAGTACTCGTGCAGCCACACTGCCCAGTTGCGGGAGGTGGAAATCTTGTCGCCTTCGAGGTTCAGGAACTCGTTGGCGGGCACGTTCTCCGGCAGGATGTAACTACCCTCGGCTTTCAGCATGCAGGGGAAGATGATGCAGTGGAACACGATGTTGTCCTTGCCGATGAAATGCACCAGCTCGGTATCCTCGTCTTTCCACCATTTCTCCCAGTCGGTGCGGCCCTGTGCGGCCGTCCACTCCTTGGTGGTGGAGATGTAGCCGATGGGCGCATCAAACCATACGTACAGCACCTTGCCTTCAGCCTCTTTCAACGGCACCTTCACGCCCCAGCTGAGGTCGCGGGTCACCGCACGCGGATGCAAACCGGCCTCAATCCATGATTTGCACTGCCCGTAAACATTCACTTTCCAGTCCTCTTTGTGACCTTCCAAAATCCACTCTTTCAGCCACGGTTCATACTGATCTAAAGGAAGATACCAGTGTTTGGTTTCTTTCATTACGGGCGGGTTGCCGCTCAGCGTGGATTTCGGGTTGATGAGGTCGGTGGCGTTCAGCGTGGCACCGCATGCCTCGCACTGGTCGCCGTAGGCCTTTTCGTTGTGGCAGTGGGGACATTCGCCCGTGATGTAGCGGTCGGCGAGAAACTGCTTGGCCTCCTCGTCGTAGTACTGCTGCGAGGTCTGCTCAATCAATTTGCCTTCGTTGTACAATTTGGTGAAAAAAGCCGCCGCCGTTTCGTGGTGCGTCGGGTTGGAGGTGCGGGAGTAGATGTCGAAAGAGATGCC
Organism: Bacteroidales bacterium; assembly: GCA_045132235.1. Taxonomy (GTDB): domain Bacteria; phylum Bacteroidota; class Bacteroidia; order Bacteroidales; family WCHB1-69; genus UBA1756. Next base: position 12,087 of record JBGURX010000004.1, read on the forward strand.
CAACTCCTTGAACGATTCTTTGATGATGTTGTGGTAGCGGTCCACGATGTCTTGCGGGGTCACCCCCTCTTTGCGGGCCTTCAGCGTAATCGGCACGCCGTGCTCGTCGGAGCCGCCGAGGAAAAGCACCTCTTTACCGTTGTTGCGGAGATAGCGCGCGTAGATGTCGGCAGGAATGTAAACGCCGGCCAAGTGTCCGATATGCACGGGGCCGTTGGCATAGGGAAGCGCCGAGGTGATGGTATAGCGTTTGGGTTCTTTTTTCATATCAGGTGATTTTATTTTTCGTTTTATAATCAATGATTTTTATAAAAAAGGGGCTCACCAGTGGAGCCCCCTTCTGTAACATATTCCACTGTCGGTTTAGTTGTAGAGGAAGCTCAGCAACACACCGGCAGCCACGGCACTACCGATGACGCCGGCCACATTCGGACCCATGGCGTGCATCAGCAGGAAGTTGGTTCTGTCGTATTTTAAACCCTCCACATTCGACACACGTGCACTGTCGGGCACGGCCGAAACACCGGAGTTGCCGATGAGCGGGTTGATTTTGTTACCCTCTTTCAGGAAAAGGTTGAAGAATTTCACAAACAAAACACCCGTCGTAGTGGCGATGATGAAGGAGAAAGCGCCGAGGAAGAAAATCATCACCGACTTGTAATTCAGGAAGGTGGAAGCCTGTGTGGAGCAACCGACCGTCAGACCGATGAGGATGGTGACGATGTCGATGAGAGCATTGGAGGCGGTGTTGGCCAAACGTCTGGTCACGCCACTTTCTTTCAACAGATTGCCGAAGAAAAGCATACCGAGCAGCGGAAGGCCGGAGGGCACGATGAAGGCGGTGAGGAGGATACAGAGAATGGGGAAGAGCACCTTCTCGCGGTGGGTCACGGCGCGGGGCGGACGCATGCGGATGCGGCGCTCCTTGTCGTTGGTGAGCAGGCGCATGATGGGCGGCTGAATCACCGGCACCAAAGCCATGTAAGAGTATGCCGAGATGGCAATGGCCCCCATCAAACTCGGGGCTAACTTGGAGGAGATGAAGATGGCGGTAGGACCGTCAGCACCACCGATGATACCGATAGCACCAGCCTCCGTCGGGGTGAATCCAAGGGCTAAGGCGATGATGTATGCACCGAAAATGCCGAACTGCGCGGCAGCACCAATCAGAATTAACTTCGGATTGGAAATCAACGCCGAAAAGTCGGTCATAGCACCGATGCCCAAGAATATCAGCGGGGGATAAAATCCCTTTAACACACCGAAATAGAGATAGTTGAGCACGGCTCCATTCTCATATACACCAATCTGCAAACCATCCATAAAAGGAATGTTGCCAACGATGATACCGAAACCGATCGGAATCAGCAACATCGGCTCAAACTCCTTGAGAATGGCAAGGGCGATGAAGAAAATGCCGATGATAATCATGATGAGATTGCCGAACTGCGCGTTGGAGAATCCAGTGTAGCTCCAGAAACTCTTGACGCCGTCAAGGAAATCCACACTCAGAAGACTCGAAGTGATGAGGTTATTCATAATTCTTGAATAAAAAGTCTGTTATTGGAGAATGTTATTTGTTGGGGTTCTCGCAGAGCTCGGTGAGTACGCCGCCGGTGCTCTTCGGGTGTAGGAAGCCAATCAAAAGGCCTTCAGCACCGCCACGGGGAGCCTTGTCAATCAGGCGCACTTCCTTTGCAGCCATCTCGTTCAAAGCATTCGCGGCATTGTCCACGCAGTAGGCGATGTGATGGATGCCCTCGCCGCGCTTTTCGATGAAAGCGGCAATGGTGCTCTCCTCACAGGTGGGCTCCAACAATTCGATTTTGGTCTGTCCCACCATGAAAAAGGCGGTGCGTACTTTCTGGTCAGCGACCTCTTCGGTGGCATAGCATTTCAGACCAAGGATGTTTTCGTAAAACGGAATTGCATCTTTCAAGCTTTTAACAGCAATTCCAATGTGTTCAATATGTGATATTTGCATAATAAAAATGGTTTTCCAAATTAGCGGTGCAAAAGTACAAAAAAAAGTAAATGTTTCAAAGCATTTCTAAAATAATTACATAAAAAAAGCGGACACCCTGAGGCGCCCGCTTGGGAATGTCCCTAAACTTGTCATTTAGGCATGCAGCGCCTCCTCCGCAGCCTTCTCTTTCTGGTCGTACTGGTAAATCTCGCGGCACAGGGCGTCGTACTTCTTGTACAACGCCGCACGGCGCAACTTCAGGGTTTGCGAAAGTTCGCCCGTTTGCGGCGACCATGTGTCGGCCACCAACCGGAACTTGCGGATCTGCTCGTGCTCCGCCAACGTGTCGTTCAACTTTGTGATTTCCAACTGTATCCGCTTGATGACATCGTGATTGGTGCAGAGCTCTTCGTTGGAAGAATAATGGATTTTGTGCTTCGCGCACCAGAAATGCAGCGTGTCGAAATTCGGCACAAGGATGGCTGCCGCAATCTTTTCGTTCTCCCCGATCACCATCGCCTGCTCAATGAAATACGACTCTTTCAGCCGGTTTTCCAACACCTGCGGCGCCACATATTTGCCCGTCGAGAGCTTGAAAATTTCTTTTTTGCGGTCGGTAATCTTCAGATAGCCGTCCACCAGCTTTCCGATGTCGCCCGTGTGGAACCAGCCCTCTTCGTCAATCACGGCCTTGGTGTTCTCCTCATCCTTATAGTAGCCCACCATCAGACAGTCGCCTTTGGTGAGAATCTCGCCGTCGTCGGCCAACTTGAACTCGATGCAGCCGAGCACAGGTCCCACCGTGCCGGGATGCAGCTCCTGTTTGGCAGGGTTGTTCACGGAAATCACCGGAGAGGTCTCTGTAAGTCCATATCCCTCATACACCTGCATTTTCGCAGCCGTGAACGTGCGGATGATGCGCTCCTGTATGGAAGAACCACCCGACACCACAATCATCGGACAGCCACCGAGGTTGTCTCTCCATTTCGAATATACCAGCTTGTCGGCGATGCTGTAGCGCAGCTTGTAAATTAATCCAGTGCGCTCGTTGTCATACACTTGCGCGATGCGGAACGCCCACGAGTAGATGGCCCTCTTCGCACCTTTCAAGTCCTTTCCAGCTGCCTGCAGCTTGTCGAACATCATCTCCAACACCCTCGGCACCGCACAGAACCCCATTGCATGGATGTCCTTCAAATCCTTCGCGATGGTGGCCAGACTGCCGGCATAGAAGATGGTGCTGCCGAGAATCTGGTACATGTAGTTGCATACCCTTTCATATACATGGCACAGCGGCAGGAAGCTCAGAATGCGAGCGCTCGAGTCGTGGGTGTTCATCACCGCCACGGCGTGCGCGTTGATAACCATGCTTTTGTGCCGCAACATCACACCCTTGGGCTTGCCGGTGGTGCCCGAGGTGTAAATCAGCGTGCCGATGTCCTCCGGAGAGGTGTTTTGTTTGATTTCCTCAATGACGGGTTTCCATTTTTCGATGTTGGCGCGGCCGATTTCCAGCAGCTCGCTGAAATTGCGGCGGCCTTCGATCTGTGCAATGGTGAAAATCTCCGGCTTCTGCTCTATGTCGGGGATGGCAGGCTCCACCCTTCTGTAAATCTGCTCCACCCCGATGACGATGACCTTCGCATCGCAGTGGTTCAGGATGTAACGGTAGTCGTTTTCGTTGAGGGTGGGGTACACCGGCACGTGGATGCCGCCCGCCATCGTGATGCCCATGTCCAAGAAGTTCCATTCCGGACGGTTCTGCATGATGGTGGCCACCTTGTCGCCTTTCTGCAAGCCCATCTCCAACAATGCGGAGGAGATGGCGTAGGCATGCTCCACGTACTCGTCGATGGTGTATTTGCGCCAATGGCCGTCGGCTTCGCGACGGGCAAGCACTTCCTTATTGCCATACTGTTTCAGATGGTCTAATATGTCAAAAATTCTCAGGAGTTCCATTTTTTTGATAATTATGTGGATGGAATTAGTATTCGATTTTGTTTTCGGCGGCCTTCCAGTCGGCAAGGGTGGCGAGCGCCTCTTCACGGTCATGCTCTTCGCCAGGAATGATGCGCTGCTCGGGCGAGAGATTCATTTCCTTGTAAATCAGGGAGTCATCAAAGCCGATAGCACTGGCGTCTTCACGGTTGGCTGCGTAGTAGATGCGGTCGGGACGGGCCCAGTAGATGGCACCGAGGCACATCGGACAGGGTTCGCAGCTGGCGTAAATCTCGCAGCCGGTCAGCTGGAAAGTGCCTAAGTTCTTGCAGGCCTCGCGGATGGCGATGACCTCGGCGTGGGCCGTCGGGTCGTTGTCGAGGGTCACTTGGTTGCCGCCGCGTCCGACAATTTTTCCATCTTTCACCACGACCGCACCAAACGGACCGCCCTTGCCACGGGTCAGACACTTTCGCGACATTCCAATCGCTTCCATCATAAACCTTTTCTCGTACATCTTGTCTAATGTTTTTGTGGCGCAAAAATACGATTTAATTGTAAAATGACAATTTTTTGAAAAAATGTGATGTTTTCTTCCAAAAAACAACTACTTTTGCACGTTTTATTTGTAAAATAAAGAGTATTGTACATCAACCTATTTATTAATCAAAATCAACAAGTTATGAAAAAGTTTTTAGCGATTTTCGTGCTGTGTTTTGCTGTTTTTGCGGCTAATGCACAGAAAAGCACTGGGCTTGCTCCCCGTCAGCAGGCTCATGTGAACGGAACAGTGGCTTCCGAGGCCTTCCGTTCACTGCAAACTGAAGCCATTGTGGCAGTGAATGGAACGACTCTCAGTCACTTCACTTTGGGAAATCCTGCCTCACTTACCAGTTATGGCACTACCGCCTCTGAATTCACCAATTCATGCGAGTATTTCAACCTTAACTACTACTTCGCCACTTCCACCAGCGGCCAGTTCGGTACCATCAACCCTACTACGGGTGTGCAGACCATCATCAGAACAGGTAACAACTCTGGTTCTGTTGCTTTCAATCACGCCGACAACACCATGTATGGCGCCTCTTTGGGAAGTTCTTCAACGCTTTACACCATTGACCCCGCTACGGGTGTGGAGACTTCAGTTGTTACGGTTACTGATGACACCGCCTATTTTGTGATGGCCATGACTATCACCAACGACGGCCGTTTCATCGTGGTGAACGCCAGCCGCGAGTCCATCGATGAACTCAACCCCACCACCGGTGCACTCACTCCGCTCGTTCCTGCCGGCTTCAACATCAACTACGGTCAGGATATCGCCGTTGACCGTGAGACCAACACCGTGTATTGGGCAGCTTACAATGCCGACCTTTCCGAAGGTCAGCTCTACGCTGTGGATTTGGAGGGTGCCACGCTGACCCTCATTGGTACCTTTGAAAGCCAAGTGGCCGGTTTCTGCCCGCTGAACTACAGCGCTGCCGATCTGGCACGCCCTGTCGCTGTCAGCAACCTCACTGCCACTCCCGATGCTGACCATGCCCTCAGCGTTGACCTTGCTTGGACCAACCCCACCCTCACTGTCGGTGGCGAGGCTCTTACTGCCCTCACCTCTGTTGAACTCTATCGTGATGGCGAACTTATCCACTCTTTCGCTAACCCCGCTGTGGGCGGCGACATGACCTACACCGATAATACTATGACCGCTGATGGCGCTTACAACTATGTGATTTATGCCGTCAATGATGCCGGTGACGGTCTTGAGGCTACTGTCAGAGCTCTGGTTGGCAACCTCTGCGAATACACCATCGAAATGGTGGACGATTGGGGTGATGGTTGGAATGGCGCCGCTATCGAAGTGTATGCCGGCACCACTCTGATGGAAACCGCTACCATCTCTTCTGGCGACGAAGCCACTGTTTTGGTTCCCCTGCCGCTCGGCGAATGCAGCTTTGTATGGGTGTCTGGCAGCTACGATTCAGAATGCTCCTTCACCATCAACGACCCCTTCGGAATTCCGGTCTTCATCGCTGACGCCGCTCCCGCCGCCGGTACTTTCCTCACCATCCAGAATACCTGCGAGGCTCCCCAGCCATTCCTCAATCCTAATCAAACCAGCATGAGCTTCATCGCAGCTGTGGGTGTTGTTTCAGCTGCATCATCCGTTGATATTCTTGCTTACAACCCAGGCACTGAAGTCACGGCTACCACCGCCGCACCTTTCGAGGTCTCTTTCGATAATGCCACTTTTGCAGCCACGGCTACTTATAGCATCACCGAGGAAACTGAAACCATCACCCTCTATGTGCGCTTTGCTCCTACGGAGCCCGGCACTGCCACCGGTACCATTACCCTTTCCGCTGCAAATGTGAGCGACACGACTATCGCTCTCACCGGCGAAGGTGTTGACTGCCCCACCATTACCACATTCCCCTACAACTGCACTTTTGCCGAAAATGACGCTACGCTTCTTTGCTGGCAGATTGTGGATGCCAATGGCGATGCCAATGTGGAAGGTGAAAACATGGGTACTTTTGCGTTCTATGGTTCAAGCTGGAGCGAAGGTAACGACGGCGTGGCTCAATATTTCTATTCTCAAAGCAACGCTGCTGACGACTGGTTGATTACTCCTGAATTCATGGGCGAAAATCTGTCCGCTTCTTTCGAATATTTGGTTCGTGGCTCTTCCTATCCGGAAGAATTTGGAGTTTATGTGATTCCTGCTGGCCAGACCTATGAAAACGCAGTCGAAATCCTCGCTCCCCAATCCTACACCAACACCACATTTGAAGAGCAGATTTTGGATCTTTCCGCATACGACAATCAGGCTTTCCGCATTGCTTTCCACGTCACTTCTGCCGCTGACATGTACGGTATTGTTATTGACAACTTCAGCATTGGCCAGGGTATCGGCATCAATGAGCAAACTGCCAACACCGTTTCCATCTACCCGAACCCCGCTACCACTGTCCTGAATGTGGTTGCTGAAGGTTACAACACCATTGAGATTGTGAACCTCCTCGGTCAGACCGTTTATGCTGCCAATGCTACCAACAACATGCAGATCAACGTCAGCAACCTCAACAACGGTGTCTATTTCGTCCGTCTGAATGGCGAAAACGGTACCACCACCCAGAAATTCATCAAGAAATAGGGAAATCCTTTATTTCTGATTCTACCATCGTAGGGACGCCATAATATGACGTCCCTACATTTTTATCGCGACAGCCCTACATTTTTATC
>JBGURX010000005.1:0-77216 GCA_045132235.1 Bacteroidales bacterium
CCGCCGAACACCTCCTTGGCGAACAAGACGGAGAAGGCGGTGGCAATCGCCACCATCCACAACGGCACATCGGGCGGCATGATCATCGGGATCAGGAAGCCGGTCACGAAGAAACCTTCCGCCACCTGATGGCCTCGCCGCTGGGCGAAAATCACCTCAATGGTGAGTCCTGACACATAGGTCACCACCACCATCGGGAGCCACTTCAGCAATCCATAACCCACACACTGCCAGAAACTTCCCGTTTCACCCATCGCCAGATAGTGCTGACTGCCCACATTCCAGAGGCCGAAACACAGTGCCGGCAGCAGGGCAATCATCACCGTAATCATCACCCGCTTCATATCCACGGCATCACGCACATGACTGCCACCTTTCGTCACTGTCTTGGGAGTCAAAAAGAAACTGTCGATGGCATCGTACAGCGCAGAGAGGAAATGCAGAGGCTTTCCCTTCTCAAAATGCTGACTGAATCGATCGCTGAGTTTGGACAGTTTCATGGCTTATCGATTTTCATTCATAATTTCACGAAGTCCTTCCCTAACAATCTCCTGGCACGGCATTTTGGAAGGACACACCACTTCGCAAAGCGCAAAATCCTCATCCTCCACCTCATAAATCCCCAACTCTTCCATCAGCTCGATATTATGTGTCATGCAGGCTTTCATCAGTTCGAGCGGCAGGATATGATGGAAGGGAAAGACCTTGTCGTACACGCCCGTGACCACGAAGTTGCGGCGGTCGCCGTGCTGCGAGGTGTTGAAATGGAAAATGTGGTGTTTGACCATCCACGCCAAAAAAGTATGCGAAAAGCTCCACTTGTGGAAGCCGGGCAGCAGCCAGCCCAACAGCTCGCGTTCGCCGCCTTCGGGCAGCAGCGTCAGCTGGGTATCATAGAAGCGGAATGTGACATAGTCGCCCACATCGGCGCCGGTGAGCACGTTGCCGCTGATGATGCGCGCATTTTTCTCCGACAGATTCTGGTCGAAAGAACGGCTTACATCCATCCCATAAGTCGTTGAGTAATAATGAGGATGACGGATCGCAGGCCCCGTAAGGGCAAAGATGCGATTGAAGGAAAGCTCGCCTTTCGACAGCAGCCGGCCGATGGTAGACACATTCCACGGCTGGATGTACCAGACGACGTCGCCCTTGTCGAGCGGCGAAATGCGATGGATTTGCGGTCCGAGGTTGCCGGCGGGGTGCGGCCCGTTGAAGTAGTGCAGCTGCACGTCGTGGAGGGCTTCCAAGAAGAGGTTGTCCTCCTTATGGCTCATACAGAGATGGATCGGCACTTGGTCGCCCACCAGCTGGCGCAGGGTGCGGAGGCCAGCGAGAAAGTCGTCCCGGTGGTCGTTGACCAGCACCTTATAGGACGGAGCCAATGGCGCGGAGTCGAAACAGGGGATGAAAAGTGCTTTGGGGTGGGTGTCGGGGTTAGGGATGATGGAGAAGGGACGCTGGCGGAAGCAGGGCCACAAGCCGTACTGGAGCAAAAGTGCCCGCAGTGCGTCGGGCGTGGCGGGCGGGTTGAAATCCACCTTGCGGACGGTCGGCTGGTTGCGGTCCACCATCAGGATGACGCACTCTATCACCCGCTTTTCGCCTCTCACCACCTCCCTGACGGTGCCTTCCACGGGCGAGGTGAAAACGATGCGTTCGTCGGATTTGTCGGCGAAGAGCGGAGTGCCGATCTGCACGGCGTCGCCCGGCTGCACCAGCAGCTTCGGGGTGAGCCAGCGGAAGTCGGAGGGACGGATGTAGCAGCACTCCGACGGCGGCAGCTGTTCCACCATCGGGAGCGGCGCGCCGGCGAGACGCAAATCCAATCCTTTCCGAATATGATACTCCATGAAATGACGTGCAGTTTAAGATGTTACGGGAAGCTCCCAAAATTGCAGCCGCAAAAATAATGAAAAAAACGATACAAATACCCAATTCACGACATGCAGGGCATCGGATTTTCAAAAATGCAGCGATTGTTTCATGGAACTACATAAAAAAATGCGATTTCTTCCTTCACGAGGGTTCACATTACTGCTGTGAAGGGATAAATATTCAAAGAATATGTGTACTTTTGCGGCTGATTTTATCCCAGCAGATATCCCACAACTCCACTCCAACACCCCAACAATTAAACACTTCAACAGTTCAACAATTCAACAGTTAAATATTTCACCCCCATGAAAAAATCCCAACACTTTCTTTTAATCGCCATTCTTCTTTTCCTGTGTACCGCCGCCACCGCCCAGGGCGAGTGGAAATGGGCGCACTACTGGACCGGACAAGATGGAAACTCTCCTGGTGATTACTATAACAAGATCATTAATACTGCCTTTGATGATGAGGGCAACATCTATGTGTATGGCACAATGGGGGGAAGTGCTGCCTTTGACGGCAATACTTTTGCTTTTTCATCAGATGCAGAAGTCCTTAATGGACACATGCGCCCTTCACTTTTAGCGAAATTTGATACGACAGGAAATATGCAGTGGTATAAGGTTGTAAAGTGCAGTCATAGTGAAGCTATTCCACTATGGATGGAAGTAGTGGATGATAAAGTGTTTGTTTCGGGTGATTGTTCAATTTATGGGAGTGATGTCAATGCGTGGTTATATTATATGGATACCTTGATTACGAAGTATCAAATTAGTTCGATTCCACAGAATATACAGAAACCGCCTTTCGCATTCGGTCATTGGACATGGTTCGCACAATTTGATTTGAATGGAAATCTTTTGGACAATCATTTTGCACAGACTTTTTCAAGAGAATCATTATATGGCAATAGATTAGTTGGGTCTTTGACCAATAGCGTTTTACCAACGCCATGCCATACTGACAATGACGGAAATTATTACATATTCACTCCTATCCAATACTATGGCGTTGAGAGTGCCCCCTATACCATAGTGGTGGATGGTGATTCTGACAAGACGTATGATATATATTTGCCGGGCAATGCGGATCCGTCGTGTACCCAATCGTGTTTGAATAATGCAATGTTGTACAAATTCTCACCTGATGGGGACTTGCTGTTTGCCAAAACTCTTGTGGACAGCACTGATGGAATTGCACCATCATACAATATATGTGATACCATAAACCGGTATTTTTATACCTATTTCAAAGGTATGTCATTTGATGAGGATGACAATATGTATGTATCGGGTTATGTGCGCTTGGCACAGCATTTGAATGGTCACGGGGGAGAATTACACGAATACCCCGTGCATATATGGTGGGACAGCACGCATTGTCTGACCATAAACGACATCTCTTCTGCAGCATATTGCAACTTCATCATCAAATACGACACGAGTGGCAATGTCGTCTGGTGCAACCAAGCATACACTCGAGTCGCATCTTCGGATATTTTTGCTCAGACTCACTTCTATGGTAGTTCTGTACACGATAATTCAGTATTTGTTTGTGGGGATGCAGAAGACCTTTTCAATGCAGGTTCCGTGATCTATTTCAATAACGATACTGACGATTTCATAGACCGATTTGCGCCAGAGCAACAGACACGGGGTTTTTATGTTGAATTTGACAGAAATAATGGTTCATATGTACGTCATTCAATTATTCCAAACAACACATTGTCTGTATTAGGACAAAACTCATTTGCGAAGCCTGCCGTCAGTAACAACCAAATAGTCATTTCTGCAAGTGTAGATTTCTCCGACAAAAAATTTGGATTGGCAAGATGGTGTACCAGTGGGGATTTTATAGACTATACACCGATAACTTCGTTTCCGGATCAAATGATAGGTACAGGACCTACCATTTTGAATGACAATGGTTTTGTTATAGTCTCTCCTCAAATAAAAGGAAGTATTGCATTCAGTGAAGATGTTGTTGTTAATGGAGATGCGGAGCACTCCAATGCTGTCTTTGCTCTGTACCACGACCCGAGATTTGCGGAGCCATTCGTGCCGGACGATACCGTGGGCATCGAAACATACTACAACCATCGCGAAAGCGACATCTACCTCTATCCCAACCCCACCAGCGGTGAGGCCGTCGTGTGCGGCTATATGTACGACTACCGCAGCATCGAGCTGTTCGACCTGCAAGGCCGCAAACTCGCCGATCTGGCGGAGTCGCACGACGGCACCTCCCTGCCCGTCATCGACCTCACCCCGTACCCCGCGGGCACCTACCTCGTGCGTGTCAATTTCAACCGCGGCGTGAGCGTCACCCGGAAGGTGGTGAAGGGGGAATAATGGGGGATTCCGTCACAAAGTAAGAATTATTCCAACAGTTTCCGTCCTTTCTCCGTTAACCGATACCGTTGCGTGGGACTTTTAGGAGAATCCGGTTGCGTCATCTCGATAACCCCCATTGCAAGCAATGGATCCAAGTATCTCTTCTTGAAACGTGTGCGATTGGTTTGTTCCAAAGCCCGCATCAATTCCGTTGCCGATGCCAAGAGAATAACTACCTTTCTACACAAACCGACACAAAGCCATCGATTTCAGGCAGCTGCTCGGTAACGATTTCAAAGCCAGCGGTATCGATCAGCAGGTGGCGCAAATCCTCGCGGATACCCACCCCCGTGCATTTCAACAACGCCTCCTTGCGCGTCCACAAGCGGATGAACGCCAGCTCGGGGTCGGCAGCCGAACAGACGAACTCCCGCTCGCCCGCACTGCACACCCGCTCCATCAAGGCCTGACTCACCTTCCGGCGGCACTCCACATCAATGCCCACGGGCGCATCATGCAAGGCCACCGCCACCGCACGCTTGCAATGACTCATGTTGAAGTGCAAATCAGGATAATTTTGCAAGAAAGGCTTTCCGTTTTCAGCATAACCCACCAACGGAAGTTCCTGCAAAAGACTCCTTTCGCGCAACATCTCCACCAACAGCACATACGCCGCCACCTTCTCTCTCCTACCCTGCCCATGATTGATTTTCAGCACATTATCCACCCGTTCCTGCGGAAACCACGAAAGGCATTCCGCCATCTTCCGCTCATCATATCGCTCTATGAAGGTGTCAACGCGGTAAATCATCGCACTATGTTTTCACAAATCTGTTCAAACTCAGCCACACTGAGCTGCTCGGGACGTTTCGACAGCAATTCACTTTCCCTGAATTCAGGGGTAAACATAAAGGTTTTCAGAGAGTTACGCAAGGTTTTACGCCGCTGGTTGAAGGCCGTTTTCACCACATTTTTGAACAACGCCTCATCGCAATGCAGTTTTTTTTCCGGATTGCGGGTGATGCGGATGACGGCCGATTTCACCTTGGGCGGCGGGTTGAACGACCCTTCGTGCACCGTAAACAGGTATTCGATGTCGAAGAAGGCCTGCAGCAGCACGCTCAGAATGCCGTACATCTTCTTCCCGGGGGCGGAGGCCACCCGTTCGGCCACCTCCTTCTGGAACATCCCCACCGTTTCAGGCACCAAATCTTTGTTTTCCAATATCTTGAATAGGATTTGGGAGGAAATGTTGTACGGAAAATTCCCGATGATGCAAAGCGGCTCGCTGTACATTTCCGACAAAGGAAGTTTGAGGAAATCGTCGGCGATAATGCGGTCGCTCAAGGCGGGGAAATGCGTCTGCAGGTAGGCCACTGACTCGCGGTCGATTTCCACCACACGGAAGTCAAGCTCCTCGCGCTGAAGGAGATACTGGGTCAGCACGCCCATGCCGGGACCAATTTCCAGCACGTGGTGCGACGAAGCCTGCAGACTGTCCACAATGCGGCGGGCGATGTTCTCATCGGTGAGGAAATGCTGTCCAAGAGCTTTTTTCGGGGTGACTTGCTGCATAATGTTTGGTTAATGAATGACCATTTAAAAGAAATGCCCGCCTCACGGCAGGCATTTCATATTCATACTTGCAAAGATTACTCTTCGGTCTTACCAAGTTTCTCTTTGAGAGCCTTGAGAGCGTCGAGGTCACCGAGGGTGGTCTTTTCAACGCTTTCGTTGAGCTTCTTGATCTCCTTGGCCTGCTTTTTGTCCTCAGCTTCCATGATCTTGGTCTCCTCTTCCTGGTTCAGCTGCCAGGTTCTGGTGTGGGAGAGGTTGATCTTCTTGGCTTCTTTGGAGAATTCAACCACCTTGAAGGGCAGCACCTCGTCAACCTTGGCGTAGGTCTTGTCCTGCTTCATAAGGTTGCGGTTGAAGGCGAAACCTTCGATGTCGTACGGCAGAGCGATGACGGCGCCCTTGTCGGTCATGCTGACCACCTTGCCTTCATGCTCGGTACCGACTGCGAAAACGGTTTCGTAAACATCCCAAGGATTCTCCTCGAGCTGCTTGTGGCCGAGGCTGAGACGACGGTTCTCCACATCGACTTCGAGAACCACCACGTCGATCTTCTCACCGGTCTTGGTGAATTCGGCGGGGTGTTTGATCTTCTTCGACCAGGAGAGGTCGGAGATGTGGATCAGGCCGTCAACGCCCTCTTCGAGCTCGACGAAGATACCGAAGTTGGTGAAGTTGCGAACGATAGCGGTGTGCTTCGAGCCGACAGGATATTTCTCGGTGATGTTAGCCCACGGATCGGGGATAAGCTGTTTGATACCGAGAGACATCTTTCTCTCCTCTTTGTCGAGGGTGAGCAGCACGGCGTCGATTTCGTCACCGACTTTGAGGAAGTCGTGAGCGGTGCGCAGGTGCTGTGACCATGACATCTCGGAAACGTGGATGAGACCTTCCACACCGGGCATGATTTCGAGGAAGGCACCGTAATCGTTGACCACGACCACCTTGCCATGAACCTTGTCGCCAACTTTGAGGTTCGGGTCGAGAGCGTCCCACGGATGGGGAGTGAGCTGCTTGAGACCGAGGGCGATACGTTTCTTGTTCTCGTCGAAATCGAGGATAACCACGTTGATTTTCTGATCGAGCTGCACGATCTCTTCGGGGTGGATGATGCGGCCCCAAGAGAGGTCGGTGATGTGGATGAGACCGTCCACGCCGCCGAGGTCGATGAACACACCGTAGGTGGTGATGTTCTTGACGGTACCTTCGAGCACCTGACCTTTTTCGAGGCGGGAGATGATCTCGGCCTTCTGGGCTTCGAGTTCGGACTCGATGAGAGCCTTGTGGGAAACGACCACATTCTTGAATTCCTGATTGATTTTCACCACCTTGAAGTCCATGGTCTTGTCAACAAACACGTCGTAGTCGCGGATGGGCTTGACATCGATCTGGGAACCGGGGAGGAAGGCTTCGATACCGAAGACGTCCACGATGAGACCGCCCTTGGTTCTGCACTTGACATAACCGGTGATGATTTCCTCTTTCTCGTAAGCTTCGTTGACACGCAGCCATGATTTGAGGAGGCGTGCTTTCTTGTGGGAAAGAATCAGCTGACCGGTAGCGTCTTCCTGGCTTTCCACATAAACCTCGATTTCGTCACCGATTTTCAGGTCGGGGTTGTAACGAAGTTCGGAAGCGGAGATGACACCGTCGGATTTGAAGCCGATGTTGACCACCACTTCGCGCTGGTTGATGGAGACGACGGTACCCATGATGACAGCCTGCTCGTCGATGGATTTGAAGGACTTGGTGTAAAGCTCTTCCAGATTCTTGCGCTCGGCGGCGTTGTACTTCTGACCTTTCTTCTCGAGTGCGTTCCAGTCGAAGTTGGCCATGATTTCGCCGTAAGCGTTCTCAATCTCACGGGGTTTTCTGGGGGCTTTCGGGGTTTCCGGAAGTTCTGCGGCTTCCACTGCGGGAGCTTCCTCAGCGGCGGGTGCCTCTGCTACGGGAGCTTCTTCAGCTGCGGGAGCAGCCTCGGCAACGGGTGCCTCTTCCACTGCGGGAGCGGCCTCCACTGCAGGGGCGTTTTCCACTTGCGGGTTCTCTACTACGGTTTCTTCCGGATTGTTAATGATTTCTTCTGCCATTTGCAAAAAATTTTTATCCTAAAAAGGATGGGTTAAAAAGGTGATACAATGAGGTTTACTACTAAAAAACCCCATTCCCGGAGCCTCTCGGAAATGGAGTGCAAAAATACAACTTTTTTCTTTATAAACAACTATTGTTCAATAATTTTCTGAAAAAACCTAATTTTTCTTCAGCGTGAATCCCAGCGTGTGGTTGCCCGGATGGCCCGGCGAGTACTTCGCTTCGCTCAGGATCTTTCTTCTGGCCTCTGCCACCAAGGATGCAGGCGCACCACCGTCTTTGGTCTTCACCACATTCGTCACCTTACCATTCTCATCCACCGTGCAGACAAACTCGAAATAGAAGTCCTTGTCGGCCGACAGCGAGCTGAAATCGGGACGCTTCACCCACGAGCCGCTGCCTGTACCACCGCCACTTCCGCCGCCGCTGCCGGATGCATTGCCGTAGCCGAGGCCATCGCCATGACCATTGGCACCGCCGTTGCCAGACGTGGTGCCGCCCGCTGTGGAAGCCGTCTGGCCGGTACCCACCTTGTCGCTGCCGAACATGGCCGAACTGTTGGGCTTGGGCTGTTCGGGCACGTTGGCCTTCGGTCCCGTGGGACTGGTGGCCGTGTTGGTGGTGGGAGTATTGTTGTTTTGCGAAGTTTTAGCAGGCGTCTCCTTCACTTCCGGAGCAGGCTTCGGATTGTTGGGATTGTAGTTGCCCCCGTCCATCATGTTGCCGCCGCCGGCATCATCGAAGAGCTCCACTTCCTGCACCTCTACCACCATCTCTTCAGCAGGCGGGTCGGGCGGAGTCTTGTGGGTGAAGCCGCAAAGCAGCAAAAACACCAGCAACACTGCCAGACAGAAGGCAGTGGCGCCGGCGGAAATATACTTGTTTCGCACTTCGTAATTCATGACAATATATATTAGTTGGTCGGATAAACGGTGGCCATTGCCATGCTGAACTTCACTTTGCCGAGGGCTTCGCGCTCTTTGTTCAGGGTTGCCACAACCCCCATCATATCCACCATGCACTGCACCGGCACGTCGCGGTCGGCACGCAGGATGACCACATGCTGCTCGGTATCATCATTGTCCATAGCCACGCGAAGCTGTGCGCCCAACGTGTCAAGGGAAGTTGTACCGGGGTCTTGGGGATTGTCAGGATTGACATGGAACACATGCAGCGAGTCCACATACACCTCAAGGTTGCGCTTCACATTCTGCTGGCCGGCATCGCTGGAGGGCAGGTCCACCCGGATCATGTTGGGAGAGACCAGCGTAGAGGTGATGACGAAGAAGATCAACAGCAGGAACACCAAGTCGGACATAGACGACATGTTGGGTTCCATTTTCTTACTGTGACGGGATTTGATAGCCATGATGCTGCGGTTTTAGGGCTATTTGCCGGGTTCGTTCAGAAGGTCCATAAACTCGGTGGTGTGACCCTCGAGCTGGTGAATCAACTCGGAGACTTTGTCAACGAGGAAGTTGTAGAGCACGTAGGCGATGATACCCACGATAAGACCGCCCACCGTGGTAATCATAGCGGTATAGATACCACCCGACAAGTCGGCGATATTCACATTGTTGGGGTTGCTGGCCATCTCGCTGAAAGCGGTGATCATACCCGTGACCGTACCCAAGAAACCAATCATGGGGGCAATACCGGAAATGGTAGCGACGGAAGAGAGCCTCTTCTCGAGACGCTGCACCTCCAACTGGCCGGTGTTTTCGATGGCGGTGGAGATGTCGCTCAGCGGTTTGCCGATGCGGGAGATACCCTTCTCAATCATGTGGGACAGCGGCGACTCGTTGCCTTTGCAGAGCGCGAGGGCGGAATCGAAACGACCTTCGTGGATGAAATCCTTGATGTGGTTCATGAAGTTGGGATCCACCTTCGTGGCACGGCTCAGCGTGAGCCATCTTTCAATAAACACATAAATCACCCATAACAGCATCAGAATCAGAGGAATCATAATCCAAAGACTTGACGGGGCGAACACCAGTTTGAAAAAGCTGACTTTCTCTTCAGTTTGAGCTACAGTTTCCAATAAAAACGGCACATTCATCATAATAAACATTATTCTTAAAATTTTCGCAAAATTACAATTGTATCCCTTGTCACGTGTCGATAACGCTCATTTTTTTCAAACATATCAATGTTGAAATTCTTATTTTTTCAACGAGAAAAACTCGCATCAAATTGCATACCTTTGCAAGATAATTGACAAGTATATTTAATTCATTATCTATATGTACATTACGACTAAAAATCATTCTGTCAAGAACACGAAAAGTGGCAAGAAGTCAAGATCTGCTGACAAAAAAAGCGGAGGATCTTCTTCAAAAAAGCATCTCAAGAAAGAGGATTGGCAGAAAATTTTCGGTGTCCTGCTCCTGCTTTTTTCCCTTGTGGCCTTCGTCTCCATCCTGTCGTTCTGGTTCACCCATGCCGCCGATCAGGAGTACGTGCAGCAGGGCAGCACCTCTTCACCCGGCAACTGGTGCCGCGGACTGGGCGCCTACCTCGCGCACCTCTGCTGCGACGCCACCTTCGGGCTTTTCGCCATCGGCATCCCGTTCCTGACCTTCCTGTATGGCGTACGGCTCACCTTTGAGAAAACCCTGATGCCGCTGTTCCGCACCACCGTCACCACCGTGCTCACCATGGTGTGGCTCTCCATGTTCCTCGCCTTCTTCTACGTGAAAAAAGGCGATGTGGATGTCAACTCCTTCCCTGCCGGCTTCTTCGGCAACTCCATCACCGGACTGCTGGTGGACGGCACCGGAAAAATCGCCACCTTCTTCATTCTGCTCGCCATCCTCCTGCTCATTCTCTTCCTCTGCTACAACATTTCCCCTTCTGTTTTTGTAAAAGCTGGGGCGAAAGTCAAGGACAAAATCGTCGCCCAAAGACAGAATCGCAACGTTGAAGACGACGATGATGATAATGATGATGAAGATGTTGATAATCATTTATTTGGAAAGAAGAAAAAGAATGGAAAGAAGGGCAGCGAACAACGTGAAACCGAAGAACTGCCCGGTCAGTACATCGAAGAGCTGGGCGGACTGAGCAAAGAGTACGACAATAACACCATCGACCTCGGAGGTGGCGAAGCTGAAGAGGAGCAACCCGAAGAGGTGGCGTCGGATGTGCCGTTCGACATCGTCAATGCCGTTCCTTCCACTGACACATCGGCAGATGAAGTCACAGACGCCGACTTCGCCGCTGAACCCAATTCCAATGAAGAGACACCGCTCGCCCTGCCGGAGCCCGTGCTCCCGTTGGAGGATTACGACCCGCGCCTCGATCTGTCGCACTACCAGTTCCCCACCACCGACCTGCTGTTCGACTACCAGCCGGCCGTGGTCAACGAGGCCGCCAAGATGCAGGAGCTGCGCGAGAAAAAAGAGCGTATCGAACAGACTCTCAAGAGTTTCGGCATCACCATCAAGAAAATTTTCGCCACCATCGGACCCACCGTCACGCTGTACGAAATCGTGCCGGCGGAGGGCATCCGCATCAGCAAGATCAAGAACTTGGAGGATGACATCGCGCTGAGCCTCGCCGCGCTCGGCATCCGTATCATCGCCCCCATACCGGGCAAGGGCACCATCGGCATCGAGGTGCCGAACGCCAACCCGCAGATCGTGTCGATGAAGTCCATCCTCGACTCCGACAAGTTCCAAAACAACAAATATGACCTGCCCATCGGTCTCGGCAAGACCATCAGCAACGAACCCTTCGTGGCCGACCTCGCCAAGATGCCGCACCTGCTCATGGCCGGCGCCACCGGACAGGGTAAGTCAGTGGGACTCAACGCCATCATCGCCTCACTGCTTTACAAGAAGCACCCGTCGGAGCTCAAGTTCGTGCTCATCGATCCGAAGAAGGTGGAGTTCACCCTTTACTCCATCATCGAGCGCCACTATCTGGCCATGTTGCCCGGTGCCGACAACCCCATCATCACCGATGTGAAGAAGGTCATCTACACCCTCAACTCGCTGTGTGCGGAGATGGATGCCCGTTACGACCTGCTGCAGCTGGCGCAGGTGCGCAACATCAAGGAGTACAACACCAAGTTCTGCCAGCGCAAGCTCTCCCCCACCAACGGCCACCGCTACCTGCCCTACATTGTGCTGGTGATCGACGAGTTCGGCGACCTGATCATGACGGCCGGCCGCGAGGTGGAAACCCCCATCGCCCGTCTGGCCCAGCTGGCCCGCGCCATCGGCATCCACCTTATCATCGCCACACAGCGTCCCTCCGTCAACATCATCACCGGCGTCATCAAGGCCAACTTCCCGAGCCGTATCGCCTTCCGCGTCACCTCCATTGTGGACTCGCGCACCATTCTCGACGGCAGCGGCGCCAACCAGCTCATCGGCAAGGGCGACATGCTCCTCTCCACCGGCAGCGACCTCGTGCGCCTGCAGTGCGCCTTCATCGACACGCCGGAAGTGGAAGCCCTCACCCGCTTCATCGCCGACCAGCAGGGCTACCCCGAACCGTTCCTGTTGCCCGAATACTCAGACGACACCGCTGGCAAGGACGAAGACTTGCAAATGTCGTCCAACGAAATCGACTCCTGCTTCATGGACGCCGCCACCCTCATCGTGGAAACGCAGATGGGCTCCACCTCGCTGCTGCAACGCAAGATGAAGCTCGGCTACGCCCGCGCAGGCCGCATCATGGACCAGCTCGAGGAGTTCCATATCGTGGGACCGGCAGTGGGCAGCAAAGTCCGCGAAGTGAAAGTGAAAACCTCCGAAGAACTGCGCGCCATCTTCCAACGGATGGGGCTGATTTAGAGTTTAGAGTTTAGAGTTAAAAGTTTTGAGTGAAGGGTTAGGAGTTGAGGAGTTGAGGAGTTGAGGAGTGAAGGAGTGAAGAGTAGAGACAGTGCATGCACTGTCTCCAACGGGAAAAACGAATACATGATGTAGAGACAGTGCATGCACCGTCTCCAACGAAAAAAACAACCACACCATGATTGTCAACCACAATTACATACGAGAGAGCGAACGGGTGACGATGGACACCGAGCCGATATCGTCAACGGATTTGATGGAACGTGCGGCCACCACCGTGACCGAGCAATTGTTGCAGGATGTGCGCATAGCGGATGCAGCGCAGGTTGTGGTGTTCTGCGGTCTCGGCAACAACGGCGGCGACGGCCTCGTCATCGCCCGCCTGCTGGCACGCTACAACCATCCCGTCACCGTGGTCACCGCCTGCTACTCCAGCAGCACCACGCCCGACTTCGACCGCAACTACCAGCGCATCCAGCAGATGCTGCCGGATTACCCCAACCTGCAGTGCGTCACCTTTGAGGAATACCGCAACCATCCCACCGATGCCACCTCCGTGGTGGCCATCGACGCGCTGTTCGGCATCGGACTGTCGCGGCCGTTAGCGGATCAATACGCCGAGGTGGTGGATTTCATCAATAGCCAAAACTACTACGTGGTGGCGGTGGACATCCCGTCGGGACTTTTCATCGACCGCCACACGCCCAAGGAGGCACACCGCATCAAAGCGCAGCGCACCTACACGTTCCAATGGCAGAAGTGGGCGTTTCTCCTTCCCGAAAATGCCGAATTTGTCGGCAAAGTCAGCGTGCTCGATATCGGTTTGCGGATTGTGGACGACAGTTTCGGACGGGTGGGCGAATACCTGACCGGTAACGAGGTGGCACAGCTGCTGCTGCCGCCCCGCAAGTTCGCCCACAAGGGCAGCAACGGCCACGGCCTGTTGATTGCGGGCTCGCAGAAGATGCCCGGCGCGGCCATCCTGAGTGCCACCGCTGCCCTCCGCGGCGGCATCGGCAAGGTGACAGTGCATACCACGCCCAATGTGGCCGCCGCCCTCCCCCACTCCCTCCCCGAAGCCATCCTCGACCCCGACCCGTGCGAAACATGCGTGTCGGTATGCCACTGGGAAGCAATGAGTGGCCTGAACGCCATCGCCATCGGTCCCGGCATCGGCCAAGCCCCCAAGACCGCAGCACTGCTGAAAGACCTTCTTTCTGAAATACACACCCCCACCATCTTCGATGCCGACGCCCTCAACCTGCTGGCCGACAACAAAACGCTGCTGGCCTATCTTCCTGCCAATTCCATCCTCACCCCGCATTTCAAAGAGTTTGAGCGACTTGCAGGGGCCAGCGAAAACGACTTCGACCGCATCGAACGGGTGAAAAATTTCGCCCAGAAATACAATGTCATTGTAATTCTGAAAGGTGCCCACAGCGTCATCGCCACGCCCGACGGCAAGTTTTTCGTCAACTCCACCGGTAACCCGGGCATGGCCACTGCGGGCAGCGGCGATGTGCTGACCGGCATTTTGCTCGCCCTCCTCGCCAAAGGATATGCACTACAATGGGCCGCCATTCTCGGTGCCTACCTGCACGGACTGGCCGGCGACATCGCATTGGAGCAGGAGTCAGAGGAAAGCCTCATCGCCTCCGACATCAGCAAAAATCTGGGAAAAGCCTTCAAAAGACTCAGGGATTGGCAGGTTGCACCTCATATCGGGTAACCTGAATCTTGCGTTCCACCGAAGCAGCGATGCTATACACCGAGTTGCGCCTGTCGTTGGGATTGTCGCTGACCTCCTTGGCCGCCATCGACGAACCTTCCGGTTCGCTAATAATCACGAGGCGGTTTCGTGCCGTGCCGGACAGGTACGGAAGAAAAATCCCCTGTTTATATTCTTTTAAATAATTAATGAAAGAAGAAATACGCCGCGACGAAAGCGCGTAGTTGTATTCTGCTTTGTGTAAAGGACTTGCAAAACCGCACACAGTGATAGTGACACTGTTTCCAGCCGTCAGGTCAGCGAGCAACAGCTGCGAAAATTCCTCCAACTTGCGGAAACCATTCTCCACCGAGTCGGTGAAAAATCGCTCAATACGCTGCTGCGCCACCTGCACCGCCTCCCCTTTCAAGCCACGCGAATACTCGGTTTTGTACGTCTCCTTCATCGCGATATAATCGGCAAGAGTGCTGCGGTAATTGCGGGTGGTAGTGGTATTCGTTGTGCGTGGGTCAGGTTCATCATTATGAAAATAAAGCGTGATGGGCAACAGCATTGTCACCTTTTCTGCCACAGAAACCGTATCTTCTACAATTGTATCTTCTTCATTTTCAACAATTTCAATATTCCTCCATTGATAATGGTAAAGATCGGTACAGCATGTGTCGGCATCGTCCTCTGGATTTTTGGGACGGTTGGAGGCAAAATAGCCGCCATTATCATGCTTATTTACCGTAAAATAGATGTCGTTGGCGGTGGAATTGATGGGAACACCGATATTGGTGGGAGCAGTCCATTTCGACAAAGCACCTTCTGTATAAAAAACATCGTAACCACCTATGGTCAAATGTGTTCCATCGGAACTGAAATAGAGCCTTCCGCTGTTTTTATCGTAAAAAGGCGTGACTTCATTGTCGGGCGTATTGACCATGCTGCCCGCATTGATGGGATCGTCGAAATGGTTGTTTTTATAGATGGTGTACCAGATGTCGAGTTCACCGTAGCCGCGCGGACGGTCGGAGACAAAATAGAGCACGCTGTAGTCTTCGCCATCCACCCAGTTGGGCTGCGTGGTGGTAGTGCCAGGCAGGTTGATACGGCGGTTGAGCTGCTGAGGCTTGCTCCAATGTCCTGCTTTCCAATCACTTCGCCAGAGCGAGCACTGCAATTTCTTCCCCGAATCGCGAAGACAACGGGTGAACACCATCAGCGTGCGATCATCGTTGAAGGTGACGCCGCAGTTATAATATTTGTTGTCATTCACCAACGGTGAAACAGATACGGGCTTGGAAAAACCGCCCACGGTGAGTTGGCTGCGATAGATGCGGGTGGTCCAGAACTGCTCGAAAATTTCCCCGTAGTCATCCTCGCTTTCAGGACGAAGAGAGGAGAAAAAGAAAGACGAATCCGGAAACAGCACGCCATTGTATTCAGAAAACTGCGTATTGATCACCTCCGACACCTCTTCCACCTCCACCGGAATGGTATCTTGCTGAATATAAAGAATCTGGTGCTTACGTTCCTCTGCATCCAGCACGTGCTGCGCGGAGAGGATAGTCTGGACAACCATCATCATACATAAAATCAGCCATTTACACCATCTACTCATCACCCTATCATTTACATCACATCATACGGACAAGACAAGATGGCCTTGCTTCTCTTTTCTTTCGCCCTTTTAAAAATATAGTATAACGACACCTCGAAGCCGCCGCGCGCGTGGCTGGCCACCGTCAGCGACGAAAAGTTGAGGTCGTAGCTCAGACCGAGGCGAAGGTTTTCCCACTGCACCACACCGCAGATAATGAGCGCGTCGGCCCAGCGGTAATAAACGCCGCCACCTGCAGCAAAACGGTTGCTCTTGGGATTTTTGAAGTATTCATATTCCAAAAGGGTGCCGAAGATTATTTCACGATAGCGGTGTTGGAAGCTCGCCATCGCCGAGGGCGAAAGCACCAATTGCTTAGCCACAGGGATATGCGTGGCCACGTAGGCCGTATATTTGCGGTGCAGCACACTCTTGCCACGATTCAACGTGGTATTCGGTTCAGTGAGATGACTCACACTCAGTCCCACACTGTAACTGCTTCGCTTGTTGGGTGTCAGTGTCCATGCGGCACCGACACCGCAGTCAAAAAAACAGAACTTTTCCCTTTCAAAAGCCTCCGTGACGGGATTGTCAGGACTGTACGCCCCGCCTTGAAACTGCTCGTCGAACGAGAGCGCCGCATAGTCGATGGCGCGCTGGTCGAAGCCGCAGAAGAAGCCAACGGAAATCTTGTTGCGGTTGGCCCTGTCCAACGATTTGGTGAACCCTACCGACAGGTTTCCCTGAAACGAGCGGTATTTGGAGTCTCCGGCACGGTCGGCATTGAACTGCACCCCCACGCCCAAAAGGAAACGGCGGGCGTTGCTCTTCACCACAGGGGCATCAAAAGAGCCTGAAAAGGTGATGAACGGCTTGGTAACCGCCAGCCACTGCGTCTTCTGATTCACGCCCACACGGAACAATCCATCGATGGCGCCCACGTTGGCGGGATTGAGATACAGAGGGTTGGTCTCCCACTGCGAATAGTGGATGTCTTGGGCGAAAGAAGGAAGCAGCGAGGCGATGAACACGGCGATCATCAGCACATAGCGGTACTTGTCGCGCCAGCAGTTGCGCAAGTAGCGGCGCAGCTCGTTCTCGCGGGGATTGTTCTGCGGCTCGTAGAACTTCTTGCCGCTGATGGACTCCGGCAGGTACTCCTGATTCACGAAATTCTGCTCATAATCATGCGCATACTGATAACCTTTGTGGTAGCCCAAATCCTTCATCAGCTCGGTGGGAGCGTTGCGGATATGAAACGGCACCGGCAGGTCGCCCGTCTTTTTCACCCAGCTCAAAGCCTCATCGATTGCCAGATAAGAGGCATTGCTTTTGGGGGAAGAGGCGAGATAAATAGCAGTTTGCGAAAGAATAATCCGTGCCTCGGGCATACCGATATGATGCACAGCCTGAAAGCAGTTGTTGGCCAATAGCAACGCGTTGGGATTGGCGTTTCCGATGTCCTCGGAAGCGAGGATAATCATACGGCGGGCAATGAAAAGCGGATCCTCGCCGCCCGCCAGCATACGGGCCAGCCAATATACCGCCGCATTGGGGTCGCTGCCCCGCATCGACTTGATGAAGGCGGAAATCACATCATAATGCGTGTCGCCTTTCTTGTCATAAATGGCTAAATTCTTTTGGATAATCTTCTGTACCAAAGCATTATCCACCACAATGTGCTTTTCGCCGGCAGGTGCGGCATTCACCACCAACTCAATGGCATTCAACAATTTGCGGGCATCACCACCGGAAACCCGCAATAGAGCTTCATTCTCCTTTATCTCTATTTTTATGCCTTGTTCTTTTTCATAAAAATGAAGTGCAGAATCGATAATCTTCTCCAAATCAGTCCTTTTCAAACTCTCCAGCACATACACCTGACAGCGGGAGAGCAACGGGGAGATGACTTCAAAAGAGGGATTTTCGGTGGTCGCACCGATCAGCGTGACAATCCCCTGCTCCACCGCCCCCAGCAGCGAGTCCTGTTGCGATTTGGAAAAACGATGGATTTCATCGATGAAAAGTATCGACTTGCCTTCGTTCTTTTTTGCCTGTTCAATCACCTCGCGCACCTCCTTCACGCCGGAGCTGATGGCGCTGAGCATGAAGAACTGCGCATGGGTCACCTCCGCAATCAGCAGGGCGAGGGTGGTCTTGCCCACGCCGGGAGGTCCCCACAGGATCATGGAGTGCAGATTGCCCGTCTCGATGGCATGGCGCAGACTCGCGCCCTCGCCCATCAGGTGCGACTGGCCGATATAGCCATCCAGACTTCTCGGCCGCAGTATCTCTGCCAAGGGCTTCTGCACGGCAGTGGGGTTTAGTGGACAATCAGTTTCTCACGCGCCACATCGCCATTGCGGAGCACCACCTGCATCAGGTAGGTGCCCGGCGCAATACCGGTCAGGTCCATCTCGCCCTGCAAAGCATCCACACGGACTCTCCGCACCTGACGGCCCAGCATGTTGTACAGCACCACCTCGGCAATGTTCTCGCGGTCGCAGCGCAACGTGACCACATCGGTGGCCGGATTCGGATAGACCTGAATGCGATAGTCGCCATAATGGGCGATGCCCGTCGTATCATCCACCACCAGTTCATGATAAGCAACGCTGCTGCAACCCGTGGTAGCATGCGTGGCCGTCACCGAATAGGTATAAATTCCAGCAGTGTCAGGCGTTACATAAATGACCGATGACTCTTCGCCCGTGCTCCACGTGAAGTTGCAGTTGTTGGCCTGTGCCACCAGCATTTCAGTACCGCCCAATGTCATCGAATGAGCACCGATGATGTTCACAGAGGGCTGGCTGTACACGAACAAGGTCAACGTGATAGTACTGTCGCAACCCAGATGTGAGGTGCGGTGGAAAGTGAAGGTACCGGAAAGGGTGCCCGCCTCGAAAATGGTGTCGTTCCACACGTACGGAAGGTCATTCTCACAGATGCGCAACAGTTCGCTCTGCGAATAGGTCGGGTTGACCGTCAGGTGCAGCGTCCACACGCTGTCGCAGCCGTGCGAGGTGGTGTGGTTGAACACATAGTCCCCCGTGGTGGTTCCGAGCTGGAAAGTGCGATTTTCACGTTCATAGTAGTACGGCAATTCGCTGGAGCAGATGGTCAGGCTTTCTCCATCAGAATAATAAGGATAGATCGAAAGATTCAAAATGATGACACTGTCGCAACCGTAAATGTTGGAATAGGTGAAGCGGTAGGTACCCGACTGCGTGCCCTCGCTGAAGGTGGTATCGGTCTGTGCGAAATAGTAAGGCAGGTCGTTTTCACAAATTGAAAGGTTGAACGTCTGGTTGAAGGTCGGCCGCACGGTCAGCACGAGCGTCACGATGCTGTCGCAGCCCGCTTCGCTCTGGAGATTGTAGGTGAAAATACGGCTGGTGGTGCCCACCGGGAAGGTGATGTCGCGCCATGTGTAAGGCAGGTCGCTCTCGCAGATCACCAGCGACTCATTCTCTTGGTAGATGGGATTGACCGTAACGTGGAGGGTGACGATGCTGTCGCAGCCGTGGATGGTATGGCGATAGAAGACATAATCTCCAGTGGTGGTGCCCGCTTGGAAGGCGGTGTCGCGCCACTGCATCGGGAAGCCGTTCTGGCACACCTCGACATATTCTTCCTGCTCAAAACTCGGATGTACAATCAGAGCCAGTGTCACGGTGCTGTCGCAGCCTTGTGAAGAAGTTCTTTCATATTGATAAATACCGCTTTCGGTGCCCACCGGGAAGGTAATGTCGCGCCATGTGTAGGGCAGCTCGTTCTGGCAAATCACTGCTGCAGTGTTCTCTGCATAGACGGGAAGCACCGTCAGATGGAGCGTAAGGAGACTGTCGCAGCCGGCTGCCGTAGAGCGGCTGAAACGGTAGTCGCCGGGGTATGTGCCCACCTCGAAGGTCGTGTCCATAGCCTCGTAATGGTAGGGCAGCTCGCTGGCGCAGATGGTAACCTCATCTTCAAAGGCATACACAGGATTGACGGTCAGGTGGAAATGCACAAGACTGTCACAGCCATACTGATTTTGCAAGTGGAAGTCACGCACCTGAGTGGAAGTGCCCACGGGGAAAATTTCACCCAAGTAATAGACGGGCAGCTCATTCTGGCAGATGGTCATATAATCATCTGATTCAGAGAGCGGGTTGACGGTCAGGTGGAGCACCACGGTGCTGTCGCAGCCCTCCACGGTGGTGCGTTCGTACTGGATGTCGCCGCTCTGTGTGCCGACGGGCAGGGTGACATCGCGCCATGTGTAAGGCAGCTCGCTCTCACAGATGGTCAGACTCTCTTCCTGCTGGTACGACGGGTTGACCGTCAGCTTCAGCACCACCACGCTGTCGCAGCCAGCGGCGGAGGCTCTTTCAAACAGGAAGGTGCCTCCGCGAGTACCGACTTCAAAGACGGTGTCGCGCCACGTATAGGGCAGCTGGCTCTCGCAAATGGTGACCTGCTCCTGCTGACGGTACAGCGGATGCACCACCAGACGAAGCACCCAGATGCTGTCGCAGCCGTACTGCGTCTGACCGGCAAAAGAGTAGGTGCCGGTTGTATAAGTTCTGTCGATTATTTCATCATTCCAGATGAAGGGCAGGTCGCTCTCGCACACCTCCACGGTCTCGCTGCCACCGAAGCTCTGGCGGATGTTCAGCGTGAGATAGACGATACTGTCGCAGCCCTGCGAGGTTTGACGACGGATGATGTAAGTGTCGGTGGGAGTGCCCACATGGAAGACAGTATCATAATAGGTGAACGGCAGTCTGTTGCGGCACAGGTCGATGGTTTCATACCGTTCGGTGGGATGGTTCACGGTAAGGTGCAGTGTCACCACGCTGTCGCAGCCATGCGCGCTGGCCAGATGGCGCACCACGGTCTGGGTCTCGCTGCCTTCTTGGAAGGTAGTGTCGCCGAAGGCGTACGGCAGGTCGCCGGAGCAGATGGTAGCGGACATTTCGCGGCTGTAGGTGGGATGCACCACCAAGTGCAAGGTGGCGGTGCTGTCGCAACCGGCAGCGTTGATGCGGGAGTAGGTGAACGTGCCGCTCTCGGTGCCGCGGGCAAAGACCTGATCGCGCCACACGTACGGCAGCTCGCTGTCGCAGATCTCCACCGTCTCCTCCGACGAGGAGGCCTCGCGGATCTCAAGGGTCAGCGTCACGATGCTGTCGCATCCGTGAGCCGTGGTCTTTCTAAACTCCATCGTACCGCTCTGTACATCAGCAGCGAAGGTGGTGTCGCGCCATGTGATGGGCAGCTCGCTACGGCAAAGACTCAGCGTTTCCTGCTCGTCGTAGCTCGGATGCACCACCAGCACAAACGTCACGATGCTGTCGCAGCCATGCGAGGTCTCGCGGGGCAACACATACACGCCGCTGCGGGTTTCCGTTCCGAAAGTGGTGTCACGCCATGTATAGGGCAGCTCCTGCTGGCATATCTCATCATATTCCACTTCATACTTGCTCTCATACACCACCAGATGCAAAGTCACCACACTGTCGCAGCCATGGATGGTGTGACGGGTGAAGAGAAATTCGCCGCTCTCACTCCCCTGCTCAAAAACCGTGTCGCGCCACGTAAAAGGCAATGCCTGCTGGCAAATGGTATCATATTCATCCAAATAAAATGCGGGATAAACCACCACGGAAAGATTTACGATGCTGTCGCAACCATCCACTGTAAAACGGTGGAACTGATATTCGCCATCCACACTGCCCACTTCCAAGGTGGTGTCGCGCCAAACCACAGGCAGATCGTTCTGGCAGATGTACAGCGACTCAGACTGTTCCACTGAATAATGTACGGTGAGATCCAGGATGACCACACTGTCGCACTGGAACTCCGCTGCCTGATAGAGGGTATCCACATAAACACCCGTCTGCGAATAGGTCTTGCCGTTCCACTCCACGCTGTCGCACACCGTCATCACAGTGGTATCGGCCACCACGAGGCAGTAAGGCGTGAAACTGACGGGGCCAGCGAGCGGGCTGGGATTGGCAGGGTCGCAGATGGCCTGCACATACAGGTCGTAGGGCTGCAGACCGGTAAGGTCGGTAAGATGGAGGATGGAATCATGATGGAAAAGGGAAATACCTTCTGTTGCGGGGTCGAAGCCAGCGGGGCCGTACACCACGCGCCACTCATTCTCAATGCTTCCCGAATGCCAGCTGGCAGTGGCGGTGGTCATCATTACATCGCTAACCTGAAGGTCAGTGATAACGGCGCAAGGAAGGAACTCTACGGAGAAATTGTCAATTACACAGCGCCAGTCCCATGAGGTGGAGGCAGAGTACCAGCGGAAAGCAAGGCGGGCACCGTCGGGAATGTTGGTGCCGGCCAGCGAGTATTCGTGCGATGTGGCAGTAGTAGTGGGTGTCACGCTCTCCAATGCCACAAAGGAAGCGGCATCCAGCACGTTGGTCATATAGCCGAAGGTCAGCTGCCCATTGTTAACATTGTCCATACGGGAGAGGAAGCTCACCTTCACACCGTCGAGGTCGGAGGCGAACCACGGCACGGCCACATAGTTGTCGGCAGCAAAGCCAGACGCACTCTTGGCAGTCAGCACAAGGCCGTTGTTGCCGCTGGGTGCATTGTACGTACTGACATGGGGGGCACGGGCAGCTGACGCATCCGACAGCAGACTCCAACAATCGGGCATCACACCGGCTACCGAAACGCCTGTACCTGTATAGCTTTCCATATCCTCCATGTAAGGAATGGAAGCCGAAGCGCACGGCATAGCCGCCAACACAGGTACCGACCAATCGGAGAGAGAATCTCCCGAACAGACGGCACGTACATACACCTGATAAACGGTGCCGGGAGTAAGCTCCGACAGCGTGCAGCGAGTTTCCGCTACACTCAATGTAGTGCCATTGCCATGTTCCACCCCTTGGGGCATATACTCCACCAGCCACTCACTCTCGCGCCACCCTTTCTGCCATTCAACATGCAACTGACTGTCTGACAAAGGATTTATAACAGTAATCGAAGGTACAATACACAGGTC
Organism: Bacteroidales bacterium; assembly: GCA_045132235.1. GTDB lineage: Bacteria > Bacteroidota > Bacteroidia > Bacteroidales > WCHB1-69 > UBA1756. The sequence goes on from JBGURX010000005.1 coordinate 23,009, forward strand.
CAACGAATCCACCATCACCACATCAATGGCGCAATGGGCGCAGGTGTCGTTGTTCGACCACGAGAAAGCCAAGCGGTCGTCGGTGGTGAGACTTACCTCACGCAGGCTCACAAAGTGGGCAACGGCATCCGTATCGCTGGGGATGACCTGTATGGGCACGAAATAAGAAACCATGCCGTCGTTGTGCCAGTAGCCGAAAGCCAAATGTCCCAGCGTGTCGTTCTCCATTTTAGTGGTGAAAGAGATGCCCAGCACGTTGAAATCGGCGGCGAAGGCAGGCAGCAGCACACAGTTGGAGGTGCCGTAGATGGAGCTGTCGCCGGCGGTGAGCAGCAGGGCGTTGCTGTCGGGAGCAAAGTCGGCCGACACATGCGGTGCGTAGGTGGAGTCACTGCCGAGGAAGACAAAGTCCCAGCAGTCGGGCAGGATGCCACGCTCGTTCCATACGGTGGCACTGTCGCTGTCGAAATTGCAAGTCATGGGCACTGTCGCGGCGGGGCAATCCACGCTCTGCGCCCTCAACGAAGAGAGCGACATCATCAGCAGCATCGCAGAAAACACGCAAAACGAAAGCATTCTTCCGCCATTGTTTTTCTGATTCATCCATTTTTCAGACCACGAAATCTTTTCTTTCATAATTTATAAATTGAAGATTTTCAATAATTTAGACAATAAAAACAACCTTCAGAACACCACACAGCAAAGCCTTCTTGCACAATTTCTGAAAATTGGGGCAAAAGTACGGATTTTTAAAGACATAACAATGATAAAAAAGTATAATTGTTTCGAGAAAAAAGTGTAACTTTGCACTTTCTAAAAAACGGAACCATGATTCAACTCAGATTTGAAACGGAAGGCTGCCAGACCTTCCTCCCCGAAGTGCCGGCAACGGCGCAGAAACAAATGGATAACGCCTACGAACAGCTGGTCAGCCGCAGCGGTGACGGCAACGACTTTCTCGGCTGGCTCGACCTGCCCGAAGCGGCCGGCAGCAGCGAGATTGCCGACGTGAAACGGGTGGCCGAGCGGCTGCGCCAACAGTCGGAAGTGGTGGTGGTGATCGGCATCGGCGGTTCGTACCTCGGCGCACGCGCCGTCATTGAAGCCCTGCAGTCGCACTTCCGCGCCCTCGAGCCCAATGCCAACGCTCCGTTGGTAGTGTTTGCCGGCAACAACATTAGCGAAGATTATCTCTTTGATTTACAGAATATTTTAGATAAAAAAGAGTATTCCCTCATCGTCATTTCCAAATCGGGAACCACTACCGAACCGGCCATCGCCTTCCGCATTCTGAAACAGCATTGCGAGAAGAAATATGGCAAGGAGGAGGCGAAAAAACGCATCGTGGCCATCACCGACCGACAGCGCGGCGCCCTCAAGCAGCTCGCCACCCAAGAGGGCTACAACACCTTCGTCATCCCCGACAATGTGGGCGGCCGCTACTCGGTGCTCACCCCCGTGGGACTGCTGCCCATCGCAGCGGCAGGCTACGACATCGACGCGCTGCTCGAAGGAGCACACCGGATGCACGAGCTGCTGCTGGCCGACAAGAGCCTCGAAGGCAACCCGGCACTACATTACGCTGTCATGCGCAATCTTCTGTACCACAACAACAAACGGGTGGAACTCATGGTGGCCTACGAACCACGCCTCTTCTACCTCATCGAATGGTACAAGCAGCTGTTTGGCGAGAGTGAGGGCAAGGAGAACCGCGGCATCTTCCCCGCCGGCTGCATCTTCTCCACCGACCTGCACTCGCTGGGACAGTACGTGCAGGAGGGACAGCGGATGCTTTTCGAGACTGTGATTTCAGTGGAAAAGAGCCACCACACCCTCAACATTCCCTACGACGAGCAGGACATCGACGGTCTCAACTACCTGCACCAGATGGACATGCAGAAGGTGAACCACGCGGCCGAAACCGGCACCCGCGCCGCCCACATCAGCGGCGGCGTACCCAACCTGCGCATCGTCATCCCCACCATCAACGAGAACACCCTCGGCGAGCTCATCTTCTTCTTTGAATTTGCCTGCGCCATTGGCGGCTATATGCTGAAAATCAACCCATTCGACCAGCCCGGCGTGGAAGCGTACAAGAAGAACATGTTCCGCCTTCTCGGCAAAAAATAAAATCGTATTTTTGCAGCCAAATTTTCCAATATGTCAAGAAGCAAAAAAGAGATGGGCAATGTGACCCACTTGGGAGAACGCCACACCACCTACAACAGCGACTACGCCCCCGCCCTTTTGGAGGCTTTCGACAACAAACACGCTGATAACGAATACGTTGTAACACTCGATTGTCCAGAGTTCACCTCGCTGTGTCCCGTGACCGGACAGCCCGACTTCGGCCGCATCATCATCCGCTATATCCCGAGAGTCAAGATGGTGGAGAGCAAGAGTTTGAAACTCTACTTGGGCAGCTTCCGCAACCACGGCGACTTCCACGAGGACTGTGTGAACATCATCATGAAAGACCTCATCGCGCTGATGGACCCGAAATACATTGAGGTGGTGGGACTTTTCAACCCACGCGGCGGCATCGCCATCAAGCCCTTCGCCAACTACGGCGACGACAGCCATCAGGAGATGGTGCGTCAGCGCCAGCTGGCCTATCTCAACCAACAATAAAGCCATGAGCAAAGACGCTGTCATCATCCTGTCGGGCGGCATGGACTCCACCACCATGCTCTACGAATACCACGAAGAGATTGCGCTGGCCATCACCTTCGACTACGCCTCGTTGCAGAACGCCCGCGAGCGGATGTATGCCATAGAGCACTGCAAAAGATTCGGCATCCAGCACATCATCATCCCCCTCCAATTCATGCAGCAGTACTTCAAAAGCTCGCTGCTGATGACTCCCGACGACATTCCGGAAGGCAATTACGACGAGGAGAACATGAAATCGACGGTGGTGCCTTTCCGCAACGGCATCATGCTGGCGGTAGCCTGCGGCATGGCGGAAAACTACGGGCTGAAGCGGGTGATGATTGCCAACCACGCCGGCGACCACGCCATCTACCCCGACTGCCGTCCCGGCTTTGTGGAAGCGATGTCGGAAGCCATGCGCAACGGCACCTACGAAGGAGTGACCGTCTTCGCGCCCTATACCCACCTCAGCAAGACCGACATCGCCCGTCGCGGCGCGGCGCTCGGCCTTGACTACACCGAAACCTACTCCTGCTACAAAGGCGGCGAAGTACACTGCGGCAGATGCGGCACCTGCCGCGAGCGGCGGGAAGCCCTGCAAGCCGCCGGCATCGACGACAAAACCATATATGAAGCATAATTTCCATTTTCAATTTTCCGTTTTCAATTTTCAATTTCCATGTATTACGTACGCAAAACCCTTGAAATATCCTCCTGCCACCAGCTGTACCTCGACTACGAGAGCAAGTGCGAAAACCTGCACGGGCACAACTGGAAGGTCAATGTATATTGCCGTGCCGAACAGCTGGACAGCAACGGCATGGTATGCGACTTCACCGAAATCAAGCGACTCATCCACGGAAAGATCGACCACCGGAACCTGAACGAGGTGCTGGACTTCAACCCGACAGCAGAGAACCTCGCCCGCTGGATTGTGGACACCGTGCCCAACTGTTACCGTGCCGATGTGTGGGAGTCAAGAGACAACAAAGCCTCGTACATTGCTGACGACGCACCGCAAAACTTCGACTAACGTGTACCGCATCAACGAGATTTTCTATTCCCTGCAGGGCGAAGGGTTCCACAGCGGACTGCCGAGCGTGTTTGTGCGCTTCAGCGGCTGCAACCTGCGCTGCGCCTTCTGCGACACGCATCACCAAGAGGGTTTGGAGATGAGCGTGGAAGAAATTACCCAGAAAATTAACCAATATCCTGTTGCACAGTGGATTATCCTTACTGGTGGCGAACCTTCGCTGTTCATTGATGAGGAGTTTGTGAAAGCGTTGAAAGCGGGCACTGGCAAGAAAGTTGCCATCGAGACCAACGGCACGCGCCCGTTGCCGGACGGCATCGACTGGGTGACGCTTTCGCCCAAAACCGGCTTCGAGGGCGGCGACCTTGTGCCCTGCATGCTGGACCGCTGCGACGAGCTGAAGGTGGTCTATTGCCATCAGGATTTATCTCAATATCAAAATATTATAACAGAAAACCGTTTTTTGCAACCCTGCTACTCTCCTACCCCTGCGCAGAATCAGGCCAACATGGAGGCCTGTGTGGCAGCGGTGTTGCAGCATCAGGGCTGGCGGCTGTCGGTGCAGATGCACCGTGTGATCGGGATTCGGTAAGGGATGCGGGGATGCGAGGACAAAACAAGGGTATCGTCATTTGGCAAATAAATTGTAATTTTGCCGCCTCAAAAATGAAGAGGAAATCACTGCAATGACAAGCCGAAAAAGAACTCCGTTGCGGGAACGACCGTTCCCTGATTACACCCACCGCGAAGAGATGCTGAACATGTGGAGTCACATCGTAGGCGCGGCATGTGCCGTGGTGATGATGGTGATGGCGGTGATGGCCTCGAGAGGTTCAGGCCTCAAAACGGCATGCAGCATCATTTACGTGTTCACGGTCATGCTGACGATGGTCGTATCGAGTGTATATCACGGTCTGCCCAAAGGGATGGGCAAGCAGGTGATGCGCGCCATCGACCACTGCGACATCTTTTTCACCATTGCGGGCACCTACACCCCTATCACCCTCATCGGGATCTGCAGCATCAATCCGGCGATGGGCTGGAGCATCTTCGGCATCGAGTGGGGCTTGGCCATCATCGGGGCGACACTCAACGCCATCGATCTGAAAAAGTACTCGAAATTTTCGATGGCCTGCTACTTGGGGATGGGCTGGTGCGTGCTCATCGGGCTGCGCGACACCATCCTCTCGATGACGCTGGAGGGTTTCCTCTGGATCATCGGCGGCGGCGTGGCGTTCACCATCGGCGCGGTGCTCTACCTCATCGGCAAGAAGAAACGCTACCGTCATTTCATCTTCCACGTCTTCGTGGTCATCGGCATCGTGACGCAGTTCATCGGCGTTTGGTGGTACGTACTGTAATCCACCTTCACCCCTATGATGCAAGAAAAACCGGAATTATCATAGCTTTTTCAACAGCGGCGAGCGGCTCATGTCCGTAGGGTTGGTGCCGGGAACGCCTTCGGGAACAGGCATCCCGAGTTTCTCGAAGTGCTTTTTCCAATATTCAGGCAGTTTGCCGTCGGCATCGCGCCAGTTCATGGGGCTGGCTTTGAAAAGATGGCGGTCGTCTGTTTCGCCTTCGTCGTCAAGGTAGCATTCGTAAACCAATTCCGAGCAGTAGTAGGCGTCGTTGTCGGGCAGGAAGGCGTTGTCGTAAGGCTTGCCGACCAGAGAACGGGCACGGCTGAGCACTTGATCCATAAAAATGTTCACATTTTCAATCCGATAAATATCGGGGAAAGAGAGGGCGTCATGATCGGAGTTCACGTAGGGTCGTCTTGCCACACCGTATTGGGGGGTGGCATCAATGATCCAGACGGTATCGCGCACACTCTCCACGATGGCCACGTGCGCATATTGCCCTGTGCTTTCCGCAACGGCGGACCCCATGCCTTCTGTATCGCGGAAGAAAAGCAGGTCGCCAGGGCGCACGAAACTCATATTGTTCAGGTGTTTGCGCAACATCATTTTGTCGGGCATCATAGGACGAAGCGCCTTCCACAGCAGTGGCTGATAAGTGGTAAAAGCAACCTTGTCACTCTGGATATTCATGGGCAACAGCCATGGGAAATACGCTCCACAATCCACATCGCTACGTCCGTATGCAGTCAGGGTTTCGCCCACTTGATTGTTGAAAACGACCACATATCCGGTATAGGAGGTACACCCACCAAAGTCTTGGAAAACCCTCTCCCAATCCACCTGTCCCTTCTGAAGACCGAATTCTTCGGAAGAGGGGAAACGGCTGTAGCACTCACCGAGACGCAGCAGCGCTTGTTCCAAACTGTCGGCGGGGAAGCAGCGGATGGCGTGGGAATCTTTCTCCACCGTGTTCTCGGTCTCGAACAACAGGTTTCCTTGGCGCGTGTAATGCACAGTATGTTCGTCAAAGTTGAAGCAACCGCCATCGTAGGTGGTGATTTTCACATATCCTATGCCACTTTGTACAAAGTCAGCAGTGGGATTTCGATATATATAAGGCTCTACACGGCCATTGGTGTCAACGCTGTAGTTTTTTTTATCGTTGCACAGGATGATGATGCGGTCGGATCGGTCTGGATCAGGCAGCATCTTCCTAACACTCATTGGTTTCGCAATACGGTACCAACCCTCGGTGTCCTTGAGGTAGATACTATTCCCATCCGTACGCCACAGACGGTTCCCGTGATGAAAAGTGGGGAGAACAGATTGGGCAGAAATGCCATATTCGGCAGATTTAGCGAGAATATCGTCGAAGAGCTCATCCAGTGTTTTTTCAGTGGTAAAGAAACCGCAGGTGTCGGCATGTCCGTCGGGGGCCACACGCACTACGCCATCGGGGGTGCCAAGGTACGCACAGCCTCCGATAGTACCGCAAAAGAAAGTTCGGTAGGAGAAGCCCTCCTTGACTGTCTTCCAATGCTCCATGTCCCTCATCAGAACCAGTTGGCCGCTTTGGGTTATCGCCCATAACATATTCAAAGTGGTATCCACCTCGTAGGTGGTGATGGGAAGGGGCAGTGGCTTCCATTGCAGTTCAGCGCCGAAGTCCGTATAGGCGGTGGTGTCGCTCTCCGTAACGATAAGCCAGTTTTTCCAAAGACGGATGCGGTTGATCCATGTGTCCTGATAGTTGTGTTTTTCTAATAGTTTCTGGTCCAACGGAGTTTCAATTTGCGTGGCCGTTCGCCAGTTGTCGGAGGTGAAATAGAGTCCGTTGCCGTAGGTGCCCGCAAACCCGCTGTCGGCACTGGTCATATAGAGTTCATTAACACCACCTGTACCATCCTTTTTCGATACAAATGAGGGGGTCAACCGGACAAATGTGCGCCCCTCATTTTCACTATAGGACATACTCTTAAAATCACACCCGCTGGCTGATGCAATCCATAGTTTCCCGTCGGGGTGATAGCAGAACCCGTGCACCCACACAAGATCCGGATCCACTTGCAGTGTATCCCAATGATGTCCGCCATCGGTAGTGCGCAACACACATTTGCCGGGGAGCAAATAACCGGCTGCTACAGCAATATCTGATCTGAAAGCGGCCACGCGCTCAAAGGTATTGCCTGCAATGATGTCGTCAACTGCTGGTTTCAAGGCAGTGCGCCACGTGGACCCTATGCTGTCGGCCACCCAGATATGCCCGCACCGGTCGGCCATCCACAACGTGCCGGTGGAAGAGAGGTCGATGTGATAGCCGCACTGCACTTTCAAGTCTGCGAGCCGGTCGCGTTGCTGTGCGCGCCCCAGCTGCGACAAAGCGAGCGCAACCACCAGAAACAACAACACTTTCTTCATGCTATTTCCCTCAATTTTAGAATGATGGCGCAAAGATACAAAAATATCCGTCAACTATAATAACTACTTTTTATTTTGTGAAAAAAATCATCTTGAAAAATTTGATTATAAAAAATCTGTAACCGAATGAAGTGTCAAACACACAAAGACGATAAATACCTACCCTGAAACAGGGTATCAAGGAACCAAAAATCACCTCAAAAGGGTATTGTCCCTCCCCTATCGTGGAGATATTTTTGCATGCTTAAAAATCAGAGCATGAAAAAGGGATTTTTGTTTTTCATCATTTTATTATTAATAATTGATTTTCAAACCATTACTGCACAAAACAACACCCATGCGCAGAATGGTGAAACTACGGCTGCCGACAGTGTGAAGCGCAAAAGAGGTCTCACCATTGGAGGCTACGGAGAAGCGGTGTATAAATACAACTTTTATAGTGACAATATGTTCCGCTACTCCCATGCCGACAAATATGCGGACTCGAAAGGGCATGGCCGCGTGGATTTGCCGCACGCGGTATTCATGATGAGCTACGACTTCGGCAAGGGCTGGACCTTCAACGCCGAAATCGAGTTCGAGCATGGCGGCACCGAGTCGGCGGTGGAGGTGGAGGCGGAAGAGACCGGCGAGTTCGAGAAGGAGATCGAGCGCGGCGGCGAAGTGGCTTTGGAACAGTTCTGGTTGCAGAAGTCGTTTTTGGATTCCAAAATCAACATCCGTGCCGGACATATCGTGGTGCCCGTGGGTGGCACCAACAACGCCCATCTCCCCAACGAGTTCTTCGGGGTTTACCGTCCCGAAGGCGAGAACACCATCATTCCCTGCACGTGGCACGAGACCGGCATCGAGCTGTGGGGCCGCATCAAGGGGTGGCGCTACGATGTGATGGTCATCCCGGCACTCAACTCCAACATGTTCAACGCCTCCAACTGGGTGCAGAACGGTTCCGCATCGCCCTACGAGTTCAAGGTGGCCAACAAGCTGGCCGTGGCCGCGCGGGTGGACAACTACAGCGTGAAGGGCTTGCACATCGGAGTGAGCGGCTACGTGGGCAACTGTTTCCGCAACGACATCATCACCGACGGCAAGGCCAGTAAATACGACAAAGTAAAAGGCACGGTAGCTATCGGAGCCGTAGATTTCAGCTACAAGCATAAGGGATTTGTGTTGCGGGGCAGCGGGTTGTACGGCCACCTGTCGGATGCCGGACTCATCTCCACCTACAACACCTCACAGGTCAACAGCAGCCAGTCGCCCTACCCGCACACGCTGGTCGGCAAGGCGGCTTGGAGCGCGGGCATTGAGGCCGGCTACGACTTTTTCACCCTGCTGAAGGAAAACGCCAAAGCCAAGGATCAGAAATTCTTTGTTTTTATAAGATATGAATACTACGATTCTTACGTTCCCGTGGCCGACGCCACACCCTATTCGTGGAGCGAGCGGCATTGTGTGAGCGGCGGCATCAACTACCGCCCGATACCGGAAATCACCGTGAAAGCCGAGGCCGGTGTGCGGTTGCTGCATTCGCAGTACAACCAAGAACCGTGGTTCGCACTGGGGATCACATGGGCAGCGTTTTTCAAAAGTGAAAAGTTAAGAGTAAAAAATCAAGAATGAAAAGAGGAAACGTAGGGACGCAATGCTTGCGTCCGCAAAACGAAACAACAACAATTAAACAAATAAACCATATGAAAAAAGGAATTTTATTTTTTGCAACATTGCTGATGGCCGGTTGGATGACATCGTGCCATAAGGAAGACCCGGTAGAAACCGCCAAGAAGGAACAGGTGGCAATTCTTGAGCAGTATGTCAACCACACCATCGCGCCCACCTACCAGAATCTGGCCGCCTATTCTGAACAGCTGGTGACCGACTTGCAGACCTTGCGAGCCGACCGCACGCAGGCCAACGTGAATCATGCGTGCGAAACCTTCCTCAACGCCCGCGCTTGGTGGGAAAGAAGTGAGGCTTTCCTGTTCGGTGCCGCCTCCGACTTCGGCATCGACCCGCACATCGACTCATGGCCGTTGGATGTGGATGCCTTCAACACCATGATGACCAACACCGCACAGATTCAGGCCATGGATGCAGAAGATGGCGACGAATATGCCGGCGACAAGCTGGGCAACTCCCTTCTTGGTTTCCACGGCATCGAGTACATCCTTTTCAGCAACGGCTCTCCGAAGAGTGCAGATGAAATCTCTGACCTGCAGATGATTTACGCCGTGGCGGTGGCCGGCGACCTGCGCAACCGCTGCTTCCAGTTGGAGGTAAGCTGGTTGGGCAACAAGGCTCCCAAAGCACACCGCGACAAGGTGGAGGATCTGGAACTGAACTCCACAGTGAATGGCGGCGACTACAGCTACGGCACCAACTTGATGAAAGCCGGCACGCTGGGCAGCACCTATTCCAGCTCCGTCAGCGGTTTGATGGCCATCGTGGATGGTTGCCGCACCATCGCCGATGAGGTGGGCACCTCCAAGATCGGCAAACCGTACAATGGCGAAGACCCGAACTACATCGAGTCGCCGTATAGCCACAAGTCCATCGAGGACTTCTACAACAACATCCTGAGCATCGAGAACGCCTATATGGGAGGTGTTGACGGGGAACGCAACGAGGATATTTCTCTCCATGGATACCTGAAAGAACGCAATGGGGAGTTGGATGTGCGCGTGCTTTCCGCCATCACTACAGCCAAATTGAGTATCCAAGCTATGCCTGCACCGTTTGTACAAAATTACAATCATTCAGCCAATGCCAGTGCCATCGAGGCCTGCCAACACTTGGACGAAGTGCTGTCGGAAGTAAACACTTGGCTGGAAAATGAAAACTGAAAATTGAGAATTGAAAATTGAAAAGTAAAGACCGGTGCATGCACCGTCTCAAATTGAAAAAATCACTTATCATGAAAAACTTAATACCACACTTAAAAATTGCAAGTTTGCTTTTGGCAGGTATATGGGTGATGAATGGCTGCCACAAGGAACCCGAACCGGAGGAACCGTTGTCATGGATAGAAGAGGAAACCTACGCGGGCGGAAAGCTCGGCACCACCTTCAACGCCTCATCCTCTGCCTACGAGGACCCGGCGCCGGCGGTCACCGACATTGCCGCCTTCAAATATGGCGAGTACCTCTTTGAACGCGACTTCACACAGAACACTGCACCCTTCAACGGGCTGGGACCGCTTTACATCCGCAGTTCGTGCATCGCCTGCCACCCCGGCTACGGTCATGGCAAGCGCATGGATCGCTACCTCGCCAACGAATGGGGCAACGGCTACCTGCTGGTGGTCACCGACCAGAACGACACCTACGTATCCTCGCTGACGGGCATGCCGCAGACCAAGGCGGTGGCACCCTTCAAAGCTCCGATTGACGAATCGCAGATTCAGATCAGCTGGCTGCCCTATACCGATGAATGGGGCAACACCTTCCCGGATGGAGAGACCTACAGTTTGATTTATCCTGAAGTACACATTCCAGCCTCCGCGTACTATGTGCCGTTGGAGGTGGGAGGCAACACCATCCCCTATGGCAGCGAGATCGTTCGGCTCGAGTCCACCATCGGCATCTATGGCACCGGCTTGTTGGATGCCATCCCCGACGACTCGCTGAAGGCGCAGTACCAGAAAGAGTACAATGCGGGGGCGAACCTCAATCCGGCGATATGGGCCGGCACCGACTGGGCCGCTTCCGGACTGTACGGCAGCACCAACCATCCCAAACGCTTTACCTACGCCTGCACGCGCGGACCGCTGCAGGATGGTCCCGGCGCCAACGCCATCTGGAACATCACCAACGTGACCCGCAACAACCGCCGTTACCACTACATGACCAACACCTACGCCCGTGTGGCCTCGCAAGACCCCGAGGTGCAGTCGCAGTTCTACAACTACTTCCCCGAATTCAATGTCAGCGGGAATCCCGAAACCGACATCTACAACTATCTGACCGGCACCAACTTGCCCGTGGAGATGAGCGACGATGACTATGTCAACCTGATGGTGTGGCACAGAGGCTTGGCCGTGCCCGCCGCCCGTAACTTGGACGACCCGACCGTGCAGCGCGGCCGCCAGCTGTTCCGCGAGATCGGCTGCGCCACCTGCCACCGTCCCAGCTGGACCACTGGCAGCGACCGCTTCACCGACCCCAACCATTTCTTCACCACCGGCGACCAGCGCTTGCCGCGCTATCCCAACCAGAAAATTTGGCCCTACACCGACATGATTCAGCACAAGCTCCACATGCAGAACGACATCCGCACGGGCTGGTGCCGCACCACCCCGCTGTGGGGCCGCGGCCTCTCCGCCATCTGCACCGGCTCGGCTGACCGCTTGCACGACTGCCGCGCCCGCAACGTCATCGAGGCCATCATGTGGCACGGCAGCGCACAGAGCGATGCCCGCTGGACGGTGGAGAAATTCCGCCAGCTCAGCAAGGAGGACCGCAATGCCATTGTGCAGTTCATTAATTCGATATAAATTCAAAATGCCATAATTTGGATTTAATAATTGGTTGTTTATCCGTCGAGGCGCAAAATATTGCGCCTCGACATTCGTTATAAAAATCGAAAAATGAAAATCATCCGTTACATTTTGTCCGCCCTGATGGTCATCCTGATTGCCGTGATGGCAGCGGGCACCGTCATAGAAAAATACCACGGATCAGGCTTCGCCATCAGCCACGTATATGGCACATGGTGGTTCGCCCTCCTGTGGGCACTGGCCGCCGCCGGCATGGTAACCCTGCTGGTAGTGCAAAAATCGTGGAAACGGCCTGCGGTCTTCACCCTGCACATCGCCATACTGCTGATTCTGCTCGGCGCCCTGCTGACGAAACTCACCGGACAGCACGGCCAGATGACCTTGAAGCCGGGAACGCCCGTCAGTGAGTTCAACATTGAAAAAGAGGGCGACAGTCAAACGGTTATACTTCCTTTCGCCCTCACCCTCGACCACTTCGAGATGGAGACCTACCCGGGCACCCGTTCCCCCATGGATTTCGTGAGCTATCTGCGCATCACCGACGGCGGGACACAGACCGATGCCAAAATCTCCATGAACCACATCCTGAAACACAAAAACTACCGTTTCTATCAAAGCGACTACGATGAAGCGGGGGACTCGGTACTTTCCGTGTCGCACGACCCATGGGGAATCGGTGTCACCTACGCGGGCTACCTTCTGCTGCTTGTTGCCCTGATAGCGATGTTTGTTGTTAAAAACAGTCAATTCAGGCTTTTATTAAAAAAAACATCCACCAAGGCAGCTCTCATTTTCTCCCTCATCATCATCGGTAGCTCAATTTCCGCTTTTTCAGCCAACACTCCCCGTACCCTGCCGAAAGAGAGCGCCGACAAGATGGGGCAGATGTATGTGCAGTACAAAGGGCGCATCTGTCCGCTGCAGACGCTCGCCAAAGACTTCACCACCAAGCTGTACGGCGCCCCCACCTACAAGGGTTTGACCTCCGAGCAGGTGCTCAGCGGATGGGTGTTTTATTTTAATGACTGGAAAGACGAACCCATTTTCAAAATAAAAGGTCAAGATGCGCGCAAAGTTTTGGGAATCAACGATAAATATGCCAAGCTGACCGATTATTTAGGATTTTATGGGGAGAACAAACTCGACGAGTTCATCGCGTCGCTGCCCATGGAGGATCCCAAAAGGAAAGAATGCCTGATGGCTAATGAAAAATTCAATCTCATAGAGATGCTTTACAACGGGGAATTGCTGAAGATGTTCCCCCATGCCGACAGCAACCGGCAGGTGGTCTGGTACTCGCAGAGCGATGAGCTGCCGCTGGACATTCCCGACAACGAATACCTGTTCATCCGCAAACAGCTGAGTCTCTGTCAGCAATATGTGATTCAAAAAGACTATGCCGCCTTGGACGATGTTTTTGAGAAGACCAAAATCTATCAGGAAAAATACTCACTGGGACAGGTGCCTTCCCAAACGCAATATCGTGCGGAAAGACTGTATAACCGGCTGACGACCGGCAAATGGCTGGCGATAGCCACCATCCTCATGGGCATCATCTTCTTTACGATAGCGATGTATAGTCTGGGAAAAGGGCGGAAACTCAACCGGTATGTGCGGTGGACCGCTGTGGCATGTGCTGCACTGCTGAGCGTGTTTCTGGCTTTGCTGTTCGTGTTGCGTTGGATGGTGGGCGGACATGCGCCCATGGCCGGCAGCTTCGATTCGATGAACCTGCTGGCGCTGAGCATCGGTGTCATTGCTTTGCTGCTGTCGCGAAAATACGAAATGGCGCTGCCGGCGGGCCTGCTGATGATGGGCTTTGTGCTGCTGGTGCAGATGATGGGCGGCTCCAACCCGCCGGTCACCCACCTGATGCCCGTGCTCACCTCTCCCCTGCTGAGTTTGCACGTCACCGTGATCATGATTGCGTACGCCCTGCTGTTTTTCATCATGCTGAATGGCATCACCGCCATGTTCATCCGGCTGACACAGCGACAGAATCTCTCTTACATGGAGCGGTTGCAAGACATCAGCCAGCTGCTGCTCTATCCGGCGGTGGCTTTGTTGGCAGAGGGCATTTTCATCGGAGCGGTGTGGGCCAACATCTCGTGGGGCACCTACTGGTCGTGGGACCCGAAAGAGGTGTGGGCGCTCATCACCCTGATGGTCTATCTCTTCCCGCTCCATTCGCGGCAGTTCCCGATATTTCAGAAACCAACATTTTACCATCTATACACCATCCTGGCATTCTTATCCGTCCTCATCACCTATTTCGGAGTGAATTTGATTTTAGGCGGGATGCACAGCTATGCGTAGGGAATTGAGAATTGAGAATTGAAAATTGAAAATTGAAAATTGAAAACTGAAAGATGATAGGGATCCCGTTGAGACGCAATATATTGCGTCTCAACCAGAATAAAAAATCGACTATGCGAAAAACGCTTTTGCTAATAATTATTTTTGCGTTATGGGTTTCCGTCCCGGCGCAGGAAACGGACAAGCCGAAGGTGCTGACGGGCTTCAGCGGCGGCATGATGCTGCATACGGGCTACCTGTTTGGCGAGATGCCGGAAATCGGCTACACGGCTAAAGGCGCGCCTTTTGGGCTGGGCGGTGCCTTGCGGCTGCACTTGGGCCAACATTGGATGATCGGTGGCGAAGGATATGTCTCCACCCTGCACCAGCTGCACAACGGCAGCTATGTCAAGTACGGCTGGGGCGGCGTGCTGGGCGAGTTCTACTGGACCTTCAATCGTATTACGCCCTTCGTGGGATTGACCGTGGGCGGCGGCCGGCAGACCACCTTCCTGCTGTTCGACGGCGACTCGCATGACTGGCAGCAGGAGGGTTGCGCTGTTTTCCACAAGCAGGGATTCTGTGCCCTCACCCCGTTCATCGGCTGCGAGTTCGCCGTGGCGAGGGTGCTGCACATCATCGTGAAAGCCGACTGGATGAACAACTTCTCTCACAAGCGGTTGCTGGAGCCGACAGGACCACGATTCTACGTCGGACTAATTTTCTACCATTAAAATCTTATAAAACATCACTTGACGTTCACTTCAATATCGCATTACATTTTTCTTGCCGACATTTTCTACAAATGAAAAATTTGCCGTACCTTTGCAGCGCAATTGCAAAACACCTAGATTATGGCAAAAAAGAAGATATTGGTGACTGGCGGAAACGGTTACATCGGTTCCCACACCCTCATCCAGCTCCTCAAAGACGGCGGTTTTGAAGCCGTCTCCATCGACAACCTCAGCCGTTCGGCCCGCGGCACCATGGACCGCATCGAGCGCATTACCGGTCAGCGCGTCACCAACCACGAGGTGGACCTGTGCGACCTTGCCGCCACCCTCGCCGTGTTCGAACAGGAAGGCCCCATCGACGGCGTCATCCACTTCGCCGCCTACAAGTGCGTGCCCGAATCGGTGTCCCAGCCACTGCTGTACTACCGCAACAACCTCAACTCTTTACTCAACATCATCGAGGCCTGCCACCGCTACCACGTGCCGAGACTCATCTTCTCTTCCTCCTGCTCCATCTACGGCGAAGTGAAAGACCTGCCTGTCACAGAAGAGACGCCCGTAGGCGTGGCCGCCTGTCCGTACGCCCACACCAAGCAAATCGGCGAGAGCATCATCCGCGCCTTCTGCGACAGCCAGCCCGACTTCCAAGCCATCCTGCTGCGCTACTTCAACCCTGTGGGCGCCGACATGAGCGGGCTCAACGGCGAGCTGTCGCCCGACACGCCCAACAACCTGATGCCCATCATCATGGAGACCGGCAGCGGCAAGCGCGCCTCCATGACCGTTTACGGCACCGACTACGACACCCGCGACGGCTCGTGCATCCGCGACTATATCCACGTGACCGACATCGCCGACGCGCATGTCAAGGCATTGAAATACTTACTGGAAAACCGCAATACCGAAGCCTGCTCCGTCTTTAACCTCGGCAGCGGCAACGGCATCTCCGTGCTCGAAATGCTTAACGCTTTCGAGAAAATCACCGGAAAGAAGCTCAACTATGTACTTGGCGATCGCCGTCCCGGCGATATTCCCGCCATCTACAGCAACAGCGAAAAAGCCCACCGTCTGCTCGGCTGGGAGTGCCAATATGGTGTAGAAGAGATGATTCGCAGCGCCTGGCAGTGGGAGATGAACCGCGAAGGCTAACCCTCTATCATCGTTTTCATCAGCGCCACATTGCCCCGCACCACCTTTTCCGACTCATAGAACCGGACGGCATCCTCTTCGTCCAGCTCCAGCTCAATGACATGTTCCACGCCGCCAGCACCCAAAACCACCGGCACGCCAAGGAAGATGTCGTGCAGTCCGTATTCCCCTTCCAGACAAGCACATACGGGGAAAACTCGTTTCTGGTCGCACACAATAGACTCGATCATCTGGCAGATAGCCGCGCCGCCTGCATGCCAAGCCGAGGTGCCCAGCAGGTTGATGAGCTCGTCGCCACCCATCCGCGTGCGCTCAATCACCTCGTCAATTTCGGCCTTCTGCATCCACTGCCGCAACGGGATGCCACCGATGGTGGTGTAGCGCGGCATCGGCACCATCGTGTTTCCATGACCGCCCAAAATCAACGCTTGGATATCTTTGGTGGAAACGTGTAACTTTTCAGAAATGAAAGACTTATAACGAGCAATATCCAACAATCCCGACATGCCCATGACTCGGTTTTTCGGGAAATGCGACACAAGGCTGGCACAATAGCACAGCACATCCAGCGGGTTGGAGACCATCAGGATGATGCCGTCGGGCGACTGCGCGGCGGCCTGCGACACCACACTCTGCACAATGGCGGTGTTGGTGCGGATCAGGTCGTTGCGCGTCATGCCGGGCTTGCGCGAAAGGCCGGAAGTGACCACGATGATGTCGGAATGTGCGGTGGCGGTGTAGTCGTTGGTGACACCCACCACGTTGGTGTCGAACCGCTGGATGGCGGCGGCCTGCCGCATGTCCAAGGCGCGTCCTTCCGCTATGCCGGGCTTGATGTCCAACAGTACGATTTCATTCACCAGCCCTTTCTGGGCCAGACAGTAAGCGCACGAAGTACCGACTGCGCCCACACCGATAATGGAGACTTTGCTCATGGTTAGAGATTTGGAGGAAAGTTCTTGTTTTACGCGGCAAAGATACGAATAAATTGAAAATGGAAAATGGAAAACTGAAAATGAAGAAAGGGAACGTTGAGAATTGGTGGTAATCCATTGCAGAGGCAATGGCATTTTTATTATCTTTGCAAAAAAATATTATATGAAAAGAGTCCTCCTTCTATTAGTCTGTAACATACTGACTATCTGTCTATTTTCGCAAAATCAACCCCTCACCACCCTTACCCTGTCCAACGGAATGAATGTGGTGTTGTGCGAAGACCACAACCAACCGCAAATCTATGGCGCGGTATGTGTGCATGTGGGCTCGAAAAACGACCCCGAAGACAATACCGGCATGGCCCATTATCTCGAACACCTGATGTTCAAAGGCACCGACCGCATCGGCACGCTTGACTGGGAGAAGGAGCGCGTGTACCTCGACAGCATCGACCTGCTGTACGACCAGCTGCACGGCACTACCGACCCGCAACAGCGCGACGACCTGCTGAAACATATCAACCAGCTGAGCAACCAAGCCACCCAGTACGCCATCCCCAACGAGGTGGATGTGATCCTGAACAAAATGGGCGGTGAGAACGTCAACGCCTTCACCAGCAACGATGTCACCTGCTACCACAACTGCTTTCCATCCAATCAGTTGGAGAAATGGCTGACGGTTTATACGGAGCGTTTCCGCCGTCCGGTGTTCCGCCTCTTCCAGAGCGAATTGGAGGCGGTGTACGAGGAATACAACATGTATCACGACAACCCGCTGGCGGTCTTCATGGAAGATGCCGTCGAGATGGCCTGCGGCGGGCACCCCTACGGCCGTCCGGTGATCGGCTACCCCCAGCACCTGAAGAACCCGCAGACCTCGGCCATGCAGAAGTTCTTCAACACCTACTACCACCCCTGCAACATGACCCTCGTGCTGGTGGGCGACTTCAACGCCGATGGCCTCAAGCCGCTGTTGGAACGCACCATCGGACAATTGCACAACGAAGCGCCCGGCGTGGACAAGCAGCTGGCATACCGCACCGAACGCATGGACACGCGCCTTCACCGCTCCCTCCCCACCCCTTCTGGACAGCAGGTTTTCACCATGCGCGAAACGCCCGTCAAGATGGGTGTCATCGGCTTCCTTACCGTGGGCGCCGACCATGAAGACGCCCTCTACCTCGACATCATGGGCCGCCTTCTCAACAACAACTCCTCCACCGGACTTATCGACCAGCTCAACAACGAGAACAAGCTGCTCATGGCCTACAGTTTCAACTACAGCCTGCTCGAAGAGGGACTTTTCGCCTTCATGTATGTGCCCAAAATCATTGGCCAGTCGCACGAGCAGGCCGAATCCCTCATCTTCGCCGCCATCGACTCGCTGAGGAAAGGTCAATTCAGCGACGAACTCTTCAAAGCAGTGCAGATGGAGTACCTGACCGAATACCTGACGGAAATGGAGACGCTGGAGAGCAAATTCTACACCGTGTTAGGCATAGTGACCGACCAGAAGGATCCCGGTTTGTACCTGAAAACACAAGATATTATCCGCAATCTGACCAAAGAGGAATTGATAAAAAAGGCGGCGCATTACTTCTCCAACAACTGCCTCATCGTTCGCTCCAGCATGGGTGTCAAGAATCAAGAGAAACTCAACAAACCCAACTGGTCGCCGGTGGTGGCGCAAAACACCGACAAGGAGTCTGAATACGCCCAAAAAATCGCTAAGATGCCGGCCAAGGAGATGAAACCCTTTACCCTCGACATTCAAAAAACGGTAAAAGAGACCGACATCAACCCCGCCTTCACCCTGTACAGCACCCACAATCCCGTCAACGACATCTTCACCCTTACCATTGTGTACAATTACGGCACATTGAACGACAAGCGACTTGACAATGCCATCAGCTACATCGAGCAGCAGGGCACGAAACAGCAGTCATTCAACGAGTTCCAAATGGCTTTGCAACAGATAGGGGCATCGCTGGAAATTTCCGCCAACGCTGAACAAACCACCATCTCCATCAGCGGGTTTGACAATCAGATCAAAGAGGTAATCAAACTTTGCAGCGAGAAAATCCTTGCACCTGCCAACGACGAAAGCAAGCTCGCCACCCTCATCAACGAGGAACTTTCTGCCCAAAAGATGATGAAAAAAGATGCCAGCGCATGG
The DNA here is from genome assembly GCA_045132235.1 of Bacteroidales bacterium. Lineage (GTDB taxonomy): Bacteria > Bacteroidota > Bacteroidia > Bacteroidales > WCHB1-69 > UBA1756. The sequence goes on from JBGURX010000005.1 coordinate 42,257, forward strand.
GGCCGCGCCCTGTTCTACTACGCCATCTACGGAGAAAATTCGCCAGAGATCAACAAAATGACACTCAAGGAGTTGAAGAAGGTAAGCGGCGAAGAGTTGCTGTCCGTTTTCAGTGAAGCGCTGAAGTACGACGGGCATGTGAACTACGTGGGCAACCACGCTCCCGACATGGTGGCCGAATTGCTGCGCAAAAGTCTCCTTCCCGAAGACCAAAAATGGGAAAAGGGTGAACACAAAGTCGCTCCCCTTGTGAAATACGACAAGCCCACCATCCTGATGGTTTCCAACAAAAGCTTCCTCCAGAGCAACATCTATTTCTATCTGCAAGCCCAGCCCGTGAAAGAGATGCAGCAGCGCATGGTGTGCCATGCCTACAACGAATACATGGGCGGCAGTATGGCAGGCGTCATATTCCAAGAAATCAGAGAATTGCGCTCCCTCGGATACTCTGCTCACGGGCGCTACGACTACGACTGGCTCAACCGCCGTCCCGGCATGATATGGGGTTTTCTCGGTACACAGGCCGACAAGACCTTGGAAGGCTGTGAGGAGATGGGGAAACTGCTGACGAAATTCCCCGAAAAGCCCGAGAAGTTCGAGGCCGCCAAGGAGTCCGCCATCAAGAAGATGGAGTCGTCATCGACACATTTCCGCGACATCCCACAGCAGGTGTATCGTTGGCGGGCACAGAAAATCGATGAGGATCCGCTGCCGAAACAGATTGATTACCTGCATAATATCTCCTACGAAGAAGTAAAGAAATTCTACGAGAAATCCACATCGGGCAGCCCCATGGTCATCACCGTGGCCGGCGACAAGAAACGGATGGATCTGAAGGCGTTAGGCGAAAAGTTTGAAATCATCGAGGTGAAGCCTGGAGAGATCATGAAATAGACAATGATTCATTGTTAAAGCAAGCCCATTCTTATGGAAACACGTCTGGTCATTTTCATATTTTCATTGACTATCTTCCTGTTACCTGACGTCTCCGCACAACAAATAATCTATACACACGATAGGGATAGCTATCCCACAGACCTCTCCAATTCCGAATTCAAGTCGCATGTGAAATCTGTCAAATTAACAATGTATGATGATGCTTCAGATTCGACGAGAAGCTACCAATACATACGCACTTATAATTCCAAAGGCCTCTTAATGCATGAAATCACCAATTATTATTGGGAATACTATACAGACACTATATACAGAAGCTATTCTTACGACTCACTTGACCGCCCTTTTTTGGTCACCACAATCTGTTCAAAAAACTGGCGGGAATGCCGGAATTCTTATCAAGAATTGGTATATGACAATCTCGGACACTACAGTCACTCCATTTTCACCTATGACAACAGCGAGCCCGAACCATCCTTCAGGTGTTTTTATAATGAATATGGCCAGTACATTCGCTGCGAATACCGCCCCACTGCTGAACAACACGAATTAGGATACAACTACGATTTAATCCAGCAAGTTTTCCGATATGATGATCATGGGAATTGTATTGAAAAGGTAGAATTAGAGGATGGCGACACCGTCTATATAGAACGGAACTCCTACGATGAAAATGGGAATGTAATTGAATATAGTTACCAATGCACATCCAATAATGACCCGTACACCTTCCGATCTATATACTATTACAATTCAGACAACCTACACATAAAAACTGAAAGTTTTTATGACAACACTCTTCATTCAGTGAGCAGATATGAATATGATGATCAACAATTATTACAATTGGGTATCACTTACAATAATAAAGGTGAGATTGTTTCTTCTTTCAAATGGTGGTACGATGAGCGGCATAATATAGTGGAAACAATTGATTTTGATCCAACTGGCAAAGCAGTACATAAGTTCACCTACGAGTACGAGTACTATGAATAAAAAAACAGCCGCCACCTATCAGGTAGAGGCTGTTTGATTGATACGGGTAAATACGCTTATTTGCCCATGGCAATATTGTAGGTATCGGTAGCGATAACCAGCTCTTCGTTGGTGGCCACGACCACGATTTTCACCTTGGAGTCGGGAGTGGAGATGATGGCATCGTCGCCGATGACAGTCTTGTTCTTCTCTTTGTCGAGCTTGGCACCGAGGAACTCAAGGCCTTCGCAGATGGGCTCTCTCTGGAAGAAGGCGTTTTCGCCGATACCGCCGGTGAACAGGATGACGTCCACACCGCCCATGGCAGCTGCGTAAGCACCGATATATTTCTTCACTCTGTAGGAGAACATGTCGAAAGCATAGGTGGAACGCATATCGCCCGCCTCTTTGCCGGCACGGATGTCGCGCATGTCAACGCCCTTGCCAGAAACGCCCTTCAAACCGCACTCTTTGTTGATGAAGGTGGTGATCTGCTTGAAGTTCATGTTCTCTTTCTCTGCGATGTGCAACATCACGCCGAGGTCGAGGTCGCCGCAGCGGGTACCCATCACGAGGCCTTCCACCGGGGTGAAGCCCATAGAGGTATCCACCGACTTGCCGTCCTTGATGGCGCAGATGGAGGCACCACTACCGAGGTGGCAGCTGATGATTTTGGAGTGGTTGTAGTCCACACCGGCGATTTCAGCGGCGCGGGGACCCACAAACTTGTGGCTGGTGCCGTGGAAACCATAGCGACGGATACGGTCTTCCTCATAATATTTGTAAGGAATGGCATACAGATAAGCGTGAGGCGGCATGGTCTGATGGAAGGAAGTGTCGAAAACAGCTACATGCGGCACGTTGGGCAGTAGCTGCTTCATGGAGTTGATACCCACGAGGCTGGCGGGGTTGTGAAGCGGAGCAATCTTGCAGAGTTTCTCGATTTCGGCAATCGCCTTGTCGTCAATCAGGCAGCTCTGGGTGAAGTACTCGCCGCCATGAGCCACACGGTGACCCACTGCACCGATCTCATCGAGAGAGGAAATCACGCCCATCTTGGGGTCGGTGAGTGCATCCAGCACCAGCTTGATACCGGCAGCGTGATCCGGAATGGGAGTCTGGGTGTAGTATTTGTCTTTGCCGACCGGCTTGTGGGTAAACTCGCCCATTTCCAATCCGATACGCTCCACCAAACCTTTGGCTTTGAGCTCGGCATTGTTGGCCATGTCGATGAGTTGGTACTTGAGGGAAGAACTTCCGCAGTTGATAACTAAAACTTTCATACTTTTTGTTTTTAATAATTTGATTTATAATTACTTAATAATAATTTCAAAATAAAGGTCTATGCAGCGGTCTTGACCCTCGGGTCAAGCCAGCCATAGATGATATCGACAACAATATTAATGAGCACTAAAATGATGGAGATATAGAGCAACGAGCCCATCAGCACGGGCAAATCGTTCTGGCTGAGGGCGTTCACAATCACCACGCCCATCCCCTTCCAGTCGAAGATGTACTCCACGAACACGGCACCGGCCAGCAGTCCGGCCAGCCAGCCCGAGATGGCGGTCACCACGGGGTTGAGGGCATTCTTGAGGGCATGTTTCAGCATGATGCGCGCGGGTGTCACCCCCTTGGCGCGGGCGGTACGGATGTAGTCTTGCGACATCACATCCAGCACTGAGCTTTTGGTCAGCTCAATAACGATAGCCAATGGTCTGATACCCAGTGTTATGGCGGGAAGTATCAGATTCTTCAAATCTACAAAAACTCCATTGCCATAGTCGTCAACAGAGTAGAGACTGCCGAACATGCTGAGTCCCGTATAGTCGGAGAGCAGATAGGCGAAGATCCATGCCAATAGGATGGCAACGAAAAACGACGGCACCGACATGCCCAGCACCGCCACCAGCAGCGAGGTCTTGTCGAACCATGTACCCTGGTAGATGGCGCACAGCACCCCGATGAAGATGCCCACCACCATGCCGAAGATGATGGAGACGATGGCGAGCAGCATGGTCTTGGGGAATGCCTCGGCAATGATGTCGGCCACGGGACGGTCGCCATGGTACGAGCGCCGCATGTACGGAGCCTTCAGCACCAATGCCGACGTCTTGAAACTCATTATCTTGGCATAATGATAGTTGCGTTCGTTCAGATAGAAGAAATTGGTCGCATCGTCGGTGCGGTGCCATGATATGGGGGAAAGATCGTTGAGGTAGCCGAGGTACTGCACCGCGATGGGCAGGTCGAGGCCGAGTTGGTGCCGGATGGCATCCTCGGTCTTTTTGTCGTTGTGCTGCCCCATGATCTCGCTGACGGGGTCGGTAGGAAGCACGGTGAAAAGAAAGAAAACAAGCGTGATCACTCCGAAAAGGAGCAACAGCCCGTAACCGATTCTCTTCAGGATGAACCTCAGCATTCCCTCTCCAAACGACTGTACAACAATCTTTTAATAAACCAACTTAAAACCGATGCTATGTACGTTGATGATCTTGATGCTGGGGTCGTGTTCGTTGAACTTGTGGCGCAGTTTAGCGATATACACGTCCATGCTGCGGGCGTTGTAGAAACTGTCGTCGCCCCAGATTTTCTTCAGCGCATAGCCTCTTTCCATAATCTCATTCTTCTTCTCTATCAGCATGCTGAGCAGTTCCACCTCGCGGGTGGTGAGTTTCTCCACCACCTCGCCGTTCTTGGAGAGCGTCTGCTTGTTGGCGTCGAAGCTGAGGCTGCCCACCTGAACGGGCTTGTTGGGGTCGCCGTCGGTGTTGTTGACCCGGCGCAGCACGGTCTGGATGCGGGCGAGCAGCACCTCCATGGAGAAGGGCTTGGTGACATAGTCGTCGCCGATGGAGAGACCCTGCAGGATATCCTCTTGCATACTCTTGGCAGTCAGAAAGATAATGGGGATTTTACGGTCCACCTTGCGGATACTCTCCGCGAGGGTGAAGCCATCTTGGATGGGCATCATCACATCCACGAGGCAGATGCCGAAGGTGTTGGCGCAGAACATCTCGTAGGCGACCTCGCCGTTGTTGGCGTGCATCACCGAGAAACCCTTGGCCTCCAGATAGGTGGTCAGCACCTTTCCCAAATTGACATCATCTTCCGCTAATAAAATCTTACAAGTTTCCATATCGTTCATTTTTTATTGTTTTTCATTGGAATATACACTGTGAAAGTGGAACCCTCGCCCAGCACGCTCTTCACCTTCACCTCGCCGCCGTGAAGCTCCACAATTTTCCGCACATAGTTGAGTCCCAAGCCATAACCCTTGTTGTCGTGGACATTGCCTTTGGTAACGCGGTAAAACTCATCGAAAATGTGCTTGAGGTTCTTTTTGGAGATGCCGATGCCGTTGTCCGACACAGAAACGGCCAGCATGCCCTTCTCGCACCACGTGGTCAGCACAATCACCGGCTGCTTGTCGCTGTATTTGAGGGCGTTCTCTATCAGGTTGATGAAGATGCTCTCGATATGCGACCTGTCGGCCACCACAATAGGCATCTCGGCATTGTAGCGGGTGACAAACTTGCCGCCGAGGTTGCTGACCTGCAGCGAGAAATTGCGCACGATGGCGTTGAGCACGCCATGCACATTCACATCCTCGGCATTCACCTTAAGCTGTCCCTTCTTGAGTTGTGCCAGCTGCAAAATGTTGGTCACCATCTTCTGAAGCCGCTCATTTTCAGCGCGAATCATCGAGATATACGCCTTCCGCGTGTCCGCATCGGTCTGAATGGAGTCATCCTCCATGGCCTCACAAGCAAGGGAAATAGTGGAGATAGGCGTCTTGAACTCGTGCGTCATGTTGTTGATGAAGTCGTTCTTCACCTCCTGATTGCGCTTCTGCTGTGTCAGCGTGATAATCATGATAATCATCAACAAACTGAGCAGCACCACGATACCCGCGATGGGCCCCACAATGGGGAACATCCTCTTCAGGAAGAAGGCGCGCTCGGATGGGAAGTTCAGAATGAGATAATGGGTGTAAACTTCTGTGTTATTGGTTTGTAAGGCAAAAATGTAAGCCTTATCCACAATGTTCTTGTCCATCGACTTGCTCCGAATGACGAAGTGGTCTTTGGGGAAATTGAAAATACCGTACTCAAAAGCGATGTCCATTCCGTAGGCATGGAGGGTATTTCTCACAATTTGTGTGAACTCGCGGTTGTCGATACGAGTGATGATGGAGTCGGTATAGAGGGAGTGCCCGGTGGCCATTGTGTCCAGAATCACGATTTTGGAGCTGTCGTCGCTATGGAAATAGTTGGTGTCCTGCTTCAGGATGACCAATCCGCCCTGATACTCGGCGACAGTCTGGGCGAGCAACGCACTCGGCACGCCGTCGTTCATCACCAGCAGGGTGTGGCTGTCGGGCGAATCGGAAGAGTTGGAGAAGGTGACGAGCGCCGTGTCGGCCATGAACTCGGCGTTGATCCTCGCGTTGAACTGGTCGGCGATTTCACGCCCCACCTTCAGCACCTCACCGGTAAAGGCAGCCTTCTGCGCCTTTTCGGCCTGCTGGTACAGCCGATAGAAACTGAAGGCCAACACCCCCACGAGGATGGTCAACAGCATAATCCAGCAAAAAAGGAAAATCAGACGTTTACGTCCCATAATACCTATTCAAATGCGAGGGCAAAAATACAACTTTTTGCTTAAATAAACAATATCATCCCTCGTTTTTTCAAGAAAAAAGCGGCTATTGTCCATCAGCCGACTATCAAGCCGCCGCCCACCACCAACCCATCCTGATACAGCACCAGCGACTGTCCGGGGGTAACGCCCCACACGGGCTCATCGAAACGGAGCTCCAGCTTGTCGCCGTCAATGCATATGGTGGCCGGCGCCGCCGCACTGCGGTACCGGATGCGTGCCAGCACCTGCGGCCGCTCGCACAACCGTTCAGCATCGGTGAAACTACAACCCTCCGCACGCAGGGTGGTGGTCAGCAGGTCGTCGCGGTCGCCCAGCGTCACGGTGTTGTCCTTCGCCGAGATGGCCGTCACGTATTTCGGCGTGCCGAACGCCACTTTCAACCCCTTGCGCTGCCCAATGGTGTAGAACGGGAATCCCTCGTGCCGGCCGATCTTGTTGCCATCCGCATCCAAGAAATCGCCCTCCTTCACCCGCTCGGAAAAGTCGGGGACATTCTCCGACAAAAAGCGGCGATAGTCATTATCTGGTATAAAACAAATTTCTTGACTTTCAGTTTTTTGCGAAAGTTTCTTAAAGCCATGCTCCAAGGCTATCTGACGCACCTCCGGCTTGGTGAGACCGCCCAACGGAAAGATGGTGCGTGCCAAATTCGCCTCTGTCAGCCGCCACAAAAAATAGGTCTGGTCCTTCTGCATGTCGGCGGCCACCCCGAGGTAAAAATGTCCGTCGCGCTTCACCACGCGGGCGTAATGTCCCGTGGCAATGCCGTCGCAACCCAGCTCGTCGGCCTTGTCCAACAGCAAACCCCACTTGATGGAGGAGTTGCACAGCACACACGGATTGGGCGTGCGGCCGTTCATATACTCGCTGATGAAATTGCCGATGACATGCTCCTTGAAAGATTCCCTGAAATCCAGAATATGATGCTCAAAGCCCAGCTGCTCAGCATTATGGCGCGCCTCCATGATAGAGTCGATACTGCAACAGCCGCGCTCCTTGGCGATACAACTCTCCTTGATGCTGTCGAAGGTACGGAAGGTGGCCCCCACCAGCTCATAGCCCTGTTCCAGCAGCAGCATCGCCGACACGGTGCTGTCGATACCGCCGCTCATCGCCATCAAGATTCTCTTTTTCTTCATCCCAAAAAATTTCCAGCAAAATTACAACTAAAAAATGAACCTTCGGATGTGTGGATTGGGATTTTTGTAATAATTTTGCCGAAAATAATGCAAGAATCTTCTTTTCATTATTATTTTATTATAAATCAATTATTTATACGTAAATAAATGAAGGATATAAGCGCCATTCTCCACCAAAAACAGCTTGAAAAAGACGACATCATCGCCTTGTTGGCCTGCGAGGGCGACGAGATGGACCAGCTCCTGCAGCGCGCCCTTGAGGTGAAGAAGGAGCATGTAGGCAAGCAGGTGCACCTGCGCGGCCTCATCGAGCTGAGCAACATCTGCCGCAAATCGTGCCTTTACTGCGGCATCCGCAGCGACAACCGCAAGGTGGAACGCTACGAGGTGGACGACGACGCAGTGATCGCCTGTGCACAGCTGGCGCACCAGCTCGGTTACGGCTCGGTGGCCATTCAGAGCGGCGAACGCAGCGACAAGGTCTTCACCGACCGCATCACGCGGCTGGTGCGCCGCATCAAGGAGATCGACGGCGGCTCGTTAGGCATCACCCTCTCATTAGGCGAACAGAGTGAGGAGGTCTATCGCGAGTGGTTCGAGGCCGGCGCGCACCGCTACCTGCTCCGCATCGAAGCCTCCAACGAGGAGCTTTACTACCGCATCCACCCGCGCGACGAGCGGCACGACTTCCGGCAGCGGCTGCGCTGCATCGACTCGCTGATGGAAATCGGCTACCAGACCGGTACTGGCGTGATGGTGGGACTCCCCTTCCAGACCCTCGGCGACCTCGCCGACGACCTGCTCTTCTTCCGCAGCAAGGATGTGGCCATGGTCGGCATGGGACCCTTCATCCCCCACCCCGACACGCCGCTGTTCCAGTACGCCGACCAGATTCCGTCTGCCGAAGAGCGCATGAACCTCACCCTCAAGATGATTGCCATCCTGCGGCTGATGATGCCCGACATCAACATGGTGGCGGCCACCGCCAACCAGACCGTTGACCTGATGGGGCGCGAAAAGGCCATCCTCGCCGGCGCCAACGTCATCATGCCCAACCTCACCCCCAACGAGTATCGCGAAGAGTACCTGATCTATCCCGACAAGGCGTGCGTGGGCGACAAGCCCGAACAGTGCCGCTTCTGCTTGGACAAGCGGATGGAATCCATCGGGCATGAAATTCAGTACAATGCGTGGGGCGATTCGCCGGCCTTCACCCGGAAGCACGCGCAATAATGGGGCTACCAGTCACCCACAAAGTGGATGCACTTCTCCTTGATCATGTCGTTGGGATTGGTGCCTAACACCCCTTGCGGAATGGGCTGTCCAATCAGTTCGAACAGCTGCACCCAATAAGGCGGGAAAGTGCCGTCAGGTCCCTTGAAATTCATGGGGGAAGCCGTGAAGAGATACTGACCGTTCTCGATGTAGGAGTCGCGCACCAACTCGCTGCAATACTTGGCTTTAGGGTCGGGAACGAAGGCCATGTTATAGACGAGTCCGCAGAAATGCTTGGCATTTTCCACATACACAGCGGCATTCCGATTGTCGTTGAGGCGCATAATGCGCAACAGCGGCTGAGAGCCGTCTTTGAGGGTGAAATCAGTGAGAAAAGTGTCGATGGGATAGCGGGCCACGCCGTGCTTGAGGGTGGCATCGATAATCCACAGGCCACCCGCCACATCCACCTCAAGGATAGCGACATGGATATACTCGATGTCGTCGGAGCCCGTGGCGGCGGCGATGGCACCGGCCATGGTGGTGTCGTCGCGGATGGTATAGTCGGACGGGATGCCCACAAAAAGCAGGTCTCCGGTCTGCACCGCAGGATGCTGCGCGAAGGCCAAGAACGAGACGAAGAGAAGGCCTATTGACAACAGAATTTTTCTACCACTCATCATTTTAAACATCAATATTTTACAATGAACACTAAATAAAAAAAGCACGGCCGAAACCGTGCTGTATCAGAAAAGCGAAAATGCTTATTTCTTCTTGATCAACTGGCCGGAGCCGTTGCTGGTGTAGCTGATTTTGAGGTCGCCCTTGAACATCACGCTGCCGGAGGAGGTGATGGTGACGTCGAGGCTGGCGGAAGGAGACACGCCGAGGTCGCCGGTACCGTTGTTGACCACCTTAGCCTTTTCAGCGGCGAGGTTGAGGGCGTCGAAGTTGGAGGCGTTGGAGGCGGTGAGGTTGATATTGCGGGCGGTACCCGACATGGAGACCGTGCCGGTGCTGGTCATCGTGACGTTGACATCCTTTCCGGCGAAACCGGTGAAGTCCATATTACCGGCATTGGTCACCTTGAGGGTGAGGGCGTCGGTCTGCACGCTGCCCCAGCGGGAGCCTTCGAGCGAGTTGGCTTCCACCTCAATCTTCGGGGCGGTGAAGTTGTTGATGTTGGCGGTCACATTGTCGGCCATGGAAATCTTGACACCGCTATTGCTGATGACGTCCTTCATGCTGAGGTCGAAATCGCCGGTGGCAGCGATTTTCAAGCTGCCGGTCTTAAGATTGGTGATGTTGCACTGACCTTTGCCAGCCAGTGAGAGGTCCATCTTGTCGGACGGAATGCCATCAGCAGTGATGTTGCCTTCACCCTTGAACTGCAGCTTATTGAGCATGGAGGTGGAAAGGGTGATGGTGATGGGGTAGTTGGGTGCGAGGCGTGTCTTTTTCTCCACATAGATGTTGAGAGTTTTGCCTTTTACCTCTGTAATAATGTAAGGAAGAAGGTTCGACTCGGCCTCCACGGTGACTTTGGGAGTGATGGCGTAGTCGAGCTTGATGTTGAAATCAGCGGTGACGACCACCTGCTGGAACTCGGTCACGAGGCGGGAATCCTGTTTCAGGTCCTGATTGCCGGGGATGTCGGCGGCGCTGACAGCTGCGAAGCTGCAGAGCGCGATGAAAAGTGCAAAAAATTTCTTCATAACTATAGATTTTTAATTGTTGTCGAAAATTACGGCTGCAAAATTACGAGAAAAAACAATAAGAAGCAACGGGAAAACGAAAAAAAGACGCAATGCGAAAAGATTGTCAATAGTTTGCCAAAATATGGGGCGAAGCATCCGAAGGGAAATTTTTCAGAAATTACAACAATTTGTCTATCAATAAAATGACAATTAAAAATTTTTTTCAAGTTTTTGTAAAAAGTGAAGAAAAAAGTTGTACTTTTGCACCCTCAAACATGGCGGTTGTAGCTCAGTTGGTTAGAGTACCGGATTGTGGTTCCGTGGGTCGTCGGTTCGAATCCGACCTGCCGCCCAAAAGCAAAGCAGCGACAAGAAATTGCCGCTGTTTTTTTTCTTTCGGGTTGTTCATGGCTGCAAGGTGCCTGTTCCCCTATAAACACTTCAATTGGAAACTTGTACATTGGCCACCATTTAAACTTTTTTTTGCCGCTCCCCTCTTACACTTCGCAAATTTTATGTATTTTTGCAAGTTAGAATTTTTATATCAAATCATATTAAAAAATGAAACGAATCATCATCTTTGCCGCGTTCGTCCTTACGTGCGGCAGCATGTTCGCCCAGCTTGACAACGGGGCAAGACTTCCTTCTGTAGATTTGAAAACCCTTGACGGTGAGACCTTCAGCACCAAGCAGATGACCACCGGCGAGCATCCCTTCATCGTCAGCCTGTGGGCCACATGGTGCATGCCGTGCCGCGAAGAGCTGGACGCCATCTCGCTGGTCTATGAAGACTGGGTGGAAGAATTCGGTGTGACGCTGTTCGCCGTCTCCATCGACGACAGCCGCTCGGCCTCCAAGGTGGCTCCCTTCGTGCGTGCCAAAGGCTGGGACTACGTGGTGCTGCAGGATGTCAACTCCGACTTCAAGCGTGCCATGAATGTGGTGGATGTGCCGTTCCTCTGCGTGTTCGACAAATACGGCAACCTCGTATGGTCGCACACCTCATACGCACAGGGCGGCGAAAACGAGGTTTACGAAGTGCTGAAACAATTGAAGGAGAAAGAGTAAGCCATCATTATGAAGAAAGTATTCAGACACATCGCTGTGCTGCTCATCGTACTGCTTTGTGCGGGCAATGCCGCATGGGGACAGTCGAAATGGGGGCACATCAGCGGCGATTTCGGTTTCAACGGAATGTACTACATCCCCGACTCCATTATCGGAGCCAAGGAGGTGAAGGAGAAGGTGCGCGCCAACACCTGGCTCAACCTCAACTACACCAACAGCGGCTTCACGGCGGGACTGCGGTACGAGTTCTACCTCTATCCGCTCATCGACTTCGAGGACATCGGCTATAAAGGTCAGGGACTTACGAATTATTTTCTTGATTATAAGAATGATTTCATCCAAGTGACCGCCGGCACGTTCTACGAGCAGTTCGGCAGCGGCTTCACGCTGCGTGCCTACGAAGACCGCCAGCTCGGCATCGACAACAGTCTGCTCGGTGCGCGTATCAAGGTGACGCCGTACAAGGGCATCATCCTCAAAGGCGTATGGGGCATCGAGCGCAAGAACTTCGACTTCAAATACACCGACCGCCACGACTACGTGCGCGGACTGGACGGCGAGCTGTCGTTCAGCGACATGATCGGCAAGCTGTCGGAAAACGGTGTGGTGCTCTCCATCGGTGGAAGTTTCGTGAGCAAGTATGAAAAGAGCGAGCGCGACATGTACATCTCCTACCCCGACCAGCCCGACGGCATCATCTATGCCGACAAGATTCCGCAGAACATCGCCACATGGGCGGCACGGCTCAACTTCGGCTACAAGGGTTTCCGTTTGGAAAGCGAGTTCGCCCACAAAATCAACGATCCCAACAACACCAACAACTATATTTATAAGAACGGCAACGCCTTCCTGCTCACCGCCTCCTACTCGATGAAAGGCTTCGGCGTGGAGGCTTCGTTCATCCGTTCCGACAACATGGACTTCCGCTCGCAGCGCGACATCTCCGCATCCACCAGTCTGCTCAGCATCAACTACATACCCGCTGTCAACCGGCAGTACACCTACGCGCTGCTCGGCAACTACACGTATGCCAGCCAGCCCAACGGCCAGATCGGCGTGCAGGCGCAGGTGAACTACAAGATTCCGAAAGGCTCTAAAATCGGCGGCAAGTACGGCATCGACATCACGGCCAACTACGCCCGTTTCCACAATGTGGAGCAGAAACTCGTGCCCTACGCTGAAGAGGTGGGCAACATGGCCGGCACCGACGGCTACACCTCCCGTTTCTTCGCCTTCGGCGATGATTTGCTTTACCAAGACATCGGCATCGAGTTCAGCCATCGTTTTAACAACAAAAACTGGAAACTTGACCTTGCCTACAACTTCATCACCTACAACCTCACCATCCTGCAAGGCCACCCGAGTCCGCTGTTCAAGGGACATAACGTGATGGGCAAGGTGACTTACAAAATCAACACCAAGCACGCCCTGAAATTCGAGGTCAACCACCTGTATGCCAAGGAGGACGACGGCAGCTGGCTATATGGACTGTTAGAATACTCCATCGCACCGCACTGGTTCATCTCGGTTTCCGACCAGTGGAACTACGGCAATGCCGACAAGCTGCACCGCACCCATTACTACAACATCGCGGCAGCCTTCGTCATCAAGACCACCCGCATTGCTCTGAACTTCGGCAAGACCAAGGAGGGCATCCTCTGCATCGGCGGTGTTTGCCGCAGCGTGCCCGCCTCTTACGGGCTGGGACTCAATGTCACCACATCCTTCTAAACCTCCAACATCATGAAAACAGCAAAACTATTCATAACCACCCTCTTTGCCATCGCTGCTTTCGCGGCGTGCGACAAGATTGAGGGACCGTACATCACCCCTGACGACAGTGTGACCACCGACGTGGAGTTTCCCGCACTGGATCTGAACACTGTTTGCCGCAAAGTGCTCGTGGAAGAATACACCGGCGCCCGCTGCACCAACTGTCCCGACGGGCACCGTGCCCTGACGGCGCTTCACGAGCGGTACGGCGACACCTTGGTGCCCATCGGTATCCATGCCGGCACCTTCGCCATCCCGATGGGCGATTTCAGCACCGATTTCCGCACCGAAGAGGGCACCACCCTTTATCAAGACTTCAACGTCGCCCAAGTCGGCACCCCGTCGGCAGTGGTCAGCCGCACACAGCACAACAACGCCTTTGCGCTGAACATCTCCTCGTGGCAACCCGCTATAGAGCAGGAGAAAGCGAAAGAGTGCGTTGCAGCTGTGCAGATCATCAACGTGTATGATGCCGCCACACAGACGCTCACCGCGCATACCAAAACCACGCCGCTCAACGGCTACACCGGCGACTTGCAGCTTGCGCTCTACGTGATTGAGGACGGCATCGTGGCCCCGCAGAAAGACGGCGAGGAGGTCATCACCGACTATGTACACAACCACGTGCTGCGCGGTGCCATCAACGGCACCTACGGCTCGCTGCTCACCAGCGCCGAAGAGGACGGCACGTATCTGAAATCCTACCAGCTGGATTGCAGCCAGAAGAGCTGGGACCTCAGCAACTGCAGTGTGGTGGCAATCCTGATGGATGCAGAAACACACGAGGTGCTGCAGGTGGAGCAGGCGAAATTCTAAATTCAACCCATGAAGAAGAAGAAACGGATTGCCGACCTTCGAATCATAAAAGCCACTGAAGCGTTCTTCAACCGCATCAGCCTGCCGGGCTTTCAGGGGCTTTCCGTCGGCTATGTGATGGCTTTTTTCCGCAGGGCCATCACCAAAGGCATCATCCCGCACCGAGCGGCGGCCATGACCTACCGTGTCTTCATCTCCCTCATCCCCCTGCTGATGACGGTTTTCGCCGGCATCTCCTTCCTCGGTCCCAACGTCAAAACCACCCTGCTCGACTTCATCCAGTCGATGGTGCCGACCTACGTGTGGCCGGCCATCGAGAACATGATCACCGGCATTGTGAACAAGCACAACGGAACCCTGCTCTCCTTCTCGCTGCTGTTCAGCGTTTTTACGGTTTTCAACTCCATGAATGTCAGCATCAACATTCTCAATACCACCTTCTTCAACACCGGCAAACGAACATTGCTGAAGCAGCTGCGCGTCATCGGGATGATTCTGTTGATATGGGGCGGCATCATTCTGCTGTCCGTCGGTGTGTTCATCGCGGCGGAGGCATACGTATATCGGGTTCACCACTACGTCATCCAGTCGCCGAAATTATTGGCCACCGGCATCCATGTGATAAAGTGGCTGCTGCTGTTCTTCCTTGTCTATCTTTTCATCTCCACTTTCTACTATTTCGCCCCCGCCAAACACAAGCATTTCAAGTTCTTCTCTGTCGGTTCCACCTTAGCCACCATTGCCATGGTGTTGGTGCTGGCCGCGATGAACATCTTCTTTTCCAATTTCAGCAACTACAACGCCCTCTATGGATCTTTGGGGGCTATCTTCGCCATTCTGTTGTGGCTCTATTGGAATCACATGTTCCTTTTGATTGGCTATGATCTGAACGTGAGCATCGCCACCGCCAAGCGCAGCGCGTTGCGCACCACATCCACTGAAGTCTCCTCTTCCAAACCCCAATGATGCGGCACAAAAGTCTTCCCTTTCTTATCACTCTCGTTTTTACCGCACTGCTGGCGGCCTCCTGCCAGAAGAAGGAGCCCATTGACATTACCCAAACTGATTTTGTTTATGTGGAAGGCAACGGCTTCAAGCTGCATGGGGAGACCTTTTTCCCGGTCATGCTCAACTACATCGTCTCCTTCCAAGAGACGCCGGAGGGAGGTTTTCTTGTTTCGCCGAGTGTTGACTACGACTCCATCGGCTACGTGGAGGCACGCGGCAGAGAGGCAGTCCGGCAGCAGTTAGACGGACATTTCCAGCTTATCAAAGAGATGGGGTTCAACACGTTGCGTATCTGTTTCGACCGCACGGGGCAGGATGAAAAAGGCTATTATTACCTCGCAGGGGGAAAGAAATTCCGCATCGGCAACAGTCGCGACGAGCGTGCTGTCTTACACGGGATGCAAGAATTTCTGGACAATGCCGCCGCGCACGATCTGCATGTCATGCTGCTCATCAAATGTCCGATGCATTCGCACGACATTGAACAGTTTACCATCCGGATGCTGAACACCTTTCAGGATTGTCCGACGCTGTTTGCCTACGATTTCATGAACGAGCCGCTTTACTTTGACCCTGTAGAGAAACGAAAGAAGAATGAGGCGAGGAAGCTGGTGACACATTGGAAGGAGATGATGATAAAGTATGCTCCCTGCCAGCTGCTTACAATAGGTTTTTCGGAGCCGATAGAGGTGTTTGAGTGGGACCCGTCGATGCTGCCGGTGGATTTTGTGGAGATACACACCTACCATCCGTTGCGCGTGGCGAGCGAGATCTACTGGTACTCAAAGTATGTAGGCAAGCCGTGGATGGTGGGCGAGACGGGGCTGCCGGCCGATGGCGACAGCATCAGCTACGAAGAACAAGCAGAGTTTCTGCGTGAAACCTACCGGTTGGTGCGGGACGCGGGCGGCTGCGGCTACGGCTGGTGGGAGTATCAGGAGTTTCCCGGAGCGCATTTCGAGGCGCAATACACGGGACTTCTCAACCACACGGGAAGGACTGTGACCACCGACGGGAAGCACACCCTTTATGGGACGGTAAAGCCAGCGGGACGATGCCTGCCGCAGCTTGCCGACTACGAGCCCAAGCCTATGAAACGACCTATCAACTACTACAACATGCTGGGGTATAAAAACATACGCATTACCGGCACCATCATCGACCAGCGCACGAAGCAGCCCATTGAGGGGGCGGTAATCCGCGGGTGGAACGAATGGTGGAGTGTAGGGATGAACACCTACAGCGACGAGAATGGACGGTTCACGCTGTACAGCAACGACGAGTGCGTGCATTTTGAGATTTCCGCTCCCGGCAAGAGCAAAGTGAAGTTCAACAAGCAACTCACTTATAGCTGTGCTACTGGTGAAAAATTCGATGCCAATAACTTACCTGACAGGATGTTGGAGTATCATCAGATTTCGCACTACCCTTTCCTTGACTGCAGCGACACCACCATCGTGCCGGTGCTACAGTTCCGGTCAAGTGAGTTCAACCAATACAAGTGGTCGGGTGAGATGGGCACGGTGCTGCTGCGCGACGAGTAGCCACTCCCCTATTTTTCAGTTTTCACCAAATTCCAGCCGAAGGCCGACAATGTTTTAAGAGTCTCAAGGGCGGTACGGCGATCGTATTCCTTTTCGCATTCTGGAAGTTCATCGTAGGGCACGAGGCAGGGGTGTTGCTTAAGCTGGTCGTTACGGGTGGAGCCGTAAGTCCAGCCCTGCTCAATGCGGGTGCGGGCCCACACTTCATGCACGTTCCGAGCCATCGCCTCTGCCAGTTCCAGCAGTTCAGAAGGCAACTCGATGCTGGAGGTATCAACGGGGTTGGGGGTATAATTATTAGTTTTCATGATTGATGGGAGAATTTTTCCTTAATTACATCTATGATAGCTTTCGTCATATCAATATTAATTCTTGCCGTCGTCGCATCCAAGTCATAAAATGAGCGAATATTATCATTAGCGAAATGACTATTCTTTAATTCTTCTTTGTCTCTCTCTCCAGATATGATGCTCAAATGTTCTTCTTCTGTTGTGGGGCGGATGCCTGTGGTCAATTTATCAGTTATCCACCTAAATTGTTCCGCGACGCTCAACTGTTTTATCTCTTCTTCTGTTGGAAATCTATCGCAATTATCGGCTGAATCCACAACAAAGCAGCTAACGAATCCACCACCACTTTGTTTCATATTCATTTCATACCCCAATCCGCGTAGTTTAGCAATAATAGAACGTACATTATGAATAGTGGACCAGCGATCATATTGCGACATCTGCTCCCATTCGACTTTTTGTGCATTTGGATTATTGGATTTACGGTATGCGAAGTCCACAGATTTCACTAATTCTTTCATCAGATACCCAGGTGTATTCAAACTGCCATATTCACCTGATGAGAAGGCATGCAAACGATTATATATCGGATGTTTACTAAAATCCTGCATACTATCATCATCTTGCTGATAAACCCACACATTTATCATGTCAACGCCCTCCAGCAATGGACGTGGGAGATACAATGCTGTAGCCATATTTTTGGCAGAATCGTTAGTACAAATCGCCAATGTTAAAATCTGACTACTATCCTTTGCCCACCCTTCAATTAAATCCATTAATTTAGGGTGTGCTATACTTCCACGTAAAAATTCAAATTCAACATCCAAAAGAGGATCATCCGAAACTTTAATTGGGATGTTATCCTCCAAATTCATACTATCGATCTCCTCATACGAATACTTGCACCACTTGAACAACTCCTTATACCGTCCCAAAAAATAATACATTTCCTCATGAGCATTGTCGTCAACCAGAGTGATTTTCAAGCGATGGTTGGGGTAATGTGCCACCATGAGTGCCTCCCTGGCGAGAGCCAATCCCATTTGGGTCATCCCGAGGATAAGCAGATGGGCGGTTGTCCCTGGGCAATTGGCTAAAATTTTATGTTCATTTTGTTCATCAAGTAGCATCAGTAAGTTATCGTGTTCAAAATCCGACAGCACATTTCCAGCAATATTCTCATAAAAGTTAAATGCCATCACTCTGTTTCTGCTGGCCTTCTCATAAAAACCTTGCCGTTGCATCAGCGCAAAAGTAACAATATTACGAATATGGATATAACAATGAAAATCATCTGAAAACACTTCACCACCACATATTTCGTCCATAATAATGTCTAATGACCTGAGGTTATTAGCATCATGCATGGGGTCATCCGGTTGTCCAATTATGAAAATTTTGTAAGCTTGTTTGACGCACGCCTTAACTTCTAGATTCTGCTTATCACATTTGTTGCATTGTACAACTTCAATACACTTTTCAACAAACTCATCCCACTGAAGTTTATCTTTCGATTGCGATTCGCTAAATTTCTCTTTCATAAGTGTCTCCTTCAGTCCTTCCCTTACTTGACTCACGTCTTTGGGAACTGCAACAACTACCTTTCTTT
The DNA here is from genome assembly GCA_045132235.1 of Bacteroidales bacterium. GTDB lineage: Bacteria > Bacteroidota > Bacteroidia > Bacteroidales > WCHB1-69 > UBA1756. The sequence goes on from JBGURX010000005.1 coordinate 60,956, forward strand.
TATAACGAACTGCCTCCTTGCATTCTTCTCTCAGAGTGCACAACATCATATTATCGAAGCCCAGGAACAAGACATGGTTTTTCCATGAGTATTTATCCAGGGTACCATCCAAATACCTTTCGCCCATGCTACGCAAATAGTTCGTAATAAGAGGAATCAGGATAATGGTAAGTAGCACAAATCCTATTGCGTAGGCGACAGCCGGGGCCAGACGGATAGATTGTTGATCATCAGCGCCATTGACATCAGAGGAATACGCCAAATTCCGGAAACTTACTGGGCTGAACATATCCACCCCAAACTTGCTGATATTGGGACTGAGCATTCCAATCAATGGGGTGATGATGATGACAATGAATATCACCAATAGCAGAATCCAAATGAAAGTTGGCGAAATTTTGGATACTTGTTTTGAAAGCCATATTTGAAATCTCATATAATAGGATTTATATTGTTAAAAAAATTTTTGAAAAAGGTTACTGAGGACAGGAGGTGATTATTCATCCTCTTCTCCATCCTCAGCTTTAAGTTTTTTTTGAACTCCTGAAATGGCCTCATTCAGAAGATTAATATCATTTGTATAATCACCTTGCAGCCCTTGATAGGCTGTGAGTGCCTTCTGATAATACACCAACGCTTTATTGTATTCCCCCATATTGCTATAGCAAGCGCCTATACCATTACACACAAAAGCCACGTAAGGATGTACTTCACCATAAACCGCCGACCAAATCTGGAATGCTTTCAAAAAAAGCCCTATCGCATGTTCGCAATCTCCCTGATCCCTCTGAATGCCTCCCATATTGTAATAACAGATTGCGAAATACGGATGGTTCTCTTCCAAATATAATTTCAAAATATCAAGAGATTTCTGATAATATTCTAATGCTCGAAGAGGGTCACCAAAATCAGCATATAACGAAGCCATATTGTTGTATACTTGTGCGATGGAGAAATCTTCTGGCCCGAACAAAGCCACATAAATACTCAAAGCTTTCTCATAACTCTCCAGTGCCTGCTCCAACTTCCTCAAACGATCATAGGTCCGACCAATTAGGGAATAAACCGAGGCCGTCTGCGGATGCATTTCTCCCCTCAATCCCAACTCAATATCAAGTGCTTGATAGAATAATTCGAGGGCACGGTCATAATCCTTCATTTCATGATAAATCCCACCCATATTGACATACGCTCTTGAAACTTCGACATTTCTTTCACCATAAATCTCCTTACAAATTTCCATTGACTTTTGGGTATAATCTAATGCCTGATCATATTGACTTCTTTCAATAAACACACCCGCAATATTATTATATACAAGAGCCACATTCGGATGCTTTTCACCATATACTTTCAAAAATATATTCAGGGCTTTATTATACAGAATTAATGCTGTGTCGTATTTGGCCATATCAAAATATACCAATCCCATCATATTATACGCATCGGCCACTTGAGGATGAAATTCATTATACTCTTGCAATAATATATCCAATTGCTTTTGGTAATATCCCATCGCCGTGGCATACTCATGCATATTCACATAAACGCTACCAATACTATTAAAAATCCTCGCATTATCAGATTTCACTTCGCCATAAATGGCCTTCAGCACATCCAATACCTTATTATAATATTCTAACGATTGAACATAGTCAGCCTTGGAATCGTATAAGTATCCCAAACAAGCATAAACTGAAGCGATATTCGGATGCAAATCATCTTTACCGAGACTGTCATAGATTCGCAGAGCTTTTTGATAATAATCCAGTGCGATATCAAAATCACTCAATGTGTGGTATATAAGACCAACAGCCATATAACCATCTGCGACATCATACCATCTCTCTTTCTTTAGGGATTGTCTCAGGGCGAGTTGATAATAATCAAAAGACTGTTCGTAGTCGGACATAAAATCAAAGAGGAACGCCCCCACGTTACTCTGCCACTCTGCATTGGTAGTATCCAGACTTGCTCGCAATTGAAGATAGTAGAGGGCAGAATCGTTCTGATAGTCAGCCAAAAACTTCTCATAAAAGCTATAGCAGCGGCGGGCCAGCTCTTCAATATTCGCAGTATGCACCGCCACCGCAGTTTGCATTTGATTCTTTTCGTCCTGTAATATCTGCTTTTTTTGCAGCTGTTCCTCCACCTGAGCGCGTACGTTTCCGCGAGAGCGGAGAAGCGAGTCGGCCTTGACCAAGTCGCCTTTCTCAATACAGAAGGTCACCTGTCGGTAGAACTCATCCAGCAGATCGTAATCGATTTCCGCATACCGTTTCGCCATTTCGGAGATCAGCCTCTCGTTGTTCTCCTGGTCTGCATAGAGTTTCTGCAGGGCTTTGTTATACTCCTCTTCCGTCAGTTTATTGGCCTCCTTGAGGGAGTCTATCTCCTGCTCTCTCTGCTGTAGATGCTGCTGAAGTGTGCGACGCAAATTGCGTTCCGACTTCAGCTGGTCCTCCAGTTGTTTCGCCTGTGTCTCCATCGTAATCACCAACGGGTTGGAGGAATATACATACTGTTTCGACAGCATATCATGGTCTGTAAGTTCATAACCTTGCTTTTGTACATTTTTCAAATAGTACTTCTTGTCGGGAATGGTAAGAGTAAAATTCCCGTTGGTTCCGCTCACCGTGGAATGCCCCCCAGTAAGGGTAATGGCCGCGCCACTCAATCGTGTTCCAGGAATCAGGTTGCCATTGCTATCCATGCGACCCTTCGTTTTCACATAGCCGGCCTGAGTAGTTTGTGCGGTGGCACAAAGTGCACAGCCAATTAGGATTAAAAGGAGAAAGCAACTCTTTTTCATTATTGCTAATTGTTTTGGATTATTTGTTTTGTTCAATTTTCCAATGGCGATATAGTTCCTTGATATGAATTCTCTCCTGCTCCTCTACCCTTTTCAGATCCAACTCTATTTTGGCAGAAGCATCAAAATTGTGGTTGACTATCACACCATCCTTCATCATCAGAGCCGTTTTGGGCTGACCTTTCAATCCATCCATCTTTTCGTATAATGAGGCTTCGTCGTCAATGGTCCAGCCCGACAACTCCAGAACGAAATACTCGCCGGAAAGGGATGCGGTATCTGAAAGCGGATCAGGAACACCCATGTCAATAACAAACACTCGCTCGCTCATCGCACGGGCATCTTTTGCGTCAATTCGCTTTTGCAGCTTTGCCATATTCGTCGATACCTTTTGCGTTTTGTCATGATTCTCACCATACGCTTCAGCATAAATTGCCCATGCTTTCTGGTAATAACTCATAGCTGTGTCATATTCATACAAGTTTTTATACACTTGGGCGAATTTAGAATATGAGATAGCTGTTTTCGGATTATCATCTCCGAAAGCACTTAACCTAATGTCAAGCGCCTTCTGATGATAGAACAAAGCCGAGTCATATTCATGCTTAAAATTGTAAGTATCCCCAAAATACGTATAGCTATCAGCAATTAATGGACTATTATCACCATACAGATTCCTTTTGATTTCAAATGACTTCTGATAATACTCCCATGCCTTATCGTAATCGTCCATACCAATATATAACACGCCACAATTATCGTAACATCTTGCGACTTCCGGATGATTCTCGCCATACATATTCACACGAACCTTGATTTCCTTTTGAAGATAATCTAAGGCTAACAAATTATTGCCCATACTGTTATAGACATTCGCAATATTAGAATATGCGGCAGCTACAATGCGGTGATTTTCCCCAAGCAGTTCTATCGCCATTTTTAATGCTCTGGAGGAATAATCCAATGCCTGAATATTATCACCCATTGAAACATAAAGCTGTCCAATCATAACCAGGCTCAATGCGATTTCGGGATGACTCTCTCCATACAAAGACTTTCGAATATCTAAAGACTTCCTATACAATTCCAGTGCCTTAGAATTATCACCGATAGTCGTATTAAGATAAGCCAAATTATGATAAGCCGTAGCTACACTGGGGTGCATCTCACCATAAACGCTTTTATCAATTTCAAGTGCCTTAAGCTGATATTCCATTGCTTTAGAATAATCAAACATGTTGCCATATACTATTCCCAAATTAGTGTATATGGTAGCAACCAATGGACTTTTCGATCCTAAAATGTCATTAGCCATTGACAAAGCTTTCTGGAGATATTCGTGGGCAGAATCATATTGTCCTAAATTGGTATATAAATTCCCCATATTACAATTTAGGATCAAGACATCACGCTTAACCATGTCTCCATACACTTTTGCGTAAATCTCTGCTGCTTTTGAATAATATTCCAGTGCCAAACTGTACTTCCCCAGACTTAAATAAGAGGAGCCAATACTATTGTATCTGCTTGCAATCTCCGGGGAGAAATCGTCATATACTTTTTGGGCAATCTCAAGCGACTTGAATTCATACTCCAATGTGTGCTCGTAATCACCCTGCAAAGAATAGACAAAACTGATATTATTATAATCAACAGCAACATCCTCGCAAGTATCACCATCACGACTTTGATCTATAGCAAGTGCCTTGGTAAAATAGTCCATCGCTTTATCGAGCTCACTATTATAGGCAAAAAGGCGTCCGACCGCATTATAACAATTAGAAGTTCTTTGGTGGGATTCCCCATATAACTTTTCGCACATGTCCAAAGCTTTTAGACTGTATTCCTTTGCTGTGGACATGTCTCCATACTGAAAATACAGAATACCCATATCATCGTAACAAACAGCAACAAATCGATCATATTCACCGTTTTGCTTTTCGCTATAGAGCAAGCCACGCCGATAGTAGGACAAACCTTTTTCATATTGATCCATATATCCACCTAAGAATCCTCCCGCTTTTAGCTGCCAATCCACATTATTGGTATCCAGACTCGCCCGCAGTTCCAAATAGTAAGCAGCAGAATCATATTGAAAATCAGACAAAAACGCCTCATAATAGCTATAGCAACGGCGAGCCAGTTCCTCAATATCGGACTCCAACACATCTTCAGCCTGTTGGAGCCGTTCTCCCCAGCCTTGTAATTCTTGTCCTTTTCGCAACTGTTCTTCCACCTGTGCTCGAATATCCCCACGGGAACGAAGCAGGGAATCAGCTCGCACGAGATCTCCATTCTCAATACAAAAGGTCACTTGTCGGTAGAATTCATCCAATAAGTCATAGTCTATGTCCGCATACTGTTTAGCCATCGAGGAAATCAGTCTTTCATTACTTTCTTGGTCAGCGTAGAGTTTTTGCAGAGCTTGGTTGTATTCATCTTCCGACAATCTGTTGATTTCTTTTAGAGAATCTATTTCCTTTTCACGAAGTAATAACTGTTGCTGTAATGTGCGGCGCAACTTCCGTTCTGACTTCAGCTGGTCTTCCAGTTGTTTTTCAGGTGTTTCCATTGTGATCACCAAAGGATTAGCAGAATAGGCATACTGTTTTGAGAGCACCTCCGGGTCGGTAAGGGAATACCCCTGTTTCATCACATTCTTCAGATAGTATTTGCTTTCTGGAAGGGTAAGAGAGAAGTCGCCGTTGTTTCCGCTTACCGTGGAATGACCTCCAGTAAGAGTGATAGCAGCGCCACTCAAACGGGTGCCCGGAATCAGGTTCCCCTTGCTGTCCATACGCCCTTTGGTCTTCACGTAACCGGTCTGGGTGGTCTGGGCGTGAAGCGAGAGGGTGGCGGTCAGCAGCAGAATTACGATCGTTAAAAAATGTTTCATCGGACTATATTTATGTAAATTAATTGTTGTTATTCTTTTCCCATTGGTGATACAACTCTACAACACGTGTCTTCTCTTTCTTCCCAACCTTCTTCAAATCGATGGTCACATCCATACCTTTCTCAAAAGTATGTTGCGAGGTGACATTGTCTTTCATCAGCAGGACGGTTGTAGGCTTCCCTTTCATCTCATTACGGACCTCATATTGCCGTTGGCATCGGCCACGGTGGAGTGCCCTCCTGTGAGTTGGATGGAAACACTGCCAATGCGGATGCCCGGAATCAGGTTGCCTTTGCTGTCCATACGGCCCTTGGTCTTCGCGTAGCCGGCTTGGGTGGTCTGTGCGAACGCAACGGTGGCGGCGAGGAGCAGGAAAACGAGGGTGAAAACCTTTTTCATTATAATATCATTGATTATTTCTTGAAAATCATATCCTTATCCGAAAATGGCGGACAGATGGTATCGTCGCATAATGGTATGGAAGCTGAAATGGGATACCTAGCCCGTTGCTCCGACAATGGAATTGTCAATGAAACAGTTCCGTTATTGTCAGACTGCACGCTTCGGCCATCTATGTTCACTTCTACCCCCGACAGATACTGTTCCGTCATCGGGTCGTAAAGCAGGAAATGGATGTCTCCAAAGTCAGCCGGATTGCGAGCAATATTCAACGTCAGCTCTTTTGTAAGGGTGACAACGGTATCTGTGGTCAGGAAGTGTTTACAAGAGAAGGTCACATGCACAGGTTTGTTGAGGTACTTGTGCGGGATGTTGCGGAAAACCAGCTTCCCATCGATGGTGCGGAGCGTGTCGGTCTCGGTCTTGTTGTCAAGGGCGAGGGTCACCACCGCGTCCTTCATCGGAGGCAGGTTGTCGTTGTGTACGGAGGTCTCTTTCACCTGCAAGGTCACATCCACGGGCTGGCTGTTGCGCCACACGCCCAGCAATACGGCCAGCAACACCAACGCGCCCACTGCCCAAGCGATGGCTTTCATCCTGCGCTGTCGGCGGTGGCGTTTCCATATCGTGTCAAATTCGACGTTTAGCAGTTTGGAGATGAGTTGCACGTAGGCCCGCTCGCGGTTCAGCCACGGCAAGCGGTGGATTTTCTCATGGATATTCGCCCCCAAAATCTCGGGCAGCCCCAGCTTATCCACCACAGGGTTGAAACACTCCGTTTCGGGATTTCCGCTATGCGGTTCTCCATCTACTATGAAGAAATGGATATCCTTAGTCCTTCCTAACTGATGGAAGAACTCAATTTCCTTCCCCACCCATTCCGATTTGGCCGAATGGGGAGAGCAAATTACAATGAGGTGGCGGGAAGCCGCTAACCGATCCTGCAGTTCTTGTGACAGTCCCCCTGGCTGTATGTCGGTGGGAGCGAAAAATACTGGTTTGATAGGGGTGCGTTGCCACCCACGCTCGCTGCACAGCGTGGCAGGCATCCGGTAATGTTCCAGTTTTTTCTGCAATCGCTTGCCCCAGTTAATGTCGCGGGAGTTATAGCTAATAAAAGCAAAGTACTTGTATTGCGAATGGTTGAACTGTGAATCCATTGTATCAGAATAGATTAAATGACAGATTACGACCTAAATTCGTTTCAGGTTTAATTTGCAAAAATAATAAAAATTTGAAAATGAAAGAAGTGCGGACGAAAAAAAGTCACAGAAAGTGCATTACGGGTGCAATACCCGCTCCATGGCATCCGCAAAAGCATTGTAAAAAAGATCACCCACAAGGTTGTAGCCCTTGACGGTGAAATGTACGCGGTCGGACTGCGCATAGCCGGCCAGCTTCCACTTTTGCATCGAGCCCAGCCCGCCCATTATGGCAAACTGGTCCCATACCGCACCGCCCACCTCGTCAGCCAGACGGTAACAAGCCTCCTGCACCACCTTCCCATTGGGATTGGCATGGGCCCGCTTTCCGGAACCCTTATAACTGTCGTTGTTGGTGAGGAAGATGAAGGCGCAGTCGGGGTTCACCTCGCGGAACTCAGCCACCAAGCGCAGATAATTCCTGATGAATACCTCCTTGTCGAAATTCGGCCCCGACGCATCGTTGATGCCGATGCCGAAAATGACCAGGTCGGGATGCACCAACTCCATGTCCTCCACAAAATCGGCGCACCGCAGATAGGAGTCGGTGGCGGCGCCGTTCACCCCGATGGAGTGGAAGGTAACGCCGGGCTTTTCACTCTCCAGCAGCAGTCCCGTGACGGTGAAGTCGCCGCCATCGTGGCAGTTGAGTTTCAGCGTGAAAGAATCGACCGGAGCGGGCAGCTCGAACACATAGCGGCGGTTTACCGAGGAGTAGTCTTCGGAAAAATACTCCTTGCCTTCCGCCACCAAGGTGGGCAGCACGTCCACCGTGTCGCTGGGGTAGCCCAGCAGGGTGATGCGTGTGGTGCCGTACTGGAAGAGCGTATCGTTCAAACGGATGGTGATGGACGCATTGCTGTCGGCGGAATAGACGGCGATGCCGCAAGCGCCGAGTCTTTTCTCGTGTACCTTGTACACATTCCGCACCAAATCGAAGGTGACGCTGCGTTTCACGCGGTAGTCGGCGGGATTGTTGCACTTGTTGGCGGCGGAATAGGGGAAAATCATGCCGCGGCTGCCCACGGCATCGGGAAAGTTGCGCAAAATGTTCCTGCGAATGCGGTTCGACATGGTGCCGCCCTGCACGTGCGAGCCGCCAATGTGCAAAATGCTCACACTCCCCTGCCCCGTGCGGGCCACTTCCGCCAGTTTGTTATAAAATCCATATAAGTATGTCGTGTCTTGGGCGATGTACAGCGTGTCGGCATCGTAGCGCACCACCGGCAACGTGTCGGGAGCCACAGGCTGCAGCCACTGCGCCGACAGCGAGGCAACACCACACAGGATTGCCAGTAGCACTGCCATCCTTCTAACACAAGCCAACTTATTTATTTTCACGACCATATCTTATCACTCCTGAGATTCTGGCATCTCAACAGAAACACCGTTTCCAATCTGGTAATGCTTGTAGGCCGTCTCGAAGGCCTCCTTCAGGTAATCGGAAATCTTCTCCGCACCCGCCGGCGAGAAATGCACATAGTCCTGTCCTGCCAGTCCTTTGTTCACCCATGAAAGCATGGAGTTCTTTCCTCCCATCACCTCATACATATTCCAGAAAGCGGCTCCGTTTTCCAGAGCAGTCTTCTTCAACTCTTCCACCATATCCTCCATCAGCGGATAGCTCTGACGGATGCCGTTCACGACGGTGGACATGTCGGAAGGTCCGATAAACAGGATGGGCGTGTTGGGACAAACTGCCTGCAAGTATTTGATCTGCCGTCCAATACTGGCGGCATAATTTTCAACTGCTTTCTTGCTGCTGACGGCAGGCATGGCGTTTCCACCATACTGGAGGATGATCATGCGCACACCGATTTGTTTGTAGGTGTCGCGCAGGAGCTGGGAGTTGATTTTGGTGAAATCGGTGCCGGAATTGCCACGCATGGCGATATTGTCAACAGCCACCCCGCCCCCGGCATCCAACAGGATGCCGTGAATGTCGGCCTTGCCGGAAAATGTCAGTTTGAAAGAGGACAAACTGCTGGGGAGTTTCCATTCGAGAATCTGGAAGCCTCCAACGCTGTCGCAAGTTCTGACCTCCTCCATCTCGTCCCCTTTCAGGGTAACCGTAAACTCCTTGTTGAGGTCATTCACGATGACCCTTACGCGGCTGGTGCGGGTGCGCGAGAAGGAGCAGGTAGCGGAACCGTTGACCCGGAAGCACTTGGACATGAGGCCGTACTGGCCGGACTTGTCGCGGCTGCCGGTACCGTAGGTGGCGTACTGGGTGAAGTTGTCGGATGCCCATTGGCTGACGGTGCTGGTGGGGCAGCTCTGCACGGCCGGAAGGAGTCCGGGGCCGCCGCCGCCGAACAGTCCTTGGAAGTAGCGGCGCAGGGTGCTGCTGAAACGGTCGAGTTCGATCTGGGAGTCGCCGTAATGGAGCACGCGTATGGTTCGGCCTTCGCTGCGGGCGGCGGCGGCCGATGCGAAGAAGGCGTCAAAGTAGCTGTAATCGTCGTTGGGATAATAGATGCGGGAGACATGCTCCTGCATGGCCTGCTCGTAGAGGGCCAGCAGCTCCTGCTGACGTTTGGCAGAGTCCTGCTCGGCCGCCAGCTCCGCCTCGCGCTGCAGCCTCTCGCGACGGATCTCCTCCGCCGCCTTGATCTCCGCCTCCACCACCTCCTGCGACTTGTTGGTGAGCACATTCTCCAAACCGGCAAAGCGAAGCGTGAAAGGTCCCACCTTCACCCCATCCTTCGGGAAAAAGATGCACACCAACGCCAACAAGGCGATGATGACAAATATGAAAATGACAATCTTATAAATTTTCATACTAATTCCACTCTTCAGGATTCACCTCGTCAATTTCTTCACGCAGATTTTCGATGATAAACTCCTGACGTTCACGGCTGTTGTTGCCCATATAGTACTCCAGCAGATCAGGAATCCTTGTATTGGGTTCCAGCACCACCGGCTCCAAGCGCATCGACTTGCCGATAAAGTGCACAAACTCCGGCGGTGAAATCTCTCCCAGACCTTTGAATCGCGTAATCTCCGGCTTGGTGATTTTCTTGATGGCATCCTGCTTCTCCTGCTCACTGTAGCAGTAGATGGTCTTCTGCTTGTTGCGCACGCGGAACAGCGGGGTCTGCAAAATATAGACATGCCCAGCGCGAACCACGTCGGGATAATAGTTCAGGAAGTAGGTCATAAGGAGAAGGCGGATGTGCATGCCATCGACATCGGCATCGGTGGCGATGACGATGTTGTTGTAGCGAAGCCCTTCGATGCCGCCGTCGAGGTTGAGAGCGGCGTTGAGCAGATTCAGCTCCTCGTTCTTGAAGACATCTGCTTTCTTCATGACATTCAACGTTTTACCACGCATACTGAACACCGCCTGCGTCTTGCTGTCGCGCGAGGTGGTGATGGAACCTGATGCGGACAGACCCTCGGTGATGAAGATGGTGGAGCTGAGGCCCTCGGCGTTGCGGTCGGTGTTGTAGTGGAACTTGCAGTCGCGCAGCTTGGTATTGTTGAGGCTCACCTTTTTCTGAATCTCCTTGTTGCCTTTCTTGATGTTGGCAATGGCTTTTCTCTCCGCCTCCGACTCAAGGATTTTCTTTTTGATAATCTCGCCCACATCGGTATGCATGTGCAGGTAGTTGTCGAGCAGACGTCCCACCACGTCGTTCACGTAGTTGCGGATGGTCTGTCCGTCGGGCTGCATGAGGGTGGAGCCGAGGCGGATTTTGGTCTGCGACTCGAACACCGGCTCCTGCACCTTGATGGAGATGGCGGCGACCACGGCGTTGCGGATGTCGTTGGGGTCGTAATCCTTGCCGAAATAGGTGCGGAAGGTCTTGACGATGGCCTCGCGGAAGGCGTTCTGATGCGTGCCGCCCTGCGTGGTGTTCTGGCTGTTGACAAAAGAGTAATACTCCTCACCGTAGTGGCGGGTGGTATGGGTGATGACGAACTCGAACTTCTCATCCTGCAGCTGGATGGGGTCGTACAGCATCTCGTCTTTGTTCACATTATTGCAAAGAAGGTCGTAGAGACCGTTCTTGGAAAGGATGCGCTGGCCGTTGAAAATGATGGAAAGGCCGCGGTTGAGGTAGGCGTAGTTCCACATCATCTTCTCGATGTACTGGGTGAACCAGCGGTAGTTGACGAAGATGGTGTCGTCGATGACGAAAGAGGTGAAGGTGCCGGACTTCTGGTCGGAAAGCTCGATGGGCGACTCGCTGGTGAGCTGGCCGCAGGAGAACTCAGCCGACTTGGTCTGCCCGTCGCGGAAACTCTGCACTTTGAAGAAGGTGGAAAGGGCGTTCACTGCCTTGACACCCACACCGTTCTGGCCGATGGAGTTGGTGAAAGCTTCGCTGTTGAACTTACCGCCGGTATTGATTTTAGAAACACAGTCCACCATTTTGTTGAGCGGAATGCCGCGTCCATAGTCGCGCACGGTCACGACATTATCCTTGATGGAGACCTCGATGGTCTTGCCATGTCCCTGCATAAACTCGTCGATAGAGTTGTCTATCACCTCTTTAAGAAGCACATAAATACCATCGTCGTGGGAGCTGCCGTCGCCGATTTTGCCGATGTACATGCCGGGACGGAGGCGGATATGCTCGTACCATTCGAGGGTGATGATGTTGGAGTCGTTGTAATTCTCTGCCATTTTTAGGGAAGATATTTGAATTTGCGGGCGCAAAGGTATGCAAAAAATCAGACTTTTTGGAATGCTTTTCCGTAATTTTTTGAGCTGTTGATTGTTTGTAAATATAGGGAAAGAAGTTAGAAAAAAGTTGAAAAAAATGAGCGGTGAGGCTGGGGAATTTTCAGAAAGTTCATGTAAATTTGCAAGCTAAAACAATTAGGTTTTTATTTTAGATAAATAATTAAAATACAATAAAATATGAAAAAAACAGCATTTTTCCTCCTGCTCTGCGCCGCCATTTTGGGTGTAGGATGCAGTTCTTCCAATGCCAGCAAGAGCAATTCTGCCGCCGACGGAGCCAACAATCAGGCCTCTGACGAGCAGACCGAAGCCACACAGGAAACCACAACAGAACGCAATATGGACGAATTAACGAAAGTGGTCTTCAAGACCAGCATGGGCGACATCACGATTGCCTTGTACGACAACACCCCGCTCCACAAGGAGAATTTCCTGAAACTTGTGAAGGAGAACTATTATGACGGCATTCTCTTCCACCGCATCATCCAAGGGTTCATGATCCAGACCGGCGACCCTGACTCCAAGGGGGCGCCGACAGGCAAGATGCTCGGCAACGGCGGTCCCGACTACACCATCCCCGCAGAGTTCCGCAAAGAAAACTACCACAAGCGCGGTGCTGTCGCCGCCGCCCGCCAAGGCGACCAAGTGAACCCCACCAAGGCCTCTTCCGGCTCGCAGTTTTACATTGTGGATGGCAAAACCTTCACCAAGGACCAGCTGAACCAGATCACGATGGCCTACGGCACCTCCTTCACGGAAGAGCAGACCGAGGTTTACACCACCATCGGTGGCGCACCTTTCCTTGACATGCAGTACACCGTGTTCGGCGAAGTGGTGGAAGGCATGGACGTAGTCGATAAGATCGCGGCCCAGAAGAAAGACCGTTTCGACCGTCCCTTCAACGACATCAAAATCATCTCCACTACTATTGTAGAATAAAACTAAAATCTCACCTCACAAAACCATCCATTCATGTCAATCATTGAAAAAATCAGTTCTGAATTAGAAAACTTCAACGTCAACACGGCAGAGGCATTAGAGCGTTTCCGCATGCAGTTCCTCAGCAAGAAGAGCGAGCTGCAGGGCCTGCTCAGCGAAATCAAGAACGTGCCTGTGGAGGAACGCAAGAACTTCGGCCAGCAGGTGAACCTGCTGAAGCAGCGCGCACAGGCCATCTTCGACGAGCACCGCGCCCGTTTGGAGGCCTCCGCACCCGCCCAGCAGAGCGAGGTGGACGTAACCCGCACCGCTGCCACCGCCGAACTCGGTTCCCGCCATCCCATCTCCCTGATGATGGACGAGGTGTGCGGCATCTTCGAGCGCATCGGCTTCACCACCGTGTCGGGTCCCGACATCGAGGACGACTGGCACATCTTCACGGCGCTCAACTTCCCGGAGGAGCATCCCGCCCGCGACATGCAGGACACCTTCTTCGTGGACCAGAAGCCCGACATCGCCCTGCGCACGCACACCTCCACGCTGCAGGTGCGCACCATGGAGCAGCAGAAGCCGCCCATCCGCGTCATCTGCCCCGGCCGCGTGTTCCGCAACGAGGCCATCACCTCGCGCGCCCACTGCATCTTCCACCAAATGGAAGGCCTTTACATTGACCAGAACGTCTCTTTCGCCGACATGAAGCAGACCCTTCTTTACTTTGCCAAACAGCTGTTCGGCGAGAGCACGCGCATCCGTCTGCGTCCCTCCTACTTCCCCTTCACGGAACCCTCAGCGGAAATGGACGTCTCCTGCAACATCTGCGGCGGCGAAGGCTGTGCCCTCTGCAAGCATACCGGCTGGGTGGAAATCCTCGGCTGCGGCATGGTGGATCCCAACGTGCTGGAAAACTGCGGCATCGACAGCACCAAGTACTCCGGCTTCGCCTTCGGTCTCGGCATCGAGCGTATGACCATGCTCAAATACAAGACCAACGACATCCGCCTTTACTTCGAAAACGACGCACGCTTCATCCAGCAATTCACAGCAGCAGGCCGCTAATCGCGCACCAACATGGGCAAACTCATCGCCTTCATACAGAAATACCTGCATGTCATCATCCTCGTGATACTGCTCATCGTGGGCTTCTATTTCATCTACCAGTCCACCACCTACCCGCGTTTTGCCATTGCCCATGCCACATCCACCATCGCAGCGCCCATCAACAAGATGAGCTACAGCATTGTCAGCCACTTCAACCTGCGGCCTGAGAACGACGCACTTGTGGAGCAGAACCTCCGGCTTTTGCAAGAGCGCGAGTCGAATTACCTCATCAGCAGCGACTCCATCGCCACTGCGGAGAGCGTGGTCACCGACACCAACACCCACAAGACCACCCGCACGAAGCTGTACGACTACTCCACTGCCAACGTGGTATATAACACCATCCACCGCAAAAGCAACTACATGATGATTGACAAAGGCTCCGCCGACGGCGTAGTCGTTGACATGGCCGTACTCTCCGCCAGCGGCATCGCCGGCGTGGTCACCGATGTCACCCCGCATTTCGCCACCGTCACCTCGCTGCTGCACCCCAACAGCAACATCAGCGCGAAGGTGATGCCCGCCAACCAGCTCGGCACCGTGACATGGAAATTCGGCGACCCGTCGTCCGCCTACCTCAACGACATCCCCGAGCACATGAGCATCAACGTGGGCGACAGCGTGGTCACCAGCGGTTTCTCCGACATCTTCCCCAGCGGACTCCTCATCGGTGTCATCAGCGAGAAAAGCAAGTCGCCCAACGACAGCTTCCTCACCCTGAAAATCAAACTCGCCACCGACTTCAACCACGTCAACCACGTTTACATCGTCCGCAACCTTTACAAGGACGAAATGGATCAACTGAAAGAAAAAATGGAAGATGAATAACGCTATTGTCAAACAGATCCTGAGCTTCTTCCTGCTGCTGGCACTCCAGATTCTGGTGTGCAACCATATCTATGTGTTCGGTTTCATCAACCCCAACATCTACCTGCTTGCCATTTTGCTGCTGCCCATCACACTTCCCAAGTCGGCGCAGTACGCCATCGGCTTCACCACCGGACTCATCGTGGACATTTTCGACCTTACTCTCGGCATCCACGCCGTCGCCACCCTCATTCTCGTCGCCCTCCGTCCATGGATCATCAAACTTCTCAGCGTCAACAAGATAAAAACAGAAGAAACCGTACCGACTCCCAAGACCAAGGATTTCTCGTGGCTCCTCTACTACACCCTCATCATGGTGTTCATCCACCAGACCTTCACCTGCCTGCTGGAGACATGGAGCTTCAACCGCTTCGGCATGACTTTGTTTGCCATCTGCATCAACACCCTCTTCACCACCGCCCTGATTCTCTGCATCGAATACATCTTTATTCCCAATAAGTCAAACCTCAATCAATCATTATAATGAAATCAAAATTAGTCATTGGAAACTGGAAAATGAACAAGGACTTCGAAGCCGCTGAAGAGCTCACCACAGCCATTCAGGAAGCTATCGAAGATATCAATCTGAAAACGGAAGTCGTGCTCTGTCCGCCCTTCCCCTACCTCGAGCTGGTAACCGACATGGCCGATGAGTCGAACTTCAACGCGGGTGCGCAGAACTGCAGTCAGTTCAACGACGGCGCATACACCGGCGAGGTGTCGGCCGCCATGCTGGCGGGCATGGGCGTCACTTTCTGCATCGTAGGGCACTCCGAACGGCGCAAATACTTCCATGAGACCTCCGAGGTGATTGCCCAGAAGGTGGACCGCCTCATCGAGCAGGAGATCATCCCGGTGGTTTGCTGCGGCGAGGTGCTGGAAGAGCGTCAGGCAGGCCGCCATTTCGAGGTGGTGGAGAAACAGATCAAAGAGGCCCTGTTCCATCTTCCCAAGCACAACTTCGAGCACGTGGTCATCGCTTACGAGCCCGTATGGGCCATCGGCACCGGCGAGACCGCCACACCCGCACAGGCGGAGGAGATGCACAAGTTCATCCGCAGCATCGTGGAGAAAAAATACGGCACCGAAACGGCCTACAACACCTACATCCTTTATGGTGGCAGCTGCAACCCGACAAACGCCATGGACCTCTTCACGCAGGAGGATGTGGACGGCGGACTGATCGGCGGCGCATCACTCAAATCCGGTGACTTCGTGGCCATCATCGAGGCAGCGGAGAGCGCTTCCAACGAGAATTAAAAATTGAACAGATTCCGTCGCTCACTGCGTTCGCGACGGAATGGTGGTGTCAGTTAGCCGAAAAGAGAAGAGGTTTTGGGGGGGGGGGGGGGGGG
>JBGURX010000006.1:0-106505 GCA_045132235.1 Bacteroidales bacterium
CCTGTCATCAAGGCATTTCAAGAGGAGAAACTTCGCGAGGAGCTGCAATATCTGAAGGCTCACTCGAAATTTTACCAGAATCTTTTCAAAAAAGAGCATATTGACATCGACAAAATCAAAACACTGGAAGACCTGCAGTGCATTCCCGTCACCACCAAAGAGGACCTGCAACTGCACAACGAGGAGTTCTTCTGTGTGGAGAAAAGCAAGATTGCGGACTACATCACCACCTCGGGCACGCTGAGCGACCCAACCACCTTCGCCATGACCCAGCGCGACCTCGAACGGTTGGCCTACAACGAAGCCATCTCGTTCACTTGCGCCGGCGGCCACCCGGGCGAAATCTACCAGCTGATGACCACCATCGACAAGCGCTTCATGGCCGGATTGGCCTACTTCCTCGGCATCATCAAGATGGGCGGCAGCGTGATCCGCGTGGGCAACGGTATCCCCGAACTGCAGTGGGACACCATCCGCCGCATGAAACCCGATGCCATCATCTGCGTTCCCTCCTTCATTCTGAAAATCATCCAGTACGCAGAGAAAAATGGCATCGATTACCGCAACTCTTCCATCAAAAAAGCGGTATGTATCGGTGAAAATCTTCGTAATCAGGATTTTACATTAAATCTTTTGGGAAATAAAATCAAGGAGAAATGGGATATTGAACTTTTCTCCACCTACGCCTCCACCGAGATGGGCACTACCTTCTGCGAGTGCGAAGCCGGCAAAGGCGGCCACCACCACCCGGAACTCATCATCTGCGAACTGCTGGATGAGAACGACATGCCCGTCCCCGAAGGCGAGGCCGGCGAACTTACCGTGACCACCCTCGGCGTGGAAGGAATGCCCCTGCTGCGCTTCAAGACCGGCGACATCGCCCGCTTCCACTACGAGCCCTGCTCCTGCGGTCGCACCACCATGCGCATCAGTCCCATCATCGGCCGCAAGAACCAGATGATTAAGCTGAAAGGCACCACCCTCTACCCCGCCACCATCTTCGACGTGCTCGACAATGTAGATTATGTGGAGAACTACATCGTGGAGGTGAGCTCCAACGAAATCGGTACCGACAGCGTGACCGTCATCATCGGCTGCAACAACCCCGACGAGGAAGAGGTGACCAAAGACCTGAAAGACCGCTTCCGCGCCCGTCTGCGCGTGGCCCCCGACATCCGCTTCGACAGCATCGACCACATCCGCAGCATCCAGATGCCCGAGACCAAGAGAAAGCCCGTTAAATTTATTGATAACCGCAAATAGACCGACATGGAGCAGAACTTTGATGAAATCCGTCCCTACAGCGACGCTGAAATACCAGCGGCTGCACAACGCGTGGCCAACAGCCCCTATCTTCCCTCTATCGTCGATTACCTCTTCCCCGGACAACCCGTTGAAAAGGTACAGCAAATCTTCCGGAACTTTCGTACCGTCAACGACTTCCAGACCACTATCATGTACCCGGCCATCCACTCCATCTTGGACAAAACCTCCGATGGCCTCACCGCCAGCGGATTCGACACCCTAAAGGACGGGAAAAACCGCATGTTCATCTCCAACCACCGCGACATCCTGCTGGACGCCGCCATCCTGCAAACCCTCCTCTTCGACCATGGCCTCGACACCTCCGAAATCACCTTCGGCAGCAACCTTATGCAGGGGGAACTGGTGGTGGACATCGGAAAAATGAACAAGATGTTCCGTATCATGCGCGGCGGCCCCATCCGCGACTTCTATAAAAACTCCATACACGTCTCCTCCTATATGCGTTACGCCATCACCGACAAACACCAATCGGTGTGGATCGCCCAGCGCAACGGCAGAACCAAAGACGGCGACGACAAAACCGACATGGCCGTGCTCAAAATGTTCGCCCTCAGCAGCGACAAAGAGTTTGTGGACAACCTGTCGGAACTCAACATCACCCCGATGGTGGTGTCGTACGAATACGACCCTTGCGACTTCCTGAAAACCCAGGAACTCTTCATCTCAAGATACCAGAAGTATGAAAAAGAACCCGGGGAAGACCTGCACAGCATCATCCACGGCATCAAACAATTCAAAGGTCATATCCACTTCGCCATCTCCCACGCCATCTCCCAAGAGGAACTGGATTTCTGCAACCATTTCGATAGAAATAAAAAATTCGAGCATCTCGCCGAAATCATCGATAAAAGAGTATATCTCAACTACAAACTCTGGCCAACCAACTACATCGCTTACGAACTGCTGAATCAAACTTATCGCTACAAAGACCAGTACACGCAGGAGCAAATGGACAACTTTGTTGAGTATATGAATCAGGGTTTGGCCTCATTAGTGGGAGACCCGAGCGAGCTGCGCGAAATCTTCCTCGGCATCTACGCCAACCCCGTGGTCAATTACGAGCGGCTGTTCTTGTAGCGTTCCCTACTTTTGCAACATGAAAAAAATCCTGCTGCTTGCCGCCGTCATCTGTACCCTCCTGCCTGCCAAAATGCTAGGACAGACGGACACGATGCCCCTTTCCGAGCGGGTGGAGTATATCATTTCTCAACTTACTTTGGACGAAAAGCTCTCGCTGATGGAGCACCACAACCCCGCCATAGAGCGGCTCGGGCTGCAGGAGTACAGCTGGTGGAACGAGGCCCTGCATGGCGTGGGCCGCAACGGCATCGCCACCGTCTGGCCGATGCCCATCGCCCTCGCCGCCACTTTCGACCCGGAGTTGGTAAGGAGTGTGTTTGCCATCACCGCAGCAGAGGCGCGAAGAAAGTACCGTGAAGCCCAGGTTGCCGGCAACTACGGCGACTATGCCGGCCTCACCTTCTTCACCCCCAACATCAACATCTTCCGAGATCCACGCTGGGGACGCGGCATGGAAACCTACGGTGAAGATCCGTTCCTCACCGCCCAGATGGGACTTGCCTGCGTCAACGGACTGCAACATGCCAGCACGCTGCCCCTCGACACCGATCGCCCCGACACGTTGCCGCTTTACAATGCCGCCTGCCTCAAGCACTTCGCCGTGCATAGCGGCCCCGAGGCCACCCGCCACCAGTTCGATGCCGAGGTGTCGGCCCGCGACCTATGGACCACCTACCTGCCCGCCTTTGAGTACATCATCCAAAACAGCGACGTGCAGCAGGTGATGTGCGCCTACAACCGCCTGAATGGAGCACCGTGCTGTACCAATAAAGAGCTGTTGATAAATATCTTACGGAATAAATGGCACTACAACGGGCTGTTGGTCACCGACTGCTGGGCGCTGAACGACTGTTGGGAACGCGACCCGAAAACGCCCCGCCACGAGACGCATGCTACCGCCGCCCACGCCGCTGCCGATGCATTTGGCAGCGAGGTGGACCTTGAGTGTGGCAGCGGCCTTGCCGCCCTCCGCACCGCTGTGGATTCCGGCTGGATCTCCGAAAGCAAAATCGACGAGCATGTGCGCCGCATCCTCACCACCCGCCTACGCATCATGGAAGAGACAACTCAGCCCGTTATTGTCACGGATTACTTGTTGTGGAATACTTGGGTGGCTTCCCACTCATTGGTACTGCTGAAAAACAATGGTGTGCTTCCGTTACAACCTAAATCTACCCCCATCTTCCTTACGGGTCCCAACGCCACCGACTCGCTGATGCCGTTGGGCAACTACAACGGCACGCCCCAACACACGGTCACCATACAGGAGGGGCTGAAAAAAGGCAACCGCTTCACTCCCTCTCTCAAACGCGCGGATGTGATTGTTTATGCCGGCGGCCTCAGTCCGCAGTTGGAGGGCGAAGAACTGCCTGTAGATACGCCCGGCTTCTACAAGGGCGACCGCACTTGGATAGAGCTTCCCGAAAATCAGATACAAGATCTGAAAAGGCTGAAAGCAACGGGAAAACCTGTTGTACTGCTGCTTTGCACGGGAAGTGCCATTGCCTTGGAGGAGGTAGAACCGCTGGTGGATGCCATCCTCGTGTGCTGGTACGGCGGACAAGACATGGGTACGAGCATTTCACACGCTCTAAATGGAAAGTGTGACGTTTTCGGACGGCTGCCCGTCACCTTCTATCGCTCTACGAAACAGTTGCCCGACTTCGACAGTTACGACATGCACGGGCGCACCTACCGCTATATGGAGGAAGAGCCGCTCTACCCCTTCGGGTATGGACTTTCCTATTCCGACTTCTCCCTTTCCGAAGTGTCTTTCAACTCTCAAACACTTACTGTCAATGGAAAAATAAATTGCAACAATTCTAAAATAGATAATACGAAGAACGATGATTTGCCCATCATCAGTAGAACGGTGGTGCAATGCTATCTTTCCACTCCCGATGTGGCCGGCAGTCCTAAAAAATCATTGGTGGGGTTTCAGAAGTTCTATCTTCTGGAGGGGTATTCCTATGATTTCCAAATCAACCTCGATCCCTTCTGGCTGCGGGTATTTGATGAGGAGAGCCAAGAGATGGTGGAACCGCCTGCCGGTACCCGTTTTGTATTGGAGGTGGGCTTCAGCAGCGCCGACCCTGAGGCGAAAAAATTGGAATTTACTTGGTAATTATTCGTAATACTCAAACGCATCCACAATATCCAAATAAACCCCATCGAAGTCGGCGGCAAGAATGCGGTTCAAGTAGCTATCCCCTGCCCCGCAAATAATCTCCTGCCAGTCGGAATACCAGTACCGCACCTTATAATTTCCTTTCCATGACGGATTTTCGCGGTCCAGCCATACCGGCTTGTGCCGCTTCCACGACGACTGCCAGTAATACCGGTAATCCTCCGCCTCTCCAATTGACATATAGCAAATGACTAACCGCTTGCCGCCATTTGCCTTTTGTTTCAATCTCTCTATCTCATCCTTTGTAAAAGCCGTTCCCTCCTTGAAAAACAAATCCATGATAATCACATCATAATTGGTGGAAGAAAGGGCTTCTATAAAAGAGTTTTTACTATTAAATCTTTCATTATTAAGAAGATAAAGAAAATTCTGCGCATCACTGAGATGAAGAATATCCTGTGCATTCTCGTGCGGCGGCGCCCCGTCAGGAATCACATCCAGCTCGCGACTCGGGGCAGCAAACGAAATGAAACCTTCCGCGTCGCAGCGACTGCGGGCATCGGCCACATAATCGGCACGGCTGCAATAGTCCGTTACAAGCACACTCTTCCCGGCCTGATGCGAACGGCGGAGATACGACAGCAGATATTTCGTCTCATTCGCCATTGTAGGCTTATTATCGGCCGAATAGCCGTAGTAAAGATCTTCCTGCCCATGCCCGTCAATGGCGGCCAAATATGAGGCAGAAAGCGGCGAATCCGCACCCTCCCCTGTCGTCACCAACTCAATGCCGTTTTGCGGAATCACAATGAAATCCCCGTCCTGCTCGCGCGCCGTCTCGCTGATGCGAACCACAAACTCCCGCATCGCCTGCCGATAGTCGTCGCATGATTCTTTCTCCCGTTCACAAGCCAT
This sequence comes from Bacteroidales bacterium, assembly GCA_045132235.1. Classification (GTDB taxonomy): domain Bacteria; phylum Bacteroidota; class Bacteroidia; order Bacteroidales; family WCHB1-69; genus UBA1756. The sequence goes on from JBGURX010000006.1 coordinate 5,450, forward strand.
CATTAGCAAGACAAACAACAGATTGAAACCGAGCAATATTTTGCGTGAATACAGAACCGTCAACTTCATGAATATAAGATTACATTAAATAAAAAAGGGTGACCATTGGCCACCCTTCAATTATTTCAGGAAGAACTATTCTCTCACCTTGATACGGATAATAGCAGCTCTGTGCTCCTCTAATGAGGAATCCGTGATGTTGTCGTTGTTCTCCTTGTCGGCATTGGTGTAAGAGTGAAGTTCGATCTGAGCCGGATCAACACCCTTTTCCTCCACAAAGAGACGCTTGATGCTTTCCGCTCTTCTCTGGGCGAGGTCACGGTTGTGTTCTTCAGGTCCGAGCTTGCAGGTGTAACCCTCAATCACAAGACCGAGTTTCGGGTTGTTCTTCAGCTTGGTGGCAGCTTTGTCAATGAAGTCGCCGCTTTCATTAATCTTCGGAACATCCTTGTCAAGGTCGAACAAAATCTTGATGTTTTCAAGGTCTTCGGCCAAAGACTTCACCTCTTTCTCTTCTTTCTTGCTCAGTTTGTCACCATTTTCCTTGGTGTCGGGGCAGGAAGGAACAATGTAGATGTACTCGGTGTTGCGGTCGCAAGCGTTGCAAGTGTCATCCAGATACTTCTGAGCAGCCTCAGTCATCTTTCTGTAGAATTTCTTACGGGCAGACTCTTCAGACTGGCCACAAGCATTGATGTGGATACCCACCTTCACACCCACCTGCAGGTTATGCCAGTGGAAATTGCCAATCACATCCTCGCGAAGCACATTGGTCGTGTTGGACTGTGTGCTGGTGGAATAGTTGGAAAGAACTTCTTGGTCATAAAGGATGTCATAATTGGAACCCAGAAGTCCGTTGTAGGTGAATTTATGAATATCCGTGGTAGGCTCGCAAAGATAATGTCTGTTTTCAGCCTTCGGAAGAATGTCGAGGAAACCATAGGTGCAGTAAAGACCAACATAGAAGTCGGTTTTGTTGTTCAGTCTGAAAATTGCACCAAAGTCGCCCTGAAGGTCGAAAGAACATCTCAATTTAGCGGAACCATTGCCTTCAATGGTGTACTCATCGAATCCGTGATCAACAACATAGGGCTGTTCCCATGTGACATTATAATAGGCATCATAACCTTTGGTCTCCAACGTACCATCCAAAATTCTAGAACGGTTGTAGATGGGGAACCAACCACGAAGACCGAGTTGAGCATAGAGACCGATTTTGGGATTTTGTTTGAAACGATACTCCCAAACTGCGGTCAACGGAACCTCTACCGCATAAATTACCTGCTTTTCAATCATATTCTTCGTTTCATAGAGGTAATCGTATTTGGTATTATGCTCTGAATACTCACTATACTGAGGATCGTCATAATCGCGGATGATTCCAGCGATGTTCATATTGGTACGAGTGGCCAAACGCTGGAAACCAACGCCTAAGCCAAGTCCCCAATGCTGGTCGAACATATAAGCATACCCCAGCTCAATCGTATGAGCACAAGGATGACTCATATAATTCTTGATACCATAACGGGCGCCATCTAAACCAGGAATCCTGTGGTGAATGTCGTTCATGAAAGCACCGCCCACATGCACATACACGCGGTGATGGCAAACTGAATCAACAACCATCGAGTCTTGCTGCACCATTTCATCATCGATATCCTGTGCTTGAGTATAGCCGATGAAAGCTGTCAAGATAAGACCGATTAAAAATAATTGCTTTTTCATAATATTGATGTATTTAATTTTCATATCTAAAATGACTAAACCATTGGTCTTAGCAGCCGGAGCTGCTAAGACCTTGGTCTAACATTATTTCACAATGATGAATTTAACCGTCTCAATGTTGTTCGTACCAGTCGTTATGCGACCGAAGTAGGTACCCTGAGCCTCGAAGCCTGCCACTCTCGTGATCGTCTGCAGGTTGTTGACTCTCTGGACGTGAGCACCCTTGGCATCGAAGATGTCGAGTACAGCGCCTTCGAGTTCTTCGTCAGTGTACGGGAGCTCAATGGTAATCTCAACACCGGTGTGAGCCGGGACAGGATAGACGCGGAGCTGCGGGTTGGTAGCGACGATGATTTCGCAAGTCCAGTACTCGTTGCCCTGATCATCCATCAACCACAGGCTGTACACGCCGTTCAGACCGCCGATCTCCTGATAGTACTGATGTGTAGCACCCTCGATGGGTTCGCCATTTCTGTACCACTGGTAAGCGATGAAGGTGTAACCGCCGTTGGTCTCAGGATTGTTGTTGGCCACCACCACATCGTCCCACTTCTGGTCGATGAGGTCGATAGCGTTGCTCGAACCCCAGAGGATCGTCACGGTGACATCGTATTCGCAACCGTCGATGTTGATACCGAAGTGATAAGTACCAGGTTCAGTGGTCGGCATGTAGATAGTGGCAGTGTAATCCGTCATATCCAGAGTAGCCCACTCGTAGTCGAAGCCGATGTTGTTGTAATCCACAATCTGGAACCAGACCGTGTCACGATCATCGTCCACAGTGAGGTTGTTGAACTGGAAGACTGCAACTGCACCATCCGTGTCAGGACAGATAGCAATGCTGTCAGCCACAATTTCGAACTGCGACACCACGATGGAGACAGAGGTCTCTTCAACCACCTCGCCGATGCAGTATGCGTCAGACAGCTGGAAGATCTGGTAAGTCGTGGTGACATTCGGAGTGACTTCGAGTGTGAAGATGTTGCTGTAGCTGGTGTACTCGGTGGTGACGCCAGTGGTCATGTTCTGGAGCAAGAAGTGGAACGGAGCAGTACCCGTGAAGTGGAAGTTGATGATAGCATTGTCATCAGCGTTGTTCCAGCAGAGGATGTCAGAACCATTGCCGAGGGTCATCGATACTGTCGGGTGAGCGTGGACGGTCACCGTGGTAGCATTCGGCGTGTTGCTCGGCATACAGTTGGTGTTGGCCGGGGCAACATAAGTCGGATAGTACACGAAGATACCAGGCTCGTTGGCAATGTCGTAGGACTGACCGCCGAGACCGCCAAGGACGTTGGTGGCATCCTCCATGTTGTCAACAGGTGCATAGACCCACTGGATGAAGGAACCAGTCTGGTGGTTGGCGTCTTCAACACCGCCGCTGACCGTAGCGTAGAGGTTGACCTCACCGCCTTCGCAGACATCAGCAGGTGATACCACCGTCTGACCCCAAACGGGCTGGTAGAGGACGCTCACAGACACGTTGTCTGAAGTAGCGCGGCAACCCGTAGCAGCCGGATAGGTAACCGTCACAGAGTAGGTGTAGGTACCAATCAGGTCGTTGGTGTCGGTATGGATGGTGGTCAAACCATCGTATTCAGAAATTCTTGCGCTGTTGCGTCTCCAAGTGATGGTCGGATCACCGATACCACCTTCGATGATGGCGTTCAGCTCAACATAACCACCCTCGCAGACCTGCAGCAGACCGCTGTAGGAGATGCCTACGTAAGGCTGCTCAAGAACTTCAATCACGATGGACTGCGGTTCGGATTCACAACCCGTGTTGTATGCACTGTGGTTCTGGGTAGCGTAAACCGTGTAGGTGTAGGTACCGGCAACGGTGAGGTTCTCCGTCACCTGAGGACCGGTAGCACCCGTGATTTCGCGGCCATTGACCGTCCAGTGATACTCAGTGTTGGTGTTGGCAGCGTTCGTACCATTGCTCATGGAAGCCGTCAGAGTGACGTTGCCGCCGACACACATCTGGTTGGTCGGGAGTGAGGTAACAATGCTGTCGATGGAAGGCTCAGCATCCACCGTGTAGGTGAACTGGGCAGTAGCCACGCAGCTGTTATAGGTGTTGTTGGCAACTTCGACAGTGTAGGTGTAAGTACCGGCTGCCAAAGTAGCGTCAGTAGAGATCGTGGAGATGTTCTGAGTGTTCACCACAGCGCCGTTCAAGTACCAAGTGTAGTTGTAGGTACCCGTGGGCTGTACGTTAGCGCTCAGTTCAACACTACCGCCTTCGCAAACCTCATCGTAACCACTGATGGTAACGGTCGGCAGAGCCATCACAGAGGCCTGGACGAGAGCAGAGGTAGCGTTGCAACCGCTCATGTCGGAAGGAGTAATCACTACATTATAGTTGTAAGTACCAGCGGTGAGGGTAGCATCGGTGGTGTAAGTGTTGGAGTTGCCACCAACCTGAACACCATCTCTGTACCAAGCATAGTCGTATGCAGCGCCTTCAACCGTCTCAGCAACGTCAGCGACGAGCGTGACAGTACCGCCTTCGCATACATCAGCAGCACCAAGGATCACAACCGTAGGATCAGCAACCACGTTGGCAGCAACAGCACCAGAGGTGGCCTCGCAACCGCTCAGCGGGTTGATCACCGTTACAGTGTAGTTATAGGAACCGACAGAGAGGTTAGCATCCGTCGTGTAAGTGGACTGATTAGCACCGTCGAGCGGCTGACCGTCTCTGTTCCACTGATAGGTCACAGTAGCACCGTAGGTCTCATCAACCGTAGCCGTCATGGTCACCTGACCGCCAACGCAGACGTTAGCAGCATCGGCAATCGTGACAACCGGCAGAGCCATCACAGGTACCGTGATCGTGTTGGAAGAACCGTCGCAAGCCACACCGTCGAGAGTGACCACCACCTGATACTCGTAGTTGCCCGGTACCAGAGTAGCGTCAGTCGTCAAGGTCGGGTTGGTTTCACCAGCGAGGATGATGCCGTTGCGATACCACTGATATTCGTAAGCGGCGCCCTCGATACCACCATCAATGTGGTGTACGTAGAGAGCGGTGTTGCCGCCTTCGCAAACAACGGTGTCGTTGTCAACGTTCACAGCGATGAACGGAGCCGGGTCATCAACCACGGTGAATACGTAGGTAGCACCCTGAATTGCGGAGTTCACGTCGCAACCGTAAGCAGCATCCTCGAAGGACATCACCACGGTGTAAGCGTAGGAACCAGCAGCCAACGTGTCAGGAATTACATAGGTAGCACCCGTGCCAACTTCCTCACCATTGTTGAACCATGTGTAGGTCGGAGTGCCGAGACCGTTGATCTGAGCCACACCACCTTCGTATGAAGCGGTGAGGGTAGCCGTACCGCCAACGCAAACGGTGGTAGCATCGTTGCTGTTGACATCAACCAAGGTCACGATCGGGTCTGCCACCACATTCACGGCAACAGGATCAGTAATGGTAGAGGTCATACAGCCAGCGTCGCCAGTTACAGCCACGTGGATCATGTACGGAGTCTCTCTGGCTGCGAAGCCCTGACCAACGAAGACGTTGCTGTTCTGACCAGCCGGTACATTGTCAACGTACCACTGGTAATCGTAGGTGCCAGCAGGATCAACATTGGCAGTCAGCGTGACGTTGCCGCCCTCGCAAACCGTCAGAGAACCTTCGGTAGCGACCGTGATCGTAGCTTCCGGATTCACCGTCACAACAGGAGCGAAGGCTTCAGCTGAAGTACAGCCGCTGGCTGCAAGCGTCACAATCGCGCTGTAGGTGAAGGTGGTCTGGTCGTCCACGATGGTCGGGTAATCAGTGAAGGTGTTACTGGTGATACCATCCATGCGGATGCCGTTTCTGTACCAAGTATAGGTAGCAGCACCCAGCTCAGCATCGTAGTTGCCAGTAGCGGTAACCACCACCTGACCACCGTCGCAGATCACCTCGTTGCTCACCGTGATTTCGGTGATCACCGGATCAGCGTGGATGTTGACTGTGTAGTCAGCCAAGGTCACGCAACCAGAAGTGGTCTGGGTAACGACAACCGTGTAGAAGTAGGTGCCGTCGAGCAGAGTAGCAGGTGTGGTGTAAGTGGCCTGAGTAGCACCGGCGATATCAACGCCGTTCAGCTGCCACTGATAAGTCAGGTTTTCAGTGTTGTAGTCGCCGAGGTTAGCCGTCAGCGTGGTCTGGCCACCTTCGCAGATGTCAGACTCGGTAGCGGTCACCACCACAGCAGGTGTCTCGTTGACCATCACATTGAACGGAGCGCTCACTACACCGCAACCATTTTCATTGGTGATGACAACGGTGAAGATGTAAGGATCAACGCTCGGAGTGAGAGTCATATCCAGTACGTTGGTGGTTTCACCAGCCAGCGTCTCGTTGAAGAGTCTCCATTCGTAGCTGTAACCGTCAACCAGTGCGCTGGTGTCATTGACATTAGCAGTCAGATGGACATTGGTAGCAGCGATACCGGAACCACAGATGATAGGATCACCAGCAATCACCACCGTAGCGTTACGGAGTACGGTGACCACCATGGTGGAGGAATCAGTGATTTCAGACTCACAACCGCTGGCCGTCAAGGTAGCCTTCACGGTGTAGGTGTAAGTCGTGATGTCATTGTCAACCGTCACCTGAGACTCGTGGAGAGTAGCACCGTTTGCACCGGCCACCACAACACCATTCTTCGTCCAAGTGTAGGTCACATCACCAAGAACGTCATCGTAAACAGCCGTAGCAGTCAGCGTGAACTCGCCGCCTTCGCAAATCACAGTGTCTTCGTCGCTGATAGCAACCGTGACAACCGGATCCGGATGGACATTGACCGTCACCTCAGCATTGCTGATGCAAGAGGTCGTGGGCTGTTCAACGATAACCTCGAAGGTCGTCGTGCTGTCGAGTGTGGTGGTGTAAGTAGAGGAGGTAGCACCTGAGATAGTGTCGCCATTGGCAACCCACTGATAGGTGAGACCTTCAATGTTGTAGTCGTTCAGATGTGCACTGACCGTCACACTACCGCCTTCGCAGATGTCATACTCGCTAGCAAGAGCGGTGACAACCACCGGCTCGTTCACGAGAACCTCGAACGGAGCACTTTCAGTCGTACAACCATTCTCGTTACGAACGACAACGTAGAAGATGTACGGCTCGTCGTTGCTCGGAACAACCGTGTCGAAGACGTTGCTGTTGGTACCCACTGTGAGGTTGAACAGTCTCCATTCGTAGGTGAAGCCGTCAACATCAGCCACAGTGTCATTGACATTGGCAACCAAGTGGATGGTATCAGCGCCAACACCGTTGCCGCAGATGCTGTGGTCACCAGCGATTTCAACAGTCGGGTTCGGGAGAACCGTAACCACCATGGTAGAAGAGTCGGTGATGACAGACTGGCAACCATTAGCGGTCAGAGTTACGAGAACTTCATAAGTATAAGCGGTTACGTCACCGTCAACCGTCACCGGAGACTCGGTCAGCGTGGCTTCAGTAGCGTTGTCGATTTCAACACCGTTTCTGAACCATGTATAGACCGGTGTACCGAGGACATCATCGTAGGTAGCCGTAGCAGTCAGCGTGAACTGGCCACCTTCGCAGATGGTAGTGTCTTCGTCGCTGATAGCAACCGTAACGGTCGGGTCGGCGTGGACACTGACCGTGTTGTCACCGTAAGCCACACAGTTGGAGGTCGGCTGGTACACTCTCACGATGAAGGTGTAGTCACCAACGGTATCCAGCGTGGTGGTGTAAGTGGACTGCGTAGCACCTGCGATAGCATTGGTGGTGTCCTCGCTGTACCACTGGTAGGTCAGGTTCGGCATGTTGTAGTCACCAATGTTAGCGGTGAAGGTCACCTCGCCACCTTCGCAGATGTCATACTCACTGATCGTGACATTGATGTCAGCAGTGTCGTTGACATATACGTAGAACGGTGCGCTTTCCGTCGTACAACCATTCGGGTTGTGGACGATAGCAGTGAAGATGTACGGATTGTCGCTCACCTCAAGCGTGTAGTCGAGGACAGAGCTGTCAGCTGCGCCATTGACATTGGCATCAGTGCTGTCGATCGTACGGTTGAACAATCTCCATTCGAAGGTGTAACCGTCGGCGTCAACCACTGTGTCATTCAAGTTAGCAGTCAGAACCGTAGAGACGGCGTTCATACCGGCACCGCAGATGATCGGGTCGCCAGAGATTTCGACCGTGCTGTTCGGATAGACATGTACATCCATAGTAGAGCTATCCGTGATGACAGACTGGCAACCGCTGGCGGTCAAGGTCACGAGGACTTCGTAACGGTAGCTGGTAAGGTCACCGTCAACCGTCACCGGAGATTCTGTCAAGGTAGCTTCAGTAGCATTTTCAATTTCAACACCATTTCTGAACCAAGTGAAGGTCGGTTCACCGAGGATGCTGTCGTAGATGGCAGTAGCCGTCAATGTGAACTGGCCACCCTCGCAGATGTTGGTGTCATTGTCAGAGATGGCAACCGTCACAACCGGGTCAGCGTGGACGTTCACCGTAACCTCAGCATTGCTGATGCAAGAGGTGGTCGGCTGTTCAACGATGACCTCGAAGGTCGTTGTGCTATCCAGCGTAGCTGTGTAAGTAGCTTCAGTAGCACCGTCGATGGTGTCGCCGTTAGCCACCCACTGATAGGTCAGACCCTCAATGTTGTAGTTGTTCAGGTGAGCCGACACGGTCACTGTACCACCTTCGCAGATGTCAGCTTCCGTAGTCAGAGCGGTCACTTCAACAGCTTCGTGGACGAAGACCTCGAACGGTGCGCTCATCATCGTACAACCATTTTCGTTAGCAACGATAGCGGTGAAGATGTAAGGCTCGTCGTTAGCCGGGACAACCGTGTCGAACACGTTGCTGTCAGTGCCAACGGTGACGTTGAACAGTCTCCATTCAAAGGTGAAGCCGTGGCTGTTGCTTACACTGTCGTTGACATTGGCAACGAGGTGGATCGTGTCAGCACCAACGCCGGTACCACAGATGTTGTGGTCGCCTGCGATCTCGATGGTCGGGTTGGCGTAAACCGTAACCACAACCGTAGAGGAATCGGTGATGACAGACTGGCAGCCGCTCTGCGGCAGGGTCACCATTACTGAATATTCATAAGTAGTAACATCACCATCAACCGTCAGCGGGCTCTCGATGTAGATGCTGTCGTGAGCGTCAGCGATCTCAACGTGGTTGCGATACCAAGTGTAGGTGGCAGGTCCAAGGATGCTGTCATACACTGCAGTGGCAGTCAAGGTCACCTGACCACCGTCGCAGATGACGGTGTCGTCGTCGTTGATTACGAGCGTGACGGTCGGATCCTCATGGACATTGATGGTAATTTCAGAGTAGCTCAAGCAAGAGCTGGTCGTCTGGACGAGATGTACACCGAAGGTGGTGGTGGAATCCAAAGTCGTGGTGTAGGTAGATGAAGTAGCACCCGGGATGGTGTCGCCATCAGCGAACCACTGGTAAATCAGATTCGGCACATTGTAATCACCCAAGTTAGCATACAGGGTAACCTCGCCGCCGACACAAATCTCGGTTTCGCTTGCGGTAACCACGATGCTGGTGGTATCGTTCACATAGACCGGGAACTCAGCACTGCTGGTGGAGCAGCCGTTTTCATTCCATACGTGGACAGTGAACAGGTAAGCTTCAGTGCTCGGAGCAACGAGGATTTCAAGTACGTTGCTGTCGGCACGGCCAATCACACTGTCTTGGAGTGCGTTGATCGTACGGTTGTACAGTCTCCATTCATAAGTGAAGCCATCAACCAAAGCGCTGGTGTCATTTACATTGGCAATCAAGCGGATGGTATCAAGTTCGTCGCCTGCACCGCAGATGACCGGGTCACCCTCGATCTGGACGGTAGCGTTCGGCAGAACGTTGACGTTGATGGTTGAGCTGTCGGAAACCGTGCTCATACAACCAGAAGCGGTCAGCGTGACATATACTGAATAGGTGAAGTTCACACTATCATTGTCAACCGTAACCGGATGGTCAACGAAGACTGAATCATAAGTATTGTCAAGTACAACACCATTTCTAATCCAAGTGAAGACCGGGGTGCCGAGGATGCTGTCATACACTGCGGAAGCAGTCAGCGTGAACTCGCCACCAGAGCAAATCACAGTGTCAGAATCGCTGATGGACAGCGTGACAGTAGGATCTTCATGAACGATCACCTCGAAGCTGTCTTCGTCGAAGCAGCCTGAACGTGTTCTGGTAACCTTCACAATGTAAGTAGTGGTGGTGTCGATGGCCGGAGTGGTGTAGAACGGCTGGGTAGCGCCATAGATAGCGTTGGCAAGCGTTACCTCATTTTCGTACCACTGGAAGACGAGGTCATCATAGTGGTAGTTGTCAAGGTTAGCCGTCAAGGTCACATTACCGCCTTCGCAGATGTCAGCCTCGGTAGAGGTCACATATACGTTCGGTTTTCTCTCAACCCAGAATTCGAACGGTTCGCTCATCGTACGGCAGCCATTACCTCTGGTAACCTCAACCTGTACGAGGTACGGACGATCATTCGGGTAGTAGTACTCGCTGAAGTATCTGCTGTTACCGTAACCAAACTGCATATTGTCGCGGAGCTCGCCGTCAACATACCAAGTGTAGGTGAGCGGTCCAACATTGATAGAAGAAGTATCCACGTTGGCGAATGCGAAGATCGGGTCGGTCTGGCAGACATAGTTGTCACCAGTAACCTGAACTCTCGGGTTCATGTACACATTCAGTCTGTCTGAGCTGGTCTCCAGTGAAGTACAGCCTGACGGAATCTGGTGAGCAACAGCGGTATAGACATAGTAGGTGTCATCATCATCAACAGCCAGCTCGTTGAGGTTGTCGGTGAAGGTACCGGCAGTCACGTTCGGGATGAGCTCGCCATTTCTGTACCAAGTGTAGTAGTACGGATAGACAGCGGTATCAACACCACCGTGAGTATGGGCGGTGATGGTCGGCTGACCACCGTAGCACATCTCGTAGAAGCTCAGCGTAACGCTGTCAACCACCGGAATTTCGTGGACATTGATGACGATGCTGTCATAGTTGACACATTCAGAACCAACCTGGTAAATCTGTACATAGTAAGTGGTGGTTGTGTCCGGAGTGACGGTCACGACGCGCTGCATGTCGCCGTCCAACGGGTTGGTCAGGCTGTCAGCGTACCATCTGTACATGAGGTTGGTAAGGTTGTAGTTGTCAATGTTAGCAGTAAGCTCGGTGCTACCACCCTTACAGATGTCAATCTCAGTAGCCGTGATTTCAACAGCCGGCATCGGGTTGACAACGAGTCTGTAAACGTCGCTGGTGCGGACGCAACCGAGGTTGTTGGCCACCACAACGGTGAAGTTGTAGCTGTGGTCTCTCGGTTCGAGCAGCGTGTCGAACTGAGTCATACCGATACCATCAGCGATGGTGTCGTTGTCGAGCTTCCAAGTGAAGTTCAGGTTAGCGGTCGGATACTCATCCGTGACGTTCGCATACAGATGTACGGAATCGAACTGGCAGATGAGCGGGTCGCTGGAGATAACCACGTACGGGTTCGGGTTGACTCTCAAGGAAGCAGCTGCAACGCTGTCGGAAATACAGCCAGAGACATTCTGGAAGGCCACTGCAGAATAGATATAGTCGGTGATGTCGTTGTCGACGGTGAGCGGGCTGACCGTGAAGGTAGCACCCGTCACACCTTCGATAAGTTCACCATTTCTGTACCAAGTGTAGATATACGGATTGTTGTCCGGATCCACACCACCATGCGTGTAAGCGGTAACGACAACCTGACCACCGTCGCAGATTTCATAATCGCTCAGGATGATGCTGTCGATAACCGGTCTCTCGTTGACCTTGATGGTGATGGTATCGTATGACATACATTCTGAACCGACCTGGTAAACGGCCACTGCGTAACGAGTGGTAGAATCCGGATAAACCGTCAGTTCATTCTGCATACCACCGTAGATGCTGTCACCGCTCTCAACATTGTACCATCTGTACATGAGGTTGGTGAGGAAGCCGTTGTCAACATTAGCTCTCAAGATCGTGCTGCCAGTCTCGCAGATCGTATCTTCGTAAGCGGTAATCTCAACAACCGGACGCGGATTCACAGTCACGCTGTAAACTGCGCTCTCAGTCACACAACCATGAGCGTTGGACACTCTAACGGTGAAGTTGTAGCTATGGTCACGCGGCTCAACCAAGGTGTCGAACTGAGTCATACCAAGACCATCAGCAACGGTATCGTTGTCAAGCATCCAGGTGAAGTTCAGGTCAGCAGTCGGATATTCGTCGGTAACATTAGCATACAAGTGGATGGTGTCATCCTCGCAGATCAACGGATCGCTAGCAATCACAACCTGCGGGTTCGGGTTCACTCTCAGGATGCTGTCAGCATACTTGCGTTCGGAAGTACAGCCGGAGACATTCTGAGTAACAGTAGCAGAATAGACGTAGTCGGTGATGTTGCCGTCAACCGTCAGCGGGCTTTCCGTGAAGACGGAGTCGGTAATACCTTCGATGACTTCGTTATTTCTGTACCAAGTGAAGATGTAAGGAGTATTCGGAACATCCACACCGCCGTGAGCGTGTGCCGTGACGGTCACCTGACCACCGTCGCAAATCTCGTTGATAGAGAGTTCGATAGTGTCGATAACCGGAATCGGGTTGACCGTGATTCTGTAAGAACCGAAGGTCTCACAATCAGAGGTGGTCTGGAATACGCGGACGAAGTAGTTCATCGTGCTGTCAGGCATGATGGTCAGCTGCGACTGCGTAGCACCGAAGATTTCGTTAGCAGCAGTGGTGTCGTTCTTGTACCATCTGTAGGTAAGAGCATTGGCGTTGTAATCACCAATGTTAGCCGTCAAAGTGATGGTACCGCCTTCGCAGATCGTATCTTCGCTGGAGGTAACCTCAACGATGATGGTGTCATTGACATAGACGTAGAACGGAGCGCTTTCGGTCAAGCAACCATGAGCGTTGTTCACAACTGCAGTATAGATGTACGGATGATCCTGAGCCGGTTTGACATCAATGATGGTATCGGCACCAGCGCCAGTACGAGGCGTACGGATAGTATCATTGTAGAGCAACCAAGTGTAGGTGAGTTCTGCATCAATGTAATCATTGGTGACATTGGCAGAAAGCATCACTACAGAATCTTCACAGATGATCGGGTCGCCAGCGATGACCACCGTCGGGTTCGGATAAACCGTCAAGGTGTCGGTAGCGAAGGTCTGAGCCGAAGTACAGCCAGAGGAGACCTGCGAAGCAATTGCGCTATACACATACTGAGTGATATTGTTGTCGATGGTCAGCGGGCTCTCTGTGAACATGGAATCGGTAATGCCTTCCATCAATTCACCATTGCGGAACCATGTGTAGGTGTAAGCATCGCTCGGAATGCCTTGTGAAGCGTGAGCAGTGACGGTCACCTGACCACCGTCGCAAATTTGATCAATAGAGATAGTCACAGAATCCACAACCGGATCCGGAACAACCTCAACAGAGAAGGAGTCGATAGCCGTACAGAGACCGTCGTTGGCAACCAGTGACGAGAACACCTCCACGAAGTAATTGTGGCTCGTGTTCAAAGTGTCAGTATAAGTCGGGTTAGTAGCACCCGGGATTCTGTTGGTTTCAAGAACAGCATCCTTATACCACTGATACTGGAGGTATTCAATGTTGTAATTGTCAAGGTTTGCTGTGAAGGTCACTTCGCCACCAGTACAAATGCTGTCCTCAGTAGCAGTAATGTGAACCACAGGAGCTTCAACCACAACAACCTGGAACGGATCGCTGAAGCCAGAGCAACCATTGGCGTCCACAACCTCAACCACGAAGTTGTAAGCATAACCCGTGGAAACCGGGAGAGAATCCCAATGATAGAATCTGTAGGACTGAATCGTCTGGTGGAGCTGTCCATCAAGATACCAGTTGTAAATGGTGGTCATCGGAGCAATGTGACCATCAACCCAAGCATTCAAGCTGATAGGCATGTACTGGCACACATACGGGTTACCAGAAATTTGGACCCAAGGATTACGCACCACAGTTACAGTATCGGAGAAGCCCATCTGCGAATATTCGCAACCCGGGATATCGAGAACGATGACTGCGCTGTACTGATAATGCGTGGTATCATCATCCACCGTCAGCGGGCTCTCTCTGAACCAAGGACCGCTCAAGAAAGGATGTTCGAAACCATTTCTGTACCAGTTGTATGTGAACAAGGTAGAGTCAACTCTGTTGCCATAGAGGTCTTCCAGTTCAACCCAAACATCGATTTCACCACCATCGCAAATGAGGTGTGAGTTGTTGGCGATGTTCAAAGAGTTAACATGGGAGATGGTGTACGGAATTCTCGGCCATACATAGACGGAGTCTGCACCCCAAGCCTGACAATTGGAGTTGGTCTGCGTGATATGGAGTTCGAACTTGTTCCACAACGAATCGGTCATCGTGTAGTGGAGAATCGGTTCGGTACCATAATCGATAGCGATCAAAGTATCAGCACCCAGGGCAGTAGTGTCATGTTTGTACCACTGGAAGGTGAGTGCTTCACTGTTGTAATCAGCGAGGTGAGCCATGAAGGTGACTTCACCACCGATACAAACAGTGTCATAGTCGGAAGTAACAACCACCTGGATGGAAGCAGTATCATTGACATAAACCGGGAACTCATCGCTCAAGGTCGTACAACCGCGATGGTTGGCCACCTGAACTGTGTAGAGGTACGGGTTGTCAGAAGCATCCAGATGAGCTCTCAACGTATCAGAAGTTGCACCCTCAATGTCTCTGTTGGCCAGTCTCCACTGATAAGTGAGGTCGTGGTGGACAGTGTCATTGACATTGGCAACCAACATGAGGTTGTTATCAGTACCATTGACGTTGCAGATGATCGGGTCGCCAGAAATCTGGACGGTCGGATTCATGTAAACGATGATTACCGTGTCAACAGAAGATTCGGTGAGACAGCCTTCCAAACCAAGATCCAGCGTCACACTGTAGAGGTATGCGGTAGAGTCGTTGTCAACGGCCAGCGGGCTTTCAGTAATAGAATTACCATAAGCACCCGGGATTTCAATACCATTTCTGGTCCAGATGAAACGACCTTCAACCGGCTGAGCAGGATCCTGATCATCCATCACAGTCAAGGTAACTTCACCACCATTACAGAGGGTGTCGTGACCCGGTTCAAGATGCATGGTGAGCACCATCGGAGCAGCTACTGCGATAGTGTCATAACCGATAGCGTAGCATTCGGAAGTGGTCTGACGAACGAGGACGGTGTAGTAGGTAGTCTTCAAAGGAGCAATGTCCAAAGTGCTTTCCAAACCACCCCAAACCTCGGTGGAATCCGTCTCGCCTTCTTCCTTAGCATACCATCTGTAAACCAAGTTGTCAGCATTGTAATCGCCAAGGTGAGCGGTCAAAGTGACATGACCACCGGCGCAAACCGTATCAGCCGTAGCCGTCACTTCAACCAAGATGGTATCGTTGACAAACACTTCATACGGAGCGCTGGTAACCGTACAACCATTATCGTTAGAAGCAACCACGGTGTAGATGTACGGGTTGTCGCGGAATTCAACATTCGAGAGTACCAAAGTATCCTTTGTGGATTCATTGTTGGTGATTTCGTTGTTGGATTCATACCAAGTGTAATTCAGGTCGCGTGAAGCCACGGAAGTGTCAGAGATATGAGCAATCAAGTAGATGTTACTGTCAGTACGAGTACAGACGATAGCATCACCAGTGATTTCGAGAATCGGGCTCGGATGGACATAGACAGTAGTGTCGATCAGTTCAGTGCGGCAACCGTCGAAAATCGGGTTGAACATCACAGCATATTCGTATGCAGTGGAGTCGCCATCGATTGCGGCAGGTGAATCAAGAATCTGATTCAGGTTAGCACCTGCAATCTGAACACCATTTCTATACCAAGTGTAGTAACCATCCATCTGGACAGGAGTCACAGCGAGTGTAACTTCGCCGCCGAAGCAGATAGCCGTGTCGCTCACCTCTTCCCAAGTCAGAACCTGCGGTTCCATAATGGTGATGGTGTCGAAGCCCTGAGCCTTGCACTCGGAAGTGGTCTGCATCACATCCACAATGTACTTGTTGTACTGAGTCGGGTGGATGGTGAGGATGCGGCTGGTAGCACCGTGGATTTCAACGGTATCACCAACGTTGCTGCCTCTCACTTCAGACCATCTGTACACGAGGTTGTCAGCGTTGTAGTCCACCAAGTTGGCAGTGAAGGTCACCTCGCCACCAGGACAAATGCTGTCAACGCTGTGGGTCACCTCAACTCTTACGCTGTCGTTCACATAGACATAGTAAGGATCGCTGGTGACAGCGCAGCCTCTTTCGTTGTAAACCGTAACGGTAAAGATGTAAGGCTCATCTCTGAAAGTAGTGTCAACAGAGAAGTCAGCAGCATCCGTACCGATATGGGTGTTGGAGAGTCTCCAGTCATAGTGGAATGTATGAGTAGAAACTGTGTCATTCAAGTTAGCGTGCAGCTCGATAGTACCGTGGTCGCAGATGATCTGGTCACCGGAAATCCAAACGGTCGGATTCGGGAACACATAGAGAGTATCTGCAACAGGTTCGCTGACGCAACCGTTGCTACCCTGGCTGACCACCACAGAATAAATGTATGTAGCAGTGTCGCCATTGAGAGCAGCAGGAGTATCATAGATGATGGAGTCGGAACCCGTCTGGTATTCCACACCATTTCTGTACCAAGTGTAGATGTAGTCATCCGTTGTGCCGTCAGTTACATTGACTGCAGTGATAGCCACCTGATAGCCAGCGCAAACAGTGTCTGCACTCAGCTCAACATCTGCAACAACAGGAACATCAACTGCATGTACCGTAATGGTTGTAGTGTTAGAACAATTCACAAGCGGACTTGAAACGATTTGTCTGACATTTGCAGAAATTTCATAATCGTTAGCATCCGGAAGCGTCACAGTCACCATAGGCTCAGTTGCACCAACGATTTGGGTTCCATCAAGATACCAAGTATAAACGATGTTCGTAGCATTCGGGTTAGCCAGCGCAACCGTAGCGGTGATTTCACCACCCTTACAAATTGTGCTGTCCATATCATTGACAACAATATTAGCTACCGGCTTGGGAAGAACTGTAACCGGGAACTGTTCTGACATAACATGACAGCCATTTCCAAAGTTAAGTTCAAAGGCATAGTTATGAGGTTCGTTCAGCGTAGCGCTGGTCACCTGATACAGACAGTAGTATCCGTCAGGAGCAGTCATCCACTGACCGCTGGCCGGACTGAGGCTCGTACCATCAATGAACCACATACGCTCATTCTCTGCAATGCTGGACATATCCAGTGATGTTTGGATATGAGCCATCAAGCTGATGTTATCTGAACCTTCACAAACAACGTGGTTACCATGAATGGTGATGACAGGCAGAGCAAAGACGGTCACATGGGCTTCTGCAGGAACCGATACACATGCAGGAGCATTTGCTGATGCCACCACAGAATAGGTGTAAACAGTAGAGTCAGTACCCATGGCCTGCGGAGTAACTGTATAGGTATCACCCGTGACACCTTCAAGGAGTACACCATTTTCATACCATGTATAAGTAATTGCACCCAGTTCTGCATCTGCTGAAGCCGTAGCAACCATCGTAACCTGACCACCGTCACAGATGGTAGTGTCGGTTACTGTGCCAATAGCAACAGCAACAGTAGGAACATCATGTTTGGTGATGACAATAGAACCTTCTGCTTTACAATCGGAGTTCACCTGACGTACATTAGCAGTATAGGTGTGGGTATCATCAACCGTAGCAACATACGTAGCTTCCGTAGCACCCAGGATCGTATCGCCATCCACCTTCCATACATAGACGAGGTTCGGAGTATTATAGTTGCCAAGATGTGCGGTCAAGGTAACAACACCGTTTTCGCAAACATCCGTGTCGCTTGCACTAACCACAACGACCGGTTCTGCATCCACATAGACATAATAGTCTTCGCTTTGAGCAGAGCAACCTGTCAGGTTATTGGTAACACGCACATTGTAAACATACGGATAATCACGTGCAATGGCGGTTTCATCCAAATCAGCAGAAGTAGCACCACTGATTTCAACGCCATCCACCAACCACTGGTATTCATAGGTCACATTGGCGGCGTCAATAGTATCATGCAGGGTGGCCAACAACTGAACATTGTTGGTGTTGCAGAGGATCGGGTCACCACTGATCGTAACACTGTGGTTCGGATAAACATGAACGGTTGTGTCAACAGTTTCGGAAACACAGCCCTCAATGTTCGGATAGAAGACCACTGCATAGTTATAATCAGTAATGTCATTGTCAACAGCAAGCGGGGATTCAGAAATGGCATTGGTGGTAGCACCTTCAATAATAACACCATTTCTCATCCAAGAATAAACACCGTCACCTTCGGTAGCCGTCAGCGTAATCTGACCGCCCTGACAAATGTTGGTGTCAGGTGTGAGAGTGAGGGTGAGGACCAGAGGCGTGACAACCTTGATCTCTTTTTCACCTTCAGCTCTGCATTCCGAAGTGGTCTGCATCACACGCACTCTGTACAGGGTGGTAGCAGACGGGTTGACTGTAAGGATACGTGAAGTAGCACCGGTGATTTCAGTCTCAACAGCACCTTCAACCGTGTACCATCTGTAGATAAGATTGTCGGTGTTGTAGTTGCCGAGGTTAGCGGTCAAAACAACCTGACCACCTGCGCAAACGCTGTCATTGTCGGCAGTAACTTCTACCAAAATCGTATCATTCACATACACATAGTAGGGTTCGCTCAGGCTGGTACATCCATTCGTGTTGGAAACTTCAACCGTATAGATATAGGGCTCATCCTGTGCGGCCATGTTAGCCATCTGGAGAGTGTCGGCAGTAGCACCGGTGATATCACCACCGTCCGTAAGGTCGCTGTTGTACATTCTCCACTGATAGCTCAAAGCACCGGTGGCCAACAATGTATCATTGATGTGAGCCACCAAAATAACGGTAGAGTCATTACAGAGGATAGCGTCACCAGAAATCTCAACTGACGGGTTCTGGATAACGGTCAGCGTGTCAGAAGCAACCGGAGCAGATTCACAACCTGCACTTGCCTGACGTGCAACCACTGTGTAAACGAACGTATGAGCATCAATATCCGTGAGAACAGGAGCTTCCACCAAGATGGAGTCCGTAACATCGGAAATCAACTGGCCATTTCTGTACCATGTGAAGATGTAGGCCTCGCCGTCCACACCATTGGTGGCGTGTGCCGTAACCGTAATCTGAGTGCCTTCGCAGATGTTAGCTTCCGAAAGATCAACGCTGCTAACAACCGGCAATTCACTTACGTTGACATTGGCGGTGTGTTCAACCGTACAACGAGTGCTGTTTGCCACAACCTCAACCTTAACAGGAATTGTTCCCGTAGCCGTCAGGGTGGTTGTCATCGTAGCACCCACTGCGCCATTCACCACTGCGCCGTCAACAGACCAAACATAGGTAAGGTCGTTAACATCATAGTATGCAGTGTCATGAGTGTTGTTGAAGCCGATGTTGGCGTATGCCATGATTTCACCGCCTTGACAAATGGTGCTATCCTCAACAGTTACAAACACATCGGGGAGATTGTAAATCGTGACATCAAACGGTTCGCTGGTAACCGTACAGCCAGGACCTCTATTGATTGTGATCGTGTAGCTGTAAGGCTCGTTCCAAACCGGATTCACACGGTTTTCTTTGTAATAAATCGTACTCGGATTGATCAAATCACCAATCATCGGGTTAGCGGAGACATCGTTATTGTTGAGTCTCCATGCCCAAGTAGTATTAGCCGTATTGAACGGAGTAGCGTCATCGTTCTGGATATGTGCCCACAACACAACCGTGTCGCCAAAGCAGAGGCTGGCATCGCCAGAAATCTCGACAACAGGCAGTGAGTACACATTCAAAGTCTTTTCAGCAACGAAGCGAGCAGAGGTACAAGCAGAGCTCGGCTGGCTGACAGTAGCAGAATAGACATAGGAGTTGACATCAACGGCGGTCAGCGGAGCGGCATCCGTAAAGACAGAGTCAGTAATACCCTCCAAGAGTACGCCATTTCTGTACCAAGTGAAGGTATAAGGTTCGTTGGCAACACCGCCAGTAGCGTGTGCCGTAAGCTGAATGCCATAACCCACACAAACTGCAGTATCGCTCAAGTCAATAGCAGTAATTGAAGGAACTGCCACTGCATTGATGTTCTGTGAACCTTTAGCAACGCAGTTTGTAGTGGTCTGGATCACTTGGACAAAGTATTCGGTATTGGTAGCAACCGTAGTGGTAAGCGTTCTGCTTGTAGCACCAGCAATTGCATTGGCCGGGGCAATAGAACCTTCATACCACTGATAAACGAGGTTGGCTTCGTTATAATCACCCAGCTGGGCGGTCAAAGTAACAGTGCCGTTTTCACAGATAGTTGTGTCATCAGCAGTAACTTCAACCTGAATACTATCATTCACATATACATAATAGACATCAGAGAAGCTTCTACAACCGGCATTGTCGTAAACCATGACGGAGAAGGAGTAAGCATCCGTGCTGTCAGCTGCGGTATAGGTCAATGTGTCGGTGGTGGCACTGGCAACGGTAAGGTTGCTGTTAGCCAACATCCACTGGTAGTGGAGACCTGCGGTGGTAGTATCGTAACCATTCACATGGGCAACGAGAACCACATCCGTACCGTCGCAAATCATCGGGTCACCAGAGATTGCGATAGTCGGGTTCGGATAAGCATAAACGGTGGTATCCTTCGTGGCTGTACAACCAGCAATCTCGGAAGAGAAGACCACGCTATAGACGTATGCGGTAGAGTCATTATCGACAGCCAGCGGGGAGTCAATCAACGTATCCATAGTAGCACCCTCGATGAGAACACCATTCTTGTACCAAGTATAGGTTCCTTCTTGAGAAGCTTCTGCGGAGATGATCACTTCGCCGCCAGAGCAAATCATGGTAGTGTTGGCAAAGATGGCCAAGGTGGGAGCATCCAAAACCTTAACTGAATCCTCACCGTAAGCAGCACATTCAGAAGTGGTCTGAAGTACATCAACACGATAATGATTCCAACCATTGTTTTCCGGAACAACCGTGATTTCGCGCTCGGTAGCCCACGGAATTTCAACGCCATCGTATGACCATCTGTAGATGAGGTTATCTGCATTATAGTCACCGAGATGAGCGGTCAGCGTGACTTCGGCACCCTCACAAATGGAATCATTGTCAGAGGTAACCACCACGAGGATGGTGTCATTGACATAGACTTCATACGGAGCACTTTCAACTGAGCAACCATCGGTGGTGTTGGTAACGACGACCGTATAGATATAAGGCTCGTCGGCTGCCGGACGATTGTTCTCAATCAAAGTATCGTTCGTAGCACCCGTAATGTCAGCGTTGTTCAATCTCCACTGGAAGCCAAGATCGCCCATGGAGGCATCGTAGTCATTTACGTTGGCAACGAGACCGATGCTGTCGTTGTGGCAAATGATAGCGTCGCCGCTGATAACCACCGTCGGGTTGGGCTTCACGATAACCGTATCATAAACCACTGCGGATTCGCAAGCGGAGCTGGGCTGACTGATGGCAACACCATACACATATTCAGTGCCAAATGCGCCTTCAGCAACCGGAGTATCATAGATGATGCTGTCGTTGGCACCCTCGATAACCTCACCATTCTTATACCAAGTATAGGTGATGGGCTCGCCAGCGATAAAGGTGGAGGGAGTAGCCACCACCGTCACCTGATAGCCAGAGCAAACAGTATCATTGTCAGCATCAACCGCAACAACCGGAGTAGCCTTCGGGGTGAAGGTCAATGTATCGGTAGCGGTACAACCAGAGATGGTCTGAGCAATGTTGCAGACCACTTTCTGTTCATTCGTGTTGAGGAAGGTATAAGTCATGGTATTAGTGGTGGCGCCGGCAACGACATTGCCATTCACCTTCCACTCATAAGTAAGGTCGGTAGCGTTGTTGTCAACGAGGTTGGCGGTGAAGGTCACCTGACCATTCTGACAAATGGTAGTGTCATCAGCTGTCACTTCCACAACAGGAGCCTTATAAACCGTGACAGGATATTCATCGCTCATGGTCGTACAACCATTGCCGCGGGAAATTTCAACCGTATAAATATACGTGGTAGAAGACTCACCCGTGCGAACGGCATCATGGTTGGCTTTATAAGTTGAATAGGTATGGTCT
The DNA here is from genome assembly GCA_045132235.1 of Bacteroidales bacterium. GTDB lineage: Bacteria > Bacteroidota > Bacteroidia > Bacteroidales > WCHB1-69 > UBA1756. Next base: position 27,435 of record JBGURX010000006.1, read on the forward strand.
GAAGAGACAGTGATATTACCTAACGATTGTGCATTGATGCCATCTCTGTACCAAGTAGCTGTCATGTCTCCGCCAGGATTCATGCCATTAACCGTTGCTCTGAGATTTACATTTACATCAAAGTCACAAACTGTCGGGTCGCCACTGATCACCACATCAATGTTCTTGAATACATAGATGGTGTCGAACTTCGTGACATGGCACAATGTGCTGTCTTGTACATAGCGAACCTCATAGGCCACCATCGTTCTGTCACCGTCAACTGCGAGCGGGCTGTCAACGAAGAAACGGGTGGTGTCTGTGCTGATCCACTCGTTATTTCTGTACCAGCTATAAGTACCTGCCGGAGTAGTAGCCGGATTCAGGGCAAAGGTGACTTGACCGCCTTCGCAGATAGAATCAGTGCCAACAGGCAAGGTGACCAGATCCAAAGCCGGAGCCGAAACCACCGTGATCAATACATCACCAGCAGCGGTGCAGAAGGTATTGTTCTGCATGACTCTCACTCTGTACTGGGTAGTGGCATCCGGATAAACCGTAAGGGTATTGGTATATTCATTTGAAATCTCAACTTCGTTGCCACCCTCAATGGTGTACCATCTGAAGGTCACGTCATCGAAATTATCCTGAACGGCAGCGGTAAGGACAACCTCTTCACCGGCGCACACCTTCTTGGTAGAAGCCTGAATACCCACAACAACAGTATCGTTGACATATACGAGATACGGATCGCTGACAACAGAACAGCCGTTCGGTCCAGTGACCACAACCGTGTATTCATACGGATACTGACGATAAGGTTTGTTCTTAGAGAATGTTCTGTCACTTACACCTGTTTCAACATTGTCTTCTCTCCATGCAAAAGTATATGTGCCAGGAATGGTATCATTCAAGAATGCGGTCAGATTCACAATGTTCTGGTCACTATTACCACACAAAATCTGGTCACCAGTAACTGTGATGGTAGGATTCTGATAAACGTTAACGGTATCTCTGAACATTGCAGAGGCACAACCAGAATTGTCAAGTGTCACATACAAAGAATACACATACTGATTGGCATCAATGTCTTCAAGTGTAGGAGCATCCACGAGGAATGCGGTGTCAACACCCTCTAACAACTGACCGTTACGATACCAGAAGTAGTGGAACTGCGGGTCGGTGATGGTTGAGTTAACGCTTGCAGTAGCGTTAAGCGTTACCTGACCGCCAACGCAAATAGTGTCAGGAGTGGTCGTGAAGGTTACAACAGGATCAGCAACCACGCTGACAGTAACATTAGCAGAACCCTTACAGCCGGAAGCCGTGCGGATTGCCATGAATGTATAAGTCTTATCAGCAGACAAAGCGGGAGTGGTATAGGTGAGACCCGTAGCACCCGCGATTTCGGTAGCGCCATCATACCACTGGAATGTATAGTCATCGACGTTATAGTCATTCAGACTTGCAGTGATAGTGGCCGTACCACCATTACAAATCGGAGCAACCGGCAAGAAGCTGATAACAGCTGCCGTGTCAACTCTTACAGAGAAAGGTTCGCTAACAGCCTGACAACCGATGGTGTTATCGGTAGCAGTAACCGTGTACACATACGGGATGTCGCTGGCCGACTTGGTTTCAGTGAAGTCAGCGCTATTTGAACCAACATTAGCATTATAGAGTCTCCACTGATAAGTCATCGTAGAAGCGGCAATGTTGTCATTCACACGAGCGTGGAGATTGATATTGTTAGATCCAGTGCAAACAATCGGATCGCCTTCGATGGTAATTGTCGGCATCGGGCGAACATGAACCGTGTCGTATTTAGCTACCGTGGAGGCACATCCGCTGGAAGCTTGAGTAGCAACCACCGTATAGATGTATGAAGTAACAAGACCTTCAGCCGTAACAACTTCTGTCAAAGTAGCAGCATTAGCTCCAGAGACTTCAACACCATTTCTATACCAAGTGTAGGTGTAATCGGTACCGTCACCATATCCGTCAGCAGTCTGCATGTGAGCTGTAACGGTGATTTCGGTTCCCGTGCAAATCGTATCTTGTGTGGGGATGATTTTTACAGATTCCACCAGCGGGTCATTATTAACTTTGACCTTAATAAAACCTTTGGCCACACATTGCGTGGTGGTTTGTGTTACAACCACACCAAAGGTTGAAGAAGCCGTCAGGTTCTGAACAGTAAGTTCACGCTGAGTAGCGCCAGCAATCGGCTGGGTGTAACTGTCATCGCTATACCACTGATAGGTAAGGTTCGGGGTGTTGTAATCACCAATATTAGCTGTGAGCACAACATCACCACCTTCACAAATGAGTGTATCATCAACCGTTACAACAACAGATGCGAACGTATCCACATATACCGGATATTCTTCGCTGATAGCACGGCAGCCAGTGTTCGTGTTTTCAACCTCAACCGTATAGATATAAGGTTCATTCTGCAGAGTAACGGTCTCATTCATAGTAGCAGCATTAGCACCTGCGATATCAGCATTGTTTCTTCTCCACTGATAGTTGTAGGTCATACCAGCAACCGTATCATTAACATGTGCCGTCAATGATACCTGACCGGGCTGTGAGCAAATCAGAGCGTCGCCTTCAATTGAAACACTAGGAGCGGGGACAACAATGACCTTAACCGGGTCGCTAACTTGAGACTCGCAACCGCTAGCCTGCTGTGTAGCGACAACCGTATAATTATAAATTGCATTCTCACCTTCTGCAGTAAGAGTTTCTGTAAGCGTAGCTCCAGTAACTCCGTCCAAAAGAACACCATTTCTATACCATGCGTATTGGTAAGGAATACCAGACACACCCAGAGTTGCTGTAGCATTCAGAGTGGCCTGCGTGCCCGAACAAATGGTTTGTTCTGTTTCAAGAGTGAGAACGGGTTTAGGATCTGAACTGACACCTACTTTCACAAAACCATTCACCTTGCAACCTGTAGAAACTTGGGTGGCTTCGAGATAATAAATGGATGAAGATGTAATATTCGTAGCTGTATAGGTATCGGAAGTTGCTCCAGCAATTTCATTACCTGCAGCAATGCTCGTACGATACCACTGATAAGTAATGTCTGTATTAGCTGAGCCGAGGAAGGCTGATGTCAGCACAACATCTCCACCTTCGCAAATTTCCATTTCAGAAGCTGAAACTGTAATACTGCCAAGAGTATCCACATATACCGGGAACTCTGCACTCGTAGCTGTGCAACCCGTAGCCTCATTGGTGATCTGGACTGTAAAAATGTACGGATTGTCGCGAAGTTCGAGAGTGTTGCTGTAGGTGTTTCCTGAACCCGTAACAGCAGCATTATCCATTCTCCAAGAATAGGTGTAAGTGGTGCCTGCGATGGTGTCGCTTGCAACAGCTGTCAGAGAGACACTGCCACCAGCGCAAAGGATGTTGTCACCACTGATGGCAACGGTAGGAGCAGGATAAACAGCAATCGTACCGTTGTTCACATCGGACTGACATCCGCTGCTGGGCTGGGTAGCCATCACACCGTATGTATAGGTGGAAACATTGTTGCCGGAAGCAACGGGATTGTCGGTATGGGTAGTGTCGTTCACACCCGAACCGAACTCAACACCATTTCTATACCAAGTATAGGTGAAGAGGTCATTGACAACACCATTTGAAACAGTAGCTTTGAGCGTATCAGAAGAACCACTGCAAATAGCATCGGGAGTGACAGCCAAAGTAACTACCGGACGAGCGGAAACCTCCACATTGACGCTGTCCTTAGCCGTGCAACCAGCCTGAACAGCTTCGCAAACCACCTTGTAGGTGTTGGCCGTAGCAAACTGGTGGGTGAACTCAGTAGTGGAGTAGGTGGTACCGTCAACTGTCCAGTTGTAGGAAACACCTGCCACAGCAGGCTGTACACTGAAGGTTGCGGAACCGGAAACACAGATGGTGGTATCGTCCACAGTAATGGAAACCACCGGATTGGTATTGACAATCACGTTGAACGGAGCACTGGTTGTAGAACAACCGTGGTTCACAGCGTCAACGGTATAAGTATAGATGCCTGCGGCATCGGGAGTAGCAGTATAGGTAGCCGTAGCACCGCTCTGCACCTGGCGTCCCTGTTCTTTCCAAACGTAGGTGGTAGAACCGGTGATGCCCAGTGAATCAACAGCGGTAAGGGTGATTTCTTCGCCCAAGCAAATCACCGTCGTGTCAGCGGTAATGGCCACTGCCGGATTCGGATGAACAGTGATCTTGGCGGGAGTAGCTGCAGTAGCCACACAGCCCGTGCCGTTCTGGACAAAGTGTACATTATAAACGAATGTGTCAACATGGTTGTTGATGGCCTGAGGAGCAACAATCAGGATGCTATCCACTGCGTTCAGCTGAACGCCATTTTCTGTCCAAGCAAACTCACCATTTTGAGCACCCGAAACCGTAAGAGCAACCTGCTCGCCAGAGCAAATCTCTGCGGTGGTGGGAGCGATGGTGATGGTGGGAGCGGTAGCGGATTTCACGGTAACGGAACCCGTAGCCGTACATCTGGTGGTAAGGTCAGTGATTGTTACTGAATAAGTACCGGGCTCGCTCACCACAATGGAGTTGGCGGTCTGGTCACCCATTGACCAAGTGTAGGAGACTTCATCAGCGCCGCCCACAACGTCTGCGGTCAAGGTAACCGGAGTGCCCGTGCAGATGCTGTCGGGAACTGCGGTGACATAAACGGCATTGGAGTCTGTATTATATACATTGTATGCTTCGCTGGCCACCATGCAACCCGTAGTGGTGTTGGTCACCTCCACGATGAAAACGTAGGGCTGCGAACGAAGGTTGAGACCCGTAGCATTGAAATCAGCGGTGGCAGCAGTCTGTTCTGCGCCATCCTGATACCATTTATAAGTATAGTTGCCTGCAGGAGTCACATTGGCAGTCAGCGTGGTTTCGGTCAGTGAGTTGCAGAGCAACTGCGTGCCCGTGATATACACATTGTGCAGCGGAGCAACTCTGACAGTGTCGGAAGCGGGTTCGGAAACACATCCGCTGGCAGACTGGCTGACGACTACATTATATATATATGTAGAAATCTCCGTACCGGTGGTAAGAGTTTCTCTGTATTCGTTGGTGGTAGTAGTGGCAATTTCCACACCATTGCGATACCAAGTATAGATGGAGTCACCAGCGGTTTCATCGAAGGTGGCCGTGGCGGTCAGGGTAACCTGAGCACCGGAACAGATGGTATCGAAGTCGGCCTGCATGGTAACCGTGGGCTTGGTAGACTCTTTGATTTCGATGGAAGCCGTAGCCGTACAAGAAGCATTCGGCTGTGTGGGGTCAATAATCTGAGTGAGGTCAACGGTATAGGTGCCTGCAGCATCCACCGTGATGGAAGGCATCGTGTCGCCAGTGGACCATACGAAGGCCATGTAAGGAATATCCTCGGTGGAGGGAACTGCTGTAAGGGTTACTTCACCTCCTTCGCAGAAGACCGTGTCGGTAGTGGCAATCTGTACGGTGGGTTGCGGAGTCACGAGAATTTCAATCGTGGCCGAGGCCAACTCAGCACAACCGGCATAATCCACACCATCCATATAGGCAACTGCCGTTACTATATGCGGAGCCACCTGTGCAGACAGACCCTCTGTAGAGGTGAATACATGTTGGGAAGTACCAGGCACTGTATTCGGACCCTCTATTTCATTTCCATCCAAAAACCATGCAAAATTACCACCAGCAATTACCATAGAAGGACTCGTAACTACACATTCCACAACAGTGCCGTCACATACCTGTCGGTCACCGTTCAAGTAAATCTCACTTCTGAGAATGACATCGATGGAAGCAGTAGCCGTAACCGTATCGCAACCATTTGCTTCAGAAATCAAAAGGGTATATACTGCCGTGTAGGTCGGAAAATACGGATTGGTTGTACCCAAGTTTGACAAGTTGTCGGTGAAAGTAAGACCCTGTGCCGGAAGTTCAATGCCATTTCTATACCATGTATATATATAGTTGTCACTCGGAGTGACACCTTCGACAGCAATGTCCAGTGCAGCACCTTCACATGCTTGGCTAGCTTCATCTGTCGTACCCTGTATATAGGTATGGATTGTGATGTCATCACGATCCGGCAGTGGCGTGGTCACCTGTACCGTCTTGGTGGCGGTCACCGAGCAGGCGGTAGCGGGCGCATTGCCACCTTCCACCGTCACGGTGACGGTCTCCGTAGCGGTCACCGGGCTGACGGTGAATGTGGCCGCATCACCCGTGTTGGTGCCATCGCTCCAGCTATAGGTCGGGTTGGTGAAACCCGCGCCGATCTCCTCTGCGGAGAAGACCACTGAACCGTTATAGCAAACCACGTCAACGTCGGAGGTGATGACGCCCGTAGCCACGGTTTCAACCACCTTCACTGTACCGGTAGCTGAAACGTAGCAAGTTTGATGGGGAGCCATACCGGTCACCGTAACATTGACGACACCGTCGCTGGTGAGTTCATTCGTGGTGACGGTAGCGGTGTTTCCCGTTGCATCACCACTCCATGAATAAGTGGGATTGTCGCCAAGGTATCCTTCAGTAACCACTGTCACCGTTGCAGAAGTTCCCTTACAGATGGAATCGATCAGCAGCGTGGCTGTCGGTTGCGGGTGAACCCAAATCTCAACCTCATTACTTCTGAAGAAGCAGTTTCGAATAGGATCGCTGACTTCAAGAATGAAGATATGGGGTTCCTCTCTCACAGCAAGACCTGTTCCTCCCATACCAATAGAATAAGAAGCAGAATTAGTGGGATCCTGAAGACCATCATGGAACCAGTTAAAGACATTTGTACCCAAATCCTCGAATTGTTCGGCATTGGAACCCAAGGATACCGATTCAGATCCCAAGCAGAAATGAGTGCCGCCCAAGGTTTGGATTATCAGGCTGGCGAAATCGGTAACAAGGAACTCAGCCGTTGCCGTGCAGCCGCCAGCATCCACCACACTATAGGAGATAGTGCCCGTGGTAGTGGGGATGTCGTAGATGGAACCATCGGAAGTACCGATGAGCGTAGAGCCGCGATAGAAGGTGTAGGGGGCTGCACCACTGGTGGCTTTCAGAAGCACCTGACCACCGAGGCAGATGAAGTCTTGGCCTCCCGTTACTACTGTAGCTTCTGCAGCATTGGTAGCTGCGAGCTGAACCGATGAGGTTGTAAAGGCAACATCCACCGCAACAGACGTGTCGTTGCAGAAGTCGGTGCCTTCATACACGGCGACAGCCTTGTATGAACCCTCTGCGGTAGCCACATAGGTGTTGTTGGTACCGGTGTTGGCCACCTGTGCATTCGTGCTCCCGTCGAGCCAGATCCATCTTGCCACCTGAGCCGTGCTGGTGGTGGTGGCGGTGAGGGTTTTCTGCGAGCATGCGGTGGTGGGGGTTGCCGTCACGCTGACGGTACCGCGGTCCACGCGCGTGAGGGTGAATACTGCAGAGGTGTCGCCAGGTCCCACACAGGTGCCGTTCTCAAAGCGCTGCACAACCACCTTGTAGTACCGGACCGGATTTACGGTGGACATGTTCACCGTAAGCTCCTGCTGGTTACCGCTACCCGTGATGCCAGTGAAATTAGAACCATGGGTGGGGCTACTCATCCAAACATATTGATAAGTAGTGGTGGTGCCGTTGTTGACAATCGGGTCATCTGTCACCACTGCGTGCAGCGTCACTGTGGCCGACGAGCAGGCCGCCGTCGGCCCCTCGATGTGCACATGCAGACTCTGTGTTGCGTTCACACGATTTGCCTCATACACTCCGCCAGCGCGGTTTGTATAATCAGAAGCAATCCTTCCCGAGGCGTTCGGACTTACACTTGCATGGTGTGAGAACCAAGTGGCGTGAGTACGACCGGCGGCAGCACCGTCTCCCGACGACGCCAAAACCGTCTCGCATTTCGCCTGATTCCCTAAATACATAAACACCATCAGGAAAAAAATCGTAAATTTTTTCATTGCTTTGAATTTAATTATTACTATTTATTTTTATTTTCTTCCAAATTTTCAAAATTATAACTACACTGATATTAAATCAGTTATACTCGTTTTTCCAATAAATGTTTCAGTCGAATTCAAAATTCAAACCCTATTTTTCGTTTTAATATATGAACTTGCAAAAATACAAAAAATTCTCGATGTACATTAACTTCCTGTTTTTTTTTTGAAATCATTGTAGATTCTAACAAAAATTGACTTTTCAACAAGTTTTCAACAAATGATTATTTTTTTCTGTTTCAGTCATTTACAAAATTGAACTTTGTTTTAATTAACAACCCGATTTTGAAAAATTTTTTTATCCACATCACAGAAATCTACATAAAGCAGCGCTTCCCCTCATTTGAAGGAAAGCGCTGCATGTTTCAAAATATGTATATATATATACTTAATAGAGGAGGGAAACCTCCTTTTTGAGGCATTGCATGGCCGCTGCTGTCGGAGAGCTTTCTGCCACAGCCTCAAAGATTTGGGTGTGCAGATCCGTGGCCATTGCCCCATCGGGCAGCTTGCCCGCAGAGAGGTTGATGATGTTGACCACCCGCTCCTTGGCGTTTTTGATGGTGTCCCACACCTCCGCGGAGATATAGATCTGCTGCGAGAGGTTGTGTTCATACTCGCTGCGGATGGTAGCCAACAGGATGGTCTGCATCTGATAGGCACTCAGTTCGGGGTTGTTGACCCTGAAAATCAGCTGGTTGGGTTCGATGCGTTCCAAAAACATGGCCATTCGCTCGTAGGCCTGAAGACGCATGGGAAGCGTATGGTTCTTGGCCTCGTACCTCAATTCGAGGATACGCTTCTTCTGGTCGTTCTCAATGAAATGACGGACAATCAGATACGCCGTGACTCCAATGATGAGCGGCGGCACAATGGCAATGATAATCAATACAGCTGTTGACATACGACTTTGTTTTATACGGCTATCCGCAGTAGAAATGTTCTTTTACAATCTCCATCATCAGGTCGGGGTTCTTTTCGAGGCGCTGACGGATATCGGCATCCTTGAAGGACTTGAGGTGCTTGATGATGTCGTCGATCATGTCGGCATTGAACACGCCATGCTTCTCGAAGATGCTGCGGTGGGCGGAGAGCTGGTCGGCGGATTCGGAGCAGGAGGCGGGAAGCTGGTCGAGGCTTTCGAGGCGGGCTTTGTGTTCCGGCCTGTGGATGTTGACATCCACATACGTCCTCTCGGCCAGTTCAAGCGGTTTCTCCATCTCGAAGCCATGGCGGGCGGCCACCACGATACCGGCAAGCAGCAGGTAGATGTCGGCGGAACCATCAGAGCATCTGAACTCCACGGTCTGCTTCTGGGAGTGATCCACATTGTTGGGCTTCTCCTTGGGATTGGCCATGGCGACCATGTCTTTGGCGCTGGTCCAGCCGAGCGGCACACGCACCAGCACGGAGCGGTTGCGGTCGCCCCAGCAGATGGAGGTGGGAGCCTCCTGATGGGGAACAAGGCGGAAGTAGGAGGTGGGGTTGGTGTTGCCGAAGGCCGTAAGCGAAGAAGCACAGGTCATATAGCCGGCGATGGCGTTCTTGGCAATGGAGTTGAGTTTGCCCTTGGTCACCATCTGGTTCTTGCCGCCTTTGACGATACGGGTGTGGATATGGAGACCGCTGCCGGCCTTGCCGCTGGTGATTTTGGGAGCGAAGGTTACATCAAGGCCGTACTGGTAGGCGAGGTTGCGGATGATCCACTTGGCGAGAATGAGCTGATCTGCAGCATCCTGCACATCGGTGACGAGGAACTCTATTTCATTCTGCTCATAAATCTTGTCGCCGAGGGTGAAGTTGCCCACTTCGGAGTGGCCGTATTTGATAAGACCGCCCACCTGTGAGATATAGAGCATGCACTGGGTGCGGAACTCCTCGAACTTGGCGAAGGGTGCCGACTCGTGGTAACCTTTCTGGTCGGGGGTGAGATAAAGATCTTCCTTGTCGCCAATCACATAGTATTCCAATTCGCCCATGGCCTGGAAGTCGTAGCCTGTCACCTGCTTGAAGGTTTTCACGGCTTTGCGGAGGATGTATTCCGGAGAGTTTTCCATCGGGAGGCCGTCCTTATTGAAATACGAACAGAGGAAGGAGAGCGTGGGGATGGTGGCGAAGGGGTCAACGAAAGCGGTGCGGAAACGCGGAATGACATACATGTCGCTGGAATCGGCGTGGATAAAGTCGGGGAAGATATTGGAGCCGTCAACGCGCTCGCCGCAGGAGAGAATCTGTTCGAGATAATCGTGGTCGTTGAGCACAAAGTTCAAAGTCTTGATACGTCCATCACCCGCCACATAGCGGAAGTTGATCATTTGAATCTCATTTTCTTCAACAAAACGAATCATGTCGGCTTTGGTAAAATCCGCAGGAGCCTTCTTCAGATAAGCCGCCACTTGATTCATGTTCATGTTCTGCTCTTCTTTCATAACTTACAAATTTATATTGCTGATAGAATTAAAATAATTTCTGATTTTCATTTGAAGATAGCGTTCGTTGTCGGAATAGTTTTCGACACGGGGTTCCACACCGTTTTGCATCAGTATCAACCCCTGCTCTGTATTTCCAACCAGCTGTGCGATGTCAACCGTGGTGACATAGTTGAGCTGGTAGTCTTCAATGACCACATGGTGCAGATCTTCGTTGGCGGACGCAACCGTCACGAAATAGAAGTTGTTCTCTTCACAATAGGGGGCGATGGCATTCATCACATCGAACCAAGTATCAGGTCTTTCGGATGCTCTGTTGAAGAGGATAACCACTTGATAAGGATTCCCTTCAACAAGGCTCTGGGGCGTGCACTTGAACTGTCCCGACTCGCTGACGACATACCTGTCGAGGGCTTCTATTCTGCGCTGCCGCTGGGTGGTGTCGCGGGCATCGGGGCGCTTCTCATACAACTTTGAAACCAAGAAAGCCCCGTCTTCATCGCGATGCCACGACCACACTTCCGATTCAATCAGCGCACCGGTGGAGGCAAGGTCGAGGGCTACTGGCACTGCGTCGCGCACGTGCTGTCCGGCGGTCACCAGCAGATAGGTCCAATCCTTGTCTTCCGACTGCACCAGCCACAGTTCCTGACTGGCCGGCAGGGGCTCGCGATACAGCAACTTCCACTCTTTGGGAAGCTGTGCAGGAATCGTGACCTTGGTGCCTTCATACTGGAAAGCATACTTGAAAAACTCATTAAAAAAGCCGTCTGGCAGATCATAGGTTTTCGCCGACGGGTCAAGGTCGGCGAAATCTGTCGGAATCGTACTGACGGGACACTCCGCATCAGCTTTCGACGGCCCCGCCGGCTGCATGGATCTGTCCTTGCATGACGACAGCAGCAAGATGCTGAAAACCATCATGAACAAGATGCTAACGGACCGGTTGTATTTCATTTTTTCCAAGTTTTGGATTGGGGGACAAAATTACATGAAATTTTCCGAATAATGGATGATCTTTTCCGCGATTTGCTCGGGGTTGAAACCGCACTCTCCATAGAGTGAATTCAGGTCGCCATGGTCCACAAAACGGTCGTTGATGGCGATGGGAATCACCGGGATGGGTTGAGGGCTTTGTGCCACAAACTCGGCCACTGCAGAGAAGAGTCCGCCATGCGACACGCCATCCTCCACGGTGAACAGCACCTTGTGGCGGGCTGCCACCTCGCTCAACAGCTGTACATCCAAGGGTGCGAGGAAGCGCATATCAACATGGGTGGGGTGAAGTCCGGCTGCATTCATCTTGCCCATCGCCTGCTGTACATGCTGTCCCATTTTGCCGATGGAAAGCACGACAATGTCTTCTCCTTGCTGCAGCACGCGGCCTTTCCCGATTTCCACTTCCTGCATCGGCAGCTTCCAGTCGGCGTGCACGCCCCTGCCCCGCGGATAGCGGATGGCGAAGGGAAGGTCGCGGTGACGGTAGGCGGTGTACATCAGATTGCGCAGGTCTATTTCATCCATGGGGGCAGAGATGATCATATTGGGGACGGAGCGCAGGAAGGCAAGGTCAAAGATTCCGTGGTGGGTGGCACCATCCTCCCCCACGAGGCCTGCGCGGTCGATGCAGAAGATGACAGGCAGTTTCTGAAGCGCCACGTCGTGAATGATCTGGTCGTAAGCTCTTTGCAGGAAGGAGGAGTAGATGTTGCAGAAGGGTACCATGCCTTTGGCGGCAAGGCCTGCGGCGAAGGTCACCGCATGCTGCTCCGCAATGCCCACATCAATGGCACGGTCAGGATAGACTTTGCCGAGGATGGTCAGAGAACAGCCGGTAGCCATAGCCGGTGTGATGCCTATCACACGTTCGTCTTGACGAGCCAACTCAAGAATCGTTTCTCCAAAAACATCCTGATATTTTGGTGGTTGTCCTGCCTCCGGAGTGGAGATGCGTTCGCCCGTGTCGGGATCAAACTTGCCGGGAGCATGATAGGTGGTCTGGTTCTGTTCAGCTACGGTAAGTCCCTTCCCTTTCACGGTAATGGCATGCAACAAGCGGGCTCCTTTGATAGGCTTCAAGTCGCGCAACACCTTCACAAGATGCTCCACATTATGCCCGTCAACCGGACCGAAATAGCGGAAGCCCAAAGCCTGGAAGAGGTTGCTGCCCATCAAAATCGTTCCCTTGATGGCATTCCCCATCTTGCTGAAAAAGCGCAAGAGGCGGTTGCGGATGGGCTTACTGACGGAAAGGAAGTTCCACAGCCGGTTTTTGGCGCGATTATAGCCAGGTGATGAGGTGATGTTCAACAGGTTACGGCTCATCGCCCCGACATTTTTGTCGATGGCTATTTTATTGTCATTGAGGATAATCAACACATTGGCCTTTGTCTCCGCCGCGTGGTTCAAGGCCTCGAAAGCCATGCCGCCGCCAATGGAGCCGTCGCCGATGACCGCGATATAGTTACTTTCATCGTCGCCCGACATTTTCCCCGCCACCGCCATGCCCAAAATAGCGGAAATGGAAGTGGAGGAATGGCCGGTGCCAAAGGCATCGTACTCGCTTTCCGACATCTTGGGAAATCCACTGATTCCGTGATACTTGCGGTTGGTGTGAAACTGTTCTTTTCTCCCTGTCAGTATCTTGTGCGCGTAGGCTTGATGCCCTACGTCCCAGACCAGCTTGTCGGACGGGGTGTCGAACACATAATGGATGGCCACCGCCAATTCCACCGCCCCCAGCGAAGAGCCCAGATGCCCGGGGTTCTCGGCCGTTTCGGTGATGATGTAATCCCTTATCTCCTCGCACAGGGCAGGCAGTTCCGAAACCTTTAGCTTCCGAAGGTCTGCCGGCGATTCAATTTGTGAAAGATAGCGGTACTTACTGGTTCTCATTGTGGATCAAAGCATCGTAAAATTCGGTGAGGTTTTTGGTGATTACCTCGTTGTTATGGTTGAGGGCTACAAAGTTACGGGCATTTTCGCCAAGGATGGCGCAGATGTCAGGCGTGTTCACACACTTGGCGATGGCCTCCACGAACTCTTCCGGGGTGTCGGCCACCAAAATGTTCTTCCCATTCTCCACAGCAAGGCCCTCCGCCCCGATGGAAGTAGTGATGATGGTTTTTCCAAGTGCCATTCCCTCAATGATTTTCACGCGCACGCCGCTGCCCGACAGGATAGGGACAATCATGATGTCTTTGGAAAGGATGAACGCATTGGCGGAAGGCACTTCACCCGCAATGATGAGGTTTTTATCCGTGCGTTGGGCGATGGCGGGGGGGATGCAGCGGCCGGCGATCGTGAAGGTGATGCCGGGGAAACGCTCCAGCACCAACGGCCACACCTCATCCAAGAAGAACTCGATGCCCTCCACATTGGGGCGCCAGTTCATGCTGCCCACATGGAACAGTTCAGGGACATCAGAGGGCATATACTCTTCATCATCCGGATAGTCGTCAATATCAATGCCTAAGGGAAGAATCGTGCCGGGAATATTCCTGTAATGGTCGGCGAAAAAGTTGTAGTCCGGTTCCGAAATGGCGGCATACGCATCAATCTGTCCCGACAGGCCGCATTCATAGCGCTCCAGCTGGTTCGACATATAGCGGATGGCCCATTTCTTGAACCAGTTTCTTTCGTTTTTTGCCACTCTTTTCCATATCTGATGCTCGATATTATGGGTTCTCAGCACAATTTTCGCCTTGGAATGCTGACGGATGACGGGAATATAAGGAGTGGTAAAGAGAGATTCCAGATGGATGATATCGAACTGATCCTTCTTCAGAACTTCTGCAATTTTTTTAGCAAAAGCCTTGGAATAAAAGCGATTAACCTGATATGCCTTACGGGTGAAAATGGTTTTGAATGCCGCAGCATACGAGATGGAGGTGTCCACAAAAACAGACTCAAAGCCTGTAGCGGACAGATACTCGGCGGGCAAGCTATAGGGGTTTACCTTGTGTTTGGGCGTTTCTATGGCAAGCACCTTCACGCGATGGCCCGCATGCAGCAAGCCCTGCGTAACATTATTCATGGCAATGGTTCCGCCATCAGAGGGAGGATAGGGAGGTTTATGACAAATCTGTAGAATCTTCATTACACTCGGGTTTTATGGAATTTTTTGTGAAAGAAATCTTTTACTTTTCTAAAGAAATTGACATACGCATCAGGCGACATCATGGCGGAATCCATGGTAGCCTTGTAAGTCAAGAAGATACATATCGGTATGGTGATAAAAGTGGAAAGCCACATTCCCAACCAGACGGGGGTGTCGCCATTTTTCGCCATTTTTTCTCCAAAAATAGAAATGACGAAATAGAAGGCGAAGAATATCACGGTGATTACCAACGGGATACCAATTCCACCCTTACGGATAATCGTACCCAACGGAGCCCCGATAAAGAAAAAGAGGAAGCAAGCCAGTGGCAATGCCAAGCGCTGATGGAACTCAATCTGATATTCCCTTAACTCTTTCTCTTTCAACTCGGTAATAAGATGCGACTGCGAAAGGCTTCCCAGCAGATTGTCGGCTTTGGCAAGGGCACGATAGTACACCTGCTCGCGATAGGAAGGTTCCAGTTTTTCCATCTGAAAATGCAGTTTTTCAGCGGGCAGTTTCTTCCATTCTTCCCCCCTGACTTTCAAATCTTTATAATATGCTGCCTCATATTTTCGGAAAACATCGGCAGAAATGTCGGTGATTTCTGACTTCTTCACTTCAATATCTTCATTAATCTTCTCTATTTTAGACGCTTTGCTACTTTCTTTGAAAAACTCATCGCTCACATTCTGCATCTCAAAAGAGGAAATGTCCATTTTCAAATATTGCTTTTTGAACCTTGCAAAAAAATAAGGATAAGAGGCTCCACGGCTGTTTTGATTCCGGCTCTCATCCCACAGATAACCATCGTATAAAGTGAAGACAAAGTACTTTTTGTCAGGCGTGATGGTCATAGTGCCGCGTTTGGCATACGTACCGGTAATGTTCCCCATGAACTTGGAGTGATCGTAGATGAGCACATCTTCAATGTTTTCATTATCACGATGTTTCTTGCCAATACGGATGATGTATCCATCGATGCCGTCGTAGAAAACCCCTTCATCCATACTGAGAGTGGGCTTCTGCTCGGCAATTTCGTACATCATGGTGCGCCACTTGACGTATGCTGCGGGCACCACATTGTCGGAAAACCAGAAAGAAAAAACTGCCAATAACAAAGCAATCAAGGCCAGTGGCTTCATCAGACTGGTGATGGAAATACCGGCCGATTTCAAGGCAACAATCTCATATTTTTCTCCCAGATTGCCGAAGGTCATCAATGAAGAAAGCAGCACTGCCAAGGCCAAAGCCAAACTGACAAAAGTAGCTGATACGTAGAACAATAACTCCAATATCAAATACCATTCCAACCCCTTTCCCACAAGGTCGTCCACATACTTCCAGAGAAACTGCATGTCAATGATCAGCAGGGCGAGGAAAAAAGTGAGGAAGAAGGGAGACACGAACTTCTTGACCAAATACCGATAGACGATTTTGGTGAAAGAAATATCGAAGAAATGTCTCTGTAGTTTGGGTCGAGGTTTCACGGCTCAACAGTTAGAAATCGCCAAGGGAGGTGGTGGGCAGCTGTTTCAGGGCTGCCTCTGCCTGTTCCTGATTGGGAGGAGTGCCATGCCATTTGTGGGTACCCATCATGAAATCAACGCCCATGCCCATCTCGCTTTTCATGACAATCACCACGGGGTTGCCCTGTCCCAATTTCGACTTCGCGTCATGGAGAGTGTCCACAACTTGCTGCATATCATTACCATCCATCTCCAAGACTGTCCAGTTGAAGGCTTCCATCTTGGCCTTGAGGGAGCCAAGCGGCATGACATCGTCGGTAGAGCCGTCAATCTGTTTCTTGTTGTGGTCGATGATGGTGATGAGGTTGTCCACCTGTTTGCCGCCGGCGAACATGAAGGCTTCCCAAATCTGTCCTTCTTCGAGTTCGCCGTCGCCGGTAAGCACGAAAACGGTATGGGTGTCTTGGTTCTGCTTTTTAGCGATGGCGGCACCGATGGCCACGGAGACTCCCTGTCCGAGCGAGCCGGAGGCGATGCGGAGGCCGGGAAGTTTCTCTACCGGGGTGGGGTGTCCCTGCAGGCGGGTACCCAGCTTTCTGAAAGTGGCTAACTCGCTGACATCGAAGTATCCACGGCGGGCCATGATGCTGTAGAGCATCGGGGAGATGTGGCCGTTGGAGAGGAAAAACATATCCTCTCCCCTGCCCTCCCGCGTGAAACGGGCGGGATCGATATCCATGACCTCAAAATACAAAGCAGTCACCACATCCGTGCAGCCCAGCGATCCTCCCGGATGACCGGATTTGGCGTTGTAAACCATTCTGATGATATCACGGCGCACCTGAGCCGCAATTTCCTTTAATTGTTCTACTGTTTTCATATTCAAAGATTGATGGATATGTGTTTCTATTATTTGTTTTCTGACAGACGGCTGAGCTCATCCTCTAACTGGAGCAGAAGGTAGCCGCCGAGGGCCGCCAAAAGCTCCAAATTCTGGAAATAGAAGAAATCCTTGGAGAATTCAATGTCACCCCGTTCCTGTCCGGAAATCGTGAGCATGAATTTCATCACCGTTCTGTTTTTCTCATTCACCCAACCCCAATGGTTTTTCCATAAAGCCAGCGGTTTGAAGGAGAGGGCCGCCCCGTCGAGACAGATGCTGGATTTTCCATAAAGATCCAGAAAAAGCTCTCCGAGATCGGTCTCTTCATTCTCTTTTCTCACACTGATATAGGGAATGAAAATGCCTTGACGTTTTATGGTATAAGAGCCTTCCGGTGTTTCCAGACGTGCCAAAGACCCCTGACCATGTATGAGGTCGATGGTGGCGAAAATATCCGTGTCGGAAGCGATTTGGTAAAACTTCTTCGTAACATCCGGCTTGATCAGTTTGATGCCGGTAATCTGATTTTCAGAAATTTTCTTTAACATATTAATACTGAACAGATTTTGAAATTTTCTCCGCAATTTCTGCCATCTCTTCAGCCGAAAGCTGGCATTTAGGATTGGCAAAGTTGAGATCGCCCACCTTGTTGATGGGAACGAGATGGATATGGGTGTGGGGCACTTCAATGCCGATGACAGCCACACCGATTCTCATGCAGGGCACATTGGCTTCGATAGCCTTGGCGACCTTCTTGGCGAACACCATCATGTCGGCGAGCATTTTGTCGTCAAGGTCGAAGATGTAGTCGTTCTGGAGCTTCGGCACAACCAGTGTATGGCCTTTTGCAAGGGGGTTGATGTCAAGGAAGGCAAAGAATTGTTCATCCTCGGCAATTTTATAACAAGGTATTTCTCCTTTGATGATTTTGGTAAAAATAGTATCCATTAGCGGGTGATTTTAAGGATTTCGAATTTGAGAATACCGACTGGCGCCTGAACCTCGGCTATTTCGCCCACTTTTTTGCCCAAAAAACCCTTTGCAATGGGGGAAGTGACGGAGATCTTGCCCGACTTGAAATCGGCCTCAGATTCGGGCACAATCGTGTAAACCATCTCCTTGTTCCGTTTCAGGTCTTTTGCGGTCACAATGGAGTAAAGAAGCACCTTGGAGGTATCCAATTTCGATTCATCAAGGATGCGGGCATTGGCGATGGTGGTCTGCAGGTTGGCGATTTTCATTTCAAGAAGCCCCTGTGCCTCTTTGGCAGAGTCGTATTCAGCATTTTCAGAGAGGTCGCCTTTGTCGCGTGCTTCAGCAATCATGGCAGAGATACGAGGGCGTTCAACCGATTCAAGATGAGCCAGTTCAGCTTTGAGAGCGGCAAGGCTTTCGGCAGAATAGTATTTAATTTCACTCATGATAAATTGTTTATTTTTTCTGTATGATAAAACAACACTAAAGAGGCCTTCGGGGAGGCCTCTTTAGTAAGCATAATAAGGTTTAACGAATGTTAGAGGGCGAGTTTCAGGCCAACGCAGTGGTTGCCGCCCCATCTGTTCGTGAAACGATAAGAGTAATCCAAGTAGAGTCTCGGCGGATTTTGTCTGCCTGTCTCTGACACTTTCTTTTTGCTCATCAACGGGATACCTAATGTGGCACCGAGTGAGGGACCTGTGTACCAAGTGGTCTGTTCTTCAGCCTTGAACATGCCCTTGCCAGCTTCTACGCTGTAACCGGCGCGAATCATAAAGATTTGACCAAAGGCGTATTCAGCACCGAGGGTGATAATGTCACGCGAGAAGGAGTTGGCGGTGAAAGAACCAGCCAGCGTGATTCTGTGAGCGGCATCGTCACGAGTAAGACCTTCATCCACTTTATCATCCTTGCTCCATCCTTCATAGTCCTTACCCCAAATGAGGAAGTCGTATGAGAGACCCAACACCAGCATGGTGGGGAGCTCGTATGAAGCGGTACGGCTTTCGAGGGTTTGTTCCCAGTCCAAATCGTTGGCCACAGCTCTCACGCCGAAACCATCACCCTTATAATGCATCGGAAGACCGATGTTCTTCAAGGTGATACCGAGTTTGAAGTTCTTATAGGCGCCCGTGAGGTACTGCACACCTGCATCGATGGCAAAACCTGTAGCCTTGGCGTCGTCGGCACCCGTTTCAGTGACCACTTTCAGGGAGATACCACCGTGGATGTACTCATTGAAACTCTTTGCATAGTGCAAGCAAAGATATGAAAGTTTCGGAGAGAAGGTACCTTGGTTGCCTTCAGGAAGTTCTTCGGAGGTCACTTCAATATTACCGAAGCCCATAGTGAAGAAAGATACACCTAAGACACCGAAATCACGCACACGACCGGACTCTTTATCCGTAGAGCGAAGATGCTGGGCAAGAGCGAAAGAACTGATGCCGATGCCTGCTCCCGAACCGACGAGATAGCGGGTATGCGAAAAGGCCAATTCGGTCTTGTTGACGAATGCCATACCGCCGATATTGGAATACATGGCTTCCAGACCGCGTATCTCAGCCACGCCGGCGGTTCCCCAACCAGTGGAACGAGCCCACGGGTCGATCAGGAGGTGCTGGGCACCCGCCTGACCGGAACGGTCTTTGTTACCGGCATACAGATTGACCGACATTGCACAAAAGAGGCCAATCAGCGTGCAAATCATTAATGTTTTTTGGAACTTATTCATAGTCTCTAATATTTTTTGCAGTTAATCAATCTGTTAGAACGCATTCAAGTCGGTGGGACGCATACCTGCGAAGAACTTCAGAGTTCTTTCGCCAATGCCAGGAGCCTTGACATGGATGATGTAGATACCGCTGGCAATCGGGATGTTGGCAGAGTTCTTCAAATCCCAATCCACATAGGTGTCCTGACCACCCTTTGTCAATCTTCTAACCATAACACCGCTGACGGTGAAGATGGAAATGGTGACAGCACCTTCAACGCCATCTTCGTAGGTGGGCAGATTCACAATCTTGACATAGGTCTCCAAAGCAGAACCCTCGTAGGTAGAATATCCATAATAAGGATTCGGAACGATATTGATCTTATCAAGAATGCTCTTATAAGTGTCCTCAACATTGTGCTGAACAGCAATGTTCTTGGTAGTGAAGCTGTACATCGGGAAGTTGTCGTTTTGTACATTTTCAGGACCTCTGTTCATACCGGCGGAGTAGCGCATGTAGGGACGGCTCACACGGATTTTGATGGTGGCTTCATTGGAGAGCCATTCATCTTCGTGCATGCTTGCCGGCATCGGGATGCTGGTCCACATCACATTGTTAAAGAGTTGCATCTTCTTGTTCAAACGCTGGATGTCTGATGACGGAGTGCTCTGCTCTATCGTTTGAACCTCTTGCATTCCAACAAAAGAGTTGAATTTATTCATCAACCACTGTCCTTCATCGTATGCACCGCAGTCGAATTGATCATCAAAGTTACGTTTGACATTGTTGGTACGATAGTAAACTGAATTCGTGTTACCTGTACTACCTACAATGTAAACATAATGCTTACCACCCCAGCAAGGATTGAAGTACACATTGTTGTACAAATCGGGACGGTTGGCGAACCAATAATCGTAAACTGCGCGTTCAATGGGATTTCCATCATTATCGTATGCGAAAACATTGGTGGGATTGAAGATCATATCGTTACCATTGTTTTCCACATCTGCGGAGTTTTCTGAGAACATAATGTTCAAACGTTCACCTGTCTCCACGTTGATGGCATAGCCGGGGAACCAGCCCATACCTTCACCTGTTCCGTCAGGATTACCGTTTTTGTCCACGGACGCATGTTTACGGGGTTCATGGCAAAGGGCGCCGCCTTCCGATTTGGTACGGTCATCGCATGCCTCAAGCACGACACAACGGGTCCATTTGTCTTTATCCGGTGTGAGAACAATATCCACAGAGTAAAGGTTCGTCATGGTCTGGTTGAAACCGGGAGACCATTTTGTTTTGTCGATGTCTTCAATATTCCAATACATCGGAGACGGAGCAGCAGCATCTGATGCACGATTTTCATCCGGTCTGGTGAATTTGGCCATGGGGCCGCCATAATAAGGCGAACTCAATACATAGGGAGCCCATGTGCCATTGATGACGTTCTCGAACTGCTGGTTCGGATCTTTCCATGCACGGCTTCTCCATGTGCTGCTGGAGAGTGTTCCACCTGCCATCAACATAAAGAAGTCTTCGGTTTTCCACTTGGCATATTCATCTTCCACACCATCCTGTGTGCCAGATGCTTCATCCCACGGACCGGCTTCCTGAATACCACTGCGGATCCAGTTGTCGGGAAGGTCGCCTTCATTATCTTCCACACCGCCCAACCAAGGCTTGCTCTCATCAGCATACGTGATTTCAGAACCGAGGAAATCCACCTGTGCATAGCTGGAATAGTTCTTATACGTATAACCGCCTGAACGGGCCACATAGTTGGCGAGGTTATCCTGATGGATAGCGAAGTCGTAATTCAAAATGGTCAAAGAGAGACCCAAATCAAGGAAGAGCTGCTCGTTGTTGACCGAAATGGAGGACTCGGCCTCGTACTGCATCGGGAAACCAAGAGAGTCAACCTTGACATTTCCGTTTTCATCCACCACTTCAAGCACCCAAGTATCTTCGGAGGTGACATCAAATGCGGCAGTGTCTGAAGGAATAAAGCGAACCACATAGTCATAAGGCTGAATCTTCAGGGGGTTCACCACCTTGACGTTGATCGGACCATGGTCATTCTTGTAGGTAATCTGATCGATGTGGCCGTTCTTGAGAATCTCGTCGCGGCACTCGTCGGTCATATCCAGATAGAAACCACCATTGCCTTGGCCCTCGATACGGGTAATCATCGGCTGTGTGCCATATACTGAGTTGGCCACAGTACCTGCATACTCGGGAGTCGGATCGTGAGGAATACCCACATACGGACTACCACTGTTCTCCTGATCACCAATGTTACGACGACCGGCGAGGAACGTGGTTTTCTGTCCTACCAAACCATTGTCAGAATTCTCTTCGATAGAGAACGGCCAATAGTTGTTTTGTGCATAAGCAAGCACAAGGAAGTAGTATTTCTTGTGGTTGACAAGCTGTGTGGACGTTGTAGCGAATTTGTCTTCGGTAACAACGAAGGAGTGACGGATACCGAGGTCTTCGCCTCTCACCATTTCATGGGGAGCGGATGTTCCGATAGCATCATCGTGAATCCAGTTGACCAACTGAGAAATACCATTCTGAATATCACATTGTGCAATCAAACGCACCTTGTTAAGGTCACCAATATCGGTAACACTGACATCTGCGCTGGCACACTGATAAATCATGTAACCTTCGAAGTGATATTTGTTATCATATTGGATGGTGTCGAAGGAAGAGACATCGTGAGGCATGACAACAAAAGTATCAATACCAGCGATATTGCACCAAATCGTATCATCATAAGACACGGTGATGGTCTCATCAACACGGTCAATCGGAATAGTAGGATCTTCCTCTTCATAACCTTCAGCATAGTTGTTGCTGGTTTCAAGGTTGGTGAGGTAAAGAATAAGTTGATTTTCAAGCTCTTCAATGTAAACAGTCGGAGCGTCAGGACCATCAAGCACTTTGAAGCAGTTTTCGAAGAGGGACTGGCACTTGTCGTCAGCAATCTTCAGAGCGTCAACAGAGGCCTGAGCACCACCGCTGGTAGCACGTGCCCACGGAATACCCACGGTAATGTAGTTGACAGCACCTGCACGGAGGGTGAAGGGGCCTGCCGACTGCATGAAACGACGGTCAGCAGGAGCGTTGCCCACGGCAGCTTCTGTCCAACCATCAGCAGAGTTGTTATAGGTGGAAGCATCCGGAACGATACCCATCGTACCCCAGTTACAGGGGTCGGAAAGGCCGGGGAACATGAAGTCGCAATCAGGACCGGAAGCACCATTCAGCGGGTGTGCGTTGGCACCGTATTTCATCTTCAGGTTATCAGCCCAAATACCGCGCAACATATTGTAATAACCGTATGCCACGTCGGGGTCGCCTACCACTGAGTTGTCGTTGTTGTGGTAAACGAATCTTCTCATACCGAAACGCTCATTATCTTTGATACCATCACCGAAGTTCACACCATTGATAGCTTCGGAACGGATCATGACGAGAGAGTCAACAATCATTTCGTGTGCTTCTTCAGCATCCGGATTGGGATCCCAGCTGAAGAGTCCCAGTGTACCATCATTAGTAACGATATCGCAACTTCCAGCCATGGTAGGACCAAATTCAGGTCTGCCGTTGAAGGAGGGGTTGTCATAACCATCGGGATCGAGGTAGGGGCCTTGGAAGAAGTCCACACCAACCGCCGGGGGCTGAGCACCATAGTGCTGGGCAAGACCCTGACCGTCAACATTACGACCGTTGTAGCAGTAACCCAAACCACGGGCAACATCGCAACCCACGTAGTCATCATCGGCATAACCCAAATCCGGGTCAACCCACTGTGAGAAGTAGGTGTTCGTCAAGTCGAAAGTTGAACGGTTGATGATTTCGTAGGAGTAGAAGGTCATGTTGTTCAACTCATCGTTGGTGGAGAAACCGAAGGCCTGTGCACGGATTTCAAGACCGATGGGGTCTCCCTGAGATTCGGTGTGCGGACCACCTTTATCATTGAAAATCCAGTAAAGGGTAGCATCGCCTTTCAAAACGTGGTCGGCATACACCATACCTTTGGAGATACCCATTCTTTCTTCGGGAGTCTTGGGCAGCTGGTCGGCAGCAGCGAGTGCACGGTTCTTTTCCGTCCAAGGACAGAGTTCATTATCAAGGTCATAATACGGATAGTCACCGTTTTCCGGGTTGTAGTCACCATCGCCATCATAATCGAAGAAGGGGGCGAGATAATACGACTGACCGGCGGAGAGATCCATCGGATGAGCGGGCCAGTTGCGGATGCTGTTGGGCATCACATAGTCTGCATTCATCCAGTTTGCGATATGGTTTTCAACCTCTGCACGGGTGATTTTGAAATGCTTGTCGTATGCGGCGCAGGTCTCCTGCGTGACAGAAGCACCGTTCAAAGTCAGAGGACCTGTCCAGAAGTCATCACCTCTCTGGCGGAAACGGACGGCAGCCAGCTTCAGCTGGTCGTTGATATCCTTACCACCGATCCAGAGTGCGGCGGCGAACATGGAGGTCTTACCTGAACCGTAAGGGACTTCGTACTGTGCGATTTCGTTGAACCACATCGTACCGTTGGTTTCCAGATAAGCTCTCACATTGTTGACTATCAACTCATTGGAGTTTGTTGCAGGCAAACACGTAGAAGCCGCGCGTGTTTGTATTCTCTTCGGTACGGCTGAAGAACCTCTGTATTTTTCAGCAGACAGCGAACCGGAGGCAAGCAGCAAGATTGCCAAAAATAAGATCTTACATATATTTTTCATATTCATGATATTTTTTTGCTACGGTTAATTAAAAGGAGAAGTTAACGCCCAAACGCACACGGGTAGGCATTGTGTAGTTGTAAGGATTGGCAACTCTCATTCTATAGTAATTGGTATAGGATGAGACATCCACTTGTGAGTTGATTTGCTGCTGGTATTCAGTAGCAGTGAGGTAACCATCATCATCGGCGTTACCGGTGTATTCGTACACATAAATCACATTCTTGAAGTTGAAGAGGTTCATCACATCCAAATAGATGTTGAGGTAAGCTCTCTTCGTGGGTTTGCCCGTTTCTTCATCTTTCTTAAGATTCAGCACAAAGGTCTTGTCGATACGGATATCGCACTGATAGATCCAAGGCATGTTGGAACCGTTGATGGTACCTGAAAGCTGGGCTTTACCTGCGCTAACAATGGTGGAGTACGGTTTGCTGGAACGGCTGTACGGGAGACCTGAACCGGCAGAGAAGTTGATGTTGACACCGAAGTTCTCCAACCAGTTGATTTCTTTTGTTTTACCATCCTTCACGCGAACGGTCTTGGGTCCGTTGTATTCGGTACCATAGCCAAAGCGGTAGTCGAGGTTGGCGCTGATTTTGTGACGCTGGTCGAAGCTCAGGTTGGTAAGGGTTCTCAAGTTCGGCTGGCCTGACTGGATGATAGCCAAGCTGGAGGTCTCGCTGGAACCGGTACCTTTGGCGAACTGGAGGGTGTAGCTGGCACGGAGGGTGACGTTCTTGGTGCTGCGGAGGTCGTAGCCAACGGTGAAGCCCTGAACCGTACCGAAGTCAATGTTGTCGTATGAATAATAGGTGGAGGGATAAGCGCCCGTGTAACGGTAGCACTGCACCTGATCACGTTTTTCTGAATAGTATGCCGAGAGGCTGATAGCGGAATTTTCACCAATCAACTGGCGGAAACCGATTTCATAGTCAATGCTCTTGGAGGGTTTCAGACGCGGGTTGTTGATGACGTTGTTCTGGTTGGGGCCGAGTTTTTCGATCCAGAGGTAGCTGATCGGGTCGAGACGCAAGTCGGTAGGACGAACCGTGATGATGTTGTAGTGAGCATAGAAGAGCGACTTGCTGGAAACATTGAAGGAGAAGGAAAGACGCGGCATGATGGACCAAGCGGGATCATATTTCTCAAATGCGCCGCCTTCCACTTTGGAGACTGCCTTGTCGTCAAGAGCGTTTTTCAAGATAGGACCGCCGGTGGCACCCAGCACGCTGGAGGGGTCGGTAACCACTGCACCATTGGCATCATACCAGTTGTGACCTTTACGGTAACCAATGATACTGCTATTGTCAGGATCAAGGGTCTTGTCAATCTGGTTGACATATACCACCCAATCATCTTCGGCATTGGAAGCGATCATGTCGTTGCCATGACCGTCAACAAACATTCCACGAACTTCGCTCACGGTATAAGCTTCTCTGAAGAGGTAGGGGTCTTTCAACACATACTGGTTGGCATCGAAACGGTCAACACGCAAACCGATGTTGAACATCATGGTGTTGATGGAGAACTTATCCTGAATGTACATAGCCATGTACACCGGTTCGTAAGCACCTACGTTGTAAAGTTTGTCGCCATTGGCATCGGTCTTGTTGAAGAAGTCGTTGATGTCGGTTTTCTTGTTGTACTTCTTGGTACCGGTGTAATCGTAACCATAGTAGGAAATGTAAGCAGAACCGCCATTGAAGAGCTCTTCAGGCGAAAACATGCTGAGGGAGAACTGGTCGGGTGACATATTGTCGATATCGATCCAGTCTTTGCCATTGGGATCAAGGCCGAGAGACTTACGGAGATTTCTGTCGAAAGTGGTCTGCGCTTCTGCGTCAAACAGACGATCGTACAAAACGGTGTCTTCGCCCACGAGATAGGGGTTATCTTTGTCCAACTCGCTGATATGATAGTTGGCGCTGCTTCTCATCAGTGTCCAGAGACCGTAGGGAGACACGCCGAAATAGCGGGAGGCACGCTTTTCAAAAATGTAACCCAACTTAAGGTCATGGTCTTTGATGGTCAGAGAGAGGCTGGCGTTGGCACCGATCTGCGACTCTTCTGATTTGCTGTAACCGCTTGACACGGATCCCGGAGCTGAGTACATACCATATACACCATCCGGGCCATCTCCATTGAGCAGGGCGCCGAACTGCTGATAAAGGGTCTTGTTGTAAGGAACCACGCCAAAGTAGTCATAGATTGTTTGGGGAGAATAAGCGTTGGTGAAAGTCGTCACATAGGGTACGAGGTCGGGATTGGAAATAAGCGACTGGTCGTTGCTTCCCCACGGGGTCGGGCTGAATTCCACAATCGAGTCATAGATGTTCGCCAAAATATTCACACCATAGATGGTAATGCCATCAATGGTAATGGAGTCAACAACGAAGGAACGGGCTTTTGTGGTTTTGTAGTAACCGATATGACCATATTCGAAGAGATTGTTCTTATGGCGCATGTCACGAGTCCATGTATCGTAATGTGTATAATTAACATTAATATTATACATTATATTTTTAATAATGGAATCGTTCTTGAGGGGGATTCTGTGCTGCCAACGGGCATTGACACGCCAGGTGTTGATTTGGCTCTGGCTGTTGTTCTGTGCATTGAAGAGAGCGGAAGTGGTACCCCAGTTTTTGTAACGGGTATATTCATACATACCACCGACAGAGAGGTTGATATTGTTCTGTTCGCCAAGGAGGAAGTCCAATTTAGCTTGAATAAGATAGTTGAACTGACCGGCATTGTCTCTTACGCGCTGTTTTTTGAAGCTTTCGCTCTGCATGTATTCGGCATTGGAGTAGTGGGCACCGAATTCTGTCGCACTGTAGCGATAAGGATTTTTGATAAGGTAATCGATGGCTTCATCGGTAGCTCTCCAAGTACCGCCCTGTGCGGGGGAGGCATCTTTGTCGTAGCTGACATCACCGGTGAGAAGGAAACCGATACGGGCGGGCTGGCCTTTGGCTTTCGGTTTCATCAGGGGGCCGGTGAGGGAGACTGAACCGAAGAAGTTGTTGTAACCGTCAAGGGAGCCCATCAACTCCACGCCGCCGTGAAGGTCTTTGGAGATACCCTTGGTGGTAATGATGGTGAAGGAGTTACCGTCACCATACTCAGCCGGGATACCACCCTGGATCAACTCGACCTGTTCGATGGAGGCCATGGACACACCACCGGTACCACGAACGACCACACCGTCGATCATGGTTTTCTGACCGTCGGAACGGTTACCACGCACTGACTGCATTTTACCGTCGATAGCGGTTACACCTGCTGCGGTGGAAATGGCACCCGTAACATCATGACCGGGCTGTTTACGAACAGCGTCCGCATCAAGGATGGTAGCTGTTTTCGTGTTATCAGCGTCAATGAGCGGCCGACGATAGACAATTTCAATTGCATCAATGACTTCTGCGGCGCAATTGATTTCCGCGTCCTGAATCTTGGTCTGACCATTGTACTGGAAATTGCTCATCGTCATTTTTTTGCCGCATTGTGAGCCTTCTGCATCAAACACCAATTCATAGGTGCCTGCAGAAACACCAAACATCTGGTACTTACCTTCTCCGTCTGTCATTGCATAATTGACATTGTTGCCATCCTTGTTAAGATACACGTAGATGTAGCTTAATGCTACACCCGTCTGGTCCTTTACGGTTCCTTTGATTGTACCTTGACCGAGCGCAAAACTGCTACCAAGAATGACTACGAAGAGCGTCAAGAGTAACTTTTTTACCATATCAAACTAATTTATATTAAACATTATTTTTCCCTAAAAAATTAGCGCGCTAATTTACAAAAAAATCAGCTTTCACGTCATTTTCTTTCCCTAAAATTTTGGAATTTCTTCTTTTCTCCTCTATTTATTTAAAAATCAGGCTTTTCTAAAATTATTGAATAAACAATCCCTTTTTTGATTTCCTCTTCACTTAATTCTAAATTTATATTTTTTTGTTGCTCATTTTCAGTAATTTGTTGGTAGTTTTCAACGGACAAACCAGCAGCAGCATGGGTGGTGGGAAGACTCTCCGAATTCTCGGGTTCCAGCGTCTCATAAGTGAAATACCCCTCGTTTTTCGGAGAATTTTGTTTAAAATTCTGCATTTTCGGTGTGGAAGCGCGTGCTTGTTTTTGGGGTTTCCGAGGCCTGTTGGCCGACGGTTTTGGTTCGGCCTCCGGCTGTGGTTGAGGAACTTTCCCCTTTGCCAATTTAAACTGCAGCAAGATGAAGCCGACCGAAAGCAACAACGCGAAAAAGAATGTTTTCATAAGCCTGTGTGGTTTCGGCGGCAAAGGTACGCATTTTTTCCAATCAGAGAGCAGAAATTTCGGAAGAAATGTGGTATCTTTGCACACAAATTTTCAAGGTATGGCGAAACAGAGCGAAACCCCTTTAATGAAGCAGTACAACCAGTTCAAATCGCAGTATCCGGATGCGATTCTACTGTTCCGCGTGGGGGATTTTTACGAAACCTTCGGGGAGGATGCGGTCAAGACCTCCCAAATTCTCGGAATTGTACTCACCAAGCGCTCGAACGGTGCCGCCGCTGACATGGACCTTGCCGGATTTCCGCACCATGCCATCGACACCTACCTGCCCAAACTGGTACGGGCGGGCTACCGCGTGGCCATCTGCGACCAGTTAGAGGATCCCAAGCTCACCAAAACGCTGGTGAAGCGCGGCATCACCGAACTGGTGACCCCCGGCATCGCCACCAACGACAAAATACTGGAACAGAAGGAGAACAACTTCCTCGGCGCCATCCACTACACCGACAAAACTATCGGCATCGCCTTCATCGACGCCTCCACCGGAGAATTCTATATCGCAGAGGGCGACCACGAATACATCGACAAGCTGCTCCAGAACTTCAAACCTGCGGAAATGGTGATCCAGAAAGGGAAATGCGCGGATTTCCGGGAAGAGTTCGGCGAGAAAATCCTGCTCACCACCTTCGACGACTGGGTGTTCACCACCGACTACGCCCTCCCCTACCTCACCCAACATTTCCAGACCAACTCTCTGAAAGGATTTGGCATAGAGAACCTCACTTACGGCATCATCGCCGCCGGCGCCGCCCTACACTACTTGAGCGAAACGCAGAATCATAAGATTCAGCATATCAACAAAATCAACCGAATCGAAGAGGAACTTTACGTGTGGCTCGACCGCTTCACCATCCGCAACCTCGAACTCATCCATACGCCCAACGAGAACGCCGTCACGCTGCTGCAAATCCTCGACCAGACCCTCACCCCGATGGGCGGCCGCCTGCTGAAAAAGTGGATTCTCATGCCGCTCAAAGTGAAATCACTGATTGAAGAGCGCCTCTCTTCCGTGCAGTATTTCATTGACAACGAAGATTTTAAGAACGAATCAGAAACCTGTATCCGAAGCATCGGCGACCTCGAGCGCATCGGGTCGAAAATTGCGACGGGAAAAATCAATCCGCGAGAGATGCTTCAACTGGCCCGTGCCTTGCGCTCCATCCAGAAATTGCAAACCCTCTGCCGCGAGCAGAAACTTCCTGCCTTCAAGAAACTTTCGGAACAGCTGAATGCCTGCTCCATTATCTGCCAACGCATTGAAAAAGAGATCAATGAAGACGCTCCCGTGGCCTTGAACAAAGGCAGGGTATTCAACCGCGGGGTGGATGCCGAACTGGACGAGCTGAACGAGCTGGCCAGCAACAGCAAAGGCGTGCTGGCGGAAATCCAACAGCGCGAATCGGCCAACACGGGGATTCCTTCCCTCAAAATCGGATTCAACAACGTGTTCGGCTACTACATCGAGGTGACCAACGCCCACAAGAACAAAGTACCGGCAGAGTGGATCCGGAAACAAACTCTCACCAACGGCGAGCGATACATCACCGAAGAGTTGAAAGAGCTGGAAAGCAAGATTTTAGGGGCGGAAGACCGCATCCTGAACATTGAAGGAAGGCTGTACAACGAACTGGTGCTGGCCCTGATGGACTACATCCCAATGATACAGCTAAATGCAAGGTTGGTAGCGCGTATGGATGTGCTGGCCTGTTTCGCCAACGTGGCCCAAGCCAACCGCTACTCGCGCCCCGACATCGAGGAAGATACTGTGCTGGATATCAAGGCCGGACGGCATCCCGTCATCGAGACACAGCTGCCGCCCGGAGAGCCTTACATCGACAACGACATCCACCTCGACAACGACCAGCAGCAGATCATCATCATCACGGGACCGAACATGTCGGGTAAGTCGGCCCTGCTGCGCCAAACCGCCCTTATTGTGCTGATGGCGCAGATGGGCTGTTTCGTGCCCGCCAAAAAAGCACGTATCGGTCTCATCGACAAGATTTTCACCCGCGTTGGGGCTTCCGACAACATCTCCACTGGCGAATCCACCTTCATGGTGGAGATGAACGAGACGGCCAGCATCCTCAACAACATCTCCGACCGAAGTCTGGTGCTATTAGACGAAATCGGCCGTGGCACAAGCACTTACGACGGAGTTTCCATTGCGTGGTCGATTGCGGAGTACCTGCACGAACACCCGCAGCACCGCGCCAAGGTGCTGTTTGCCACCCACTACCACGAATTGAACGGCATGGCGGCACAGTTCCCACGCATCAAAAACTATCATGTAACAGTGAAGGAAATCAACAACAAAGTACTGTTTTTGAGAAAGTTGGAAAAGGGCGGGAGTGAGCACAGCTTCGGTATTCACGTAGCCCGCATGGCGGGAATGCCCAATCAGGTGCTGCGCCGCGCCGAAGAGGTACTGCAACAACTGGAAGAGAGCCACGACAACAAGGTCGAAAAGCATATCGAGAAACGTGCCGACCCAGGCTACCAATTGAGTTTCATCGCTTTAGACGATCCACTGTTGTTGGACATCAAAGACCAGATTGTGGATTTGGACATCAACTCCCTCACACCCGTGGAGGCGCTGATGAAACTGAACGACATCAAAAATCTCCTCATCAAAGAGAAGAAAAAGCGTTAGTGCACCTTTACAGAAAGTGCGTGCGGACCATTTTCGCGGAGCATATCCTGCGCTGCCTGATTCTGCATGATGCTGCCGCCGATGACATCAAAATCATAGATGTTAGGTTCTGCAAACCAAGCGTTTACATTCATTATGAAGTCCAATTGAATAGTGCCTTCTTTCTGCACAATGAAATCCTTTAGCGGGAGAGTCATTCTGAACTGGTTGTGGACAAATTCCGTCACCTGTCCGTTTTCGTACCGCTGTCCAATGCCGGTATGCAGGTTGAAATTTTTGATTGTATCGTTGGCTGCCAGCCACTTGCCGTTGATTTGCATATAGTGGTAACCGCCGCCCAGCACATCCGGCCAGGCCATGTTGGTTTCGGGCGGGTTAACGAAATAGCCCGTGACATTCTGTGCGGGCAGAAGCCCGTACACAAATGTGATGCTATCAAACTGGCCATCAGGAACTTTACTGATTAGCCAATCGTATGAGGAGGCGATATCCGAGTCGAAATAGTGGATACCCTCATGATCCGTAACGGCGTACTTCTCCCCTCCCCTTGACAAGAACTCCACATCAGAGATAAAGAACTTGACCTCATCGACCTGATAGCGGTTGCCCGCCGCGTTCTGATACTCCATCTGACGGTAATGAAGATTTTCCCCATCCACCTGAATGGAAAAATGGATTTTTACATCCCCACTATGCTCTTTTTTGGCACAGGCAACACACAAAAGGAGCAGAAAGAAAATAGGTAACTTTCTCATTACCACTCGTCTGCTTCTTCAACAACGGGCTGCATGCCATCCACCAGCGAAGAGAGCAGCGCCTGAATCTGCTCGTCAACCTCCTGGAGATTAAGATAGCATTCCGGATCCCATTTGGTGTCTTCGGGGTCCAGCCACTTCTCAATCGGACTGGCGGCCGTAGCCTTTTCGTTGAAATCGGTGATGGTATAACGGTAGCGTCCCTCACGGCATTGGATGGTAAAGTTATAATACACAACATTTTTCGTGATTTTGCTACCATCTTTCAGATGCGAATAGATACGAACGGAACCGCGCATTTTCAGCACGAAATTTTCGGTATCCTGCGAACGAATCACCTCTGACGGATTGTGATAGAAGGACTTTGCCCACTTCACTGCGCGATCGTAAAGTTCTTTGGCTGAGCCTTTTTCCTGAATTACCTCCTGATAAGTAATCAACTGGCTTTTTTCATCAATGGGCATGTCCGGCGGCGGCGTGGCCGTGGTGTTTTTTTTCTGCGCGAAGCCCAACATCGCCACAGAGAGGAACAGAACAAAAAGGATGGAACGTTTCATGGTATATGGTTTTAGGATTTACAAATGATGAACAACAATGGGGTTGACTAAAAAATGAGCGGAGAGTTTACCAATAGAGGAGTGCAAATTTCACACCCACAAAATGATAGCAGAGTTTTTTGGTGCGGTTGGTCCAAACCTGCGAATAGTCGAAATCCGCGGTATAGTCTGTAACAGAGTACTGTATGGTGGAATATTGCATTTTATAGTCGGCGGCAATCATAAGGTGGATCTGGTCTTTGAGGCGGATTTTCACCCCCAAACCGGTGTTGGCATACCAGCCGGGCTGGGCGCCGTAGATCACCTTCGTCATTTTTTCGGGCTTGGAACTCACGTACCATTTGAAGGAGTAACCTCCATTGGCATACCAATGGGGTGAAACCACATAGTCCATGAAATCAACACTAAGGTGCAGAGCCACAGGAATAAAGGCTGTCTTTTTCCAGACATTCAAACCCAAATCCACACCAAGAGTGAAATAGGGATTGAACTGATAAGCAATGATTTGGTCCACACAAAAGTTGGGAAGTTTGTTGAGCAAGATCCGATTATCAAATCGCAAATCCCCTACTCCGGCATTGAAGGCGAGACCGGTTTGATAGATGAAATGCGAACGATAGTGTTTGGTATTCTGCATATTTTGGGCATTCACATTCGAGAATGTAAAGGCAGCGAACAGAATCCATACGGCAAACAGTTTCTTTTTCATAATTTATTGTTCTATAAGTTCTTGAGCGGCTTTCAAAGTGGATTCTCCCCACTTTTCCCCGCTCATCATTTTGGCTATTTCAACGGCACGCTGCTGGGGATTCAACAACGTGACTTTCGTGCGGCTGGTGTCTCCTTCAACTTCCTTATATACAAGATAATGGCAAGTTCCCTTGGCAGCAATTTGCGGGAGGTGCGTGATGACCAATAGCTGGCGTTGCTGTGCCATTTTTTGCATCAGAGCAGCCACTTTTCCAGCCATCTCACCAGAAATGCCCACATCAATTTCATCGAAAACCACCGTGGGAAGCACAGATTTCTCTGAAAGTGTGGACTTTACCGCCAACATTAAACGGGAAATTTCGCCGCCAGATGCTACTTTCTCCAATTCTGCCGGAGCCACTCCCCTATTCGCAGAAAAGAGAAATTTCACTTCATCTATGCCATTTTTTTGCAGAGTTTGTACGGGTTCAAAATGTATAATAAATTGAGCATCAGGCATTCCAAGAGAACGCACATGATCCAGCACTTGCTTTTGCAATGCAGGAATCGCTTTTACTCTTTCCTCATGGAGCTGATTAGCCAGCTGCTGGGCTTCTGAACTCAATTTCTGGCAGAGACTCTCCAGATTTTTCAGCTGTTCTTCATCCTCTGAGAATGAATCTAGTTCCTCTTTTACAGCGTTTTGCTTTAAGATTAAATCAGCCACTGAAGTCACATGATGCTTTTGCTCCAATGAGTAGATGAAGTCCAGCCGCTGACGCATCTGTTCCAACTCATCAGCATTGTATTCAATCCTGTCATTCAGTGAATTAAGTTCTGAAGCAATGTCTTTAAGATCGATATAAGCGGAATCTATTCTTCCATTCTTTTCCTCCAAATCAGAACGATAAGAGGCAATGGCGCTGCTGAGGTTTTTGGCCTCACGGAGCGCATTGACAGCTGAGCGTTCTTCATCGGAAAGAAGCTGCAAAATCTGAAAAAGATTGGCTTTGATGGTTTCTGTATGTGTCAGAAATTCAATATTTTGCTCCAACTCTTCCTGTTCATTCTCCTTCAGATGCGCCTCTTCCAATTCATGCAGTACAAATTGAAGGAAATCCTCTCTTTCAACCGCTTTCTGATGTTGTTGTTGCAACTCTGAAAGTTGATGTTCTGTATTTTTTAGTTCAGATAAAACTTTTTGATATTCAGAAAGTTGCCTTTTCAATCCTGCAAATAAATCCACTACATCTGTCCGAAAATCGGCATTTTGAAACAGCAAATTCTGATGTTGGGAATGAATGTCTATCATCCGGGAAGAGAACTCCTTGAGCAGCGGAAGGGTAACGGGCGTATCGTTGATAAACGCACGACTTTTGCCATTGGCGGCAATCTCTCTTCTCACAATAGTATCTTCTTGATAATCAAGATTGTTATCATTAAAAAATGATTCCAAATTCAATCCAGAAACATCGAAGCCCGCTTCCACCACGCATTTTTGCGACGGATCGAAGAGGGTGGAGCTGTCGGCACGATGTCCCAGAATGAGGGAAAGTGCCCCCATGATAATCGACTTGCCGGCGCCCGTTTCACCCGTAATCACCGTCAGCCCCTTGTCGAATTGAATCTGCAAAGAGGAGATGAGCGCATAATTCCGGATGTGCAACGAGTTGAGCATGAGTTAGTTGGATTGATTGATGGCGTTATACTTGGCTGCATTGGAAGGGTCAATCTGCTTCATCAGTCTAACCACCTCCGTTTTCTCCACCGGCGTAGCTTCCTTGAAGATATTGACAATCTCGTCCGCCTTGGCCTGTACCATAATCTGAACAATGTAAAGATTTGATTTCTGGGAATTTACCTTCTGTAAATCGCGTATGGCATCCAATATGGAGGCGCGTCCCACATCCACTGATTCCGACATCATGTCAAGACCCAAACGATGATACTTGTACAAGAAATCATGAATCTTGCTATAGGTGGGATTGGTCAAATTTTCCATCATCCAATAACGATTTCTCTGAGCGCCTTCGTAGGATTTCCACCCTGGCTCTACAGCATTTTGGCAGGCATTGACCACTCCCTGTGCCAAATTATAGTAAGGTTCTCCCCCATTTTGAGAGAACGTATCAAAATCCAAAGCCAAGAAAATATTGAGGTAATACGCTATCAATGAGGTAAGTTGGTGGAGATTTTGATTTTCAGAATACTCCAGCGGGGTACCTTCTTCGTAGGTGAATTTGATGTCGTTGTCCTTCATGTTCAGGACCGGCGACTTGTAATTGGTGTTATACACCGGGCGTTGGAGCTGGATGTTCATGCTTCCCGTGTAAGTATCACCTGTAGAACCGCTGAGCACGATCATGATGGCGCACTCAATTCTTTCATTGGTTTTCAACGTGTATTGGCACCACTTTCTGTCGTTGACAAACTTATGCAGTTCCTGCTGTAACGTATTGAATTTATTTCTGTTAGTACCGGAAATGGCTGTTGAATTGATGGAGAGCGAGCACTGGAAATCCTGAGCGGAGAGTGCGAAAACCATCAGCAGAAACATCCATAAAGTGCCTAATTTTTTCATAGCTGGTAGATTTTAGGATTCTGTAATATTCAAGTATTCAGCGATATAAGCAACAATATCCTCTGCCACTTCAGCCTTGTCTTTCAAAATTCCGCTGTGCACATTCCCTTTTTTGTCAAGGATGGTGACTTGGTTGGTAGCATGTTGGAAGCCTGCGCCCTCGTTGCGCAGTGAATTAAGAACGATGATATCGGCCTTTTTATTTTTGAGCTTTTTGCGGGCGTTTTCCAATTCGTTTTCCGTTTCGAGAGCAAAACCCACAACGCACTGATTTTTAACCTTTTGTTGACAAAGTGTGGCTAAAATATCTGTAGTTTTCTGCAATGAAAGCTGCAAAGATTTGGCAGATTTCTTGATCTTTTCGGGCGCAACGACTGCGGGCGTATAATCGGCCACAGCGGCGGCCATCACAGCAATGTCGGAGGATGAAAATTCTGATTGACAGGTAGATAGCATCTGGGCAGCGGTTTGCACATTGATGCGCCGCACATTGGGGTGGGAGGTGACGAGATGGGTGGGACCCGTCACGAGAGCCACTTCCGCACCGAGGGAGGCGAAAGTTTCCGCAAGACGGAAGCCCATCAGTCCAGACGAGAAGTTGCCGATAAAACGCACTGGGTCAATCGGTTCGTACGTAGGTCCTGCGGTAACGAGCACCTTCTTGCCGGTGAATAATGCCGGGCGTTTAAGTTGGTGCATCACTGCTTCGCACAACAACTCGGGCTCTTGCATCCTTCCATCACCGCAAGTGCCGCAAGCCAGATAGCCGGAAGAGGCTTCCAGAAACTTACAGCCACGTTGCCGTAAAATCTGGATATTTTGCTGAACTGCAGGATGATGCAGCATTTTGGTATTCATGGCCGGAGCGATGAATACTGGTTTGTCGCACGCAAGGAAGAGGGTGGAGAGGGCATCATCGGCGATGCCGTTGGCGAACTTCCCGATGATGTTGGCGGTGGCAGGTGCCACCACGAGGGCATCCGCCCATTCTGCCAATGCAATGTGCTCGACATCAACATTTTCCAAAATTTCAAACGGATTCACATAAACTTTGTTCTGCGAAAGGGTCTGCAGCGACAGCGGTGTGACAAACTGGAGGGCGTTGGGTGTGGCCACAACCTTCACTTCTGCGTTATTCTTTTGGAATAAGCGTATGAGGGATAGCGACTTATATGCAGCTATCCCTCCTGAAATACCCAGTAAAATGTGAAGCGGGCGATTAGGCATTTTCCTCTGTCGGCTCGTCGTTGAGCTTGTAGTGAATTTTGTGATCCTCGAACTCCTTGACTGCCATCAAGGTAGGCTTCGGAAGGCGCTCGTATGACTTGGCCAAATCGATCTGGTCGCGGTTCTCGTACACCTCGTCGAGGGTATCCTGTGCGGGTGCGAACTCCTGCATCTCCTTCTGCATCTCGTCTTTGATTTCGAGGGAGATCTGGTCGGCACGTTTCGACATGATCACCACGGTCTCGTAGATGTTGTTGGTTTCCTTGTCAAATTCGCGGATGTTGCGGGTGATGGCCATCGTTTCCGCATTGCTTTTTTTGAAATCAGTCTTCATGCTTTTTCTCTTTCTTTTTTGATTTTTTGAATTCTTTCTTGTCGATAATATTTTGGGCTTCCTCCGCATATTTCTCCGCCTCTTTCAGAAGCTTCGAAAATGGGCAGTTGATTTTCATATTTTGGTATGCCTCAACACATTGCGTATAGCGTTCCACCTTTTTGCCCTCCACGCTGTGACGGGCATATTCGAAATTGTTCTTCACCAAAACGAGGTAGGCATCGTCGCAATAATCGGAATAGCTGTACTCCTTGAAAAAGTTGCGGGCAATAATCTGTGCCGACTTGTAATTTTCGGTGTTATAGTACAAATTGAGGATTTCAAAATCCTTGCGTGCCAACTTGTTACGCATTTTATCCAAGAGCTGGTTGCACTCATCCATATGGGTGCTGTTGGGGTAGGTGCGGATAAACAACTGGATTTCCTCGATGACGTAGTAAGTCTCCGTCTGGTCGAGACTGTATTCAGGAGAGATGTGTGACAATGCAAGAATAGCCTTATAATGAGCATCTTCCGCTCTGGGACTCGCAGAATATTTCCCCGCATACTCTTTGAAGTGGAAGGCCGCCATTTCATAGTCCTGGTTGTTGTAGTAACAATCGGCGAAGAGGAAGAGAACCGTATCGGCGCGCGGTGTTCCGAGAGAAAGGGGATACAGTTCCTCAAAAAGGCGAGCAGCACTGATATACAGTTGATTATCATAAAATTGCATCGCTTTTTTATAATTCTCCTCGTAGGTTTCAAACGAGACCTTTTTATTTTTCGGCTGAGCAGATTTGGATTTGGCTTTGCGCTTGTTCGTATCAACGGGCGGATAATCATTGGCAGACAGCAGAATCAGCTCCGAAGCAGGGGAGGAGGAGGCAGGCGCGACAAAATGAAAACTTTTGCCGTGCGCAGACACAGAACCGCACCCCAGCAACGCTGCTAATACGCTGAAAATCAGCATAATTCTTGAAAATCCTTTAAAATTTTCCATCTTGCAAATATACACATTTTTTGAAAATGCTGTTACAGTGAAAAATAACCCTCGCGGCGGGTAGAATGACAGGGGATTTGATAGGAGCGGCAGGAGTCGATCCAGCGCTGCTCGTAGTAGGGCGAATTGGTGCCATCAATCAGCAGAGTGCGACAATGAATGGTCTGCAAGAGCTTGTACATGGGGATGCGCGGGTTGTGGCGCAGACAGAGTACGTCCACCTCCACAGGGGCATGCATCGGATAAAGCCAGTCGCGACCGGAGAGAAAGAAAACTGTGAGGGTGTCGAAGCGCAAAAAGGTGCCTTGCTTTGCCATTGTTTGGCAGGAATAGCTGTTTGTGTCTAATGAAATTACTTCATTTTCAATGTGTTGCTTTCTAACATGATTTTTAATGTTGAAATCGTAAGCGGTGGAATTGGTCTGAGCGGCTGAGTCCAACAAGAGAACACCACGCGTGCCAAAATTACACTCTACGGCGGTCATTTTCTCCATTGAATAAAAAGTCATTTCATGTTGATTTTTGGAAATTATCTTTTCTGCGAATTTTGACACGGATAAAAGAAGAACCATTGAGAGTATCAAATACTTATAAAAAATTTTTTGTTGTTTAAAATACACGAATATGGAAACGATTATGCCATAAATTAGCAGCATCTGTGGCAAATTTACTGCAATATTTTCGGTTACTGAACCCGGAAGGGATTCTATGCCCGTGACAATGGTGTTGAGCAATCGGATTTCGTAGGTAAGCAGCAGTCCGATGAGGTGGGAGAGAGGAGGGAGCCATGAGAGGGCCAGCAATACGATGCCGGTCATCACGATGGCAAAGGAGAGCGAGATGACGGAGAGGTTGGCGAAGAGAAAGTAGTTGGGGAACTGTCCGAAGTAGAAAAGCGAGAGGGGAAAAGTGGCCAGCTGGGCAGCGACGGAGACGGTAGCCAATTCCCAGAAATAGTTGATTACTTTGTACTTAGGGGTCAATAGGCGGGTAAGGGGAGGTTGGAGGATCACGATGCCGAAAACCGCGAGGTAGCTCATTTGAAAACCAATTTCAAAAAAGAGTAAAGGGTTGATTAGCAGAAGGATGAACATGGAGGCGAAAAGACTGTGGTAGATGGTGACAGGGCGGCGAAGGAGCGATCCGATGGTAACGAAGGTGAACATGGTGGCGGCGCGGCGCACGGAGGGAGCGAGCCCGGTGATATGGGCATAGGTCCAGATGACGAGAATGAGAAGGACAGCCTTAAGGATGCGCAAGCGTGGAAAAGCATCCAATGGTTTTAGTAAAAAGTTGATAATCATAAAGATAATACCTACATGCATACCCGAAACGCAGAGAATATGGCTGACGCCTGCGGAGGCAAAATGGGCTTTCAGTTCGGGTTCCATGGTGTCGTCGTTGCCGAGGAGCACCGCGGTGATGATGGAATACTCATCGCCTTGAAGCCCATTTTGGGCGAAGAGTGCGGAGAAGTGCTGTTGGACTTTGGCGGCGGCCGTACGGAGGGGATGAATGGTGCGATGGGAAAGGTAATGCCACTGGTTATCATTGGCATACGCAGTGAAGAAAATTGATTTTCTTCTCATATATTTTTGATTGTCAAAGGCATACGGATTTTTTGGAGGGGATATTTCTGAAAAATGGGTGTGTACGGCCAAATAATCTCCAGCTCGGAGTTGCTGTGATTGGGTATTCTTTTTAAGATAAAGAATGGCATTGGTATGAAAGGGATTTCCCTGCTTGTCGGACAGCAATTGCACATGAAGTCGCACACTTTTTTCCTTTTCGACTGGATTTTCCAAAATTTGAAGTGTAAAAAATTCGCTGTTTTCAACCATTTTTTGGGTTTTAGAAAAATTGGGGGGACAATAGCGAACATTTGTAAGCAAGACACCGAGAATGAAAAAAGCGGTGCAAAGTGCAACAAGGGCGGGAAACTGTCCTTGGAGGGGAAAAAAGAATCGCAGCAACAATCCTATGGAGAGTAACCCAACACAAAGCAATGTGAATATCAACACACTAAGGCTTGTTGAAATAAAGAAATAGGAGAATAGTACGCCTGCAAGATAGGGGAGAAGCAGTTTGAGAATCGGATAATTTTTGATTTTCATCGCATGAAGACTTTCCTACGAAGTTACAATGAAAAGATGAAAATAGAGAGTCTGGCAGACTAAAATATTGCCCATGAAAAATTGAAAAGATGGATAAAAAACAAGAAAAAAATGCCTCTTTTTCCCATGAAGTCACAAATGGAGCAAAAATTGTCACTTTTCACGTGAAAACCTGCAATAAATCAGATTTTCAAAAAACAATGGAATTTCAACGGAAATAATCATTAACTTTGTACGCAATCTTAACACTAATTCTACATTATGAAAAAAATATCCTGTGCACTTTTTATGGGTGACAACCGTATCCAAAAAGAAATTTCGCAAAGAATCGACTTCTTTGACACCTTGGAAATCTCCCACGTATTCAACAATCAGATTGAAATGATTGAAACACTAAACAACGAAAGACCACAAATCCTGTTCGTGAATGTGGATCTCAACCACTTCAATGCCTTGGAAGTACTGAAAATGGTACACCGGCCGCCTTTCATATTCGCCATCACCAACAACAAACTGCGCATCCCTGAACTGCTTGACAATGGCTTCTTCGACTTTCTTTCTCCCAAGTTAGATATGGAATCCTTTTGCAAAAAAGTAAGCAAGGTATTAAATATCCGGAATGCATTAGTAGAAGACAATGCTTTTATTGTAAAAGAACCTGAGACAACGTACCGCGCAACATCCAAAAAGAAAACCTCCACCACCTACGTATTTATCAAATACAAACGCACACAATCAAGGGTGGCCATTGAAGATATTGCGTACGCGATGAACTCTCCGATAGGACTCAAAATAGAAACCTCAAAAGGAAAAGTGCTGTACCACAACTCCACACTCAAGAAATTCGGACAACAGCTCCCTGAAGAAATTTTCTTCCGCATCAACAAATCGGTGATCGTGAATGCAACGCAAATTGAAAAAGTGGAACAAAGCACCATCTACGTACGAAAGAAATCTTTTCCCGTGTCGAGGATTTTTGCTCCGGCCTTGCGGAACTTTATCCGGAAACACACCTTTGGAAAAAAGTCACTGCTAAAGAAAAACCTCAATGCAGACAACCTGTGACACAATTCGCTGATAAACAAGTCCTTTTTCAAACCTTGTGATTGGTCGGCAAAAGACAGATTTTTGATACTGGGAGTTCATAAATTGATGAGACTGCCCAGAATCAAAGATTTTGGAATCCTGCACTAAAAATCAACAAGATATGCTATTTGGTAGAATGATTCAGGTAAATCAGCAAGGCGGAAAGGTCGGCGGGACTCACCCCACTGATGCGGGAGGCCTGTCCGAGGTTGAGCGGCCGGATACGGTTCAGCTTCTCGCGGGCTTCTTTCGAAAGGAAAGAAAGCGGATCATAATTGATGTCTTCCGGCAACTTCACATTCTCCAAGTTCTCCATCCGTTTGGCCAATTCCTCTTCTTTTTCGATATAAGAGGCATACTTGATGTCGGTTTCGGCCTGCAACACAAGTTGTGAATCGGCTTGCAACGCTGTAACCTTCTCGTGCAGTTCGGGAATTTGCTGTAGCAAGGGCTCGAGGCGGATTTCCGGACGGCGCAGCAGCACCTCCAACTTCACCTTCTGCGACAGGGTGGGGGAGTTGATTTGCGAAAGGTAGTCATTGATTTCGTGCGGAGCAACGGCAGTGGTCTTCAATATCTCAACAATGCTGTTCTGCGTGGACGCTTTCCGTTGCATCGCCTCGTATCTTTCACGTGAAATCAGTCCAAGCCGGTAGCCCAGCGGGGTGAGACGGTAGTCGGCATTGTCCTGACGGAGCAGGATGCGGTACTCCGCGCGGGAGGTGAACATTCTGTATGGGTCTTGCACGCCTTTGGTGATAAGGTCGTCAATGAGGACACCAATGTAAGCCTGACTGCGGGTGAGGATGAAAGGCTGTTCGTGGCGCAGGGAAAGCACGGCATTGATACCGGCCATAAGTCCTTGGCAGGCGGCCTCTTCGTACCCGGTGGTGCCATTCACCTGTCCGGCCAGATAGAGGTTGGGCAGCACTCGCGACTCGAGGGTGAAGTGCAGCTGGGTGGGGTCGAAGTAGTCGTATTCGATGGCATAGCCGGGCTTCAGCACCACGGCATCTTCCAAGCCGGGGATGTGGTGGAGGGCTTCCACCTGCACCTCTTCGGGGAGGGAGGAGGAGAAGCCATTGAGATAATATTCGTGGGTGTTGCGGCCTTCCGGCTCAAGGAAAAGCTGATGGCGGTCGCGGTCGGCGAAGCGCTCGATTTTATCCTCGATGGAGGGACAGTAGCGCGGTCCCACACCCTGTATGCGCCCTTGGAACATGGGAGACTTTTCGAAGCCGGTGCGAAGGATGTCATGAACCTCCTGACTGGTGTAGGTGATGAAGCAGGGCAACTGCTGGGGGAGGGGAGGGGTTTCGGTGAAGGAGAAGCGGGCAGGCTGTTCGTCGCCGGGCTGCGGCATCATACGGTCGAAATGGACGGAGCGGGCGTCGATACGGACGGGTGTGCCGGTTTTGAGTTTGCGGGTGGAGATGCCGGCGGCCTGCAGCTGGTCGGAGAGCTGGGGTACGGCCATTTCGCCGAGGCGGCCGCCCGAGAAGTTGACCTCGCCGATATGGATGCGGCCGTTGAGGAAGGTGCCGGCGGTGATGACGACCTTCTTGGCGGCGATGGTCTGGCCCTGCAGGGTGTTGACTCCGACCACTTCGCCGTCGCGTATCACGAGCGAGGTGACGACATCCTGGCGGAGGGAAAGGTTTTCTTGATTTTCGAGAACGGACTTCCAGTAGAGGGTGAACTGCAGTTTGTCG
The DNA here is from genome assembly GCA_045132235.1 of Bacteroidales bacterium. Lineage (GTDB taxonomy): Bacteria > Bacteroidota > Bacteroidia > Bacteroidales > WCHB1-69 > UBA1756. Next base: position 70,782 of record JBGURX010000006.1, read on the forward strand.
CACTGGGCGCGGGGGCTCCACATGGCGGGACCCTTGGAGCTGTTGAGCATCCTGAACTGGATCATGGTGTGGTCGGTCACGATGCCGGTCATGCCGCCAAGGGCATCAATTTCGCGTACAATCTGACCTTTGGCGATGCCGCCGATAGCGGGGTTGCACGACATCTGGGCGACCAAGTAGAGGTTCATCGACACCAGCAGGGTACGCGCTCCCATCTTTGCCGCAGCCACGGCGGCCTCGCAGCCGGCATGGCCCGCACCCACCACCAAAACATCAAAAGTTGAGTCAGTTTTCACGTGAAAATTTATATATTTTACTGATTATCAATTATTTAATAAACTATGAAAAAGATTCATGGCCATCTCTTCCTGACGGCGCATCTCGGCGGCATCCTTCTTCGACTTGTCCTTGAAACCACACAGATGCAGCACCCCGTGGGCAATCACCCGAAGCAGCTCCTCCTCAAAAGGCACCCCAAACTGGACGGCATTCTCGCGCACCCGTTCCACACTGATATAGATGTCGCCGTTGAGCCGGTTACCCTCCACATAGTCGAACGTGATGATGTCGGTGAGCGTGTCGTGCTGAAGATACTGCAGGTTGAGCTGGAGGAGATACTCATCATCGCAAAAGATATAGTTGACATCCCCGATCTTCTTGCCGTGGTGTTCGGCCAGACGGGAGAGCCACCGCTTGTACTGCATCTTGTGGGATAAGTGGAACGACGTTTCAGAATGGAAAAGGATCATAAGAAAAAATTTCGGCAAAAATACAGAAAAAAGAGGAAGTGGGGCGGAAGGGAAATCAAAAAATTAGCGTATTTTTGCAGCCCGAAAATGGCCTTGTAGTTCAATGGATAGAACGAAAGTTTCCTAAACTTTAAATTCGGGTTCGATTCCCGGCGGGGCTACTTCTTTTTTTTCAAAGGGCTTTCCAACCCGCAGCCTGCAACTTTTCCACCAATTCATTCAACAGCAGATTCTCACCTTTGACCACAAGATGTGCGCGCCCATAGTAGTTTTCCCTTTCTGCCAAAGTAGTTTGCACGTACTGCAAAAGCTCTTCTTCGCTCTTTCCAACCGTCAGCGGCCGCTCCTTGTGCGAATCCCTCAGCCGAATAAACAGTGACTGGGGCGATAACTTGACATAAACCACAAAAGCCTTCTCCAACATTTCATCCATATTATGAAAGAAACAGGGCGTACCTCCTCCGGTGGCAATCACGGCCCGTTGTTCTTTCAGCAGCTCGCGCAACGCCGACTGCTCGCAAATGCGGAACGCTTCTTCCCCGTATTTCTCAAAAAAATCCGGAATCGAGAGGTGATATTTCCGTTCAATGAAGGTGTCGGTGTCGAAAAACTGCCACTTCAGCCTCGATGCCAATCGCCTGCCCACCGTGCTTTTCCCTGCACCGGCAAAACCAACTATGATGATTTTATCCATAAAATAAAAAAACCTATTGCATTGACATACAACAGGTTTTGTTGAGGTCGCGAGCGGAGTCGCACCGCTTTAGCAGGTTTTGCAGACCTGTGCCTGACTGTTCGGCCACACGACCTGAATGAGGCTGCAAAAATACAAAAAATTTCAATTCCCCCTTCTTTTCAAAAAAATTTTTTTCCAAACCCCTTTCTATCATAAAAAAATTGTACTTTTGCACCCTGAATTCAAACAACAAAAAAATGAAGAAATTATTCTTAATGCTGACGGCTTGCTGCTTGATTTTCGCAAGCTGCAACAACCCGAAAAACGAAGAGGCCACTCAGGAAAACGAACAGCAAACCGAGCAGACCTGCGAGAAGAAAGATTGCTGCAAGGACAAGCACGAATGCTGCAAGAAAATGATGGAAGACTGGAACAACTTCGACAATCTCACCGCCGAAGAACAGGCCAACCTCATTGAAAAAAAAGGTGGTTTCATCACCGAAATCCTCTCAAAGGTCAATTTGGACGAAATCGAATGCCCCAACGCCAAGCAGGCTGTGAAAGAGTTCCAGACCAAGTGGGAAGGCTTTGCAAAAGCTGACCAGAAAACCAAGAAGGCTCTCATTGACGAGTTCGACAACGCCCATTGGAAACACGCTGTGATGCCCGAAAAATGCTGCAAGGGTGAAAAAGAGGGTTGCTGCGAGAAGAAAGAAGGTTGCTGCGACAAAAAAGAAGGCTGCTGCGATAAAAAATAATTTTCATAATACCGGGTTGCCCGTCAACCCCATGCCACTTTAGCTCAGTTGGTAGAGCAACGCATTCGTAATGCGTAGGTCTGCGGTTCGAGTCCGCAAAGTGGCTCTCTTTTTTTTAAAAGGTTTTCATGGAAGATCCCCGCACAGAAGCTTTCAAACGCCTGCTCGACATCATGGACGAGTTGCGCCTGAAGTGCCCGTGGGACAAGAAACAAACATTTGAAACCCTGCGTTGCCTCACCATTGAGGAGACCTACGAGCTCACCGACGCCATTCTGGAAAACAAACCCGACGACATGCGCGGCGAGCTGGGCGACCTGATGCTTCACCTTGTCTTTTATTCCAAAATCGCAGATGAACAGCATCTTTTCAACATCACCGATGTGCTCAACGGCATCTGCGAGAAGCTGATCCGGCGGCATCCCCACATTTTCAGCACCACCCACGTGGAAAATGCGGAAGATGTGAAGGTGAATTGGGAGAAAATCAAGCTGAAAGAAGGCAACAGATCGGTGTTGGGCGGCGTGCCACAGTCGCTGCCGGCCATGGTGAAGGCTTACCGCATACAGGACAAAGCCCACGGCGTGGGTTTCGACTGGGACGACCCGAACCAAGTGTGGGACAAGGTAGAAGAGGAGATGGAAGAGTTCAAGGCGGAGATGAACAAAGACTCTGAAAAGAAGGAAGAAGAGTTTGGAGATCTGATGTTCGCCCTTATCAACTACGCCCGCCACAACGGCATCCATCCGGAAGATGCCTTGGAGAAGACCAACAAGAAATTCATCCGTAGATTCAAATACATTGAGGAAAGTGCCCGCGCACAGGGCCGCTCCATCGCCGAACTGAACCTTGACGAGATGGAAGAACTTTGGCAGAAAGCCAAAACATTGGATACATAACCAACAGACATCTTTTCTTAAAAAATGAAAATAATTTCTCCTCTTTCTATAAAAAAAATCGGCAAAATTCTGTCGATTTTTGTGTTTTTCACTCTGCTTTCTTTCGTGGGAAATGCACAGCAAGATGCTAATCCTAAAGTAGTTGATCTTTGTAAAAAAGCCAAACATGAGATTAACTCACGGAACTTCAACAAGGCACAAAGCTATCTTAAAAAAGCTAAAAAAATAGACTCCACATTTGCGGATATTTATATTATTGAAGGAGACATTTACAATTTTTCACTGGAATCGAAAAAGGCCGTGGCGTGCTACAACAAAGCCATCCGTCTGGCGGTGAATCCCAAACCTATTTTGTTCTACATTACCGCCAACGAAGAGTGGAAGGCCGCCCTGTACGAAGATGCGATGCACCATTTTGAAAAGTATCTTGAGCTGACACTTCCCAACGAACCATTGCAAAAAGAGACAAAATTTGCCATTGAAAATTGCAAATTCGCCATTTTAGCCTTGAAAGACCCCGTGAATTTCGCTCCCATCAATATGGGTCCCAACATCAATTCTGAATACGATGAGTATTTGCCGGCACTGACTGCTGATGAAGAGGAAATTATATATACCGTCCGCCGTCCCAGCGATAAAAATACGGTTTGCATTTTTTGTTTGGCAGAGGAAGATTTTTATGGCAGTTTGAGGGAAGACGGAGACTGGCAGCCCCGCTACAAACTTCCCTATCCCATCAACACAGGCTATAACGAAGGAGCCCATTGCATCTCACCCGATGGAAAATATCTTTTTTACACCATCTGCGATGTAAAGGAAACAGGTACAGGCAGTTGTGATTTATACTGGTCCAAACGCATCGGCAACCGCTGGTCGCGCCCGCAAAATTTTGACAAACCTGTCAATTCCACAAATTGGGAATCACAGCCCAATATTGCCCCTGATGGCAAAACCATTATTTTTGTTTCCAATCGACCGGGCGGCTATGGCGGAATGGATCTGTGGAAAACCGAAATGATTGAAGAAGGTGTGTTCACCGTACCCGAAAATCTGGGACCCGCCATCAACACTGAAAGAGACGAAGCGGCACCCTTCATCCATGCAGACGGCAGGACACTTTATTTTGCCTCAAACGGCCATTTAGGAATGGGCGGATTCGACATTTTCTTCTCCACCCTTACCGACACGGGATGGACAGAACCTAAAAATCTCGGCTATCCCATCAATACCGAAAACGATGAAATCAACTTCTTTATCAACGCTTTAGGCACCACCGCTTACTTTTCTTCAGATGTTGAGGGCGGATATGGTGGACAAGACCTTTACTACTTCACTCCCCTTGATGAGCGCCTTCGTCCCACACCTGTTACCTATATCAAAGGAAAAGTTTACGATGAAGTTACCCACCAGCCGCTCAAAGCATCTATAGAACTGATTGATTTGGCCGACAGTACGGTCATCACCTCCACCTTCTCGGATCCTACCACCGGCGAGTTTTTGGCCTGTATTCGCACCGGTTCCAATATCGGCATGAGTGTGTCGCATCCCTATTATCCTTTTTATTCTGAAAACTTCCAATTGGAGAAAAAATACACTGAGCTCGAACCTTACCGCAAAGACATCCCGTTGCGCCGTCCTGAAGTGGGTGAAACCTTCGTTTTACGCAACGTTTTCTTCGATTTCGACCGTCCCACGCTCAAAAAGGAGTCTTTTATCGAGCTGGATAAATTGGCCGAGTATATGAAACAAAATGGCAGTATTAAGATTGAAATCGGCGGCCATACTGATAACATCGGCAGCGATGAATACAACAAAGATCTTTCTTTAAGAAGAGCTGAGGCCGTTTATTATTATCTGATTTCAAAAGGAATAGATGAAAAAAGGATGAGTTATAAAGGCTATGGAGAAAGCCAGCCCATCGCCACCAATGAGACTGAAGAGGGAAGAGCTTTGAACCGCCGGACGGAGTTTAAGATTGTGGGATTTTAGGGGAGAGTTGAAAATTGAAAATTGAGAGTGAAAGAGTGAAAAGTAGAAACGGTGCATGCACCGTTTCATCAATTGTACCGTTTCTATAATTATTGTTCAGAAAATTAAATAGATCAATTTTCCGTTTTATTGCGGGCGTTGGAGATGAAATCGCCGGAGATCCAGCCAACCACAAGTCCCCACAGAACGACGAGACCTAAATTGTTTTTATAAATCTGCGGTTGGTTCTTGCCGGAAACCCACCAGTACAAAACAGCCAAGATGATGAAAAGCACGCAGCCTGCAATATGGAACTTGTTGAAGTTTTTCTGAAAAAATTCTTTACTGGTCATCTTCCTCTAATGCCTTAAAATATTGATACTCATAATATTTAGTACGCACTTCATCCACAATTTTCTCCCTTGACCAACGGATAAGATCGTAGTAGCTGAAGTGACAATACATCATAAAATCCAGCAATTCAGGTTCTTGCAAACCCGTGATTTCTGAAATCAAATCCCTGTTGTATTTCAGCGGAACCTGCTGCACCTCTTCGCCATATCCCTCCATCTCATAATAAAGGCGTTTCATTTTTTCTTTTTTATTAAAGGTGGAGTACAACCAAGTGATTGGACTTGCCAACTTGGTGTTTTTCAACACATTGGGAGCCTCCTCCGTATAAGTGGCATTTTGACGCTGTTCTTTTGAAAGATGCACATCATCCAAGTTCTTATAGGAGTCTGGAAGCTTGGCAGATGCCACATCGCGCTTAAATCCCTCGTAGGTGGGATTGAGTCCATAGCAGGTGAAATTGGGCAGCATGAAAGCTTTATGATAGAGAATGATATCCTTTCTTCCACGTGAAAAATCGCGGCTGTCGATCACCTCCAGCGACTGGGAGTAACCGGCGTGCGACACCACCAGTGAATCGTGCAGCGACACCGTAACTTGGTAATTTCCCCTGTCGTCGCAAAACACATACTCTCCAGTACAAATATTATGCACCTGACTTCCCACGATGGGCACAATTCCAGACGCGTTATAGACAGTGCCAGACAATTTTTTAGTCTGTGCACCAGCTACGCCAAAAAGCAGCAGCATCGTCAGCAAAAGCGTCCATTTTTTCATCGTGCAAAAGTAAGCAAATTCTGTGGTTATATTTTAATACATCTATATTTTATAGAAATTTAAAAATAAAAAAAAGAAGATAATCTAATAGGATATTAATGGTGTTGACAACGGGGATAACTTTTTGAAAAAAGTTTTGGAATTTAAGTTTTCAGCATTTACTAACTGCTTTTCAACATCAGATTTTTGGGTTAAGAATTTGATTTTCATGGAAGCGAATTTTCCGAATGAAGAGTGTTGAAAAGGTGAAATGTTGAAAAAAGTTATGGGTGAAAAAAATATTTCCGGTTGAAAATTTTCGAGGGTATTGTGGGAATAATTTTGATAAAATCTGATAACTTTTTTGGAGGAGAAGGAGGAAAGGTTTGGAGTGTTGAAAAGGGGTGAGTTATCAATATTTTTCAACAAAAACACGTTGAAAATTAATCTTTCTAAGAGTAAGACACTTAAGAAAATAAAGGGAAAATAAGGGCTGAAAAGTTGCAAAATTAAAAAATATTTCAGGTACGTTTTTTGGCAAGGAGAAGGAAGATGAAATAGGGAGCGCCGATGAGGGCGGTGATGCTACCCACCGGCAGTTCGGAGCGGGCCACGATGGATCGGGCGAGGGTGTCGGCGAGGAGGCAGAAGAGGGCGCCGAAACAGAGCGAGAAGAAAAAGACGGTGCAGTTGTTGTTGCCGAAAATGAGTCGCACAATGTGGGGGATGATGAGTCCCACGAAGCCTATGACGCCGCAGCACGCCACGGTTGAAGCAATTAGCACAGAAGAAACGATGAGTACGCCAAGGGTGGTGCGTTGCACATTCACGCCGGAGGACTGTGCCGTGTCGCGTCCCAGCTGCAGGATGTTGAGATTTTTGGTATTGAAAAAGAGGAAGATGGAGCAGGCCACGAGCATGAAAAAGAGAATGATGGTAGAGGTCCACGAAGAGGAGGCGAAGCTGCCCATGGTCCAGTAGATGATCTGTTCGAAGGATTCCTGATGCACCACCATGAGCAGGGTGATGACGGCGGAGATGAGGAAGTTGATGGCGATGCCAGCCAGCAGAAGAGTCTTCACGGATTTGTGTCGGCCAAGGAAGGCGATGCCGATGATAAGGAAGAGGGTGGCGAGAGCCGACACCATGGCGGCAGCGGGCAGTCCGAAGGTAAAGGCGGAGAGGCCGGTGATGATGGCGATGGCGGCGCCGAGGGAAGCACCGGAAGAGATACCGAGGATATAGGGATCGCAGATGGGGTTGCGGAAGATGGACTGGAAGGCGGCGCCGCAGATGGCGAGGGCGCTTCCGGCGAGCAGGCTCATCAGAATGCGGGGGATGCGCAGGTTCCAGAGGGTCATTTCGTAGATTTGCCACTCTTCCGCCACTGTACCGCCTGTGAGCTTGGCTTTCAGGATGGCACCGATGGCCTCGTGCGGAATGGAGACCACCCCGATGGTGGTGGCCACGATGGCCGCTGCCAGCAGGAGAATCGGTGCGAGAATGTAGGAGAGAGTTTTCATACGGTGAAAATGCATTTAATAAGAGTTATTCTCCGGCCAATGGGAAGTCGTGGAGGGTGGTGTAGATGGGACCGGACTTTTCGAGCTGGCTGCGTATTAGAGAAAGGTGGGAAAAGTGAAAATGTTGATGATAGTTAGGTTGGAGTTCTTCAAACATCTGCCAGAACCTTTTTTTATTGTCTAATTTCTTAATTCTACCAAGGGTGATATGAGGAACAAAATTCTCTTTTGGAAGAATGAAGTTCAGTTTTTTGAGAGCCTCATCGACTTCAGTATAGAGTTGTTGCAGCTGAGGGGTTTTCTCAATGCCGAGCCACAGCACTTTTGGCGCGTAGTGGCTGCCGAAAACGCCAAGTTTGTTGATTTCGAGGTCGAGGCAAGGAGTGTGAGCAGTGATGGTTTGCAGGTTTTCTGTGATGGTGCTGACCTGTGCGGAAGGGGTTTTCCCGATGAAGCGGAGGGTGAGGTGGCTGAGGTCGTTGGTTACCCAGTTGATGGCATCATACCGGGTGCGATTGCGCAACTCTGCCATGAGCTGGTCGTATTCGGCATCAAGTTGAAGACGGAAGGCGATGAAAAGGCGCATGGTGGTGAATTGGTTTTACACTGCATTCAACGGCATAGCTTTTAAAATATTGTATAAAAAAAACACCTCCGTAATGGAGGTGTTTTTTTATGAATGAATGTTCGGAAATTAGCGAACGATGTTCACCTTGCTGGTGGCCACTTCGTTGCCATTCACCATACGGACGATGTAGAGACCTTCGGTGAGGTTGGAAACGTTGATGGTAGCGTTAGCGTCAGCATTTTCGATGCTCATCACTTCCTGACCAGCGATGTTGTAGATGGAGATCTGTGCACCGGCCACGTTGTCAACATGGATTTCGTTGCAAGCGGGGTTCGGGTAAACCGACAGATTGTTGTTGTTTTCGTTGATACCATTGTTATAGTAGTATTCAACGCAGTAGGTATTGTTGCTGAGGTTTTCTTCTATGCCATTGTATCCTGCGGCGCTTTGATATTCAACATTAAAGCAAACATTGAAGGGGAAGGTATATTCAGGATAATCAAGATTCATATCTTCAATGCTGAAGAAAGTCATGTGGAAGCGTGAACCATAGTTTACATCCAATGAATCATCTTCTCCGAAATATGATTCGGGTTCAACAATAGTAAGGTTGTCAAGACCTTCTTTTTCAATATAGATGCTCACAATGTATTGGCCGTAGGAAATATCGGGACCCATGTTAAAGAAACCAGCATAGAAATAGATGGAGTCGGTGTATTGGTCAACCTCAATCTGGGTAACTTCATCGGGATACTGCTGCTCATCCTGCGGATCATAAATTCTGGCCACAAAGTCGCTCTTCGGAGTAAAGGCCTGACCATCGTTAATGTAGGCCAAGAGGCAATATCTTGCAGTGGTAACCATGGTATGAGCATCGTCATAGTAGTACAAAGGAATAAACAGTCCAGTACCGTTGCTGGCGGTTTCATATCTGTACAAAGACTGACCCCAATCAGTACCGGGGGTAGCTTCGCAGTTGATCAAACCAGTGGTGGTGCCATGGCAGTGGATACCAACCCAAATTTCACCTTCGTTACCAGTGACGGTATAGGGAGTGGTAAGAGTAACTTCCTGCCAGCCAGCTTCTTGGCATGAGTAGTTCTGGCTGTAGGCTTCGGTACCCATATCGGATGCTTCCAAAGTGTAACGACCAGCATTGCTCATATCGTCAACATAAACTACAGGAGAAACCCAGTTGATGTTACCACCGGTGTAAATTTTGATGGAGAAATCGGGATCAGAATTCTGCTCTACATTGTTATCATCATTGTAAGTATCTCTCCAGTAGAATTTTACTTTAGTAATCTGGTCACCAGCATTGAGGGTGCCATAGGAGTTCAGACGGATGATATAGATATCATCAGGATCGTAAACGGTGTAGTACTGGCTGGGGCTCCAACCCATCCAACCAGAACGAGCATCCATTGAAACGGGTTCATCCAAAGGATAAATGCGTTTCTGATTAATCTGTGCGAATGAAGCTACAACGAGCGTCATCACAACGACAAGAGTAAAAAGTTTTTTCATAATTATTGTATTTTGGTTAATAAATGATTTTCGGCGGCAAAGATACAATTTTTTCATGAAATACCTACAGAATCAAGAAAATTATATTTTTTTATGAGAAAGTTGTATTTTTGCACTTCCAAAATCGAAAGAGATGCAGATGGTAGATTTGCAAAATCAGTATCTGAAAATCAAGGATGAGGTAGATGCCGCTTTGTCGGAAGTGATAAAAAGCAGTGCTTTTGTGCGCGGTGCAGCCGTGAAAGCGTTCGAGGAAAACCTGTCGCACTACTTGGGCGGAGCGCGTGTGGTAACCTGCGGCAATGGTACAGATGCATTGCAAATTGCGCTGATGGCACTCGGTTTGCAGTCGGGCGATGAGGTCATCACCACCCCGTTCACCTTCATTGCCACGGCGGAGGTCATCGCACTTTTAGGAGTGAAACCGGTGTTTGTGGATGTGGAGGAAGGTACGTTTAACATGGATGTTTCCCAAGTGGAGTCAGCCATCACGTCCCGCACGAAAGCGATTCTGCCGGTACATTTGTTCGGGCAGTGTGCGGACATGGAGCCGTTGATGGACATTGCCCGCCGTCACCATCTGTATGTGGTGGAAGATGCCTGTCAGGCCATCGGGGCCACCTACACTTTCTCAGAAGGTACGGTGTGCATGGCCGGCACGATGGGCACCATCGGCTGCACCTCCTTCTTCCCCAGCAAGAACTTGGGATGCTTTGGCGACGGCGGGGCGCTTTTCACTCAGGATGAGAAATTGGCTGACATAGCGGCCTGCATCGCCAACCACGGCTCGGTGCGCAAGTACCATCATGAGCGTATCGGGCTCAACTCGCGGCTCGACACTTTGCAGGCTGCAGTACTCAATGTGAAATTGAAACATCTTGAGGAATATACGCAGGCACGGCAGGCGGCGGCGGCCAAGTATGATCAGCTGCTGGCAGGTTGCGAAAAACTTATCGTTCCGCAGGTGGCTTCCCGCTGCACGCATGTGTATCACCAATACACGGTGCGCCTCGCCGACAGCGTGAACCGCGCGCAGGTACAGGAAAGTCTGAAGGCTGCCGGCATTCCCAGCATGGTGTATTATCCCGTGCCGTTGCATCTGCAACCCGCTTTCGCGTATTTGGGATATCATCGCGGCAATTTTCCGGTGGCGGAGCATTTGGCTGACACGGTGCTTTCGCTGCCCATGCATACCGAGCTCACCGATGAAATGCAGGAGAAGATAGCCCATGCCTTGTTGGCAGCTATTAATAAAGGATAAAATTATAACATTATGATAATCATTGGAATAACTGGAACATTGGGAGCGGGCAAGGGTACGGTGGTGGAGTACTTGAAAGAGAAGTACGGCTTCGTGCATTTCTCGGTGCGCGACTTTCTCCGCGAGGAGGTGCTGCGCCGCGGCATGGAGCCCAACCGCGACTCATTCACCTCGGTGGCCAACGACCTGCGGGCGCACCACACTCCGTCGTATATCATTGACCAGCTGTACGAAAAGGCGCTGGCCAAAGGCTGCAACGCCATCATCGAGAGCATCCGCACGCCGGGCGAGATCGACTCGCTGGAGGGCAAGGCTGACTTCCAGCTCTGGGCAGTGGATGCCGACCCGAAGGTGCGCTACCAACGGGTGGTGTTGCGCAACTCGGAAACCGACCATATTGATTACGAGACCTTTATGGCCAACGAGCGGCGCGAGATGACCTCCAACGACCCCACCAAGCAGAACCTTTCCGAGTGCATCCGACGCGCCACGGCGGTGCTGCTCAACAATGGTTCATTGGATGAGTTGTATGCTCAGGTAGATCAAGTGGTGAAAAAGTAAATCATTGAATTATAAATCGTTACAACTATGTTTCTCTGGGATCATATTGCATTCGGACCCATCCACAGCCGCCGGCTCGGCAGTTCGCTGGGCATCAATGTGTCGCCCACGGATGTGAAAATCTGCTCCTTTGACTGCATCTACTGCGAGTGCGGCTGGACGTTGGAGAAGGACATCACCTCCACGCACTATGCCACGGCGGATATTGTGTTGCAGGCAATTGAAAAAAAGTTGCAGACTTGCCGGGCGGAAAACACCCATATCGACAGCATCACCTTCTCAGGAAATGGCGAACCGACGTTGCATCCTGAGTTCGGTGTGATTATTGATAATTTATTGAAAATCAGAGATAAATATTATCCGAAAGCTATCATTACCTGTTTGTCGAATGCTACAAAGTTGCAGGATGTAAAGGTTCGTGAGGCGTTATTGAAGATTGAAAACCCGATGTTGAAGTTGGATGCCGGTCTGCCCGAACTGTATCAGCTCATCAACCGTCCCACGATACCGGTGACGATGCACGACACGGTGGAGGGGTTGCGGGCATTCAACGGCAATTTTGTGATGCAGACGATGTTTTTGAAGGGCGAGATTGAGGGGGTGAAGTTCGACAACACGTCGGAAGAGAACGTGGCGGCATGGTTGAAGGTAGTGGCGGAGGTGAAGCCGCGTAAGGTGGTGTTGTACTCGCTGGATCGGGAGACGCCGGCCAAGCAGTTGGTGAAGGTGCATCAGCCCGAGTTGGAGCAAATTGCCAAAAGAGTCAGAGCCTTGGGAATAGAGGCGCAAGTATTTGAATAATAGTAAAATAGAATATGGAAGTCATTGATTTGCCCATTGCGGGTGTGAAATTGATTAAGCCGCAAGTATTTGGAGATGCGCGGGGATGGTTTTATGAAACCTACAACGAGGAACGGTACAAGGCTGCGGGTATCGATGTGACGTTTGTGCAGGACAACCAGTCGTGTTCGCAGAAGAATGTGGTGCGGGGGTTGCATTTCCAGCGTCCGCCCTACACGCAGGCGAAGTTGGTGAGTGTGGTGCAGGGTGCGGTGTTGGATGTGGCGGTGGACTTGCGGGCGGGGAGTCCTACCTACGGACAGTATGTATCCGCTTTGCTGACGGGCGAAAACCATCACCAACTATTTGTTCCTGAAGGGTTTGCACATGGTTTTTCAGTATTGGAAGACCACACTGTTTTTGCCTATAAATGTTCCAATTTATATAATAAAGCATCCGAGGGGAGCATCATTTACAACGACCCCGACATCCATGTGGAGTGGGGCGTGGAAAATCCGATTTTGTCGGAAAAGGACAGTGTGGGACCCACGTTAAAGGAGTTTGTCACGCCTTTCTAACCCACTTTTGGAAATTCATATCGTAAGCATTTTTCTCATCGTGGGGGACGAAAACATCCTCCACTAACTGCCATTTATTTTCATCAATGGTGGGGAAAAACGCGTCGGCATCGAAAGTGTGTTGGATACGAGTGAGGTAAAGGGTATGGGCAACTGGTAAAGCATCGCGATACACTTTTTCACCTCCGATAATGAACACATCCTCCTCATTATCAACAAGATTGCTCACTTCATCCAAAGCGTGTATAACGATGGCATCGGGGATAGAAAGTGCCAAATTTCTGCTCAGTACAATGTTTTTTCGGTTGGGGAGGGGTTTGATGGGAAGTGACTCCCAGGTATGGCGTCCCATGACGATGGGATGGCCGGTGGTAAGGGACTTGAAACGGCGCAAGTCTGCCGGAAGGTGGCAGAGAAGCTGGTTGTTGATACCGATTTCGTTGTTTTGGCCGGCGGCCACGATGATGCTGAAATTTATCATATTGCTAATTGGGCATGTCGGGGTAGGGGGTGGGAGGCGGGATGATGCCGCCGTACTTTTGGGTGATGTAATCTTTCACGCGGGTCATAATGTCGCGGGTGGTTTCGGAGGTGTTGAAGTAATAGATGAGTGCCTCTTCGTATTGCTTATAGGTGTAGCCTCTTTTGTTGAGCCATGGGCCGTAGTAGGAGCCGGAGAGTTTCGCCAGCACGTGCATGGAACCCATCCAGAGAGAGTCGATGGTGATGGGTTCACCCTCCACCACACGGTTCACCTGCTGGCACAGGGTGGTGTCTTCCCGCTCGATTTCTTGCTTCACAAAGTCGAGGGTGGACTCGTAAATCAGCTGTTCGGCGATCATCACCACCATGGTGTCTTCAGGAATCAGATTGTCGGGTTTGGGGTGTGAGTGAAAGGAGGAATGACCGCAGGAAGCCAATGCGATGGCAATGATGGCGAACCATAAGAGAGTGATTTTCTTCATGGCCGCAAAATTACGAGATTATTTTCAAAAAAAGCGAATATACTTCAGAAAAATCACTTATTTTTGCCTCGCAGCTGTTAGAAAATTTAATCTCTCAAAATCAATACATTATGAAAACAACCGACATCGCATTGGTTACCGGACGTTCCAATCGTGATTTGGCAGAAAAAATCGCCAAGAATTTAGGCATCGATCTGTTGGATGAAGAGATCGTGCAGTTCAAGGATGGTGAGATTCAGGCTTACTATAACGAAACCATCCGTGGCCGCCACGTGTTCATCATCCAGCCCACCTTCTCTCCCGCAGAAAATGTGCTTGAGCTTCTGATTCTCATCGACGCCGCCAAGCGCGCGTCAGCCGCGGAGATTGTGGCGGTGGTGCCCTACTATGGCTACTCACGCCAAGACCGCAAAGACAAACCGAGAACCTCCATTGGTGCCAAGCTGATGGCGAACCTCCTGACGGCGGCGGGTATCAACCGTCTGATTACTATGGACTTGCATGCCGACCAGATTCAGGGCTTCTTTGAAGTTCCGGTGGATCACCTGTATGCTTCCACCGTATTCCTGCCCTATATCCGCAGTTTGAACTGGGACAACCTCTGCATCGTATCGCCCGACACCGGCGGCACCAAGCGTGCTTCTACCTATGCCAAGGCGCTCAAGTGCGATTTTGCCATTGGTTTCAAGCAGCGCGAGAAGGCCAACGAGGTCTCTACTCTGCAAATTATTGGCAATGTCGAGGGCAAGAATGTGATTTTGTTGGACGACATCATGGACACCGGCGGCACCATCTGCAAGGCGGCCGACCGCGTGAAGGAGCTGGGTGCCCAGAAAGTATATGCGATGTGTACCCATGCGTTGCTTTCCGGCAATGCCATCGACCGCTTGGAAGCCTCTTCATTGGACAAGATTATTGTGACGGACACCATTCCGCTCAAGCGTCCTTCCGACAAGTTTGAAGTGCTTTCCATTGCACCGTTGGTATCGGATGTCATTCGCAGCGTGATGGATCACACATCAATCGCCTCGCATTTTGAGGTGGGAAACATATAGGGATTCTTCCCTATATTTTGGGGTTTTATGGCCGGCGCGTTCCTCTTCAGGGAGCGCGTCGGTATTTTAAACGGTTACTTTCGTCCGAAGTCGGCGGGAATTTCGCCCCAGACCGGTGTGTTCCATTTGAGGATTTTGTTGGAGAAAGTATTGTTTTTCAACCAGTTTTCAGCGCGAGTCATCAAATCGAAGAGGCGGGCGTTTTCGGCAGTGGGTTTCACCGTGGATTTGTGTTTCTTCTGTCGCACCCATGCGATGGCGGTGATGCTGTCGGAGTAGATGGGCATGTTGCTGCCTTTCTGTTTGAGGTAGGCGAGGCCGTGCACGAGGGCGAGGAATTCGCCCATGTTGTTGGTGGCGTTCTGGAAGGGGCCCACGTGGAAGATTTCTTGGCCGGTGCGGGTGTCCACGCCGCGGTATTCCATCACGCGGGTGGCCATGTTGCAGGCGGCGTCCACGGCAATGCTCTCCCAGATGGGCGGCACCACCTCTTTGGAATCGAGCTGCGGGGGAGTTTTCGGAATCACGGGGTGGTTTTTCAGATAGTTCTGGTAGCCGGCTCGGAACTGTTCCTGCGCTTCCGACAGGCTCTCGAAACTTTTGTACTTGGCATTCTCGAAGCCATCGACCTGCGCCTTGCAGTCGTTCCATGTTTCGTAAACTCCCGGAACGCGTCCGTTCCATACCACGTAGAATTTTTTCACTTTCATCGAATTTGAGTTTTAGTTAATATATAGAAATACAGATGGTTTTCTTTTTAAAATTTAGTGTAATTTTGCCGCGAAATTGATTTGCGAAAGTAATCAAAAAGCGAACTCAAAAATTCTGAAGATGAAAAAAAATCCGAAAATTTCTGCAATAATTATTATTTCACTGATTATAAGTATATTGGCAATTTCTTGTAAGGAAAAAAACAAAGACGAACAAAAGCCGGAAACCCCGGAGCAGGAACTGAAGGTAGAGGCAGCGGACGGTTTTTCCGACACCTATTTCTTCCCCAACAACACCTTCACTCCCCGCAAGGAGATGCTGCCCAACGATGACATCATCCTGCATCCCGAAGTGTATTTGAAAGGACAGGTGCCGGATGCGGAGGCCATCTACGATGTCACGCTGCTGATCGACTATTATGAGGATGTGAATGTAGCCGACTGCAAGTTTGTGGTGACGGCCATCTCGCCCGATTCGGCCAGCCGCCGCACGCAGCAGTACAAAATTGTTTTCAATGCAGATAAGGAAGACAAGGTGATCGGTCAAGAGAACGGCCGCGCACTGAAGCGCAACACGCGCTGTCTGTTCAAAGGGATGAAGTACTCGTCGGTGGGCGAGGCTCGTTTCAAGGTGGCGTTGGCGCCGGCGGGCGGAAAGTTTTCCTTCACGGGCATCAAATCGGTGAGTGTGAAGGTGGAGAAGGTGAAAGAGGAGAGCGAATCCTAAAATGGCAATACCATATATATTATATAGTATGAAAAAACATCTGCGTCTGACCCTTGCCGTACTGGTGCTGGCGGTGCTGTTCGTGCGCTGCAACGGCTACGAGCACTCCACCATTCCCAACGTGCATGTCAACTTCACCATTTATCCCGACAATGTGAACTATTATAATCTGAATTACATTGGCGGGTACGAGTATTTCACGGGCGGGGTCGCCGGCATCATTGTCTATCGGATTGATATGACCACATTTGTGGCCTACGACCGTGCGTGTCCGTACGACTGGGAAGACCCGAAGGCATGGTTGGAGGTGGATGAAAGCGGATTGATGATTGTGGACCAGCACTGTGGTTCACGGTTCAACATATTGGACGGCTCGGTGATAGACGGGCCAGCACAGTATCCCTTAAAAATGTATCACACCAGCTATGATGGCCGTCGGCTGCGGATTTACAGCTGAGGCACGAGGGCTTTGACGAGCCGTATCATGTTGGGTTCCGCCTTGTGGGCGGCGTTGAGTACCTCCTCGTGGGAGGCTTTTTCGATTTGACCGAGCACGCCGAGATCGGTGATGACCGAGAGGGCGAACACCTCCATGCCGAGGTAGCGGGCCATGATGGTTTCGGGCACGGTGGACATGCCCACGGCATCGGCGCCGAGGATGTGGAAGGCGTGGTATTCGGCGGGGGTCTCGTAGCAGGGACCGGTGACGCCGATATAGACGCCGTGCTGGAGTTTGATATTCTGTTCGGCAGCGATTTTCTGTGCCAGTTTCACGATGCGGTGCGAGTAGGCCTCGCTCATGTCGGGGAAGCGGGGGCCGAGCTGGTCGTTGTTGGGGCCGAGCAGGGGGTTGTTGGCCATGAGGTTGATATGGTCGGTGATGATCATGATGTCGGCGATGTCGAAGGAGGGGTTGAGGCCGCCGGCGGCATTGGAGAGGATGATTTTTTTGATACCGAGCTGGCTGAACACCTGAATGGGGAAGGTGAGGGTCTGCATGGAGTAGCCTTCGTAGTAGTGGAAGCGGCCGCTCATGACGAGCACGGGGGTGCCGTTGAGGGTGCCGAAGATGAGGCTGCCGCGGTGGCCCTGCACGGTGGAGACGGGGAAGTTGGGAATGTCCTTATAGGCGATTTCCTTGCGGTTTTGGATTTCCTCCACGAGGCCGCCGAGGCCGGAGCCGAGCACGATGGCGGTCTGGGGGCGTTCGGAGATATTTTGTTCGATGAAGCGTGCGCTTTCTTTGATTTTGTCGATGTCTAACATATTCTATATAATATTGTAAAAAGTACAAGGGTGCAAAATTACATGAAAAAAATCAATTTCATGCGCCGGGATGGTTTTAATGTAAAAAAGTCGAAAAATAAAAAAATTTTTTTCATTTTTTTTCAACAGGGTTTTGGAAGTGAAAAAAAGTGTATATTTGCCAGCTTATTGAAGTATAGTGTGTGGAGGGGAGTTATCAAGCAATCCTAACCTTGTAAATCATTCTTTATAAGGAGGTTGGTATACTCTCTCAAGCCATGAAAATTCATAAGACTCGACGATGAAAATGACAAAATTTACTCCAAAAACTTCCAAAAAGAATTAAAAACGAAAAATTATTCAATTATGAGAAAGTTTGGTAGATATTTAAGAGAGACGTATGACGAGCTGGTGAACAAGGTAACTTGGCCGTCGGCTGATGACTTGCAGAGCAGTGTCGTTGTAGTATCCATTGCTTCCCTAATCATTGCGTTAATCGTATGGTTGATGGATGTCTTTTTTTCATGGTTCATGGGCCTTCCGTTCATGTTCCCGCCTCTTTCGTAGAGTTGAATAATTAGTTGGCAAATATATCGTAAACACTTTGGCTGTATGGCAGAAATTGAGAGAAAGTGGTATGTCATCAGAGTGGTGACGGGCACCGAGAAGAAGGTGAAGCAGAACATCGAGAGTGAAATCTCGAATTCGCACCTGCGGGACTTTGTCACGAACATTCTGATTCCGACCGAGAAAGTTTATCAGATCCGCAACGGGAAGAAGATCAGCAAGGAGACAACGTATTTCCCGGGTTATGTCTTCGTGGAAGTCATGAACCTGACGGACGTGTTGCATCTTTTGTTGAGCATTCCGGGCGTGTTGGGCTTTGTAGGTTGCAAGCACAAGACAGACACACCGACTCCTTTGCGCCCTGCAGAAGTCACCAGAATGTTAGGGAAGGTTGACGAATTGCTTGAGCAAGACGAGACCTTT
The DNA here is from genome assembly GCA_045132235.1 of Bacteroidales bacterium. Lineage (GTDB taxonomy): Bacteria > Bacteroidota > Bacteroidia > Bacteroidales > WCHB1-69 > UBA1756. The sequence goes on from JBGURX010000006.1 coordinate 89,429, forward strand.
GCTCCCCCCTTCATGATTGGTGAGGAAGTGAAAGTGGTGGACGGCCCGTTCAACACCTTCAACGGCGTGATCGAGGAGATCAACGCCGAGAAGAAGAAGCTGAAGGTCATGGTGAAGATCTTCGGCCGTAAAACTCCTCTCGAATTAAGTTTTATGCAGGTTGAGAAGCTGTAGTTTGCCGGCGAAAAATTGTTACACAAATTAAAAAAAGTTAAAAAATGGCAAAAGAAGTAGCTGGACTTATTAAGTTACAAATCAAGGGAGGTGCCGCCAATCCGTCACCGCCAGTAGGCCCCGCATTGGGTTCTAAGGGTGTGAACATCATGGAGTTCTGTAAGCAGTTCAATGCTCGTACGCAGGACAAGGCCGGAAAGGTCATTCCTGTGATCATCACTGTTTACAAGGACAAGTCTTTCGACTTCATCATCAAGACCCCTCCGGTTGCTGTGCAGCTGAAGGAAGTCTCGAAGGCGCAGAAGGGCTCCGCAGAGCCTAACCGCAACAAGGTGGCCACGATCACGTGGGACCAGGTGAAGGCGATTGCCGAAGACAAGATGCCCGACCTGAACTGCTTCACTACCGAATCCGCCATGTCGATGGTGGCCGGTACCGCACGCAGCATGGGTATTGTGGTGAAAGGTGGCACGAATCCTTTTGAGAAAAATTAATTAACAAGTAAAGTAAAACAAAATGGCTAAAATATCAAAAAAACGCAAAGAGGCTTTTGCAAAGTTTGATAAGACCAAAGCTTACCCGTTGGTAGAAGCCGTAAATATCGTCAAGGACATCACCTACACCAAATTTGATGCGTCCTTCGATATTGACGTCCGTCTGGGTGTTGACCCTCGTAAGGCCAACCAGATGGTGAGAGGCATTGTGACCCTCCCGCACGGCACTGGCAAGGTGGTGAGAGTGTTGGTACTTTGTACTCCCGACAAGGAGGAAGAGGCGAAGGCTGCTGGCGCAGATTACGTAGGCTTGGACGAGTACGTCGATAAGATCAAGAAAGGTTGGACCGACGTGGATGTGATCATCACCATGCCGAGCGTGATGCCGAAGATCGGTGCGCTGGGTAAGATTCTGGGTCCCCGCGGCTTGATGCCGAACCCGAAAGCCGGTACCGTTACGATGGAAATCGGCAAGGCGGTTTCAGATGTGAAGGCCGGTAAGATTGACTTCAAGGTTGACAAGTACGGTATCATCCATACCGGAATCGGCAAAGTGAACTTCACGGCCGACAAGCTGGTGGACAACGCCCGCGAGATGATGGCAACCATTATCAAGTTGAAACCGACCGCTGCAAAGGGAACCTACATCAAGAGCATCTACCTCTCCTCGACCATGAGTCCTGGTGTACAAGTCGATGTTAAATCGGTTACCATTTAATCCAAAAAGCTAAATTAGTATGAAACAAGAACAAAAAGCTCAGATTATTGAAGCGATTGCTGAAGATTTAGCTAATTATCCGAACGTTTATGTAACGGATATTTCCGGATTCACCGTTGAAATGGTCAACCAGCTGAGAAGACAGTGTTTCAAGCGCGAGATCAAGCTGAAGGTGGTGAAGAACACCCTTCTGAAACGCGCCATGGATCAGTCAGAGGCTGATTACACGGAAATCTATCCGGTATTGGAAGGCAGCACCGCAATCATGCTGTCCACCGTGGGTAACGCACCGGCCAAGTTAATCAAGGACTTCCGTGCGAAGAACAAGAAACCCATCGTGAAGGCCGCATTCATCGAAAGCGCTTCCTACATTGGTGACGATCAATTAGAGAATCTTTGCAACATCAAGTCGAGAGAGGAACTTATCGGCGACATCGTCGGTTTGCTGCAGTCTCCCGCAAAGAACGTCATCTCCGCACTTCAGTCGGGTGGTGGCAAACTTGCTGGCATCGTAAAAACCTTGTCAGAAAGAGCATAAACAAAAAATCAACAAAATTAGAAACCATTTAAAAAAATAGAAATCATGGCAGATTTGAAAGCATTTGCAGAACAATTAGTGAATTTGACCGTTAAGGAAGTTAACGAGTTAGCTCAGATTTTGAAAGACGAGTACGGCATCGAGCCCGCAGCTGCAGCTGTGGCAGTCGCTGCTGGTCCCGCCGCTGGCGCCGCCGCCGCCGAAGAGGAAAAGACCGAATTCGACGTCATCCTCAAGGAAGCTGGTGCCCAGAAACTGGCCGTTGTGAAAGCAGTGAAGGAACTCACTGGTCTCGGACTGAAGGAAGCCAAGGAATTGGTGGACGGCGCTCCGAAGGCTGTCAAGGAAGGTATCTCCAAAGACGAAGCCGAAGGCCTCAAGAAGGCTTTGGAAGAAGTCGGCGCAGTGATCGAATTGAAATAATTCGTTTTATCTCTGACAATCAAGTACAAGCCTCCCGCAGTTGTGGGGGCTTGTACTTATTGTATTTTTTGTGTGCCTGACGGCGCACAGCCCTGCGCTCCGGTAACTTGCCGATAATACCGACCCAATTCACTTTTTTTCACAACCTAAAAAGTAAATCAACATTGGCAACAAATCAATCCAACACCAGATTTAGTTTTGCATCCACCCGTCCGGCTGAATATCCCGACCTGCTCGACATTCAGCTGAAGTCGTTTCAGGAGTTCTTCCAGATCGACACCGATGCGGAGAAAAGACATGACGAGGGACTTTTCAAAGTTTTCTCAGAGAACTTCCCCATCACGGATGCCAGAAACAGCTTCGTCCTCGAATTCCTCGACTACTATATCGACGGTCCGCGTTACTCCATGGACGAGTGCATCGAAAGAGGCCTCACCTACAGCGTTCCGTTGAAAGCCAAAATGAAACTGTCGTGCAACGATGCCGACCATGAGGATTTCGAAACCAAAATCCAAGACGTATATCTGGGCACGATCCCCTATATGACGCCCCGCGGCACCTTCATCATCAACGGTGCCGAACGTGTTGTGGTCTCCCAGCTGCACCGTTCCCCCGGCGTCTTCTTCGGCTCGTCGTTCCACACCAACGGAACACAGCTCTATTCCGCCAGAATCATCCCCTTCAAGGGCTCCTGGATGGAATTCACAACCGATATCAACAACGTGATGTATGCGTACATCGACCGTAAGAAGAAATTACCGGTCACCACGCTGCTCCGTGCCATCGGTTATGAGACAGACAAAGACATCCTTGAAATCTTCGACATGGCCGAGGAGGTGAAAGCCACCAAGGTGAACATGAAGAAATGCATCGGCCGCAAGCTCGCCGCTAGCGTGCTCCACGACCGCAACGAAGATTTCGTGGATAGTGAGACCGGCGAGGTCGTCAGCATCGAGCGTACCGAGGTGGTCATCGAAAGAGGCACCATCCTCGAAGAAAAGCATATCAACATGATTGCTGACTCCGGTGTCAAGACGGTCATCTTCCACAAGGAAGGCGAACACCAGACCGACTACTCCATCATCACCAACACGATGATGAAGGACCCGACACTCACCGAGAAACAGGCCATCGAATACATCTACCAGCAGTTGCGCAACGCCGCACCGCCGGATGAAGAGGCCGCCCGTTCTACCCTTGAGAAGCTTTTCTTCTCAGAAAAAAGATATGACCTGGGAGAGGTGGGACGCTATAGAATCAACAAGAAATTGAATTTGAATACTCCGATGGAAGTCGGTGTCCTGACCAAGGAAGACATCATCGCGATTATCAAATATTTAATAGAACTGATCAACTCGAAGACCGAGGTGGACGATATCGACCACTTGAGCAACCGTCGTATCCGCACCGTCGGCGAACAGTTGTATAACCAGTTCGGCGTGGGTCTCGCCCGTATGTCCCGCACCATCCGTGAAAAGATGAACGTGCGCGATAACGAGGTCTTCTCCCCGATGGACCTCATCAACGCCAAGACCCTCTCATCGGTCATCAACACGTTCTTCGGCACCAACCAGCTGTCGCAGTTCATGGACCAGACCAACCCGCTGTCGGAGCTGACGCACAAGCGCAGAATCTCCGCCCTCGGTCCTGGCGGTCTTTCCCGCGAGCGTGCAGGTTTCGAGGTGCGCGACGTTCACTACACGCACTACGGCCGTCTCTGTACCATCGAGACTCCTGAAGGACCGAACATCGGTTTGATCTCCTCACTCTGCGTGTTCGCCAAGATCAACAACCTCGGTTTCATCGAAACCCCCTACCGCCGTGTGGTGGATGGTGTGGTGCAGTTCAACGAGGATCCGATCTATTTGAGCGCTGAAGAGGAAGAGAACAAGTCCATCGCACAGGCTCGCACTCCGATGGATGCCGACGGCAAGCTCTGCGACAAGGTGAAAGCCCGTAACCTCGCCGACTTCCCGATTCTGCCGAAGGAGGAAATCGACCTGATCGATGTGGCTCCCAATCAGATCGCCTCTATCGCTGCCTCCTTGATTCCCTTCTTGGAGAACGACGATGCTAACCGTGCCCTGATGGGTTCGAACATGATGCGTCAGGCTGTTCCGCTTTTGGATCCGGAAGCTCCTATCGTGGGTACCGGTCTTGAGCGCCAGGTGGCTCTCGACTCACGCGCGCTGCTGCGTGCGGAGGGCAACGGCGTGGTGGAATATGCCGATGCGCAGAAGATCGTTATCAACTATGACCGTACCGAAGCGGAAAATCTCGTCCGTTTCGATTCGAATATCAAGACTTACAATCTTCAGAAATTCAGAAGAACCAACCAGAACTCCTGCATCAACGACAAGCCGATCGTCCGCAAGGGCGAGCGCGTGGTGAAAGGCCAGGTGTTGACGGAAGGTTATGCAACGAAGGGCGGCGAACTCGCCCTCGGCCGCAACATGATGGTAGCTTTCATGCCTTGGAAGGGTTACAACTACGAGGATGCCATCGTGATTTCTGAGAGAGTGGTCAAAGAGGATATTTTCACCTCCATCCACATCGAAGAGCTCACCCTTGAGGTGCGCGACACCAAACGTGGTGTGGAAGAGTTCACCAACGACATCCCGAACGTCTCCACCGAGGCCACCAAGGACCTTGGCGAGGACGGTCTCATCCGCGTGGGTGCCGAGGTGAACGAAGGTGACATCCTGATCGGTAAGATCACCCCGAAGGGCGAATCCTACCCGACTCCTGAGGAGAAGCTGCTCCGCGCCATCTTCGGCGACAAGGCCGGCGATGTGAAGGACGCCTCCCTCAAGGCACCGCCATCCATGAAGGGTGTCGTGATTGCCGCCAAGTCGCTCTCCCGTCTGATGAAGGACCGCAAGGCCAAATCGAAAGACAAAGACGTGCTGAAAGAAATTGATGCCGTTTACGAGAAAGACTTAGCTGCTCTGAAAGAGAGAATTGTCATCAAGTTGTACGATTTGCTGAATGGCAAGATTGCTCACAACATCTACGACAACGCCAAGAACATCATCATCCAGAAGGGTGCCAAGTTCTCGCAGAAGCTGCTCTCCACCATCAACTACTCCACCGTGGTGGTGTCGAAGTGGACCAACGATGCGAAGCTGAACGCCCTCGTCACCGAGATCATCCGCAACTACCTCATCGAGGAGCGTGCGCTGACCGCCAAGATGATGCGCGAGAAGTTCGATGCCACCATCGGCAGCGAGCTCCCGTCGGGCATTGTGCAGATGGCCAAGGTCTATGTGGCCAACAAGCGCAAACTGCGTGTGGGTGACAAGATGGCAGGCCGTCATGGTAACAAGGGTATCGTGGCCAAGATCGTCAAGGAAGAGGATATGCCGTTCCTCGCGGACGGTACTCCCGTTGACATCGTGCTGAACCCGCTGGGTGTGCCTTCCCGTATGAACTTGGGACAGATTTACGAGACCGTTTTGGGTTGGGCTGGCAAGAAGCTCGGTATGAAGTTCGCCACCCCGATTTTCGACGGTGCCAGTATTGATCAAATTAATGAACTTTTGGCAAAAGCCGGTCTGCCGGCCAATGGCAGCATTGACCTGTACGACGGCGGCACGGGCGAGAAGTTCCATCAGAAAGTCACCGTGGGCTACATCTATATGATTAAGCTGCACCACATGGTTGACGACAAGATGCACGCCCGTTCCATCGGACCTTACTCGATGATCACGCAGCAGCCTCTGGGTGGTAAAGCCCAGTTCGGTGGTCAGCGTTTCGGAGAAATGGAGGTCTGGGCTATCGAGGCCTTCGGTGCGGCCAACGTGCTGCAGGAGATCCTGACCGTCAAGTCCGACGACGTGGTGGGTAGAGCCAAGGCCTACGAAGCCATCGTCAAGGGCGACGTGATGCCGGTGCCCGGATTGCCCGAGTCATTCAACGTGCTCGTCAACGAGTTGCGTGGTTTGAATCTGAACGTTCAATTTGATTAATAAAAAACATAATCTATACAGAAAATGGCTTTTAGAAAAGATACGAATACCAGAAAGGAGTTTTCAACCATCACCGTCAGCCTGGCTTCCCCGGAGATGATTCTGGAGCAGTCGCATGGCGAGGTGATCAAGCCGGAAACCATCAACTACAGAACCTACAAGCCGGAGAGAGACGGTCTGTTCTGCGAGAGGATTTTCGGTCCCACCAAGGACTGGGAATGCCACTGCGGAAAGTACAAGCGCATCCGTTACAAGGGTGTGGTGTGCGACCGTTGCGGTGTGGAGGTCACCGAGCGCAAAGTGCGCCGCGAGCGCATGGGTCACATCCAGCTGGTGGTGCCAGTAGCCCATATCTGGTTCTTTAAGAAAATTGCCGCCCTGCTCGGCCTGCCCGCCAAGGATGTGGACGCCATCATCTATTATGAGAAGTTCGTCGTCATCCAGCCCGGCGTCGCCGAAGGCCACAAGTTCAACGAAAAGGACAAGGACGGTCTCCGCGCCCTGTCGCTGCTCACCGAAGAGGAGTATTTCGAAATCGTGGATAATCTTCCCGCCGACAACCGTATGCTGGAGGATTCCGACCCCAGCAAGTTCATCGCCAAGATGGGTGCCGAGGCGCTTTACGAACTTCTCCAGAAGGTGGACCTCGACAAGGAGTCTTACGAGCTGCGCGACCGCGCCAACACCGAGACTTCCCAGCAGAGAAAGCAGGAGATCCTGAAAAGACTCCAGGTGTTTGAGGCATTCCGCGACTCCCGCAAGCGCGCTGAGAACAAGCCGGAATGGATGATCGTGAAAATCATCCCCGTCACTCCGCCTGAACTGCGTCCTCTCGTTCCCCTCGATGGCGGCCGCTTCGCCACCTCTGACTTGAACGACCTCTATCGTCGTGTCATCATCAGAAACAACCGTCTGAAAAGACTCATCGAAATCAAGGCTCCCGATGTCATCATGCGTAATGAAAAACGTATGTTGCAGGAAGCTGTCGATTCACTCTTCGATAATTCCAAGAAAACCAACTCAGTCAAGACCGAAAACAACCGTCCGCTGAAGTCCCTCTCCGACAGTTTGAAGGGCAAGCAGGGTCGTTTCCGTCAGAACTTGCTGGGTAAACGTGTGGACTACTCCGGCCGTTCGGTTATCGTGGTCGGCCCCGAGCTGCACATGAACGAATGCGGTCTGCCGAAAGACATGGCTGCCGAGCTGTTCAAACCCTTCATCATCCGCAAGATTTTGGAAAGAGGCATTGTGAAAACCGTGAAATCTGCCAAGAAGATTGTGGACCGCAAGGATTCTCTGATTTGGGATATTCTGGAAAACATCCTGAAGGGTCACCCGGTACTTTTGAACCGTGCTCCTACCTTGCACCGTCTCGGTATCCAGGCTTTCCAGCCCCGCCTTGTGGAAGGTAAGGCTCTCCGTCTGCACCCCCTCGTCTGTACGGCATTCAACGCTGACTTCGACGGTGACCAGATGGCTGTTCACGTACCGCTGGGCAACGCCGCCGTGCTCGAGGCTCAGATGCTGATGCTCTCATCGCACAACATTCTGAACCCCGCCAACGGCTCCCCGATCACCGTGCCTTCACAGGACATGGTTCTCGGTCTGTACTACATCACCAAACCCCTCAAATCCACCGAGGATATGAAGGTTCCCGGCGAGGGCATGTGCTTCTACTCTCCCGAAGAGGTGATCATTGCTTACAATGAAAAGAAGGTTCACCTCAACGCGACCATCAAGTGCCGCGTCAACCTCGAAGGGGATGGCAAGATGGTGCTGACCGAGACGACCGTGGGCCGCGTGCTCTTCAACCAAGTGGTTCCTGAAAACTATGGTTATATCAACAAGCTCCTCACCAAGAAGGCTTTGCGCGACATCATCGGCAGCGTGTTGAACAAATGTGGCAACGCCGCTACTACCAAGTTCTTGGATGATGTGATGAGCATGGGCTTCCGCATGGCTTTCGTGGGCGGTCTTTCCTTCAACTTGGGCGACGTGCTCATTCCGGAAGAGAAGGCTGAGATGATTGCCGAATCCAACGAAAAGGTGGATGAAATCCAGGAGCAGTATGAGATGGGTATCATCACCAACACCGAGCGTTCCAACCAGATCATCGATGTGTGGACCCATACCAATGCTAACTTGAGTAAGGTGTTGATCAAGAAGATTGCCGCCGACCGCCAGGGCTTCAACCCGGTGTATATGATGCTGGATTCTGGAGCTCGTGGTTCTGAAACCCAGATTCGTCAGTTGGCTGGTATGCGTGGTTTGATGGCAAAACCGACCAAGGCAGGTGCTTCCGGAGGTGAAATTATCGAGAACCCGATTCTCTCCAACTTCAAAGAGGGTTTGTCGGTGTTGGAGTACTTCATCTCTACGCACGGTGCTCGTAAGGGTTTGGCAGATACCGCTTTGAAGACCGCAGACGCTGGTTACTTGACCCGTCGTTTGGTGGACGTCGCCCACGATGTCATCATCACTGAAGAGGACTGCGGTACGCTGCGTGGTCTGACCATCACCGCTTTGAAGAAAAACGAAGAGGTGATCGAGACCTTGGGTAACCGTCTGTTGGGTCGTGTGACCTTACACGATGTGTATAATCCGAAGACCAACGAGCTCATCATCAAAGCTGGTGAAGAGCTTACGGAAGAATATTGCGACAAGATTGAAGATTCTGGTATTGAGGAAGTTGAAATTCGTTCGGTGCCGACTTGCGAATCGCGTCAGGGTGTGTGCCAGAAGTGCTACGGCCGTAACTTGGCCACCGGCAAGCTGGTGCAGATTGGCGAGGCCGTCGGTGTCATCGCCGCACAGTCCATCGGTGAGCCTGGTACGCAGCTTACCCTCCGTACCTTCCACGTGGGTGGTGTGGCTGGCAACGTGGTCGCCAACAGCCGTATCCAAGCCAAGAGCGACGGCCTGTTGAGCATCGACGAGCTGCGTGCTCTCGAAAAGACCGACGAAACTGGCAAGCCGTATTACATTGTCATCGGACGTTCGGCTGAGATGAAGATTATTGATGTGAACACGTCGATTGCCCTCTTCTCCGCCAACATCCCCTACGGTGCGAAACTCTACTTCAAGCATGGCGACAACGTCAAGAAAGGCGACATCATCGCCGATTGGGATCCGTTCAATGCTGTGATTCTCTCTGAGGTGGCCGGTAAGGTTGACTTCAAAGACATCATTGAAGGTGTGACCTACCGTGTGGAGACCGACGAACAGGCCGGTACCCACGATCGCGTGATTGTGGAGAGCCGTTTGAAGACCAAGACTCCTATGATTCTGGTCAACGACGACGAAGGCAACACCATCAAGACCTTCGACATTCCGGTGGGTGCACGTCTTTCCGTGGAGCCGGGCGACAAAATCGAGGCAGGTGCCATCTTGGTCAAGATTCCGCGTTCCTTCGGTAAGTCAGGCGATATCACCGGCGGTCTGCCGCGCGTCACCGAGCTCTTTGAGGCCCGTAACCCCTCCGATCCGGCTATCGTGGCCGAAATCGACGGTGTGGTTTCCTTCGAGAAGAAGCTCAAACGTGGTAACCGTTGCGTGAACATCACCTCCAAGACGGGTGAACAGAAACAGTATCTCATCCCCGCATCCAAGCAGATTCTGGCACAGGAGAACGACTACGTGAAAGCCGGTACGCCGCTTTCCGAAGGTGCGCTCACCCCGTCCGACATCTTGAACATCAAGGGTGCCATGAAGGTACAGGAGTACATCGTGAATGAGATTCAGGAAGTTTACCGTCTGCAGGGTGTGAAGATCAACGACAAGCACTTCGAGGTCATCGTGCGTCAGATGATGCGTAAGATGGAAATCGAAGATCCGGGCGATACCAAGTTCCTCCAGGGCGAGTTGATCAACAAGGTCGATTTCCAGGAAGAGAACGACAACATTTGGGAGATGAAGGTGGTGACCGATGCTGGCGACAGCACCGAGTTCATCAAGGGTCAGATTGTGACGCCGAAACAGCTCCGCGACGAGAACTCCCTGTTGAAGCGCCGCGACCAGAAGCTGGTGGAGGTGCGCGATGCCAATCCTGCTACCGGTAAGCCGATTCTGCAGGGTATCACCCGCGCTTCACTGCAAATCCGTAGCTTCATCTCAGCCGCCTCCTTCCAGGAGACCACCAAGGTGCTCACCAACGCCGCTATCAACGCGCAGGCCGACCACCTGTTGGGTCTGAAGGAGAACGTCATCGTGGGACACCTCATTCCGGCGGGTACCGGCTTGAAACGGTACCAGAACCTCGAGGTAAGCTCGATGGAAGAGTATGAAAGCCTGATGGCCTCTAAAGAGTAAAAATCCTAAAGGGTCAGTGAACAACTGACCCTTTTTTTGTTTTATAAGAAAACCCAATATCATGCAAGAGCAAAAAATCGACATCAACCTCAGCGAAGAGGTAGCCAAAGGAACCTATTCCAACCTGACCATTATCACCCATTCCGATAACGAGTTCATCCTTGATTTCGTGGCCATGATGCCTGGTATGCCCAAAGGGAATGTCACCTCCCGCATCATCATGACGCCTCAGAACACCAAACGGCTGCTGGCCGCGTTGGGCGACAACATTCGCAAATTCGAGGAGAAAAACGGCCGTATCGACGAGCGCCAGCAGGGCGTGATTCCCATGATCGGCGGCGACGGCGGACTGGCGTAAAAAGCAGATTACGAACAAAAAAAAGCCGCAGATTCCTGCGGCTTTTTTTTGTTCATAATAGTTATTGAATTTCCGGTGGCGGCGGGGTGTTACCCTCATTTTTGCCGCCTCCGTTCAAATTGTACCAATCCACCTTCCGTGAGAAGAACATCACCACACCGAGGATGATGAAGATAAAGATACTGCCTGCCAACAGCGCGTAATCCTGCAGCTGGATGATGGTAAAAAGATAACCGTAAAGCACCACCAGCACACCGCCCACAAAACCGCCTTGTGCCCATGATTTCAGCACGGCCTTAGAGTATAGGGTGATGAGGATGATGGTGGCCAATGCAGCGATGATATAGGCCAAATTGAACATCAGGTATTCGGAGAGGGAAATCAGCAGCGTGTAGAAGACAATCAGTGCCACACCCACCAGCAGGTACTGTAGCGGGTGGACACGCTTTTTACGCATAATCTCCACAAAGAAGAAGACAATGAAGGTGATGGTGGTGAAGAGGATCGAGTATTTCACACAGCGGGTAGCCTTCTGGTAGCCATCCACCGGCAATAGGAAAGTGACACCAAAGGTGGTGTGTTGGGGGGAAAATTTCTTTTCATGATCACGAGTAGTCCATGATTGTGGGAAATCGCGGTTGAGGTGCATCATTTTCCAATGTGCATCAAAGCCGTCTTTACGGATTTCCTTGTCAGAAGTGAGAAAATCACCCGTGAAACTCGGATTGTTCCAGTTGGAGTGGAGCTTCACATCAGTATTACCACCGATGGGCGAAATCATCAGTTGCTCGGAACCTTTCAGCGAAAGCGACATGGAGAAGGGAATGTCGTTCAAAAGAGAATCGTCTGTTGAACTTGCATCTTCAAGATTTACGATGGCATGTACCCCGTCACCAGAGACCACGTCTTGATTATAAAGTCCGGCCTCAAAACGATAGTTTTGGTCGCCAAGTTGAATGTCTAATTGGTTTTCTATTCCTCGTAAGTCGGTGATACCCATTGATAAAATGGCGCGTTCGAGGCAGAGCTCTTCCAAGGGAATATCTTTGAAATCTTTTTTGCTGAAATTGCCCGTGATTTTCAGGTTCGAGTGGTACACCACCACATCGTAAATACCTCTATGTAAAGTTTCTGTGGTTACATCGCCTGCAATCTTCAAGTTTTCAGGCATCACCTGCAAGAAACATTTCTCAGAGGCTTTTCCGTTTTCATTGTAATAGGGGATGGAGAGGTAGGGACCGACCAGGCTTTGGTCGTGGGCCCATTTCCCGGAAACTTCTACTACGGCTTCGCTTCTCAATGACTCTCTTTCGTCAATCAAATTACTGATCAGCATGGCCGGAATCAAAAGAATAAGAATCAGCCCCAAAATGATGAGGGCCTTCAAAAACAGGAAAAGATTGGACTTTTTAGACATAATTTTTTTTCAATGGACATCTGTTTTTCATCATGGCAAGACACGCACCTGACATAGACTTTGTGGAGTCCTTGCACAAAATCCGAGAAATAAAACGCTGAGAATGGGCGGGATAGTATATAAGATGTCGGGAAAAATTTATTCTTTTTCTACAAAAATGATAAAATCCCAATCAGCGGGATTCCCACCTCCTACACTCGGTGTGTACAGGAATACTGCGACTTTTTTGTTGGTCTTGCTATAATAATGCTGAAATTCAGGCTGCTTGGATATGGTTCCCCAAACGTTTTCAATCATGGTTTCATCTACAAGATTATAATTCCAGGGGAGCGATTGTTGTGCACCAGAATAATCAATGAAACAGATTTTGTCGTTTCCCGGGTAGGGGAGTCCAGAGGTTTGAGCAGGTAATTCCATGAAGGAATTTGGGAAATGGAGATTCCCGCACCCCATCCAAATAATACCTCCATAAAAAAGGAGATGGCTGGGGTTCTGATAGAATAATTTAATATATCCAAAATCACTAGGAGGACAATACGTTGCCAAAAAGGGGATGGTGTCAGAGGAATCATTAACACTATCAACATTCACAGTGGTATATCCCTCATAATGAAAGGTTTGGTAATCCACTTTCATAATCAGAATATTGCTGTCAGCTCCCGGAATATCAATTTCTACAGGGCCTGGTTCGGGAGTGACAGGATCAACGGGTTCTTTTTCACAACTGAATGCAAGAGCAGCGAGGAAGAATATTCCTGTCATTTTCCATAGATGTTTAAACAGAAAATGTTTCATTTGTTACAGGGATTTTGTGCTCGCAAAATAACGGAAATATTGTTTGTTCTTACGCCTTCTCCACTGCCGCCGCGAAGTCTTTCGCGCGGGCGGCTCCCTCGCCGGTGTTGATCAGCACGGTCTCGCCATCCGCAATCTTGCCTTCGGCCAAGGCCTGGTAGAAGCCGGCAAAGCAGACCGCCGCCGCCGGACCGAGCATCACGTTACGCTCACGCTGCGCGATTTTGGCATAGTCCACCAGCTCCGATTCCTTCACGCGCACGAAGCCACCGCCACTCTTCCGCACGATGGGCGCCACAATGGGAAACATGCCGGGCGTGCCGGTGGAGAGAATGGAGACCATGGTCTGCGGGTTGGCGATGGAGGGAAAGTTTTTCTCGTAACCTTCAGGAAAACCGGCCTTTTCGGCATTCTCCCACCCTTGTACCATCGGGTCGCAGGTGTCCTGCTGCACCAAAATCATTCTGGGCAGACGAGCCTCGGGGAAAACGTCTTTGATTTCGCGCACGCCTTTGTCCACGGCAATGGGTCCCGTGCCGCCGCTCACAGCCTGCACATATACATCTGGCATCTTGCCCATCTGCCGCAGGAACTCAAACACCATGGTCTTCTTGGCCTCCACACGGATGGGGTCGATGTTGCCGCCCGAGATGAGCAGGCCATGGGCTTTCTTATATTCTGCCGCCTCTTTCTTGGCCGCCCCGTAGTCGCCTTCCGAAATCACCAGATTCTGGCCGTACGACTGGATCTCTTCTACCGTGTCTTGGCACACGCAGTTCGGCACGAAGACGTTGAGCCGGATGCCCGCCAGCGACAGGTATTTGCTGAAGGCGGTCGCCGTGTTGCCCGTCGAGGCAATACAGTATTCCTTAATGCCATTTTCTTTCATGATGCCGGCGGCCATAGCAGCGGCCACATCCTTGAAAGTGTTGGTGCCACCATTGAGGTCGTTGCGGTAAACCATTACTTTACAGTTGATTCCGTATTTTTCTTTGGCAAATTTCTCCAAGAAATCCCACTCTTCAATTGGGATGGCACCCTCGTTGCAGGTCACAATGTTCTTCTTGTCCTCCAAGGGCAGAAAGTCGAAATAATGCCAAAAATTGGCAGGTTGTCCTTTAAAAAGATCAGAAAGCTGATGGTAATCCGTGGTGTAATGAACTTCTACATAATTACTTCCGCATTTTGGACAAACTTGGTCATGTTCAAACCATTCTTTAAAGGATGCAATTTTATGCCCGCATTTCTGGCAAATCATTTCGTATTTCATGGGGATATTATTTTTCGGTTATTGGTTTTTCTTGATGATTTTTCTGGCTTCGTCGGCCACTTTCTCTTTGATGGAGGCCGGAGTGATGATTTCGATGGTGTTGCTGAAAGCCATCAGGTCGAGGATGAAGTCGGTGGTGGGTTTGAGGTTCAGGTAGAAGATGGAATGGCTCTTTTTGTTCTCCAGCTCTCGTTGGGAGGGGTGAATGGGGAACTGCTTGATCTGCTGGGCGATGGCGGCGGGAACCTTGAGGGTGATTTCCTCCGTCGGAATCTCTTCCAGCCGGCTGCCGTAGTTCTCCACAAGGAGTTCCTGTACAGGTGCGTCCGTCGGTTCCGCAAAGGTTTCGTTCAGCGGAGTAATTTCGTTCGTGTAGGCGAGGTTGACATACACAAATTGGCCGCTGACAAGTTGTCCGAGCAGATACCAGCAGTTTTTGTATTCCTTGATTCCCAATGGTTTAACCTCTGTATAGGTCGTCTTTTCACTGCTGTTGGAGAAGACCACTTTTAACATTTTTTTGTTCTGAATGGCGGAGGTGATGGGGGCAAGGAAGCCTTCACCACCGGTGCAAGGCGTGTAGGAGATGCGGGCGGAAATGTCGCTCCCTAAAGTTTGGTTAATGCCAATCAGTCCAAGCACTTTCATCATCAGCTGGGTAGCCGCCTCGTTGTTTTTGATGTAGTAGCGGTTGGTGTTTTTCCGACAGCGGATGGCGATGTTGAAGGTGTCGAGGATCTCCTTCCGATGGTTGTGGAACGAACGGAGGGGATAGTTCTTGCCCTTCGACAAGCCGCTGCTCTGCCATTTCTGACAAATCTCTTCAAAGGTAAGACCTTCAGATCCAGCTTGGTAAATGTTGTTGAGCAGCCACAGACTGCGATTGAAAGAGGGTTTGTTCATAAAATGGGATTAAGGGTTTTGGGCGATTATCGCATTAAAATGTTATTGTGGAATTGTTCGATTTTGTGCCACATCTGCACGCGGTCGAGGCCTCTCACGTTGTGCTCGTGTGTGGTGTAAGGGAAGTAATTGATCTGAACGTCGTCCAGCACCGACTGGTGCAGCAGTTCAAGGCTATGTTGCTGAACCACAGTGTTGTCCTGCTGTCCGTGCATGATCAGCAGGGGGCATTTCAGCTTGTGGATTTTGTTGATGATGTTGGCATTGGCGTAGCCGTCGGGGTTCTCCTGCGGGGTGTCCATGTAGCGTTCGCCGTACATGATTTCGTACCACTCCCAGTTCACCACCGGACCGCCGCAGGTGGCGGAGGCGAAGATGTCGTTATGCTCGGTGACCATGGTCAGTGTCATGAAGCCGCCGAAGCTCCAGCCGTCGATACCCATGCGGTTTTTGTTGACGTAGGGCAGAGAGCGCAGGTAGTTGATGCCGACCATCTGGTCTTCGCTCTCCAGCACTCCGAGCTGGCGGTGGATGCACTTTTCAAATTCTGCTCCACGGTTGCTGGTACCGCGGTTGTCGAGCACGAAGATGATGTAACCCTTCTGGGCCATGTAGTGCAGGAAGGGACCGGCGGTCATAAAACTGTTCGTAACCAGCTGCGAATGAGGTCCGCCATAGACATATACGAGACAGGGGTACTGGTTGTTCTTGTTGAATTTGGGCGGGAAGATCATGTTGCAGTAAAGGTCGTCGCCGTGGGCATTCTTCAGCGAGAAGATGGTGTCGTAGCCCAGTTCGCAGTCGCGGTAGGGGTTGCGGGATTCTTTCACTGTGCGGAGGTATTTTCCGTCGGTGCTGCCGGCATAGACGGTCAGGGGCGTGTGGAGGTTGGAGAAGTAGTCGAAGAAGTTTTTCTTGTCGTCTGATAACACAATGGTGTGGGTGCCGGAGGCGGGGGTGAGGTTGGTGAGCTTGCCGTTGGCAATGTTGACGGAGTACAGGTATTGGTCAACGGGGTTGTCTTTGTTGGTCATGAAGTAGATGTTCTGTTCGGCTTCATCGGTGCCAAAGTCCTCTATTACAGGCCAATTGCCTTTGGTGATTTGTTTGATTAGTTTCCCGTCGAAGGTGTAGAGGTAGAAGTGGTTCCAGCCGTCTCGGTCGCTCTGGTAGATGAAGTTGCCATTGGCGAGGCAGATGATGCGATGAAGCGGTTCCACATAGCGGCTATCCGTCTCTTCGATGAGCACGGCCAGTTTCTTACCGGTGGCCACCTCGTAGCGGATGAGTTTGGAGTGGTTTTGTTCTCTGTTCAAATGCGTGATATACAGATATTTTTCATCGGGCGAGAAGGTGACGTTGGTCAGAAATTCGCCGTCAGCGGGGTCGGTCTGGATGTAGTGATACACGCATTTTTTCTGTTGGAACGACTGGCGGGCATCGAAAATGCCGACTTTTACTTGATGGCTGGTACGTCCGGCCATGGGGTATTTGATGTTCTTGAAGTAGGCGATATGGGCGGCACCGTCCTCCTCGCTGGTCTGCAGCAGCGGGTAGTCCTCCACCATCGACTGGTCCATGCGGTAGAAAGCGATGTAGTTGCTGTTGGGGGAGAAGTACCAACCCTCTTCGATGCCCCATTCGCTGCGGTGTACGGGTTCGCCAAAGACCACATCCTTGGCGGTGTCGGGACAGAGGATGATTTTGGCTT
>JBGURX010000007.1:0-126502 GCA_045132235.1 Bacteroidales bacterium
TTCCACGTTGGGAACAATTTCTTGTTGTTTCATGATTTTTAGATTGGGTTAGAAATTTAAATGAGTTAACGACTGCAAATATACAACGGGAAGATCATTTTCAAGGGGTGTTGGAAAATATTTCATTGAAAATCAATATCATAAAATGGCAGATTTCATCAAAAAGTTGTCGTTTTTTTACGACGAAATCACAAACGGGCGAAAAAGTGCCATTTTTGTTCTGCCACATTTTTGCAGAGAAAATTTTGATTTCGGAGTTTTTTGATGTGAGGATGCAATTGTGTGAAAATGGGGGTTTCGCCGCTCACGCAGCGAGCGGCGAAATGGTGGCGGCGGCCAGTGCACACACCCGCGGCACGCTGGCAGGAAGATAGAACCTTGCAGCAGGTATGCCGCGGAAGAACCGGCGGGTGGATAGGTGGTGAATAATAAAAGAGAGGGTAACGAAAAGTCCTGAGTATATTTAAACACGAGAACAGTGTTTAACTTCGGAGCACAGACTGAAATGCCTTAGCATCCTCGATGCGTTTCAAAACTTTTTCCTTCAATGATTCTGGGGCAAGTACCTTGATTTTGTCGGAATGGCTGAAGAGGAAAGTTTCCAGTTCATAGTTGGGTATCAGTTTCAAAGTGAAGATGTTGTCGGGGCGTTTCCTCATCGACCAGTGAATGGGTTTGGTAAGAAAATAGCCCACATAATCATCTGCAACCTGCAGTGTTACAATTTCTTCCTTGGCATTGTCAGGGTGCGTTACACCGACAATATCGTCAAAAAACTCCGAGAAATCAATGTCGCTGTTTTCGTGGAATTTGCCTTTCGTTTCTTTGACAGAGTTCATTCTGTCAAGAGCGGGATTGATAATTTTGTTGAATTCATCATGCCAACAGAGAAGAAACCATCTGTTGTTGTATTGCTTAAGGTAGTATGGCGACACTACCATTTCCTGTGTTGGCTTATTGAAAGCTGTGTATTTGATTTTCAGCAGCTTCTTCGACACGATGGCATCGAACAGTGGTGAAAAGAATTTCAGCCCTTTGAGGTCGATATTTTGGTCAAAGCCTACGACAGCGGCGGAGCTGCGGTTGATCTCGAAGGTGGATTCCAGTTTGCCAATCACCTCCTCCATCCACTCAAAGTTGGGAAGGCCTTTGAAACGACCGAGCATGGCGATGGCATCGGCCAACTGCTGGGTTTCCGTAGCGTTGATAGGTTGTTTGCGGATGGAAAAATCGCGATCTGAGTAACGATAGTAAGTTTTTCGCCCATCGCGGATTCGGTCGATGGGCGCATCGTAGCCCTCAGGGCTCTCCATAAACTGAATGTCGTAAAAAATCTGCCGCCGCTGCACACCGGAGGTCTCAGGATCATTTTCTTCCAGTGCCTCGTTGCATGCATCAATCAGGTTTTCAATGGTGTATGACTTATGCACGTTGCTCAAGCAGCGGTCAATGGCGAGGTATCGGATAACGGCGTTCTTATTGGTGGGCATAAATATGGAGTTCAGAAGATTAAATTATTTCGTATCGAGCGAATTTAGGGTATTTTGTGTTCGTCGCCTTGTCTGTATTATCGGCAATCTTTGTTATAACAACTTCTTTCCCAATATCATCCCTACAACATCGTATGTAATAATTCCCAGCGTGCAAAATACCATTTTCATCTTTCTCAATTATATACCTTTGATGGTCAACTTGCTCGGTTCGCCTATTATTTGTTTCAGCTTGCTGTTCTTCATGCCTTTTTTGTTTTTCATTCTTTTTTTGCAAGAATGTATCTACTAAAGGTTTCGTGATTTCTAAAGTTTTTTCAACATCTGGATGAGCGTCTATAAAATTCTTCAACCATACTAAAGAGCTGAAAACAGTATAAATCAGTGTTGTTAAAAGAAATGGATTTTTCCCTTTTTTAACGGTTTCTACTACCTCTTTATATTGGTGAGAGCCCTCCTGCATTATGGAAAAAGTATCAATTAAATTTTGCGCATAGATAGGCACCAATTTTTGTATTCGTCCCCCTTGACACAAAAATTTAGGCCTATCGTTGGATTCATAATTATCAATTGGCCCCACACCGATAGGAGTAAGATTGATGTCTGTACAAACCTTAAAAAAAGAAGCCATGATTTTGCGCGTGGAATTAAAGATATCATCATTAGTATTCTCTCCATTTTCGATATAGAAGCAATGTTTCAACAGATCTTTTTCAAATGTTTCGGGGAATCCATATCTTGAATCACAGATGGAGAATAGATCCTCATACTTCATTCGGATACGAGTTTCTTTTTTCCGTAATGCTGCATCCTTAATAGCTTGAACTAAATTGTCCATATCAGCCCCTCTTCCTTTTTTATATATTCGTCCAATGTCAGAATACGTACTATAAGTTTCATAAAAGTGGGCATTGGATCTTAAATCAGGCTGCCCAGTATAGATAAATGAAGGAATATGCTTTCCCTTGGCCTCCAATCCTTGCAAACAAGCATGCACACGAGCTAATCCTTTAAGATTTGTATCTTCACTTTTTTCATCTTCATAGAAACGAGCATCCATTATTACCGCATCAAACTTATCTGGGTCTTTAAGTTTCTCAATAGCATCTTTTGCATTTGTGCTCGGAATGATAGTAATGCCATTATTACCGAAATGGTCTAATGTATAATTAATTCCATTATTAAAACCATTTAAGTCATCATCAACCCATAACACTTTTAATTCTGTATTCATACTAATGTGATTTAATTATAATATATTGAAAATCAATTCATAACAGGTTGGAAATAATTCACTAAAAGCAGTATAAAGTTGAAATTTTGCGTTGAAATACTGCATTATCCGAGATATGTCATATCCCCCGATTCCATCTCCCGCATTTTGTCCTGCTTTTCGTCCTCTTAATATGAAATCTGCATGTGTGAAACCTTCAGGAAAGGGTTTGCCATTATTTTTAATTCTAATAATGAATTTGTCAGTTTCAACAAACTCATCTATTTCTACAATATTGCTGGTTTTCTTTTCGTATGAAAAAGCATGTTTTTCCGCATTAACAAAAATGTTTCCGATACAGATTTGTAGTAGAACAAGATTCACAGTTACTTTCTTTTTCAAATTTGGATCACCAGAAGATAGTGTTCTTCCTTTTTTTATAGAATAAGTACCTGTTTCAAAATCCAGATAACGAATAACACTTTCAATGTCAATAGCAGAGAGAGCGTATTCTTCAAGATTTTTTATTTCCCCTTCAGAAAAAAGAACAGAGATGTAGTCAACTCTTTCTTTTAATTTTTTGATACAGTTTTCAATCGTATAGCCAGATCGTTGACTAACAATAGTATTGAGATAATTATTTTTTTGACAACAATCTTTAAGGAGCCTTATTATTGCATGAATTTCCATCATAGGAGCTCCAAGTGAATGTCTTATGGATCGAAAATCATTTTCACGGAGATTTACCGCCTCTATTAGCCGGTCGTCCATTTCTTTTATTTTGTCCTCTAAAATTTTCTTTTGGGCACATTCAACACATTCTCTCTGCTCTTCGGGAGAAGAAACTTTCACAAGTACCGTGTCAACATCCTCCTTCTTGATGATGGTTGACAAATGACACCTCATGTATAGCTGGTTCTTTGAGTAGGGATGACACAAAACCCACGTTAGATACATAGGGTCAACCATGGACATATTGATAGTATATGTATAGTATCTATCACAGTCAATAAAGATTGGATCTTCGTTTGTCGCCTTACACAAAATTGGTTGAAAACGAGATGTGTCATCTGGCAAAATAAATACATCCGAAGTGAATTTTCGATGCTTTGAAGACAGTTCCCCCATCGAATATTGTTTGGAATCTTTGATGCAATCTAAATAATCATATGACATTTTGCTTTCAAACAAAAGGCCTCGCAAATCAGGAGTGCGTTCACCCTTTATAGGTTGTAAGATTTGGGAAAGAGAATAAGATTCCCCACCATAAGGGAAAATTTCGCTGGGATATGCAAATTGATATTGATTCGTTAACTGTTCATATTCTATAGTATCAAAATACCTGCCTTCACCATTGTATTGAGCTGACTCTATCGTATCAAACGCATCCTCAATCCGGAATTTATTGTCTTGTGAAACAAATGAAGTGAGGTCAAACTCATCAATGCGCCATTTTGAAGTCTTGTTCAAAATCAATACGAGTGTACGTAATTTTTCTTTCCCATAGATGCTGTCAGGAAGGTATATGATGGTATCTAACCATCTATTGTCAATGATATGATGGAGAATGTTTTCGTATGGCTTGCAATACAGGAAATCTGCGGAAAGAAACAGCACTGCCTTTGCATTATCGGAAGACGAGTCAAAAGTATGGCAGACCTGTTGGATACTTTCTGCGTACGCTGTCATGGATTCCATTTCTGAACCACGGCGGAGAGGGGGAAACGAGATAATCCTATCGTACTTCTTTCCTTTTATCTCTTTTTCCCGTATTCGCCCACCATTGTTGCTGTATTCAATTTTCAGTTCGTCAATGGTTGATAGCAAATTGTCTTTTTCAATTCCGATATAGACAAATTCCTTTGACTCAGGAATAAATTCGCCATACCCAGCAAAAGGATTATATATGACCTTTTCTCTTTCCTTGCCAAGGAGCCTCAGACCAAAATTCGCTAACTCATCGGGCATAATAATATTTCCGGAAGAAATACTGTCCCTGTACAATGATAGAAGAGCATGGATGGTTTGTGGAATATTGTCTAACAGTACTTCTTCTTCACCATTTTCAAATACAATGGGAAATTTGCTTTCCAAATCAAATCCAAATCTGGCATATTTCGCAATACTGTATATTAATTCGGAAAAGATATCCGAAAAGTCGTTGTCAAGCAAATGTCTATTAAATACAGTTCTCACAATGCCAGAAACATTTGTTCCGTTCAACTTGAAATATCTATTGTATATTGTCTCAAAGCGATTGTGTGCCAGTTCTTCGAATGGGATTTCTCTTATATGTGGGGCATTTGCATTGTTCTTTATTTCAGACAACAAAAGATCTTTTTGTTGTCTGTTGTAATTAGGACGAATGGAGTCAGAATCCTTAAAAAAAAGATGATTGGCTTTGACAAAACACATGGAATCTTTTGTTTTTGCTAAATTGTAAAACAATATGGTACAATCAGCAAAAACAATGATTTTTTCTATAATACCATTCTTTATGTGTTGAATTTCTTTGTCATGGAATAAAAAATCATTTAATCCAATGCTGAAATCTATTGATATGAACCTTCCGGTTTGAGGGTCAATCCGATTGCTCAACAAATATTCGTAGTTATAATTACTGCCCCATTGGATGAATAGATCTGTTTTTTTACCACATGAATCAATGGCTTCTTCTATATCAGCATATTCATTGTTGAAACTTGGCGCAATAAAATAGCCGTCATTGCTAATCGAACAGAAAGCGTCAAAAATGATATATTGAATAATTGAACTTTGTTTCTGTTTATATTGTAATCTTTCGTAGAATAATACTTCTTTTCCTGAAAATCTCGACGCGATTTCTTCAGCTGATATTGCAATTACGTTTTTGAATGAACCACCATCGGGTAGAAATAACAATTGGTGGCACCCCAAAACTTGTGCAATTTTATTTTCATCGCTTGGCAAATCTATAGCAACAAATTCACCTTCTTTGAGTTTTAAATTGTGAAAAAGCAAATCATAGTTCTCATAAACATGAGAATGCGGGGCAAAATAATCTACAATCTGAGGATAGTATTGCAAATATGACTTTTCTGGTATCATATTTATAACATCTATCATACTTCGAAGTAGTCCATTAAAACACGATGATTCCCATTGTTTAATATGCTCATCTACATTGGGATTGTCATGGACAGTATCGCTTGTATAATCATGCATTACATAGTCTACTACTGGGAAATAGTCACGGCAAAAGGCTATCAGGAACTTTTCAAGAAATTGTAGGATGGTTTTAGAATGTTCATTTTCATGGATTTTTGATGCATATACCTTACGGAAATTATTCACTTCGACTTCAGTTTTTTTCTTGTCAAATCCAATGTAACTATTATCCATGTGAAATCGAGAGTAACCATATTTATAGTATGTGGAGAAAGCATCGGATTTTAGTACATCCATCAAAGCATAAAGGCAATCATACCTCTTCAAATACAAAAGAATAAACTTTATTGCAGTTGCTGTATAAATATCCTTGGGGTGCTCTTCATCGTCAAGAGATTTTGGAATTCTTTCAGCTATTTTATCTGACAATTCGTCCAGCTTGTCTAATTTTGCAATAATCTCGTCAAAAGTCATATTCACCATAGTCAAAGTTTTTTTCGTCTGCAAAAATACAATTTATTTGTGCAATATATTTGCACTCTAATTCAAAAAATTGATAATTATAAACATTTAATAAATGGTATTTTACATAATTCAATCAACATGTGAGCAAAGGTTCTTGATAATGATTGTGTGATAAAATTTCCTGTTTTTGATGTTTTACTGTGATTTAACGGCATCCGGTTAGGTATTATGCCGCTTTCAGATACGACCCAATCGGATTGTCATTTTCCCGCTCATGCAATGTCTTGCCGATGCAGACACCCCCGATGACAATGGCTCCCAAATCGGTGAGAACCTGTTTGTAACGCTGGAGAGTGCCGCCGGACGTGGTGACATCGTCAAAGATCAGCACTTTTCTCCCCCTGAAATAATCAGAGTCAAGTCTGACAACAGGAATACCACTGCCGCCACAATGCTTCGGGGTGGCATCCTTGACATATTGGATGTGGGAGTAGGAGTTCTGCGCCCCTGTCTTTGCGCACAATAAAGTTGCGAAATCCTCAATGCGGCGCTGGTAATTGCATTGCGAGGAGGCAGGCACACAGAAAATGGTGACATTACTGATGGTTTCACCGAATGTCTTTTTCAAGACACCAGAGAGCAGCTCAACTACGGCTTTGGCTGCTAAAACATGCATCCCACGGGTAATGTCGCGCGAGGGGTCGTATTTGAAATTCCAGATGAGATGCCGTACAAGTGTTTCTTGTTTCGTGGGGCAGAATCCGTTTTTGCGATCCATCCACGCAGGATAGTAGTTGAGCAGGTAGAAGTATCGCATGCCACCTTCGAGTGTCTTCCAACCAGAGAAGTTGGCATTAATGGTGTGATTGTTGGAGGAAATGTTGTTTGCGGAATTGAAGGCAAAATTCATAGGCCAAAGGGTTAAAGGTTAATAATTTGTTTGTTGGATTTCGGAATTTCTTGGTTATTAAAACTTTATGGTAAGCTGCGTGTATTCCAGCGTGGAATTGCCATTGGCAACGGACGCTCTTGAGAGAATGCTTTCAATGGCTCTGTCCGCATTCTCGGCAGTAAGGTAGGTGGCGCCTCTGTCGGCCAGACACCTATTGCCTCGAACCTTTTCGCTGAGCATCAGCTGGTCGGACTTGTACTTGACGACGAACAAAGGTTTGCCTGCCGCAAGAGTTGCGTTGGCGGCGTGCATGGTACCGCCTTGCTCTCCCGTCTGAATCACAATGGTGGCTTGTGAAAGCCCTGCCTGAAGGCGGTCCCTTTCAACAAAGCGATTCGGCATCACTTGCTCGCCAACAGGGTACTCTGAAAGAAGCAAGCCCCCGTTGTCAAGTATGGACTCTGCAAGCTCTGTGTTTTCAACTGGGAACACAGAGTCAAGCCCGTGAGCGAGGAAGGCGGTCGTTACACCATTGCCCTTCAAGGCGCCGCGATGCCCCGCACTGTCACAGCCAAGCGCCAATCCGCTGACAACATTAAACCCTTTCTCTGCGAATTTCTGTCCGAAGATTTCTCCGGCGCACACTCCCTCTGCCGTTGCATTTCTGGTTCCCACGATGGAGACGGCAGGCTTCTCAGTAACAGAAAGATTTCCTTTGTAGTAGAGGACAGCTGGAGGATCTGTTGTGCCTTTCTCCGCAACAAGTTCACGAAGAGCCTTCGGGAAGAGAGGGTCAAAGTAGCCAATAACACCGATACCTGCCTTTTCGGACTTTTCGAGAATGTCCATTGCGAGCCGCTCAGCATATTTAACCTCGGAAGCGGAGTACACCGGGAGTCGTTTCACACGGCCACATTCCCGAAGATCTTGCAGCACTTCAGCCATTTCATAGGCATTTCCAATAGTCAGCCCTTCGGCACAGTCTGCAATTTTCAGGGCGGTCTTTCGTCCGCACTTTTGCAATTGCATCAGTGTCAGAAGCTGCTTGGTCGTAAGTCCCGTTTTTTCTTTTGTTTCAGTCATATTCATATCGTTGTTTTTGTGTTCGTTTTGACGTTGCAAAAATAGATTGTTAGAGTGCAGTGTTTTTGCATTGTAAAATCAAAAATTCAACAACTCTTCATCTAAGTTGATTTTTATTCGAGTTTTTGCCAGAATTATTGACCGACAATATTTGAAATAGGCCTCGTTAACCTTGTTCCGTGCACAAAAACAAGATTCCGTATCTGCTTTGGAATACAATGCGGTATTGCCTTCCACAAACAGGCCAACACAACCTTGATACTTCTCAGGAATGCGAATCATCAGGACCATTTTGTTCGGGTCTGACTCCAGCTTGTATGCCTTATTGAGGATGCCTTTACTTTCCATCCAAGCAATGGTGTTCTCGAGGGTGTATGTGGGTTGCTTAACTACTCTTAGAGGGTCAATAACCACATGCAGGTAATCGTCTTTGTCGTATCTGGGATTGGTGAGGTCGTCAATGAAAACGGCTAACTTAAATATATCGTCCATTCTTTTCACATACTCTTCGCCATACAACCGCAGTATCGGGAAAACAAAACGGTAGGTGTTATTTATAATTACTTTGTCTCCTTTCAGAACCATAACAAATCAAATTTAGTGGTTAATTCTAATTAATTTTCCAGCATAAATCAGGGTAGTGCCCCCAAATACCATCAATAAAATGTAATGCACTTGTCTCATAATTATCCGTTTGTTTTCGGTTGCAAAAGTACACTATAGGAGTGCAGTATATTTGCACTCTATTATTTAAAATGAAAATCTTTTTATCGCTGTAAATCAGATAAATAAATTAACAATCACCTGTATTTATAGCATAAGAAGATGGCATTCCGAAATAAATGAAAAACTGAAAACGGAAAAGTTTTCGGGAAAATCCAAGGATGCAATTATGCACGATTGCTACCCAGAATCATCAATTTGGGAATCCGTATAAAATGGTGTCAGCATTCCTTAAAAAATTGTATTTTTGCGCCCGATAAAAGTGGCACACTTTTGAAATGATACTTATGGAAAACACACCCACCTACACCGAAGCCTACAACGAGCTTCAGAGCATCGTGAAAAAGATGGAGAACGCCGACATCTCGGTTGACGAACTCACCAAAAATATTGAGCGCGCCCTCCAGCTCATCCGCATCTGCAAGGAGAAGTTGGGCAAGACTGAGGAAGAGGTCAACAAAATTATGGGATAGCGACAGAACGATCATGTTTGACGTTGAGATAGAAGAGTACTGCGAAGCACACTCCACGCCACAATCGGAGCTGTTGTACCGCCTCACCCGCGAGACGCACCAGAAGGTGATGAACCCGCGGATGCTGTCGGGACACCTGCAGGGCATGCTGCTGACGACGCTTTGCCACATGATGCAGGCCCGACGGGTACTCGAAATCGGCACCTACACGGGCTACGGCACCCTGTGTTTGGCCGAAGGTCTGGCCGCTGACGGACAGGTGCACACCATCGAGGTGGATGAGGAGCGCGAGGATATGATACGCCGCTATCTGGCACAGTCGGGCCGGGCGGCACAGATCGTGCTGCACATTGGCCCCGCACTGCAGGTCATCCCCACCCTGCACGAGTGCTGGGATCTGGTGTATATCGATGCCGACAAGGAGGAGTACACCGACTATTACGAGGCGGTGTTGCCACAGGTGAGAAAAGGCGGCATCATTTTGGCCGACAATGTGTTGTGGGATGGAAAGGTGGTGAAAGAGGTGCGCAGCGGCGACAAAGACACGCGGGCGTTGTTAGCCTTCAACGAGCATGTGCAGGCGGATCAGCGAGTCACCAACTTCATCCTGCCCGTGCGCGATGGGCTTATGTTTATTGAAAAATTATAACGATGAGAATAGATATTCTGACACTGTTTCCGGAAATGTTCATGGGAGTTTTCTCGCAGTCGATTTTGAAGCGGGCGGTCAACAAGGGCTTGCTGGAGTTGCACACGCACGACATCCGCGACTACACGAAGGACAAGCACCGCAAGGTGGACGACTATCCTTTCGGGGGCGGTGCCGGCATGGTGATGATGGTGCAGCCCATTGCCGACTGCATTGCGGCACTGAAAGCGGAACGCACCTACGATGCGGTGCTGTTCATGGCGCCCGACGGACAGACCTTCAACCAGGCGAAGGCCAACCAGATTTCGATGTACGAGAATGTCATCATCTTGTGCGGTCATTATAAGGGTGTGGATGAGCGGGTGCGAGAATTATTTGTGACAGAAGAAATTAGCATCGGCGATTACGTACTGTCGGGCGGTGAGATTGCGGCCATGGCGATTGTGGATGCCGTGGCGCGAGTGATTCCCGGCGTGATCGGCGATGAGAGCTCGGCCCTCACCGACTCGTTCCAAGACGGCCTGTTGTCGCCGCCGGTTTACACCCGTCCGGCCGACTACGAGGGGCACTGTGTGCCGGAGATTTTGCTGTCGGGCAACCAGCGGCTCATCGACGACTGGAAGTTGGAGCAGCAATTGGCGCGCACAAAGGCACGCCGTCCCGACCTGCTGGATAAGATTGAGTAACCACTTCAAAAGCGCACACATATTCCCAACATTCAAAAATGAAAAAGATTGTAATTATAGATGGCGGCCCCAGAAAGAACATGAACACTGCGGCTATGATCGAGGCCTTCACCAAGGGCATAAAATCGGTGGATGAAGAGATTGACGTCAAGCGCATATTCCTCTATGATATCGACTACAAAGGGTGCTACAGCTGTCTGGCCTGCAAGCTGAAAACCACTCCTTTTCGTGATGTATGTGCCTACAAAGATGGTTTGACGGACACCCTCCGCGAAACTGCCTATGCCGACGGGGTGGTGTTTGCATCGCCCATCTTTTACAGTCGCGTGACGGGTCAGCTGGAGAGTTTCATTGAGAGGCTCACCTTCCCGTGGCTTTCGTATGATGACTATAGCATGCACCCTCCCAAGCGCATTCCTGCCGCCATCATCTACACCATGAACGACATCTCCGCAGAACGCCGCAATCTACAGTCGTTAGAGATGCTGTTGGGCGGTTTCTATGGAGAGCGTCCCGAGAGAATTGCCGCCTGCAACACCTGCCAGGTGGAGGACTACGACCGGTATGCCATGGCCAGTTTTCCCAAGGAGAACAAAGAGCGGTGGCGTGCAGAGCATTGGGAGCAAGATTTGCAACAGGCCTACGAAGCCGGCAGGCGCATGGCTGCGAAAATACTTTAGCCACAACCATCTTTCATTTCACCGCATGGTCCTTCCCCACCATGCGGTCGCACATTTGGCACAGGCAGCGGGTGATGTGCTGCCGCTCGCGGGCAGGCAGGGCATCGTAGCGGTTGAGGTTGAGCTGGAAGAACTCGTCCAGCACCTCGCGGCGCAGCCGCGCGGACATGCTGACAGACTTTTTCCGCGGACGCGACGGTCCGGATTTCCGCAACACGCGGCTGAGCAGTTCCGGGGTGAACAACGCCTGCATCTCGGCAAGCATGTCGGCGCACTCGCGGCTGACATACGTTGTGTATGGTGCCCGGGGCTCGCAGGCTACGTTGGTGCTGACCGCCGGGGTGGCAGTCCCCGCCGCCGCATAGATGCCCGTGGGCTTCCTTGCAGCATCGGCATCGCCCAGACGGGAGTTAGGGTTCTGCAGCAACACGCGCTCTCCGCCGGCGCTGGCGAGGGGTGACAGCGGACAGATGACGGTGCCTGCGCACCAGTTGTTGCGCAGGGGCGGCAGTCCGAGCCAGTCGGGCAGGTGCGTGGGGAAGCTGTTGGGGTGGCGCAGGCACTCGGCGAGGCTGCCCTGAAAGAGGGTGCGGGCATAGCAGAACCCCAGCTGTTCGAACAGGTGGTTGCAGACCGTCAGCGGGAGGAAACGTCCACGGGAGCCTCCCCGTTTACCTGTGGCATCATAGCAGAAAGGACCATCGCGGGTGTAGCACACTCCCTTTCCATCCCAACACCGCTGCCCGTTTTTCTCTTCCTCCACACGAATGTCGAGGGCGTAGAACTCGTAGTCCGGCGCATAGTACACCCCTGTGCGCAGCGGCACACGCCCCCTGCTGCGCGCCACCGAGCGGTGCGGGTACGCCCCGCCGAACAGCTCCCCACAAACCGTCACGCTGCGCACACCCGGGAAGAGCTGCCGGATGTGCGCATACAGCCGGAACAGGCGCGGCCGGTAGCGCTCCACCAGCTCCGCCAGCACGTTTTCCGACACATTCCTCACAACACCCTCTTCCACACCAGCAACCGCCATCGCCGACCCTTCACACACTCCAGCTCGCACCGTCATCCCCTCCAACACCTCCGCTGACCCTTCCTCCAAAACCACTTCCCGTCCATCACACCCAAAACATGCCTCCACCCCACGCACTTTCTCCTGCACCACAAACCGCGCATCAGGTCCCGCCGCCTCCATCACCCACCTGACAAAAGCGACATCCCCCACATCCCTCAACGCCGAATAACCTCCCAACATCTTTACATTATTATATAATAAACTATACTTTAACTTTATTTTAACTTTACAAAGTTACGCCTTTTTCTTTGAAAAACATCCTATTTTAAAAATTTTTATAAAACTTATTATCAACTATTTACTACCAAAAATTAGAGATTATGAAACTATTTTTCAGAGTCAAAACGTCATTTTTCGGAGAAAACACACTTTCTTTTTCAAATCCTAATTTATTACTAATATTTTCATGAAAAAATTCTCAAAAAAAATTTCAGAAAGCCCTTTTATTTACCCTGCATTTTCATTGCAAAGTTGTATCTTTGCCCACGTATTTTTAATTGAAAAATCCCTCATTATGAAACCGTTAGTTTATGCAGTATTGACATCTGCAGTGCTGTTGCTGACCGCCTGCACCACCTATTACCAAGTTTACCACGTGGAGGGCGAGGAAAGCTACCGCACCAGCCGCAACGAGATGCGCTACGAAGACAGTCACTGCGCGGTTTCATACGATTTTTGGAAAGACCACGGCGAAATGTCGTTCACACTCCACAACACCAGCGACCAGACCATGCACCTCTATTTGGATGAATGCTTCCTTGTGCGCAACGGTCATGCCATGGACTTTATGCAGCTGCCTATCAATGAGCAAGGTGTGGCATTCTCAGGAACCGTCGTTTCCATCCCGCCGCACAGCTACCGCCGTTTCAGCTGTCCGGACATTGAAAGCCACATCATGGAGTTCTGCGACGTGGAGCTGTGCCCCTCGCGCGAGCTCATCCACACCACCTTCTTCAACCAAGAGACCTCCCCGCTGAAATTCGGCGTGAGGCTCACCTACACCCTCGGTCAGAAAGAACAGAAATACTTGGTTTCCAACAGCTTCTATGTAAACGAAGTGACCAACTACCACAAACGCAACTTCGAGCAATTCCACTACGACACGCTGCGCTACTGCCACGAAGAGGAGCTTCTGCCCGTGCAGGACATCCGTTCGGCCGACAAATTCTACATCGAATACTAAACTTTCACCCACAAAATGGACAACATCAACGATTTTTTCAAGAAAATAGCTTTAGACAAGGAACCCAAAAACCTATACAACCCCATCTATTACACTCTGTCGCAGGGTGGCAAGCGGCTTCGTCCCCGTCTGGTGCTGATGTCGGCGGAGATGTTCGGCGGTCAGGAAGAGATTGCCCTCTACCCAGCAGCCGCCTTCGAGATGCTGCACAACTTCACGCTCATCCACGACGACATCATGGACGACGCGCCCATCCGCCGCGGACAACCGACGGTGTATCGCAAATGGAACGGCAACATCGCCATCCTTTCCGGCGATGCGCTGGCCACCCTCGCCCTGCAAACCATCCTTGACACCCCGACCGCTCCCGCCACCGCCCTCGCCCTGTCGAAACTGCTGGCACAGACCTCCGTGGAGATTTGCGAGGGACAGCAGAAAGACCTCGACTTCGAGACCGCCGACCACGTAAGCTTGGAGGATTACGTGAACATGATCCGCTACAAAACGGCCGTGCTGCTGGCGGGCTGCCTGAAAGCCGGCGCCATTGTGGCGGAAGCATCCGCCGAAAACCAGCAGCTGATCTACGACTTCGGCATCCACCTCGGACTGGCCTTCCAGCTCAAGGACGACCTGCTCGATGTGTACGGCGACGGCACCGTTTTTGGAAAGAAAATCGGCGGCGACATTCGCGAAAACAAGAAAACATACTTGTACCTCAGCGCCTTGCAGGATGCTTCTGCCGACCAGAAAACCCAGCTGCTGCATTATTTCTCCTCCACTGATTTCGACGAACAAAAGAAATTCGAGGCAGTGAAAGCACTTTACAACCAAACCGACACCCGCGCCAAGACCGAACAACAGATTGAGGCCTACGTGCAGATGGCCCTTCATGACCTTGACCGCATACAAGCCGACGAGCAGAAAAAAGAACCTTTCCGCCAATTAGTTCACGAACTGAGCCAACGCACCAAATAAACCCGCCATGAATCCGCTTTCACAACAACGCAAAATCATCATCATCGGCAGTATGCTGCTCATTGCCAGCGTATGCGTGCTCAAGCTGTTCAGTCTGCAGGTGGTGGACAAGCGTTACAAGGAGGCGGCCGAGCGCAACGCCATCCGCGAGGTCACCATCACCCCGCCGCGCGGGCTCATCTACGACCGCAACGACTCGCTGCTGGTATATAACGAGGCGGCCTACGACCTGATGGTCATCCCCAAGAACGTGAAGCCTTTCGACACCATGGACCTGTGCCAGTCGATTGACATCACCAAGGAGGAGCTTTGCCAGAAACTGGAGAAAGCCCGCACCTACTCGCCGCTGCTGCCCTCCATCATCAAACAACAGATGAAGAAGGAAGACTACGGCGTTTTGCAGGAGAAAATGCACAAATTCCCCGGTTTCTTCGTGCAGAACAGAATCTTACGCTCCTACCCCGTGCCCATTGCGGCGCACATCCTCGGCTACATCGGCGAGGTGACCGAGCAGCAGCTCACGTCGGACAGCTACTACCAGCTGGGCGACTACATCGGCATCAGCGGCATCGAGAAATCGTACGAGGAGGAGCTGCGCGGCAAGAAGGGCAAGCGGATGGTATTGGTGGACGTGAACAACCGCGAGCAGGGTCCGTACAAGGACGGCAAGGCCGACATTGCGGCGGTGGCGGGGCAGAACCTGTGGAGCACCCTCGACCTGAAGCTGCAGGAGTACGGCGAGAAGCTGCTGCAGGGCAAGAAAGGCAGCATCGTGGCCATCGAGCCAGCCACGGGCGAAATTCTCTGCATCGTGTCCATGCCCTCCTACGACCCCAACCTGCTGGTGGGCAAGGACCGTGGCAAAAACTATGCCGCTCTGAACCAGGACCTTGACAACACACCGCTGTTCAACCGCGCCTTGAAGGCCTGCTACCCGCCGGGTTCCACCTTCAAGCTCGCCAACGGACTGATTGCGCAGCAGGAGGGAGTCATCAACCGCTACACCTACTACAGCTGCGGCGGGGGCTACTCGTATGGCGGCCACCGGCTGAAATGCCACATGCACGCCGGCTCCGACCTCGTGGACGCAGTGCGCTGCTCGTGCAACGCATACTTCTGCCGCACCTTCTACAACACCATCAGCAACAGCCGCTACCACACCATACAGGAAGGCTACCAAGTGTGGAAAGACCACATCAACAAGTTGGGCTTCGGCCAGAAGTTCAACACCGACCTGCCCTACGAGTCGAAGGGCATCATCCCCAGCGTGGAGTACTTCGACAAGATACACAACGGACACTGGAATGCCAACTCCATCATCTCCATGGCCATCGGACAGGGCGAGGTGGGCAGTACCCCGCTGCAAATGGCCAACCTCGTGGCCATCATCGCCAACAGGGGATTCTACTACAAGCCGCACGTGGTGAAGGCCATCGGCTCGAAAAACAATCCTAACATGCGCTACTCGGAGCGGATGGAAAGCGGCATCGACCGTCCCTACTTCGAGCCCATCATCGACGGGATGAAGCTGGTTATCAGCAGCGGTACAGGACGTTTGGCGCAGGTGGAAGGCGTGGAGATGGCCGGCAAGACCGGTACCGCACAGAACCCGCACGGCGCCGACCACTCGGTATTTGCCTGCTTCGCGCCGGTGGACCAGCCCAAGATCGCCATCTTCGTGCTGGTGGAGAACGGCGGATGGGGCGGTGTGCTCGCAGCCCGCATCGCCAGTCTCATGACCGAGATGTACCTCTTCCGAGAGGTGAAGCAGACCGAAAAAGAACAAGCCGTACTCACTCATTATATCACTTACGCAAAAGCCCGACATGCTAACTGACAACCAAGCCGTTACTTCCAAGGGCATCGACCCCTACCTCATCATCATCTACGTGGCGTTGGTCATCGTGGGGTGGCTTACCATATACTCCTCCTCTTACGACCCGCAGGCCGAATTCACCCTTTTCAACCTCGACCAGAACTACGGAAGACAGCTCATCTGGATCATCGTGTCGGCCGTGTTCGCCATCTCCATTCTCATTGTTGACGGCAAGTTTTTCTACAACCATGCCTATATTATCTACCTGATATTCATGCTATTGATATTGTCGGTGCTATTTGTTGGCACCGACATCAACGGGGCCAAGGCATGGATCAAAATCGGGGCGTTCAGCATACAGCCCATCGAGTTCGCCAAGTTCGCCACAGCACTGGCGTTGGCAAAGTTTTTCCAAGAGGGAAAGACCGACAACGAGCGGCGGCACATCTGGATACTGGCCTTTATCTTCATCCTTGTACCCTCCGGCATCGCCATCCTGCAGAAAGACACCGGCTCGGCATTGGTGTTCTTCGCCTTCATCATCATGTTCTACCGCGAGGGTTTCAACTCCTGGCTGATGCTGATGGGGTTGCTCGTCGTGGTGACCTTTGTGCTGACCCTCATGTGGAACGAGTTGTACACCATTGCTTTCCTGCTGGTGGTGCTTTGCATCTCCTGCTTTTTCATACAAGGAAATAAGAAAAAACTCTTCCGCAACATCGGCATTTTCGCAGGATTTGTCGCGTTGGTTTTCGCGGTGAACGTGGCCTATACCAACGTGTTGCAGCCGCACCAGCGCCAGCGCATCGACACCATTTTCGGCAAGAGCATTGACCCGAAGGGAGCCGACTTCAACCTCAACCAGTCGAAAATCGCCATCGGTTCGGGTGGGTTTGCGGGCAAAGGGTACCTCAATGGCACCCAGACCAAGCTCAACTTCGTGCCGGAGCAGACCACCGACTTTATCTTCTGCGGCATCGGCGAGGAGTGGGGCTTTATCGGCAGTGCGGTGATTTTCACGCTTTTCCTTGCGCTCATCCTCCGCATCATCATGCTGGCCGAGCGGCACAAGAGCACCTTTGTGCGCGTGTATGGCTATGGGGTGGCATCGGTGCTGTTCTTCCACCTCATCATCAACATCGGCATGACCATCGGACTCATACCGGTCATCGGCATCCCGCTGCCGTTCATCAGCTACGGCGGCTCCTCGCTGTGGGGCTTCACCCTGCTGCTTTTCATCTTCATCCGCATCAACGCTGAGTAAATGGAGAATTGTTCATTCTCTCTCCAACAGCCACCTCCACGCAGGAACAATACGGATGTCTTTCTCTTCCAGAACAATATGGTCGTCATCCATGGTAACAATGATATTGTCGGTCGTCCCGTAGGTTTTGGCGGCGGAAAGGAGCCCTTTCACTTCACGCTCGCGGGTGGAATCGTCGGCAAGCGACACCGTGACCTGAATGCACTGCGTGATGTGGATGCCTGTACGGACGATGAAGTCGCATTCGCTGCCATTGGAGTGGTAAAAAAAGTCCTTCCCGCGACGTTTCAACTCAATAAAAATCAGGTTTTCCAATAGCGGTCCGACATTATCCGTCGGGTTAAAGCCCACCAAACGACTGATGGCGTTGTCTATCAGGTACATCTTCTTGATGCTTGCTTCCTGTGTCTTTACGGATGCGTCATATTTCAGCAATTGCGAAAGGAGGTAGGTGTCCTCCACGCATTGAACATAGTTCTTGACGGTATCGGAACTCTTTACACCGATAACCTTTGCCAATGAGGAATAGGAGTGGCGTTTGGCTGTGTTGCTTGCGATAAAGTGCATCATTTCAAGTACTTCCCTTCCCTTGGTGATGTTGTTCCGCAGAAGTACGTCCCGATAAATAATACTTTGATACAGGGCAGAGATATAGTCATCCGACTCTCCTTGCAGATAAGCTGGGAAACCGCCTTTTTTCATGTATTCTTTTAAGTGACGTGACAGCATGGTCGCTCCTTTTGTCGTATAACAATCAGTTTTACTGACTGATACATTATATAATTGTAAATATTCTGCAAAAGAGAATGGATATAGTTCCACCGGTATATGGATGCCTGACAAGTGCGTGCCCATTTCACGGCTCAGCATCTTTGCATTGCTGCCGGTGATATAGACTTTTGCGCCTTCGTTGTACAAGCGTCGCACATACAGTTCCCAACCGTCAATGTTCTGGATTTCATCGAAATAGTAAGTATGTTGCTCTCCGTAAAGTTCTGTCAGGCAAATATCCAATAATTCAAAGTCCTCAACTGTGAAATTGATGAGCCGTTCATCGTCAAAGCGGAAGTAATACTCTTTTTCGGTGTTTTTCTCGCGTATTTGGCGCAGCAGAAAAGATTTTCCACATCTGCGCACGCCCGAGATGACCACCACCTGACGCGTGGAAAGCCATTCATCCTTGATTTGGCGCGGCATTCCCGAATCCACATCTTTGGCATGTTGGTTTGCCATCACCCGCAGTAATAGCTCCTTATTAACCATACTTTTAAATTTTCGGCAAAAATACAAATTATTCCTATTCTGAATGGAAATAATTTTAAAAAATTTCTATTTATAATGGAAATATTTTAAAATCGAAATAAAAAGTGGTGAGATGGGGATAGTAGGAGGTCGTTATTTTATGGATGAAAAGAGCATTACAAGTTCATGTCACAATCTTTTACTTTAAATTCCCCCTTTACTATTCCCTTCAGCCAATCTCTATCAAGTTCTCCTATCACTCCTTTTTGATAATTTTTTTCTATTATCGGCTCTAAATCCTCTGTTTTATCGCCACGCAAACGCCTAATAAACAAATATTCATTTAATGTCAAAAAATCAACGGCTGTAGCCATAGCATCCTTAGCTAATTGGTTGTTTTCGTATTTCGTCAAGTATTTTAATTCATCCCCTTCGGTGGCCATCTTCTGCCTTTCAAAACAATACTCCATATAGGCAATCAATTCGTCAAACTTTTGATCCCTCTCTTTATATTGGTGACAATAGTTGTATTGTGATATTTCTGTAACCAGTAGCTGTTCCTTTTTCCCAAAATTGCAAATGTCATTTGGACAAGTATCCAACACTGCAAATACGGTATCATATTTGTGAAGAAGCCTCAAAACCACCAATCTTCTGTTAAGCCATGCTTTCTTGTTCTCTTCGTTTTGAGGAATATCATTCAGATATTTTAATGTGTTATACAAGATGTTTGTGTCTCGGGTGGTATTGTATCGGTGAATATCATCGTCCACTTTTTCGCACCAAGCACCAGTCGACTCCATATATCGTTTATGTTCTTCATAGGCCTTGTCTATTAGAGGATTAGAGCAAGATAGAATTACAATTGACAAAAGAAATATTTTAAGAATGGAATTGGTTTTCATGCTGTACTTTTTCGGCTACAAAATTAGCAAAAAACATTTCATTACCAAGACTTGATTTTTGAGAGCAAACAAGAAGAGTCTGTTGAAACCCTACCATACCCTCTAACCGATAGAATTTTCTGTAGAGGCGGTGCGAGCCCCGCCTCTACGAATTTATGATTACAGACAAAACAAGAAACCCTGCCTCGGGGAGAAGCAGGGTTTCCAACGTCATTATGAAAACAAAATTACAGGTTGTTGATTTTTTTCATCAAACCTGATTTAAGGTTGGCTGCTTTGTTTCTGTGGATGATACCCTTCTTGGCCAGTTTGTCGATCAGGGAGACCACTTTCGGGAGCTGCTGCTCGGCCTCTGCCTTAGCCGTGATCATCTTGATGTCTCTTAAAGCATTACGCATCGTTTTTGCATAATAGCGGTTAGCCAATCTCTTGCTATTGTTGGATCTGATTCTCTTTAATGATGACTTGTGATTTGCCATTTTTTTCGCTTTTTTCTCTTATATTTTCTAACTTGTATTACCTCAAAATTTTGGACTGCAAAAATACAACTTTTTTTGATTCCTATATACACTTTGAAAAAAAATTGAAAAATTTTGCTCAACCCTTCAAAAATCAGGGAAAAAGGCGTACTTTTGCCCCGCAGTATTGTCCGATTTTACGAACACGGCATTGCTGCACCCAACCAAAAAGAGAACGGAATGATCCATTTTCTCCGACATGATGAAATCGACCCTGTAAAGTGGAACCGCTGTGTGGACTCCTCGCCGGAGGCCACGTGGTTCGCGGAGTACGACATCCTGTCGGTGGCCAACCCCGAGTGGGCGGCCCTTGTGGAGGACGACTACACCGCCGTGATGCCGCTGCCGTGGCGGTGCAAGCATGGACTTCGTTATGTGTATAACCCGTTCTACTACACCCGGCTCGGTATTTTCGCAGCCGATGCCGTCACGCCGGAGCGGGTGGCGGCGTTTGTACAGGCAGTGCCGAAAAGGTTCGTCTCCATCGACCTGAACCTCAACGAGAGCAACCCCAGCGAATCGGCCAGCCGGCTGCAGGTATCGCACCGTCTTGACCTGAACCAACCCTACGAAACGCTCTGTCAGGGTTTTGCCAGCAACCACAAACGCAACATCAAGTCGGCGCGAAGTTTTGAGCCGATATTGGACACAGAGCTGCAGCCCGAGGAGGTCGTCGCGCTGTACCGCAGCAGCAGCCGGGGGCACAGCAAAGAGGCGCGAATGAAGGATGCTGACTACGATATGTTCCTGAATTTATGCAAGATAGCCAAACAGAAGAATCTCCTTGACGTATGGGGCGCACACGATACCGACGGCACGCTGATGGCCGGCGCGATATTTTTGCACGACCATAACCGGCTGTGGTTCTGGGCATCGGGGCGCGATGAGGCGCGTGCCGACCGCAAGGCCATGTTTTTCCTGATAGACGAATACATCCGGCAACATGCCAACCAGCCGCTCGTGCTCGACTTCAACGGTTCGAGCACCGAGAGTGTGGCCCGGTTTTATGCAGGCTTCTGCGGCGACCGGTACGAATACGCTTCCCTCTCCATCCTTCACAACCCGTGGCTTCGTCCTTTCCTCTATCTTTATCGAAAAATCAAATAAAATCCTTACAATATGAAACCAGTCAGAAACTTAGGCCTCGA
Organism: Bacteroidales bacterium; assembly: GCA_045132235.1. Taxonomy (GTDB): domain Bacteria; phylum Bacteroidota; class Bacteroidia; order Bacteroidales; family WCHB1-69; genus UBA1756. The sequence goes on from JBGURX010000007.1 coordinate 21,628, forward strand.
AAACACCGTTTTCAACCAGTACATTGCCGAACTGCGCGATGTGAACATCCAGAAAGACTCGATGCGCTTCCGCCGCAACCTCGAACGGTTGGGCGAGATTTTCGCTTACGAAATCAGCAAGACTTTCGAGTACCGTCCGGTGGAGGTAACCACGCCGCTGGGCATCAAGTCGGTGAACCTCATGACCGAGCAGCCCGTGCTGGCCACCATCCTGCGTGCCGGACTGCCCTTGCACGAAGGGATGCTTCGCATTTTCGACCATGCCGACAACGCCTTCATCTCCGCCTTCCGCAAGCATTACATGGACGGCACTTTCGACATCCAGATCGACTACATGTCGGCCCCCGACATGGACGACCGCATCCTCATCATCTGCGACCCGATGCTGGCCAGCGGACAGTCGATGGTGTGCGCCTTCAACGAAATCATGGCACAGGGGAAACCCAAATATATTCATATTGTGTCGGTCATTGCCAGCACCGACGGGGTGAAGTACTTGCAGGAAAACCTGCCTGACACCGACTGCACGATATGGCTCGGTGCCGTTGACGACGAACTGACGGCGCAGTCGTACATCGTGCCGGGTCTCGGTGATGCCGGCGACCTCGCTTTCGGTTGCAAGAGCGATTCGATTGTGTAGATTTGTAGAAAAAAAATTGTATTTTTGCCGCCGCTTGTACGAACCATGACAAGATTATTTTATTTTATTATAAATTATTAAAAATCAAATTATTATGGCATTCAATCTGAGAAACAGAAGCTTTTTGAAATTGTTGGATTTCACTCCGAAAGAGATTCAGTACCTGTTGGACCTGGCCCGCGACCTGAAACGCGCCAAATACGCCGGCACCGAGCAGCCCACCATGAAAGGTAAAAATATCGCTTTGATCTTCGAGAAGACCTCCACCCGTACCCGTTGTGCTTTTGAGGTGGCCGCTTACGATCAGGGCGCACACGTAACCTACCTCGGACCCTCCGGCTCACAGATCGGCATCAAGGAATCGATGGCCGACACCGCCCGCGTGCTCGGACGCATGTTCGACGGTATCGAATACCGCGGTTTCAAACAGGCTACCGTTGAGGAGCTGGCCAAACACGCCGGCGTGCCCGTGTGGAACGGTTTGACCAACGAGTTCCACCCCACCCAGATCCTCGCCGACTTCCTCACCATGAGCGAGCATGTGGACAAACCCCTCAACCAAGTGACCTACGCTTACCTCGGCGATGCCCGCTTCAACATGGGCAACTCGCTGATGGTGGGTGGTGCCAAGATGGGTATGGACGTGCGCATCGTGGCCCCCAAGAAACTCCAGCCCAGCAAGGAACTCATCGACATCTGCAAGAAAATCGCCAAAGAAACCGGCGCCAAAATCACCGTCACCGACGATGTGAAGAAGGGCGTGAAGGGCTGCGACTTCCTCTATACCGACGTTTGGGTATCCATGGGTGAGCCCGCTGAAGTGTGGAAAGAGCGTATCGATATGCTGAAACCCTATCAGGTGAACAAAGAGATGATGGCCCTCACCGGCAACCCGAAGTGCAAATTCATGCACTGTCTGCCCGCCTACCACAACCTCGAAACCCAAGTGGGCCGCGACGTTCACAAACAGTTCGGCATGGACGGCATCGAAGTGACCGAGGACGTGTTCGAGAGCGAAGCTTCCATCGTGTTCGACGAGGCTGAAAACCGTATGCACACCATCAAGGCGGTCATGGTGGCCACCCTTGGTGACTAATCCGCAAACCTGACACGTTTCGTCTCTTTCATTATTTATTATAAAATGAAAAAAATCGCTGTCATCCTCATCGCCCTGCTCATCGGAAGCTCTTTCGGACTTTCAGCCCAGAAAGCCGACGCTGTATGCGGCTACTATTTCGCCAAGGACCCCTTCACCAAAGAGGGCAGTCAGGTGAAAATCTACAAAGCCAAGGACGGCACCTACGAGGGCATTGTCTGCTGGGTGGAAAACCCTGCCAAGAAAAAGTATCTCAACTACAAATTCTTGCGAGGATTCACCTACAATGCCAAGGAGGAGGAGTGGCAGAACGGCACCATCCACCATCCGGGCAACGGGAAAACCTACAAAAGCTACATCAAGCTGACCGATGGCGGCATCAAGGTGCGCGGCTACGTGGGCTTCTCGCTGCTGGGAATGACCGTGACATGGTCGCGGGAGACGAAACAACGTGTACAGAAAGATTAACCTTTAGCCCCGATGATCACATCGGGGCTTTTTTTATCAACTATTTATCAACACCCCCAATTTCTATCAAAAAAAATACTACTTTTGCAGCCTGAAATGAAACACAACTGTTGCCTTATTGATTACCCGCAAGAGACGCTCGGTCTCACTGATTTGAATTTTATTTTTTGATTTTTCGGCTTGATATTTTCAAGCCGTTTTTTTTATATGGCAGAAAAAATACTGATTTCCAAAGCGAAGATGGCGGATGCGACGGGCTTCCGCAATGTGGATGTGCTGATAGAGGACGGCCGCATTGCAGCAATGGGCGATACGCTTCCGGTATCGGAAGAGGTGCGCAGAATCAATGCCGACGGGCTGTTGCTGAGTCACGGCTTCTGCGACCTGCACGTGCATTTCCGCGAACCCGGTCAGGAGGCGAAAGAGACCATCCGCACCGGCTCTCTGGCGGCGGCGCACGGCGGCTACACCACCGTTTGCACCATGCCCAACCTCTCCCCCGCGCCCGACGCGCCCGACACCCTCGGCATCGAGCTGCAGCGCATCCACGACACCGCTGTGATTGACGTGCTGCCCTACGCCACGCTGACGCACGCCCGCGCCGGCAAGGAGCCTGTTGACATGTCCGCACTGAAAAGCCAAGCCGTGGCCTTCTCCGACGACGGCAGCGGCATACAGACCGAAGAGGTGATGCGCGCGCTGATGCAGCAGGCCGCCAAAGAAGACGTCATCATTGCCGCCCACTGCGAGGACAACTCATTGCTGCACGGCGGCTACATCCACGACGGCGACTATGCCCGCCGCCACGGACACCGCGGCATCTGCTCGGAGAGCGAGTGGGGCCAGATTGCCCGCGACCTCGCCATCGCGTTGGAGACCGGCTGCCGCTACCATGTCTGCCACATCTCCACCAAGGAGAGTGTGGAGCTGATCCGCCGCTACAAAGCCCTCGGCGCTAAAGTGACCTGCGAGACCGGTCCGCACTACCTCACCCTCTGCGATGACGACCTCCAAGAGGAGGGCCGCTACAAGATGAACCCGCCGCTGCGCAGCGCCGCCGACCGCGACGCCCTCATCGCCGGCCTCCTTGACGGCACCATCGACGCCATCGCCACCGACCACGCCCCCCACACCGCCGAAGAGAAAAGCCGCGGCCTCGAAAAGAGCCCCTTCGGCATCGTCGGCCTCGAAACTGCCTTCCCCATCCTATATACCCACCTCGTGCTCCCCGGCATCCTGCCCCTGCACCAACTGCTCGACCTGCTGGACCGCCAGCCCCGCCGCATCTTCCGCATCGGCGGCGAGTTGCGACCCGGCGCCCCCGCCGACCTCACCCTCTTCGACCTCGACCATGAATACACCATCCACTCCGCCGACTTCCTCTCCATGGGCAAAGCCACCCCCTTCGAAGGCTGGAAAGTGAAAGGAAAGTGCATGCTGACGCTGAAGGATGGCAAAGCTGTTTACCAAGATCTAAACCTGAATATCCATTAAAATGAACATAACAACCTTAAAAGTCACTCAAAACCAACGGATTGCCAGCGATGTGTATCGCATGGTGCTGGCAGGAGACGTGCCGGAGCTGGCGGCGGGCAGCTTTGTGGAGCTGACGGTTCCCGGCTGCTACCTGCGCCGTCCCTTCTCGGTAAGTGCCTCCGACAACGGGCTGCTGACCCTCATCTACAAGGTGGTGGGGCACGGCACCGACCTGATGAGCCGCTTTCCCGCCGGCACGGAGGTGGAGGTCATCGTGGGGTTGGGCAACGGTTTCCGCACCGACCGCACCCATGATGCCGCGCTGCTTGTTGGCGGCGGACTGGGCGTGGCACCGCTGTACCAGCTGGCCCGCGTACTGCGGAAGCAGGGCGTAGCCTGCACGGTGGTGGCCGGCTTCAACCGGGCGGAGGATGCCTTCTTGGAGGCTGAATTCGAGGAGCTGGGCTGCGACGTGCGCGTGGTCACCATGGACGGTTCAAGTGGCCGGAAGGGACTGGTGACCGACCATCTCGCCGACATCGCCCACGACTACTTTTACAGCTGCGGTCCGCTGCCAATGCTGAAAGCTCTGCAGACCGCACTGACCAGCGCCGGCGACCTGAGTCTCGAAGCCCGCATGGGCTGCGGCTACGGCGCCTGTATGGGCTGCACCATCCAGACGGTGAACGGTCCGAAGCGCGTATGCAAAGAGGGACCTGTTTTTGAAAAAGAGGAGGTAATATGGTAGATTTGTCTGTTGAACTGTGCGGGGTACGCTTGCAGAACCCTGTGATACCGGCCAGCGGCACCTTCGGCTTCGGCCGCGAGATGTCGGAGTTTTACGACCTGAACGTGTTAGGCTCCATCTCGGTGAAGGGCACCACGCTGCAGCCTCGCTTTGGCAATCCCACCCCACGGATTGCGGAGTGCGCGGCGGGAATGCTCAACTCGGTGGGTTTGCAGAACCCGGGAGCGGAGCGCGTGGTAGCGGAGGAGATTCCCCACCTGCGGAAGATCTTCAGTCAGCCGGTCATCGGCAACATCTGCGGTTTCTCGGTGGAAGAGTACCGCGAATGCTGCCGCATTGTGGCGCCGCATGTGGAGTTAGTGGAACTGAACATCTCCTGTCCGAATGTACACAACGGCGGGATGGCCTTTGGCACGCGCCCCGAAGGCGCAGCCGAGGTGGTGCGTGCCGTGCGCGAGGTGTGCGACAAACCGCTGATCGTGAAACTCAGTCCGAACGTCACCGACATCGTGGCCATTGCGAAGGCCTGCGAGGAGGCCGGTGCCGACGGACTCACCCTCATCAACACCCTGCTGGGGATGCGCATCGACATCCGCCGGCGGCAGCCCATACTGGCGAACAAGATGGGCGGCTTCTCCGGTCCAGCGGTCTTCCCGGTAGCCTTGCGCATGGTGTATCAGGTAAGCCACGCTTGCCACATCCCCGTGGTAGGCTGCGGCGGCGTAAGCACGGCCGAGGATGTGGTGGAGATGATGATGGCGGGAGCCACGGCGGTGCAGGTGGGCAGCGAAAACCTGCGCAACCCCTTCGCCTGCCAACAAATTGTGGAAAATCTTCCCTCTGTTATGAAAGATTTGAATATCAATAAATTATCAGAAATAATAGGAATCATTGAATAATATGGCAAAAGACGTAATCATCGCATTGGATTTTAGCACAGCGCAAGACACGCTGCGTTTTTTAGACGGATTTCAGAACCAGCGTCCCTTCGTGAAAATCGGTATGGAGTTGTATTATGCGGAGGGTCCGGCCATTGTGAAGGAGCTGAAACAGCGCGGTCACAAGGTGTTTTTGGACCTCAAGTTGCACGACATTCCCAACACGGTGCGGAAGGCCATGCGGGTGCTGGCCCATCTGGGCGTTGACATCACCAACGTGCATGCGGCGGGTACCGTGGCGATGATGCGGGCCGCTTTGGAGGGACTTTCCGAAGGCAGCACCGACGGAAAGCGCCCGCTGCTGATTGCCGTCACGCAGCTCACCTCCACCTCGGAAGAGACGTTGCACAGCGAGCTGCTCATCCCGCAGCCGATGGAGACGGTAGTGGCGCAGTACGCACAGAATGCGGCCACCGCCGGCATCGACGGGGTGGTGTGCTCACCGTTGGAGGTGCCCGATGTGAAGAAGGCCTGCGGCAGCGGTTTCATCACCGTGACGCCGGGGGTGCGCTTCGCCGACTCCTCCGCCGACGACCAGTCGCGCATCGCCACGCCAGCCCGTGCCCGCGAGCTCGGCTCCGACTACATTGTGGTGGGCCGTCCCATCACACAAGCCCCCAACCCGCTGGAGGCATACAACCGGTGCTGCAACGAATTCTTGGGAAAGTGAAAAAAAAGTAAAGACACGGCATGCCGTGTCTCAATCAAACAATAAAATAACAACAATATGAAATCACAGGAAATAGCATCTGAATTACTGAGTATTGGCGCGGTGTTTTTGCGCCCTGACGATCCTTTCACATGGGCCAGCGGCATCAAAAGTCCCATCTACTGCGACAACCGTCTGGTGTTGTCAGCGCCGTCGGCACGCCGCAAGGTGGAGGCAGGCTTGGCGGAATTGATCCGCGAGCACTACCCCAACTGCGAAATGCTGATGGGCACGGCTACGGCCGGTATCGCCCATGCCGCTCTCGTTTCCGAAATCCTCGACCTGCCGATGGGTTATGTGCGTTCCTCTGCCAAGTCGCACGGCCGCACCAACCGTATTGAAGGCAAGATGGAGGCCGGCACCCGCGTGGTGGTGGTGGAGGACCTCATCTCCACGGGCGGCAGCTGCATCGAAGTGGTGGACGCCCTCCGCGAGGCCGGTGCCGAAGTGTTAGGCGTGGTGAGCATCTTCACCTACGGACTGAAATCCGGCATCCAGAACTTCGCCGATGCCAAAACCGAGTACCACTCCCTCTCCAACCTCGACGCGCTGGTGGAAGTGGCCATCGCCGAGAAATACATCACACCTGATCAGAAACAGGAGGTGCTGGATTTCAGAAACAGGCTGTAATTTGAGTTCATTGCTTTCGCATTGGGGAATTCAAAAAAAATTATTCGAATATAAAAAATAATAATCAATAAAAATCAATCATTATGAAACACTTAATCGACCCTACCGACATCACGGTACAAGAAACTGATGAAATCATTGAACTGGCTTTGGACATCATTGCAAATCCGAAAAAATATGCTGAGCACTGCAAGGGCAAAAAATTGGCCACGCTGTTTTACGAGCCGAGCACCCGTACCCGCCTGAGTTTCACGGCGGCCATGATGGAGCTGGGCGGCAACGTACTGGGCTTCTCCGAGGCTGCCAGCTCGTCCACCGCAAAGGGCGAGTCGGTGCAGGACACCGCCAAGACCGTCAGCTGCTTCGCCGACCTGATTGCCATGCGCCACTTCATCGAAGGTGCTCCTCTGGCAGCCTCCAAGGTCTCCGGCGTTCCGATTATCAACGCCGGCGACGGTAGCCACAGCCACCCCACCCAGACCCTCACCGACCTGCTCACCATCACCCGCGAGCTCGGCCGTCTGGACAATTTCACCATCGGTTTCTGCGGTGACTTGAAGTTCGGCCGTACCGTTCACTCCCTCATCAAATCGCTCTCAGCCCGTTCCAACGTGCGCGTGGTGCTGATTGCCCCGCAGGAACTGCGTCTGCCCGGCTACATCCGTCACGATGTTTGCGAACGCCTCGGCGTTGAGTACAAAGAGGTTAGCACGATGGAAGAGGTGATGCCCGAACTGGATGTGCTTTACATGACCCGCGTGCAGAAAGAGCGTTTCTTGGATGAAGATGAGTTCGACCGCGTAAAAGACAGCTTCGTGCTCGACCGCAAGAAGATGGCCTTGGCCAAACGCGACATGGCCGTGTTGCACCCGCTGCCGCGCGTGAACGAAATCCTCACCGAGGTGGACTCCGACCCGCGTGCCGCCTACTTCCGCCAGGTAGAAAACGGAAAATTCGTCCGTATGGCTTTGATTTGCAAATTGCTGGATTGGAAAAACGACCCCGAACACGACACGCCCATCCACTACGAAGCCTTCGAGGACAAGACCCGTTGCTGCTCCAACGCTAAGTGCATCAGCAACTTGGAAAAAGTTCCGTTGTTGTTCCGTCACACCGACAACGGTCCCGACCGCTGCATTTATTGCGACAACAAACCGAGAGAATAATTCATAACTATTTTGTATCTTTGCCGCGTTAAACTGAAAAAAACGGCAATGTCACAGAATATCATATCAAAACTGCGCAGCTGGCTTGTAATGGCCGGCTGCCTTTTTTGTTGTGTGACGGCGGCAGCGCACAAACGCGACTCGCTGACCACCGGCGAGCTGGAGTTCATCGCCAACCTCGGACAATGGGAACAGCAGGTGCTGTACAAAGCCCCCATGCACGGCGGCGCCTTCTTCGCCGAACGCGACTGCTTCACCATCGTGGTGCTGTCGCCCCAGCAGCTGGATGCTTTCTATGAAGCCAAATTCAACCCCGATGCCCACGTGTCGAAATGGATCGACGCGGCCGCTTACAAAGTCCATTTTTTGAATGCAAATGATGATGTAAGAATAGAGGGTTTGGAGAAAAAAGTGGGCCATTATAACTATTTTATTGGAAAAGATACTTCGAAATGGAAGAGCGAAGTGCCCCGTTTTCACGAAGTGAAATATCAGGATTTGTATCCGGGCATCGACCTGCTGCTCACCCAGTCGGGAAGCCAGATGAAGTACGAATTTACCCTCGCTCCCGGTGTTTCCCCCTCGCTCATCCAGCTGGATTACGAAGGCGTGCAGAGTCTTTCGGTCAGCAAGGGAGACCTTGTGGTAGGCACATCGGTGATGCAGATTATAGAATTGAAACCTTTTGCCTATCAAATCAATAAAGAAGGAGAAAAACAGCCCGTAGAGTGCCGCTACAAGGTGAAGGGCAAGCAGCTCGCCTTTGAGGTGGGCGACTACGACCCCACCCGGCCGCTGGTCATCGACCCCACCCTGATCTTCGCCTCCCTGTCGGGTTCCACCGCCGACAACTGGGGCTACACCGCCACCTTCGACAAGGAGGGCAACCTCTACTCGGGCGGTAACGCCTTCAGCGTGGGCTACCCTGTGATGACGGGCAGCTTCCAAGTCAACTACGGCGGAGGGGCCACCGACATCGCCATCTCGAAATTCGATTCGGGCGGAGCATTCCTGCACTATTCCACCTACCTGGGCGGCAACAGCGCGGAGGTACCGCATAGCATGTTTGTGAACGAAAACAACGAGCTGTACGTGTATGGCACTACCAGTTCCACCAACTTCGCCGTCACCCCCGGCGCCTACGACACCACCTTCAACGGCGGCGACTCCTATACCCTCACCAGCACCGTGATTTTTGAGAACGGCTCCGACATCGTCATTGCCAAGTTCAGCGACGACGGTTCATCGCTGCTGGCCTGCACCTACGTGGGCGGCAGCCGCAACGACGGGTTGAACACAGCGAGCGACCTGCGCAAAAACTACGCCGACGAGGTGCGTGGCGAAATCATCCTCGACGGACAGAGCAACGTGTATGTGGCCTCCTGTACCCAGTCGGCCAACTTCCCAGTGACCGCCGGCGTGCTCGACTCCACCTACAACGGCTCGCCACAGGACGGCTGCATCGTGAAATTCAGCCACGACCTCTCCACCCTCATCTGGGGCACCTACCTCGGAGGCAGTGCCAACGACGCAGCCTACAGTCTAGTGCAGGCCTCCGACAACTCCATCTACGTGTGCGGCGGCACCACCTCCACCGACCTGCCCACCTCCACCACGGCCTACCAGGCACAGTACGGGGGCGGCGACAACGACGGCTTCGTGGCCCATATCAACCCCAACGCCACCCAGATTCTTCATCTCACCTATCTCGGAAAAGACAACTACGACCAAGCCTATCAGGTAAAATTAGACCGTTTCGACCACCCGCATATCTTCGGACAAACCTACGCCAGCGGTATGGCATGGGTGTATAACGCACAATGGTATATCCCCAACGGCGGACAATTCCTCACCAAACTCTCGCCCGTTCTCGACACCATCGTGTGGTCCACCGCCTTCGGCACCGGCACCCTCGGTCTCGACATCTCACCCACAGCCCTTCTCGTGGACCTCTGTAACAACATCTACCTGTCGGGATGGGGCAGCCAGACCACCAACTTCGGGCAGGGCGGCACCAGCGGGATGCCCATCACCGCCGATGCCTACCAAACCACCACCGACAACAACGACTACTACTTCCTCTGCATCACCGATGATGCTTCCGACATTGTGTACGGCACCTTCTTCGGCAGCAGTGATGCCCGCGAGCATGTGGACGGCGGCACGAGCCGTTTCGACAATAAAGGCCGCATCTACCAAGCCGTTTGCGCCGCCTGTGGCAACCACAGCTTCCCCGCCACACCGGGCGCTTACGCCACCACCAACGGCAGCTACAACTGCAACATCGGCGTTATCAAGTTCGACTTCAACCTGCCGGCGGTCGTCGCTGATTTCTACATCCCCAACACCGTCTGCGCCCCCATCAACCTCGAATTCCACAACACCTCCCAGCGCATCAGCGACTCCACCTCCTTCCACTGGGACTTCGGCGACGGCACCACCTCCACCGAAGAGAACCCCACCCACTACTACACGCAGTCAGGCACATACACCATCACCCTGGTAGCGCAGGATGCCGGCAGCTGCAACTTCTCCGACTCCATCTCACGCCAGGTGGTCGTGCTCTCCAACTCCAACAGCACCCTCTCGGAAGTCGGCTTCTGCGACGGCGAGTATGTGCAGATCGGCATACCACCCTCCGGCAACGCCAACCTCTCCTACAACTGGTCGCCCACCACCGACCTCTCTAATCCCACCATCTCCAACCCTATCGCCAGCCCGTCGGCCACCACCACCTACCAGCTCTTCATCACCGACGGTGTGTGCTGGGACACCATCACCCAGACCGTAGTGGTGGAAGACCTCGTCATCAGCGCGGGTGACGACCAGGTGGTTTGTCTCGGCGATGCCGCCACCCTCACGGCCACCACCAACGGCACGGCCACCTCATACGAGTGGGCCACCGACCCGCATTTCACCCACCTTATCAACCCATCCACCACCCAACCCACCCTCACCGTCACCCCCACCGACACCACCACCTACTACCTCCGTGTGCGCGGCACCTATTGCGAAGCCATCGACCAAGTCACCCTCTTCACCTCCCACTTCTCCATCCCACCGGTCAACAGCTACACCGTTTGTTACGGCGACAGCATACAGATTTCCGTAACCCCCGACCTGCCGGGCAGCTACACCTACAGCTGGCAGCCCACCGCCACCATCGTCAGCGGAGCGAACAGCGGCAGTCCCTGGGTGCGGCCGTTGGAGAGCACCACCTACTATGTGACCGCCACCAACGAGTACGGCTGCACCGCCACCGCCAGCGTGCAGGTGCAGATCAAGCAGTACGACGCTATCGCTGACCTCACGCCAGCCTCCTGTTACGGGGGACACGACGGGAGCATCACCCTCACCGTGAGCGGCGGCACGCCTCCCTACTTCTACCAATGGTCGAACGGGGCCACCACCGCCTCCCTCTCGCAGATGACCGCCGGCACCTACACCGTGACCGTGACCGATGACACGGGCTGCAAGGGCGTGGACTCCTTCACCATCGCACAACCCGAACCCATCGCCATCAACGTGGTGAGTATCAACCCAGTACCCTGCGACGAAGCCTGCAATGGCAGCATCACCCTCGAAGCGGCGGGCGGCACGTCCCCCTACAGCTACCAGTGGCTGCATGGCGGCAGCGGCAGCACGGCGGCAGGCCTGTGCGCGGGCATCTACACCGTGAATGTGAGCGACGGACATAACTGCACCGCCAGCGCAGCCTTCACCGTGGCCGACACCTCCGACCATCACCTCGGCTACACCCTCATGCCCATCAGCTGCAACGGCGACTGCGATGCCGCCATCCTGCTGAGCACCGACTTCGGCGGCAGCAGCTACAGCGTGACATGGAATACCACACCCGCGCAGAACGGCGACACCCTCACCGGCCTCTGCGCCGGCGACTACGAGGCAACTGTGACGGTGGGCAGCAGCTGCCACTACCAGCTCTACTTCCAGGTGGATGAGGCTGAATCGCTGGATCTGGTGCATGTGTATGCGCAGCAGACCGCCTGCTACGGCGACACCGACGGCGCGCTGAACATCGATGTGGCCGGCGGCACACCCCCTTACACGTATGTGGTCAACGGCAATGTGACCGGAGCCTCTGTCGGCAACTTGTCGCCGGGCAGCTACGCCATCACCGTGACGGACGAGGGAGGATGCCATATCGACACGACCGTGGAGATCACGCAGCCAGATCCACTCGAGCTTAACGCCGCCACCGCTGCACCGCCCTGTCCGGAGGTATGCATCGGCGCCATCGACCTATCGGTGACCGGCGGCACCTATCCCTACCGTTATGCCTGGAACAACGGGGCGGCTACGCAGGACATCACCAGTCTCTGCGCCGGCGAATATACCGTGACCGTGACCGACAACCGCGACTGCCTCGCCAGTCTGTCGCTCATCCTTGTCGATTCATCGCACTTCCCCACCCCCATCGAAGCGTGGATAGATGACGACACTTTGTATGCCGGACAGCAGACCAACCTGCATGCCACCGACTTGGGAGGCGGGTTCGGCTACCAGTGGGAGCCGACGGCAGGATTGGGAACGCCAACGGCACCTAACACCTCTGCCACCGCCATCACCACCACCGACTATATCGTGTATGTGACCGACGACGTGGGCTGCGTGGTGTCGGACACCGTGCATCTGCTGGTGCGCGAGGTGATTTGCGACGAGCCTTACGTGTTTGTTCCCAACGCCTTCACCCCGAACGGCGACGGCAAAAACGACATCCTGCGGGTGCGCAGCGAAATCGTTTTGGAGGTGAACTTCCAGATTTTCGACCGCTGGGGCGAGAAGGTCTTCGAGACCAACGACCTCGACACCGGCTGGGACGGCACCTTCCGGGGCGAACCGTGCGAGCCGGGCGTTTACGACTACTTTATGAAGGTAAAATGCTTCGGCGAGATAGAGACCCTCAAGAAAGGGAACGTGACGCTGATACGGTAAGGGGGATAATCTTTACAAAAAACAGTCGTTTTGAAGTGCTTTTTTTTGCAGATTTCCAAATGATGGATTTCTCAGTCCTTCACGCACCGCACCGACAGTCCACCATACTTGTGATGGGCATCACGAGAAGCAATGGCTTGGGCATGGTGTAGGTTGAAGTCGCAAGCGCTATTCACATCTTCAGCTTCGGTAGCGCTCCAGAAGGAGGCATACACGCCGAAACTGGTTTGTGTGCCCGGGAAGAAGCCGGCGGGGAGAGCCGAAAAACCTGTATTATTGTTGCGTGACAGGTCATTGCCGACGGCACAATCCTCATCGCTCGACTGCCAGCCATAGCCGGCCGCCAAGGCTTTCGCAATGGTCGCCTCAGGACCGCTGCAAACGTAATCGGCCTGCGTGCTGCAAAAATCCGTCAACTGCATCCATTCGGCATCGCTCGGCACGTGCCAACCATCGGGACAAACTCCTTGCACACTGCTGGGATTGGCATTAGACGAAGTCTCCCCATGCATTACAGCATACCAGTTATAAAGATAGCCAAAATAAATATTGTTTGTTTGAGGAATGGTATAGCGGTATGGAAGCGTGTCGCTGTCGGTGCCCAACGGTATCGCATCCCCATTGGCATAGTGGGTGGTGCGCAAGTTGGCGGCCATCCAAATCTGCTCGCCAATCTGCACGGCATCATAATGGTTGCCGTCGATGTCGGTCACCGCATCGGAAATCACCTCCGCCATGGAAGGATAAGACGGGACATAATCGTTGCCATCATTCGGATCCGGCTTGGGGTCTTCTTTACAGGCCGTCATCATCAGGGCGGCGGCACATAGGAGCAGGGCTATTCTTTTCATAATGAGAGGAATTTTGAAATTTTACGTTGCAAAATTACACATTCTCTGCGAAATTTCAAATGGTGAATGAATTTTATATCTTCTCCATACACGAAAAAGCAAAAAAAATCGTTGTTTTGTTACATCAATTAGGCTAATGCATGACCGACCTTGTTAATTCTCTCGATAATACCACAAAAAAGGCCCTTGCCGAATACCTCCGCGAGTTTGTAACAGAAGAGCGCAACGAGCGCATTCTGAGTATTTTACAAAACAGAACCCGCCATTTCACCGTGGTGCTGGAAGACCTGTACCAAACCCAGAACATCAGCGCGGTGATGCGCACCTGCGAGTGCTACGGCGTGCAAGACCTGCACATCATTGAGAATGAAAACGAATTCACCACCCACAGCGCCATCACCATGGGCGCCGACAAGTGGCTTACCCTCCACAACTACAAACGGGAAGTCGGCAATGTGAAACGCTGCGCCGACCGTCTGCACGAAGCCGGATACACCCTCGTGGCCACCCTGCCCGCCGAAAACAGCGTCTTCCTCGAAGACCTGCCCATCGACCGCAAGACCGCCTTCTTCTTCGGCACCGAACTCACCGGCCTCTCCGATGAGGCCAAAGCCGTGTGCGACGCCGCCGTCAAGATTCCCATGTACGGCTTCACCGAGAGCTTCAACATCTCCAACTCCGTGGCCATCCTCATCTCCAACATCATCGAACGGCTGCACCGCTCCAACGTGGAATGGCACCTCTCCGACGACGAACAGACCTCCCTCTATTTCGAATGGCTGGCCAAGTCGGCACGCTCGGCCGATGACCTCATCGACCATTACCTCCGTACCCACGGCATTGTCACCCCATAACCCCTCACACCCATGATGAAAAAACTCCTTCTCGCACTTTTCATAACTGCTGTCGGCTGCACGGCCTTCGCCCAGACCGCCAAGTACAGCAACGAGTTCCTGTCGCTCGGGGTGGGTGCAAGAGGACTGGGCATGGGCAACACCATGACCTCCATCGCCAACGACGTGACCGCCGCCTACTGGAACCCCGCCTGCCTCTCCAACATGGAAAAGAACTACGAGCTGGGGGTGATGCATGCCGAATATTTCGCCGGCATCGCCAAATACGACTATGTGGGTGTGGCCGCCCGCATCGATCCGCAGTCCACGGTCGGCATCTCGTGGATCCGTTTCGGAGTGGATAACATCATGAATACTACAGAATTGATTGATAATCAAGGAAATGTAGATTACTCCAAAATCTCTTACTTCTCCTCTGCCGACAATGCCATCCTGCTCACCTACGCCCATAACTTCAAACAGGTGAAAGGATTGTCGCTGGGCGGAAATGTCAAAATATTGCGGCGGCGCATCGGCGACTTCGCCGGCGCATGGGGCTTCGGCATTGATGTCGGTCTCCACTACGTGAACCGCGGCTGGAACGTGGGCGCAAACCTCCGCGATGCCACCTCCACCTTCAACGCATGGAGCTACCACCTCAGCGACCGTGTGGTGGAAGTGTTCGAGCAGACCGGCAACGAGATTCCCTCCAACCAGCTCGAGCTCACCGTGCCCAAACTGCTCATCGGCGGCGGCAAGTATGTGGAGCTCGGCAAGGGTTTCAACGCCACCTTCGCCCTCGACTTCGACTTCACCTTCGACGGCAACCGCCACAGCCTCATCCACAGCAAAGCACTCTGCATCGACCCGCACTTCGGCATGGAGTTCGCCTACAAGAAAATCGTGGCCATCCGCGCCGGCATCGGCAATTTCCAACAGGAGGCCGACTTCGAAGGCAAGAAGAAAACCACCCTCCAGATCAACCTCGGCATCGGCGTGTGTATCAAGAACATCGTGTTCATCGACTACGCCCTCACCGACATCGGCGACCTCTCCATCGCACAGTATTCGCATATCTTCTCGCTGAAAGTCGGCTTGGACAGCTTCAAGCGGAAACCGAAAACCGTGTCTGCAGACCAAACCATCGGCACTCCCACCTTTTAGGACATCGGAAAAAATGCGAGAGGTAACATTGTAACCATCTGAAAATGAAATACTATATCATAGCCGGAGAGGCGTCCGGCGACCTGCACGCCTCCAACCTGATGCGCGAAATCAACCGTCGCGACCCCGCTGCCGAGTACCGCTGCTGGGGCGGCGACCTGATGGAGGCACAGGGCGGCACCATCGTGAAACACTACCGCGACCTCGCCTTCATGGGCTTCTGGGAAGTGGCCACCCATCTGCGCATCATCCTGAAAAACATCAGCTTCTGCAAACAGGACATTCTGCAATACCAGCCCGACATCCTCATCATGGTGGACTACCCGGGCTTCAACCTGCGCATTGCGGAGTGGGCGAAACAGCAGGGTTTCAAGGTTATATACTACATCTCGCCCCAAATCTGGGCATGGAAAACGGGCCGCGTACACAAAATCAAGCGTACCTGCGACCATGTGATGCCGATTTTGCCTTTTGAAAAGGATTTCTATAAAAAATACGGCTATGAAGCCGACTATGTGGGTCATCCGCTGCTCGATGCCATCGGTCCCGACATCCGCGAAAGCGAGGAGGTGCGCGGATTCCGCATCCGCAACGGGCTCGACGAGCGTCCCATCATCGCCATCCTGCCCGGCAGCCGCACGCAGGAGATCACCCGCATACTGCCCGTGATGCTGGAGGTGGTGCGCGACTTCCCCGACTACCAGTTTGTGGTCTCCACCGTGAAGTGGCTGCCCGAGAAGCTGTATGCCGACATCCTGCGCGGGCACGACGTGAAGTGCGCGCTGTCGCAGACCTATCCACTGGTGCTGAACGCCGAGGCCGCCATCGTGACCTCCGGCACGGCCACCCTCGAAACCGCCATCCTCGGCACGCGGCAGGTGGTGTGCTATAAAACCAGCGGCCTCTCCTACCAGATTGCCAAGGCGGTGGCGAAAGACACCATCAAGTACATCTCGTTGGTGAACCTTGTGCTCGACAAGCCGGCGGTGACCGAACTCATCCAGCACGACCTCACCCATCAGCGGCTGCGTGCGGAGGTGGAGAAACTCCTGCACGATGAAGCAACCCGGCAGCGCATGGCGGGCGACTATGAGGAGCTGCTCACCCGTCTCGGCGGGCGTGGCGCGTCGGCGCGTGCGGCGGAAATTGTGATAGATTGTGCGAAAAACGGTACGACCAACATCATCAAAGCGGAGTAAAAAAGAGCATTTTTATCAATACAATTTTATAAATCATTGATTGATAAATAAATAAAAATTGCAGATTTTTTTCAAAAAACGCTTGTAGGATTTCAAAAAAGCTGTATTTTTGCATCCTCGAATTGAGACAAGCAGGGCCGGTAGTTCAGTTTGGTTAGAATACATGCCTGTCACGCATGGGGTCGCGAGTTCGAGCCTCGTCCGGCCCGCCCTGAAACGAAAAAGAAGACTTCCATAGTCTTCTTTTTTGGTTTTAAAGCTAAAACTCCAGATTCCTCATGTAAAAAGGGCAGGCGATTTCATCCGCCTGCCCTTTTCCTAAAAGAACAACATCTTCTGTTTTACTCTCCCGCATACTGCCCCACGAAGAGAATAATTCCCGTGGAGGCCTCGCGGATGACATACACAAACGGCCGGTCGGCATGGAAAACCACCGGCAGCTCCGGCTGCGGCATCGCCGTGCACTTCGTCATGGCGGCCACCGTAACCGCAGCTGCCTCCGAACCCGTCTCGTTCACCTTGATACGCGCCTTCTGCAGCATCATGCTGATATAGAGACGGTCGCTGCACATGTTCGGCACCTCGGACAAAGAGGGCGAGAAAACACGGTGAATGCCCATCGTTTTCATCGTCTCAATCAGGTCCGGGGTGGACGACTCGGTCTCGAAACGGGGCAGCTTCAGATCCACCTTGGTTAAGCGAGCCTCACGAGAGAAAGCCATGCCGTTTTCCGCCAGATAGTCAATCACATCGCCGGTGGTGTTCCCTTCGTTCGGCAGCATCACCGTCATGCACCACATCCCGTTGCTGTACGGAAGGTCAACCGCAGCAAATGTGCTGTTTTTCACATATCTGAACTTGTTCTCCTGATGCATCATGGGCACCTCTATCTGCTTTTTCGCTACAGTGAAAAGCTCCTTCTGGGTATTGTCCTTATTGAATTCCAACGACCAGTTCGCCTTGAAATAGATGGCGTTCAACAAATAGGTCACCACCGAGGGATCCAACTTCTCCAAAATGGTGGGGATCATCTCTTTGGTCTTTTCGTTGCACCAACCATTGATGTGGTTCAACGACTCCTGCTGGGTGAAGTCCAGCGACTCGGCCAACGCTCCGTAATACTTTTTCATATCACTTTGGAAGGCATCCTTCAGCTGGTAGCGATGGTTCACGAAAATGGCGTTGGCGATATGGAGCTGCACCTGCCGGTCCACTATTGGCAGACTGTCAATCAAGGTTTTGCAAAATTCATTCATCTCTTTGATACCTCCGTCGCCAAAGCCCAGCACCTTTTCCAACTCCTTCTCGGTGGCACCCTCGGCGGCATCGTTCACCATGCTGAGCACATAGGTGATGCTCAACGGCGAATAAACAAAGCTCTTGCCATCCCCCTCCTCGTCATTCACGGTCTTTAAAAACCTGAGCGTAAAGGCGTTGTTGTCGGCCACAAACTTGCGCTGCTGGTCCGACAGATGGATGGGATGCGGGTCGGTATCCTTGATGTCCTTATTCAGCTTCACATTCATTTCCATGGTAGGGAAAGTTTTTTGCTCCTGCCCGTACAAACGGTCCGACAGCATCGTGGCGCACAGTGCCACGGCAATACATAATAGTGCTTTTTTCATAGTCAAGAATTTTGAATAACAACATTATTTAACGCAGAAAACCCGCATATTATTATTGGATATAAAGAGATACCCTATCGCATCCTCACTTTAGACGAAACCATTATACAAAAAAAGGCCCGTCCGGTTGGGACAGGCCTTCGTGTAAGGATTCCTCTTTCGGTTATGCACCGAGCTGCAGGCGGTAGAAACCGGTGCAGGTGAGGTTCGGATTGGTCTTCTTGAGGAAGTCGGTCACGCTCATCTTGTTGTCGGCGTAGTAATCCTGAGCCAACAGGGTGTTCTCTTTGAAGAACTTGTTGAGCTTGCCCTGAGCGATTTTTTCCACCATGTTTTCGGGTTTGCCTTCCTGGCGGATGGTCTCGCGAGCCACTTCCAACTCGTGGTCGATGGTGGCCTGCGGGATGGACTCGGCATTGAGGGCGATCGGGTTCATAGCGGCAATCTGGAGGGCTACCTCGTGAGCGGCCTCATAGACATCGGGCATGTTGAAGCCGGCGATGCAGGCGAGGCGGTTGCCCATGTGGTTGTAAGCGGTGACGTGAGCGGCCTCGATGACGTTGTAGGCGGGGAGCTCAATCTTTTCACCGGTCTTGCCCATCAGGTCAGAGATATGGTCGGCGATGGTGCGGCCGTCCACGTTGAGGGCGAGAACCTCTTCGCGGGTGTTGGCGTTGGCGGCCATGGCGAGGTCGATGAACTGCTCGCTGGCAGCGACGAACTCGGCGTTCTTGCCCACGAAATCGGTTTCGCAGCTGAGCACGAGGATGTAACCCTTGGTGCTGTCAGCGTTGACCTTAGCCACTACGCGGCCCTGGTCGGCGGTGCGGTCAGCACGCTTGGCGGCGACCTTCTGGCCTTTTTTTCTGAGGATGTCGATAGCTTTGTCGAAATCGCCTTCGGCTTCCACGAGGGCGTTCTTGCAATCCATCATACCGACACCGGTCATTTTTCTCAGCTCATTGACTTGTGCTGCTTTGATTTCCATATTGATAAATATTAAATGGTTAAACGAAATTAGTTTTTCTTGGTGCTACCGGCTTTGACGGGACCTCTCTTGATGGTGGGGCGTTTTTTACGCTGACCATCTTCACCCTCTTCAGCCACATCCTTCACTTTTCTGACGCCGTCGCGGGTTCTGCCCTCGCGTTTCTCGTCATCGTCGTAGTTGGCTTCATCGGTGAATTCGGCGGCCTCTTCATCCATGTCGTCGTTGGCGGCGTTGTCCTTGTCAATCTTGCGTTCGGCGAGACCTTCGGCGATGGCGTCGCACACAGCCTTCACGATCACGGAGATGGATTTGGAGGCGTCGTCGTTGGCGGGGATGGGGAAGTCCACGAGGTTCGGGTCGGAGTTGGTATCCACGATAGCGAGCGTGGGGATGTTGAGGCGGTGAGCCTCAGCCACTGCGATGTGCTCTTTCAGGATATCGACGATGAAGACGGCTGCGGGCAGGCGGGAGAGGTCGGCGATAGAACCGAGGTTCTTGTCGAGTTTGGCGCGCTCACGCTGGATCTGCAGCTTCTCTCTCTTGGAGATCTTGTCGAACTGGGGGCTTTCCATCAGCTTGTCGATGTCACCCATTTTCTTGACGGCCTTCCGGATGGTGAAGAAGTTGGTAAGCATACCGCCGGGCCAGCGCTCGGTGACGTAAGGCATGCCCACTGTCTTTACGAGTTCGGCCACGGTGTCTTTCGCCTGCTTTTTGGTAGCGACGAAGAGGATCTTGCGGCCGGATTTGGCGATCTGCTTGGCAGCTGCGCAAGCCTCGTCCAATTTCTCGGTGGTTTTGTGAAGGTCGATGATGTGGATGCCGTTCTTCTCCATGAAGATGTAGGGAGCCATGTGGGGGTTCCATTTTCTTCTCAGGTGTCCGAAGTGACAGCCGGCGTCCAAAAGTTGCTCAAATGTTACTTGTGCCATTTTTTTAATTTGTTTACGTTCATTAATCAACTGATGAGTAGTTCGAATGAAGTCTCAACAGTTTCGATACTAAACTGGTTAATAATAAATTGATGATCCGATGTTTAACGTTTGCTGAACTGGAATCTCTTACGTGCCTTGGGCTGGCCGGGTTTCTTTCTCTCCACCATACGGGGGTCACGCTTGAGGAGGCCCTTGGATTTGAGGGTGGGGCGGAAATCAGGATAGAGCTCGCAAATGGCGCGGGAGATGGCAAGACGGAGGGCCTCAGCTTGGCCGGACATACCGCCGCCGTCGAGGTTGACCTTGATGTCATACTGGCCCATGAGATCGGTGATCTGGAGGGGCTGGGTGACGACATACTGGAGGGTGCCGAGCGGGAAATACTCCTTGTAATCGCGCTTGTTGATGGTGATCTGGCCGCTGCCTTTCTGCATGTAGATTCTGGCAACTGCGGTTTTTCTTCTTCCGATTGTATTAGTGACTTCCATTGCTATTTAATATCGTTAATGTTAATCAATTTGGGTTGCTGACCTTCGTGCGGATGGTTGGGACCTGCATAAACATGAAGGTTACGATAGAGCTGGTCGCCCAGTCTGTTCTTCGGGAGCATGCCTCTCACAGCGTGTTCGATGACACGGATGGGGTTTCTGCTGAGGAGCTCACGGGGAGACTGATGACGCTGACCGCCCGGATAGCCGGTGTGGTGGGTGTAAACCTTGTCGGTCATCTTCTTGCCGGTGAAACGGATTTTCTCGGCGTTGATGATGATGACATTGTCACCGCAATCGAAATGGGGTGAATAATAAGTCTTCGTCTTACCGCGAAGGATGCGGGCGACGACGGTGGAAAGGCGACCAACGACCGCATTTTCTGCATCGATGACAACCCATTCCTTTTTCACGATTTTCTCGCTGGCAGGAATCGTTCTGTAACTTAATGTGTTCATTTTCAATTTTTTGTTTTGGAGCGCATCTTCACCCATACGCCCCGGTTCTTAATTTGTTTATCGTTAGATAATAATCGGATTTTCGGGCGGCAAAAGTACAAAAAAATCTTTTTGCTTTATTATTTTGAAAAAAATATTTTTCCACAAAATTTTTACCCATTAAAAAAAGGGATAAATTGGCATGTAGAGACGTGATGCATCGCGTCTCTACAAATCGTTATTGCACGATAATCTTCTGAACGCCAGACTGGTATTTCGTATAGACATTCAGAAAATAAATCCCTTTGCTCAGGAAGGAGACATCGAACAGATATTGTTCGGCCTCACGACTGCTATTGAAGAAATAGGTACGGAGGCTCTCCCCTCCCCCATTCACCAACGTACACACAAACCGCTCGTTGATTTCGGTATTGAAATTCAGACGGAATTTCTGCGTACAAGGATTCGGATATGCGGTGAAAATATATTCATTTTCAACAATTTGCGGAGCATTATAATCATGATTACCCAAAGCTCGCGGTGTGTTGGTGCTGCGAATGAGGTAACATGAAACGCGGTAGAAGGGGTTGGAACCGGCATTGCAGTCGGAGCAGGTAACGCCCGTCACGCAGTCGGGATTGTGCGGGTGGCACTCATCCATATACGAAGGCTGGAAGATGTAGGAGAGCTGGAAAGGAGTCTGCCACAGATAGGGCGTGACATCGTAGATGTAAGGACGTGAGATGGAGCCTGGGCACCATCCGGCGCGATCGTACTTGTAGGTGCCGCTCTGGTTGTTGCACCCGTCGGGGTTCGGATAACAGTCGGTCCACAAATCCTGCTCAAAAGTATCCTCGCCGTTGACTTGCAGATGATGTACAGCATGATAGAACTCGGCGGCATTGCCGGTGTTGTTGTCGCCCCAGCCGTGACCAGTGGTCGTCAGTCGGATATGGGCCTCGCGGGCTTCGTGGAAGATGCCCACCGTCACCGTATCCAACGGCTGCAGGTTGGCGGGATCGCCAAAGTTGTACGAACCCTGCCACAATTCCTCCACGTCAGTATAGTCATATTCCGGCTCACCGGCGATGTACTCAAAGTCCAGCCGGATCTGCCAGCCGCCAGTGCCCCACGTGTCGATGAACATGCGAATATCCACATCGCCTTGCAGGAGGGAGGCAAAATCAGTTACATCCACATAGTGGCTGCAGGCTTTGCCGTAAGGCGTGATGTAGCGCAAAATCTCCACCCACTTGCCGCTCGGGTCCTTCACCTGCACGTAAGCCAACCTATCCCAGTCGTCGCAACCGCCACTCAGCGGCGGACACGACACATTCAGGTATGCCGTGATTTGGTTATAGGCGGCGGCAAACTGCGGCAGCGTGTAGGTACCCGTATAGGTGCGGATGCCCAAGTTGCCATAGTCGATGATGGCACTGTCGAGCGTGGTGACAATCTGGTCGGCAATCTGGTCGGTCACCTCCACCAAGATGGTCTCGGAGGTAGTGTTGCCGTTAGAGGCCGTGGCGGTGATGGTGACGGGAACGGTTCCATACGCATTAGGCGTCCACCAGAAGGCGAAATCGTTTCCCTCTTTCACACCAGCAAAATCCTCTCCATCAATCGAATAAGTAACCGCATCCACCGTAAGGTACTCCGACTCAGCAATGGAGGTGGTGGTATGCAGCAGGTAAGGCATCAGGCGGGGCATCTCCAACGGATACATAGCCGTGATGTTGGGACGGATTTCAGGAGAATAATCGTTGAGGTTGATGACCTCGAACGAAAGCATCGTTTCCGCCGGGTAGAAAGCGGAGTCGCCGGCCTGCGAAATACGCACCGTCACGATGCCGCCCTCGCCCGTAAGGGTGACGAGGCTGTCGGATATGGTAGCAGGACCCTCTACTATATTATATTGTAATGGCAATCCTGACGATGCAGTGGCACTCACCACGATAGGCGGGTTGGTGGAGAGCTGCCGCTCGATAGGAGTGGTGTAAATCACCTGATTCCGCATCCCTGTGGGTGCGCAGGCGGTATCTTCATACACATTCAGCTCGGCAATCATCGTATAGTTGTCGCCAGCCACACTGCTGAGACCGACCAACCGCACATAGCGACCTTCCACGGCGCCGAAATAGACCTCGGCGGTCTGCTGCATACCGCTGTTGGGCTGTGGGTAAACGAGAAAGCCCATGCTCTGCGGCGCGCCCCAGTCGGCCGTGTCGGAGGTGATATAGAACTCAAACTGGTTGATACGGCCGTTACGGGTGTTATTACCCCGCGTCAAACAGCTGAAACCGTTGATGTTGTGCGTCTCACCC
The DNA here is from genome assembly GCA_045132235.1 of Bacteroidales bacterium. Classification (GTDB taxonomy): domain Bacteria; phylum Bacteroidota; class Bacteroidia; order Bacteroidales; family WCHB1-69; genus UBA1756. Next base: position 45,302 of record JBGURX010000007.1, read on the forward strand.
AAGTCAATCCAAATCTCGTGCGGATAATGATGAACCGTATTCTGCCATTGGGTATGCCAAAAAGTGGTGGAATCGCCATCCAGACAGTGGATGGCATGACCGTTGTCGGCTCCCTCTCCATTCAGCTCCTCACTATCCACATATATGATTTGCCAGTTCGCACGGTCGATTTTCGTTGTGTCGCACGCCCAAGCATATATATTGATTATCAATATATTAATTAAAATTAAAAATACTTTTTTTATCATAAATAATTTTGCAAAAAAATTAAGCCTCTGTATTTCCTTTCTTCTCCGCCTCCCAGCTCTCGTACCGCTGGATGATCTTCGTGACCAGATGGTGACGAACCACGTCGGCATTGTCCAAATAGATGAACTCTATCCCCTTGATGTCGCGCAAGATACGGCCGGCCTGCACGAGACCTGAATGCTGGTGCCGCGGCAGGTCGATCTGGGTGATGTCGCCGGTGATGAGGAACTTGGCGTTCTTGCCCATGCGGGTAAGGAACATTTTGAGCTGGCTCTCGGTGGCGTTCTGCGCCTCGTCGAGGATGACGTAGGCGTTGTCCAAGGTGCGGCCGCGCATAAAGGCGAGCGGCGCAATCTCAATGGTTTTATCTTCCAGATAGGCAACGAGTTTGGCCATCGGCATCATGTCGCGGAGGGCGTCGTAGAGGGGCTGCAGGTAGGGGTCGAGCTTGTCGCGCATGTCTCCGGGCAGGAAGCCGAGGTTCTCGCCGGCCTCCACCGCCGGACGGGTGAGGATGATGCGCTTCACCTGCTTGTTCTTCAGCGCCCGCACGGCGAGGGCCACGGCGGTGTAGGTCTTGCCGGTACCCGCCGGACCAATGGCGAATATCATGTCGTTGTGTTCCAAGCTCTTGACGAGTTTCTTCTGATTGGGGGTGAGGGCCTTGATGACCTTCCCCTCACGGCCGTGCAGGATGACATCGGTGCCGTTCTGCTCCTTGTCAAGCAGGAAGAAATGCTCGTCTTCGTTGGCAGTGATGTTCAGGATATCGGTTTCGGTAAGGCGTTCGAAATGGTCGTAGAAGGCGGTGAGCAGCTCGAAGCGCGACTCGAAGGTGGCCACCTCCTCGTCGGTGCCGTTCACCTTCAGCTCGTTGCCGCGCGCGGTGAGCTTGAGCGTGGGGTAAATGTTGCGGAGAAGGTCGATGTTGCGGTTGTTTTTCCCGTAGATGCCGACGGCGAGGTGCGGTTCGATGACGATGATTTTTTCCATCCTTTACTTTTCTTTTTCGATGAAGCCCTGAGCCTTCAGCTCAATCTGCTTGTTGTCGTTGGTGATGAGGTTGCGGCCCGAGTCCTTGCGGTCGATGTGGCCGATGACCGCTATTTCGCTGCAACCCTTGATTTTGTTGTAGTCGGCCTGCCGTATCGTGAAAAGGAGCTCGTAGTCCTCGCCGCCGTTGAGGGCGACGGTGGTGGCCACGATTTTGAGCTGCCGCAGCGTGTCGAAGGTGAGCTGTGCGAGAGGAATCTTGTTTTCGTAGATGGTGCAGCCGAGACTGTCGCGCTGGCAGAGCAGGAACAGTGCGGAGGCGATGCCTTCGGTGACGGCGGTCATAGCGGTGGGGATGACCTTCTGCTTGCGCAAAAGCTCGATGATGTCGGTGCGGGGCTCGGGTTTGAGCTGTCGTTCGAGGAGGTACTCGTAGCCCTCGAAGTGGGGCTGGCTCACCTGGGTGGCCTCGAAAATCTGCTTCTCACGTTGGAGGAGCAGCAGACCGGTGTAGGCGGCACCGAAGTCGCCGGTGGCGCATATCAGCTCGTTCTCTGCCGCGCCGCTGCGGGCGGTGAGGCGGCGTGCCTCCACGTGGCCGATGGCGGTAACGCTCACCGCGAGGCCGGTGGCCGAGGAGGTGATGTCGAGGCCGGCGATGTCGATATGATAGTAGTGGCAGCAGGCACGCACCCCCGTCATAAACTCCTCCACCGCCTCGATGGAGAAGCGGTTCGACACGGCCAGACAGAGGGCAATCTGGCTGGGCACGGCGTTCATGGCGAGCACGTCGGTGAGGGCCACCGTCACGCATTTGAAGCCGAGGTGCTTGAGGGGGAAGTAGGAGAGATCGAAATGGATGTGCTCCACAAACAGCTTGGTAGCCGTAACCGTAAGTTGACTGCCGGAGCGGGTCACGGCTGCGTCGTCGCCGATGCCGGCCACCGTCGATTCGTTGGCACTTTTCACCTCTTCCGTAAGATGGTGGATGAGGTTGTATTTGCCTAATTGGGAAATCTCGTTTCTGATTTCGTTATCTGCCATAATCTTATGTTGAAAATTTCAGTTTGCAAAAATACACAAAAAAACAACGGCGATATCACATCGCCGTTGATAACCATTAACCTTTAATGATACGTAAAGGATCTCTCCTTTTGTTGTTCACCTGTCTCTTACGCATGTTATAGACCAATGTTACAAAATTTTGAAAAAAATTTTACGCATCACTATATTATATAACTGAAAAACCTCAAAATTGTTGCCTGACAGCGAAAAAACCTTCTCATTTTCAATATCATTTACGCTGATTTCTTCTGCCATTGGCCTCTCCACATTCAGATTCTTATCGTATATTTGCGGGCTGAAAAACATTTACTTTTAAATAAAATTATCCACCAAAACCAATTGCCTATAGAATAGAAAAATGAGTAAAGACGGTGCATGCACCGTCTCAACACACTGACATAAAGCGTTTTCGCTTTCTTTGTGGACGGAAATCTGGACAATTTCTCTGACCCCAGCAAGAAGTGAAGAACGCTCACGGTGATATCCGTGGGCTTTCTTGTTTTGGGGTAGGGTTGTCCAGAACCTCGGATAATAACAGAAGTTCACGATTTTTTTGTGTTTGTGATGAAAAGCGAAAATGGTTTATAACGAACTGAAAGACAAGTAGTACAAACATAAAAACAAAAATATGAAAAAGATTCTATTTTCACTGATGTGCGCCATTCTGTTGCCGATAGGCATGGTGGCACAAACCGTTACCCTCACCTTTACGGGAAAAGATGCCAACAACCTTCGGGTGCAGTTGGACCGTGTGACCGTCACCAACCTGACCAAAGGATGGCAGGAAACGATTTATTGGCCCGACACCACTCTGACCATGCAGAACGGCACAGGCATTGACGAATATACCAACTATGACGGTTTTGTCCTGTCGCAAAACAATCCCAACCCGTTTGACGGTACCACTAATGTATTGTTGACGGTGGCCGACGCAGGGATGGTGGTGTTGGAAATCGCAGATGCGAACGGGCGCATTGTAGGGACGCACCGCGTGCGTACGCAATTGGGCACCCACCAATTCCGCGTCACCCTGTCGGCCGCCGGCACGTATGTGATGACCGCCCGACAAAACGGGAAAACGTCGTCCATCAAAATGGTGAACAATGGCGGTGGCAATGGCGATGGCATTGAATACGCGGGGGTTGTAGAAGCGCAAAATTTTGCGCCTCTACAACCCAAATCTGGAACCCGCGGCAATACCAACAACCCATTTAATTTCGGCGACATGATGGAATACGTGGGGTATGCGACGATTAACGGAATTGAATATGAAAGCGAACGCATTTCACAGATGCAAGGTGCCTCACAGACGTTTGCGCTGGTGTTTGCGACGGTGGTACATACTATTCCATCGGTTACTACCGCTGCGGTCAGCAACATTACAGGCACTTCTGCCACTGTAGGCGGGAATGTCATCTCTGATGGAGAAGAAAACGTCTTTGACCGCGGCATTTGCTACAGCACGGTTTCAATGCCGACAGTGTCCGACAACTGCATCCATATCGGACAGGGCATCGGCTCTTTTTCAGATATATTGAATGGTCTTCTGCCAGAGACCACCTACTACGTGCGTGCATTTGCCATCAATAGCATTGGCGTAGGCTATGGCAGCGAGGTGAATTTTACTACGGCAAATGCCGACACGCCACAGGATGGCCAGCCGTGTCCAGGTAATGCCACACTCACCGATATCGATGGAAATGTTTATAACACGGTTCAAATTGGCAATCAATGTTGGATGAAGGAAAACTTACGAACAACCAAGTACGCTGATAATACGGAGATTTTTCCAGCTGGTAGTCACGCTAGTTATACTGAACCCTACCGCTATGCTCCAGGTAATAACGAAAGTAATGTCCCCGTTCATGGTTACTGGTACAACTGGACTGCTGCAATGCACGGGGAAACTTCCAGCAGTACTAATCCCAGTGGTATTCAAGGTATTTGTCCGGACGGATGGCACGTTCCAAGCGATGCAGAATGGAACCAACTTGCGAACTATGTAGGTAATCAGAACGAATATGCGTGCGGGAATGACAACACATATATTGCTAAATCGTTAGCGACCATTGTGGGATGGGATGTCGATAACGGGAACTGCACGGTTGGCAATAATCAGAGTACGAATAACGCCACAGGATTCTCTGCTCTACCCTCTGGTTACCACGATGGCAGCTATCGTCCTATAGGTGCAAGTACTTTATTTTGGACTACTACCGTGTATTATGAGTACAATGAAAACAACGCCCATCAATACTATCTCAGCCATAATTTTCCAACTGTGGAGAGGTCTTTTCTCAGAAAGGATGGAGCATGTTCCGTTCGTTGTGTGAAAGACTAATATTCGTGTTTCTGTCGTTTATCTATAAATTCTAAAACAAAAAAATGAAAGAAAATAACACAAAAACAGCTGTTATTCTCTTGGGTTCTGGATTTGCTATTCCGTTTGGCGGACCTTCATCCAGCGAATTATTGCAAAGGATAGAAGACCATCCCTACACAAACAATGGTGGTGTATTGAAATCACAACTCATTTCTCAACTGCTAATTGCTTTGAGAAATTATTATGGACCGAATCCAGTGAACTTTGAAACGCTCATTGCATCGTTAGAATCACTTTGCCAATACAATGTATCGTCTATACAGAAAAATCGGTCAGTAGATTATGCGTCTATTTTGCCTGCCATCTATCTGCAAAAGTGTTTTACTGAACTCATAGAACACGAAGGTGTTTCCGTGGGTAAAAGTGTACCAGAGTATTTATTGAGTGTGTATAAACATTGTATGTGCCTTATTCTGAATAGAATATATAGATATGACAATTCAAATACTCCTCAAAAAGTTTGTTCAGAAAAAAAGAATAATTTCGTACAATTTGTTGAATCTCTGATCAGAAAGGATTATCATCTAAAATTCTATACCATCAATTACGATAGAATTGTGCCTCGGATTCTGAAAGATATTAAATTTGATGAGGGTTTACCAGAAGTAGTAACCGATGGTGCAGACAAAGAATTTGACTGGTTTTCTCGAAATGATAATTCATCATCTAACACGTGGGATGATGATGAGATGGATTTTTCGAATGCTAAATGTGAATCCAACGATTATAATCCGCTATACTTTCACAATGACCTTGAACGATTCCACAAGGCTCCTTATACGTATTTCAATTTACACGGTTCCAGATATTTGTCGTTCGACTACAATAGCAAGAGACCATGCTTTAACATAAATGGAACTAACTATTTTTCATCAATCGGGCAAAACAATCTTGGCGGGAATCCGAACGAATACCTTTCTTTTGCGCCAATCATTGTCGGATATTCAAAAACGCAGAGAGCCTTTTCAGAACCATTTAACTTTGGGTTCAATTCATTTGCATTGGATTGTAATAATTGCGACAAATTCTTTTCCTTTGGTTTTTCTTATAAAGACCCGCACATCAACTCAATTATTAATACCTATTTACGTGATGATGTTAAAATCGAATGTGTGGTAAAAGACATGCTCCATGAAACAATAATCACACCATGGCAACTACTAAATCAGAAGAAAACAACAGATGAAAATATCTTTATTAGTTATAGTGGGAAAATATTCAAACATGGTGTTGAGGAATATCTGAAAGATAAATTGTATGAGGAATACCTTTAAGTCAGAGACCCATATGTGAATTTTGATGTTTTAATATTAACAAAATATTCAATTTTGTTGTATCTTTGCGGGCTGAATATCACTCAACCATTCTAATATAACCTTTACCATGAACAACAATGAAATCATTCTCTACCAGCCAGATGGGAGCATCTCTTTGGAGGTGCGAGTGGAAAACGAAACGGTGTGGTTGAACCGTCAACAAATGGCACTTTTGTTCGATCGTGATGTGAAGACCATCGGAAAGCACATTAACAATGCCTTGAAGGAAGAGTTGAGGGAAATTCCAACTGTCGCAAATTTTGCGACAGTTCAGCAGGAAGGAGAGCGCCTCGTTACTCGTGATATTGATTATTACAATATGGATGTCATTCTTTCGGTCGGCTATCGCGTAAAATCGCAAAGAGGCATTCAATTTCGTCGCTGGGCCAACTCGGTGCTGAAAGATTACATCATCCGTGGATATGCTGTCAACCAACGGATTGAAAGGCTGGAGCAGCGTGTTTCGGAACACGATCAGAAAATCAATTTCTTCGTCCGCACCGCCCTGCCACCCACCCAAGGCATCTTTTTCGATGGACAGATCTTTGATGCCTACGTCTTTGCCGCCGATATTATCAAATCAGCAAAGGAAAGTATCGTGCTGATTGACAATTACATTGACGAATCTGTTTTGCTCCTGCTATCGAAAAGAAACGCCCATGTTCCCGCCCGAATCATCACACGGAAAGTGTCGCCCGTGCTGGCGACAGATTTAGCCAAACACAACCAGCAGTACCCGCCCATCACTATTGAAGAATCGTCCCGCTACCATGACCGCTTCCTCATCATCGACGCAACCGTATATCACATCGGTGCCTCGCTGAAGGATTTGGGCAAGAAACTGTTCGCCTTCTCCAAATTGGACATCCCCGCGGAAATGCTGGTGTCATAATGGTTTCGCCTGCAGATTTGCTGCCTGAGATTTCCCCACCACACAAATCCTGCGTTTGTAGAGCTGCCATAATATGACAGCCCTACATCTATGTCGGACGTTTCCATTAGTGACACACCCCTAACAGATGCAGGCATTGCGTCGGACGGACATCCCCCTGAAATCTGCCCTCCAAAATCAACAAATCTTTCAAATGACGAACATTATTCCAAAAAAATTTCGTACTTTAGCGGCCGTATTATGTGAAAAAACAAAATATTGATAATCAACCTATTAAAAAACTTAAATTCTAAACATTATGGCATTTAAAGGAGCTTTAGTCATTGACACGGAAAAGTGCAAAGGCTGTGCGGTCTGCATCACGGGCTGCCCGAACCAGTGCATCGCACTTTCCAAACATGTAAATGCGAAGGGTTACAATTACCTTGAAATGGTGAACGAAGACGCTTGCATCGGCTGCGCCAGCTGCGCTGTGATCTGCCCCGACGGCGTTATCGAAGTTTATCGCGCCAAGGAGTAGTCCCTCAATTTCACCAGAATCAAAATCAATTAACAACTAAACAATTTCAAAATGGCAAAAGAATTAAAATTAATGAAGGGTAACCAAGCCATTGCGGAAGCCGCCATCCGTTGCGGTTGCGATGGTTACTTCGGATATCCTATCACTCCTCAAAGCGAGGTTCTTGAGCACCTGATGGCCGAAAGACCCTACCTCACCACGGGTATGGTTGTGCTGCAGGCCGAAAGCGAGCTCGCCTCCATCAACATGGTGTATGCCGGCGCCGCTGCCGGCAAACGAGTGATGACCTCCTCGTCCTCACCGGGCTTCTCCCTGATGCAGGAAGGCCTTTCCTATATCGCCGGCGCTGAACTGCCCGCACTCTGTGTCAACGTCGTTCGTGGCGGCCCAGGTCTCGGCACCATCCAGCCCTCACAGTCCGACTATTTCCAGACCACCAAGGGCGGCGGTCACGGCGACTATCGCCTGATCACCCTCGCTCCCGCCTCCGTGCAGGAGATGTACGACTTCGTGGAACTCGGCTTCGACCTCGCCTTCAAATACCGCAACCCCGTCGCCATCCTCTCCGACGGTGTCATCGGCCAGGTGATGGAAAAGGTCATGGTGGACGACTACAAGCCGCGCTGGACCAACGAATACATTGAAAAGAACTGCCCGTGGGCTGCCACCGGTCACCGTTCCACCGGCACCCACCGCATTGTCACTTCTCTTGAACTGGAAGCCCTCAAGCAGGAGGCTATCAACGACCGCATTCAGGCCAAATACCGCAAGTGCGAGGAAGAAGACGCACGCTACGAGGCCATCCAGTGCGACGACGCTGAATACCTGTTCGTGGCTTACGGCTCCGCAGCCCGTATCTGCATGAAGTCCATCGAGCTGGCTCGCGCAGAAGGCATCAAGGTCGGTCTGGTTCGCCCGATCACCCTGTGGCCCTTCCCGACCAAAGCCGTTGGCGAAATCGGCGGCCGCATGAAGAAGATCCTCAGCGTTGAAATGAACGCCGGTCAGATGATCGAAGACGTGAAACTCGCCGTTGGCTGCAACGTGCCCGTCGAGCACTACGGCCGCTACGGTGGCGTCATCCCGACCCCCGTCGAAATCTTCGATGCTTTGAAAAAAATGGTTAAATAATTAAAGTACTTGAAATTATGACAAGAGAAGATATCATCAAACCCGAAAACTTGGTGTACAAACGCACTCCGGTCCTCACGGATGCAACGATGCACTATTGCCCCGGCTGCGGTCACGGTGTGGTTCACAGAATCATCGCCGAAGTGATCGAGGAGATGGGCATCCAGGACAATGTCGTGGGTATCTCACCCGTCGGCTGCTCCGTTCTGGCTTACAACTATTTCGACGTTGACTTCGTGGAAGCCGCCCACGGTCGTGCACCGGCGTGCGCCTCCGCCATCAAGCGCCTCCGTCCCGAGACCTTCGTGTTCTCGTACCAGGGCGATGGTGACTTGGCCTCCATCGGTTGCGCCGAAGTGATGCACGCCTGCAACCGCGGCGAGAACATCACCATGATCTTCATCAACAACGGTATCTACGGTATGACCGGCGGTCAGATGGCTCCCACCACCCTCGAGGGTATGGAGACCGTGACCTGCCCCTACGGCCGTGACCCCGAAATCATGGGACACACCATGCGCCTTACCGAAATGCTGGCCCAGCTGCCCGGCACCTACTACGTGACCCGTCAGGCTGTCTATACGCCCGCATTGGCCCGCAAGTGCAAACGCGCCATCCGTCAGGCCTTCGAGAACCAGAAGCTCAACAAGGGCGTCTCCTTCGTGGAGGTGACCTCCAACTGCAACTCCGGCTGGAAGATGACTCCCGTACAGGCCAACAAGTGGATGGAAGAGAACACCCTCAAATACTTCCCGCTCGGCGACATGAAGGTGGACGGCAAGTTCGACCCGAATTTCGTACAGCGCGTGGCCACTTTCGACCAACCCAATGAAACCCGTTTCTCATTGAGAAGTAAATAATAACCTTAAATTCAAAAACAATGACAGAAGAAATTATTATAGCAGGCTTCGGCGGCCAGGGCGTACTCTCAATGGGTAAGATTTTGGCATACGCCGGCATCATGCAGGACAAGGAGGTCAGCTGGCTTCCCTCCTACGGCCCGGAAATGCGTGGCGGCACCTCCAATGTCACGGTTATTTTGAGCGACGAGCGCATCTGCTCCCCCTACCTTAACCAGTTCGACACCGCTATCATCCTCAACCAGCAGTCTATGGACAAGTTCGAGTCAGCAGTGAAACCTGGCGGTTTGCTGATTTACGACCCGAACGGAATTTCCCACCATCCCACCCGCAAGGATATCAACATCTATCAGGTGGCCGCTGCCGACAAGGCCAGCGAGCTGGGTATCTCCAAGCTGTTCAACATGATCATCCTCGGCGGTTTCCTCAAGGTGAAACCCTTGGTCACCCCCGAAATGTTGCACAAGGGTTTGGAAAAATCCCTTCCGGAACGTCACCATCACCTCATCCCCAAGAACGAAGAGGCAGTGGAGATCGGCAAGGGCCTGTTGAAACCCTACCACACCATTTAACCGAATTTGCGGTTATTCAAAGAACGGCGGACCGAAAGGTTCGCCGTTCTTTTTTGTAAAAAAAGTAGGGCTGTCACATTGTGGCAGCCCTACTTTTTGTAAAATTCAAGAATTAAAGAAATCCTTATTTCTTGATGAATTTCTGGGTAGCGGTGCCGTTTTCGCCGTTCATACGGACGAAGTAAACGCCGTTGTTGAGGTTGCTGACGTTGATCTGCATGTTGCTGGTAGCGTTAGCGGTGTAAACGGTCTGACCAAGGAGGTTCACGATTTCGACAGTGTTGTAACCTTCAGCGTTCACATTCAGAACGGTGGTAGCAGGATTCGGGAAGATGGAAACGGTGTTGTTGTTCTCTGCGATACCAACACCAGGATTGGTATTGACGGTAGCATTAGTAACGGTAACATCATCCAAGTTGAGCACGAACTGGTCGGTGCAGTTGAAGTGACGGAATGCAATGTAAACATTCTGACCAGCATAACTGCTCAAATCAACAGTTTTCTCCTGCCATGTGGCCTGAGCCTTACCAGCGGCGAAAGTTTCCTCAAAAACAGTGGTGAAGTCAGCAATATTAGTACCAGTTGTAGAAACCAGAACAGAATAGTGTTCAGCGGCATAGCTGGCATCCTGGGCAGTAACCCAGAAAGTGAGGGTAGCACCTGCGCTCAAAGTGAGGTTGGGGGTGAACAAGTAGTTGTCAGGAGTAAGAGCACCAACAACGTTGCTATAAGAACCTGACATCATCATGTCGTAGGAAGCCTCATGGCCTGAACCTGTAAGATCAGCATCTTCCACGAAATAGATGCCAGCTGATTCAGAAGCAAGCACCCAACCATAACCATCACCATCAGCATCGTTGGTGGTCCAACCGCTAATGTTACTGTCATCAAAGTTAACAGTAAATTGTGCATTCAATGCAACAACAGCAAATAAAGCTGCAACAAATGATAAAACTTTTTTCATAATAAAAACATTTAGGTTAATAAATAAGTTTTCATGGTGCAAAAATACAACTATTTTTTGAATACGCTTAAAAAAAAACGAAAATAATAAAAAAAAAACGGCGGCCAAATAGCCGCCGTTTTTGTCTTACCTGTGTAAGGAATTATTTGATGAAATCGCCATACTGGGCAGCGTTCATCAGGCTGTCGGCCTCTGCGGGGTTGGTGGGTTTGATTTTCACGATCCAGCCACCTTCGTAGGGATCGGTGTTGATGAGGGCCGGGTTGCCTTCGAGCTCTTCATTGAACTCTACAACCTCACCGCCGATGGGCAGCATCAGGTCAGACACGGTCTTCACAGCCTCGATAGAGCCGAACACCTCGTTCTGCTCGAGGGTTTCGTCAACGGTGGTCACGTCAACGAAGACGATGTCACCAAGCTGTTCTGCTGCGTATGCGGTAATGCCTACGTATGCAAATTCACCATCCATTTTCAACCATTCATGGTCGTTGGAATACTTCAGATTTTCGGGAATCATAGTTGTTGTTTTTAAATTATTAAATGAAAAATTAAACGGTCATAATTTCTTTTTCCTTCATCTCGGCCATCTTGTCGATTTTGGCGATGGAGTCGTCGGTCAGCTTCTGGATGTCGGCCTCCAATTTCTTCACCTCATCTTCCGGCGTGCCGTTGTCTTTCAACTTCTTGGCAGTGTCGTTGGCGGTACGGCGGATGTTGCGGATGGTCACCTTGTGCTGCTCGGTCTCCTGTTTCACCTTCTTCACCAGCTCCTTGCGGCGCTCCTCGGTGAGGGAGGGCACCACGATGCGGATGAACTCTCCGTTGTTCTGCGGGGTGAAGCCGAGGTTGGCAGCCAGAATGGCTTTTTCGATGATGGGCAGCATGTTGCGCTCCCACGGCTGGATGACGATCTGGCGGGCATCGGGCGTGCTGATGTTGCCCACCTGCTCTACCGGAGTCGGGTTGCCGTAGTAGTCCACCTTCAAGCCTTCCAGCATCTGCGGATTGGCTTTGCCGGCACGCACTTTCTGCAAATCTTTGTCAAACGCCACGATGGCGCCGTTCATGCTCTCTTTTGCCTGGTCGAGGCATTTTTTCGTTTCTTCGCTCATGAATATAATGTCTATTAGTTTTCAGAATTGTTTCTCTTGGCCAACAACTCGCGTTTCTTCTCTTCCTGCTCCTTGATTTCTTTTTGCAAAGCCTTGATCTCCTTCTCCAGCATCGAGCTGTTGAATTTATAGACGAAAAGTCCATGGAAAACCACGATGACCGTCCACAATGCGGTCACCAGCACCGAGAATTTCAGGAAGGTCATGCCCTCGTTGATGACATCCTTGGCGGTATCCACAACGCTTGCGTCGGGAGCGGTTGCTCTGAAAAGGAAGATGTAAAGAATCCAAATCACCAGCATGGCCAATGCATAGATGGCCAAATGGAATTTGAAATGCGATCTTTGGTTCGCTTTTTTATAAATCTGAGGATCGATTAAATTGCTGTTTTCTGCCATAGTATGAAAATTTTATTGGTTGCTGACAAATGTTCCGATAGGTTCGTCGCGAAGCACCTTGAGCAGGTTGCCGGATTGGTTGGCATTGTACACACAGAGTTTCACGTCATTGTCCTGACAAAGGGCGAAAGCTGTGAGATCCATGATTTTGAGGTGCTTTTGGTAGGCTTCTGTGTAGGAGATGGTGGTGTATTTGGTAGCGGTGGGGTCCTTTTCGGGGTCGGCGGTATAGATGCCGTCCACGCGGGTGCCCTTGAGCAAAAGGTCGGCTTTGATTTCCACGGCGCGGAGGGCTGCCCCCGTGTCGGTGGTGAAGAAGGGATTGCCGGTGCCGCCGCCGAAGATGACCACATAGCCCTCTTCCAAGTAACGCACCGCATTCTTGAAATAGATTTTCTCGCCCATGCCCTCAATGGCCATAGAGGTAAGCACCTTCACCTTCGCACCTTTTTCCTCAAGCACGCCTTGCAGTGCCATCGAATTGATGATGGTGGCCAGCATGCCCATGTGGTCGCCCTGCCGGCGGTCGAAACCCTTGGTGGCGCCGTTCACACCGCGGAAGATGTTGCCGCCGCCAATCACCACGCCCACCTGCACGCCTTCCGCCACCGCTGACATGATTTCGCTGGCAAAATGATTCACCGCACCGTAGTTGATTCCGTAACCGTCATCCCCCATCAGAGATTCACCGCTTAATTTCAACAAAATACGATTATACTTCATATTCAGAATTTGGGTGCAAATTTACACGATTTTTTTCAGTTTTTTTATTTTTTTTGAAAAAATAATAGTATGACATTTTGTCAGATATTCTGTTTTGGCAAAGTTATTGCATAATATTCAGCCGTCAAACAAAAATTTTTACCACTATGAACTTAAACAATCTAACTATCAAATCCCAGGAGGCAATTGCGAAGGCACAGATGATTGCCGCCAGCAACCAGCACCAACAGATCGACACCTGCCACATCCTGAAAGCGATGATGGAGACCGATGAAAACGTCATTTCCTACCTTCTGAAAAAGCAGGAGGTGGATCCCAAAATCGTCGCGCAGGTTTGCGACAAGCAGTTGAAAAGTCTGCCGAAGGTTTCAGGCGGGAACTTCTACCTGTCGAACGGCACGCAGAACGCCCTCCAGAAAGCCATCGTCTTCGCACAACAGCAAGGCGATGAGTTCGTATCCCTTGAGCACTTCTTCTACGGCATCCTGATGGCCGGCGACAGCACGTCGCAGCTTCTCAAAGACGCCGGCGTGACCGAAAAGGGCACCCAACAGGCCATCACCGAGCTGCGAAAAGGCTCGAAAGTGACCTCGCAGGACAGCGAAGAGACCTACAACGCGCTCAACAAGTACGCCACCAACCTCAACGATGCCGCCCGCAAGGGCAAACTCGACCCCGTGATCGGCCGTGACGACGAAATCCGCCGTGTGCTGCAGATCCTGTCGCGCCGTACCAAGAACAACCCCATCCTGATCGGTGAGGCCGGTGTGGGTAAAACCGCCATCGTGGAAGGCTTGGCCCACCGTTTGGTCAGCGGCGATATTCCAGAAAACCTGAAGTCGAAACAGCTCTACTCGCTCGACATGGGCGCACTGGTCGCTGGCGCGAAGTACAAAGGCGAGTTCGAGGAACGATTGAAGAGCGTCATCAAGGAGGTGATCGACTCCAACGGTGAAATCATCCTCTTCATCGATGAAATCCACACCTTGGTGGGAGCCGGCGCGTCGGGCGAAGGTGCCATGGACGCCGCCAACATCTTGAAGCCCGCCCTCGCACGTGGCGAGCTGCGCTCCATCGGTGCCACCACCCTCAACGAGTACCAAAAGTACTTTGAAAAGGACAAGGCCCTCGAGCGTAGATTCCAGCCCGTGCTCATCGCCGAACCCGACAAGTACTCCGCCATCTCCATTCTGCGTGGACTGAAGGAACGCTATGAAAACCACCACCATGTGAGAATCATGGACGACGCCCTGATTGCCGCCGTGGAGCTTTCACAGCGGTACATCACCGACCGTTTCCTGCCCGACAAGGCCATTGACTTGATCGACGAGGCCGCCTCGAAACTGAAACTCGAAATCAACTCCAAGCCGGAGGAACTCGACGAGATAGAACGTAAAATCCGACAGCTCGAAATTGAACGCGAGGCCATCAAGCGCGAGAACTCGCCCGAGAAGGTAACTGCCCTCAGCAAAACCATCTCCGAGCTCAATGAACAGCGCAACTCCTTGGAGACCAAGTGGCGCGCCGAGAAGGACATCGTCGATAAAATTCAGGCCAACAAGAAACAGATCGAGGATTACAAACTCGAAGCCACCAACCAAGAGCGGCAAGGCAACTACGGACGTGTGGCCGAGCTGCGCTACGGACTCATCAAGAACGCCGAGAATGAAATCAAGCGTTTGCAGAAAGAGCTTGTCAACGTGCAAGGCGACAAGGCCATGATTGACGAGGAGGTGGGTGAAGACGATGTGGCCGACGTGGTGTCGCGTTGGACCGGCATTCCTGTCAGCAAGATGATGCAGAGCGAGAAGTCGAAACTGCTGCATCTGGAGGAAGAGCTGCACAAGCGTGTGGTCGGTCAGGACGAGGCCATCAGCGCCATCGCCGACGCCATCCGCCGTAGCCGTGCCGGCCTGCAGGACAGCAAGAAACCGATCGGCTCGTTCATCTTCATGGGCACCACCGGCGTCGGCAAGACCGAGCTGGCCAAGGCGCTCGCCGAATACCTGTTCAACACCGAAGACGCCATCGTACGTTTCGATATGAGCGAATTTCAGGAGAAGTTCTCCGTCAGCCGACTCATCGGAGCGCCTCCGGGATATGTAGGCTACGACGAAGGCGGTGAACTCACCGACAAGATCCGCCGCCGCCCTTACTCCGTGGTGCTTTTCGACGAGATTGAGAAGGCCCACCCCGACGTGTTCAACATCTTGCTGCAGGTGCTGGATGACGGGCGGCTCACCGACAACAAAGGCCGTGTCGCCGACTTCAAGAACTGCATCATCATCATGACCTCCAACCTCGGCTCCGACATCATCCAGAACAACTATGCCGATGCCAACGGCGACAACAACGAGGAGGTGTTTGAACGCACCAAGGTGGAAGTCATCAACATGCTGAAAAAGACCCTGCGGCCGGAGTTTGTGAACCGTATCGATGAAATCGTGATGTTCCAACCGCTGTCGAAACGCGAGATTCGCAGCATCGTGAACATGCAGATCGACAACCTCAACAAACTGCTGGCACAGCAGAACCTGCAGGTGGAATTCACCAAGTATGCCATCGACCAGCTGGTGGAGATGGGCTACGAACCGCTCTACGGCGCCCGTCCGCTGAAACGAGTCATCCAACGGAATGTGCTCAACGAGCTGTCGAAGTTCATCCTCGAAGGCAACGTGCAGAAAGACGGCGTCATCACCGTGGACTCTCTCGACGACGGACAGTTCGTGTTCTTCAACAAAGAAAAAGAAAAGGAAGACTAAACGATGTTTTAGTAGAAAATCAGTGGAAACGCATCGGTCGCAAGGCCGGTGCGTTTTTTTGTGCCTACCATTGCAGCTGCGAAAGTTCCACCTCCCGCACCTCCGCACGGCCCACGCGCTCCAACACCACCACACGGCAACGCCCTTCCGCGCGCTTCTTGTCCTGCGCCATCGCCTCCAGCATCGCCGCACGGCTCACCCCCGCCGGCACCTCCACCGGCAGCCCGCAGGATTGCAGCACCTTGGTTACCAACTCGCTGTCGGCACTGCCCGCGCACTTCGCCGCACATACCAGCCCTATCGCCACCGCATCGCCATGCGACATGCCGGTGCACCGCTCCAGCGCATGCCCGAACGTGTGACCCAGATTCAACAGCCGGCGCACCCCATGCTCGCGCTCATCCTCCCGCACAATGGCCTCCTTCACACCCACCGCCTCGCGGATATAACCCAGCAGCTGCGCACGCTTCCTCTCATCATCCAACATCTCCCCCACCCCACTGCCGGCAAAAAACGCGCCGCACTCCTCGAAGTGCTCGCCGCTGATCAAAAATGCCTTCAGCATCTCCGCCAATCCCTGCCGCACCTCCGCCGCACCCAGCGTACGCAGAAACTCTACGCTGCTGACCACAAACTCGGGCTGCCGGATGCTGCCCACCATGTTCTTGTAACCCAGCATGTTCACCCCGCTCTTGCCGCCGATGGCCGCATCCACCATGCCCAACAGCGTGGTGGGCACCAAGCCGCACGCCACGCCCCGCTTGTAGATGGAAGCCACAAAGCCGCAAATGTCGGTGGTGATGCCGCCGCCCACACCGAGCAACAGCACGTCGCGGTCGGCATGAAGCTCCAACAGCTTCTGTATCACCTCCTCAACCGTCTGCATCGTCTTATGCCGCTCTTCCGCCACCACCTCAATCTTCTCAAACGGGAAAAGATTTCCATACAACACCTCCACCCTGCGGTCGATCACCGCTACCACACGCCGCGTGCCAACCAACTGCTGCAACTCCTTCCCAAATTCTTTAAAATCTACACCAACCATCATACTAAAAAATGTTAATGTGAGGATTTGAAATATTCAACAATCGTCTTTGCCTTGGCAGGTCCCACCACCGCGGCCAGCTCCGCCTCCGAGGCCTCCTTGATGCGCTTCACGCTTTTGAACTTCTGCAACAGTTTCTCCTTGGTGGACTTGCCAATTCCCTTAATATCATCCAGATCGGAATGGGCAAAGCCCTTCTGAAACTTTTTGCGATGGTGCGTGATGGCGAAGCGATGCACCTCATCCTGAATGGAGGCCAACAGGTAGAAGAGCGGAGATTTGACATTGATACCCACAATTTTAGGGGGAAAGCCGTACAACAGTTCATTGGTGCGATGCTGATCGTCTTTGGCCAACCCCGCGATGGGGATCTCCACTTTCAGCTCGTCGCACACCACCTGTCGCACCACTTCCATCTGGCCTTTTCCACCATCAGTGAGAATGAGGTCGGGCAGGGATTTCCCCTCCTCTATAAGGCGGGAATATCGCCGGCGCACCACCTCCTTCATGGAGGCATAGTCGTCAGGGCCCTCCACTGTTTTGATGTTGAAATGGCGGTACTCCTTCTTGTTGGGCTTCGCATTCACGAACTGCACCATGGCCGCCACCGCGTAGTCGCCCTGGAAGTTGGAGTTGTCGAAACACTCGATGACCGTAGGCGGCTTGGGCAGTCCCAGCTCTTTTTGCAGCTGGTTCAACACCTGTTGTCCACGCCGGTTGGGGTCCACGAGGTCACGCCGCTTGTTCTTCTCGTACATGTAGGTGAGCGCGTTTTTCTGCGAGAGGTCCAGCAGCTTCTTCTTGTCGCCCCGCTGCGGCACCGTCACGGCAATGTCCTGCAGCTGGGCTTCCGGCAGGAAGGGCAGCAGCACCGTGGCGCTGAATTCGCCGAAGCGATCCCGCAGCTCCACCATGCCCTGCAGCAGCAGCTCCTCCGTGGTCTTCTCCAACTTATGCGCAATTTCAAGCGTATAAGACTGAATCACAGACCCTTCCATCACCCTCATAAAATTCACGTAGGCACTCTGCTCATCTTCCGCAATGGTAAACACGTCGAGGTTGGAGATGTCGGGGTTCACCACCACCGATTTCCCCTTAAATTGTGTTAAAATGTCCAGCTTCTCTTTCACCTCCTGCGCCTTTTCGAACTCCATCTGCGCAGAAAAATCCATCATTTTTTCATGCAGTTTTCGGATGATGGACTGCGAATTTCCTTTTAATATCTCAATGATATTGTGAATGTTAGACTGATATTCCTCTTGTGAAATCTTGCCGGCGCACGGTCCCGGACAGCGATGGAGCTGGTATTTCAGGCAGGGGCGTTCGCTCTGGCGGAACAGCTTGCAGGTACGCACGGGGAAAATCTCCATCAACGTATGGAAGAGGGCGTTCATGTACTTCACGGAGGCGTAAGGGCCGAAGACCTCCTGCCGGCTCCGATCGGGCGAGCGGGTGACAAACACCTTCGGGAATGCCTCCTTCGTGACGGCAATCCATGGATAGGTCTTGTCGTCCTTCAGCATGATGTTGTACTTGGGCTTGTACTCCTTGATGAGCGTGTTTTCCAGCAGCAAGGCCTCCCACTCGGTATCGACCACCGTGGTCTGGATGTCGCGGATCTTGGTGACGAGCATCCGCACCTTGGAGGAGTCATGGTTTTTGTTGAAATAGGAGGAGACGCGCCGTTTGAGGTTCTTGGCCTTGCCGACATAAATCACCTTGCCGCTCTCGTCGAGATAGCGATAGACGCCCGGTTTAGTGGAGAGGGCGGAAAGAATCAGCTGGATTTTACTCTTGTCGGCCGTGCTCATTGCGCTCCTTTTCTTTCTGGGCTTCCTCATCCCTCAGCTCCTGCAAACGGCTGTTCTCCTTTTTGAGGATGAAAATCTCGCAGATGGCGAAGATGAGGTAGATGACCATGAATGCCCCGGCGAAACGCCATCGGTCCTCCTTGGAGGCAATGAAATAGATGAGCAGGAAGAGCAGGCACGACATGAACTTGATGATGCGCGAGAGCATGTAGCCGGAGACGAACTTCCGCGAGTCGCGCTGCGACTGGTCGCGCAGCACCACATAGAGGCTGAAAAGCGTGACAATGAAGAAAAACAGCACAATGAAAGGCATCGCCGGCGTGGAATAGGCCGGCAGGGCGACCTGCATGAGAATGGACAGCGCGGCCACGATGATGGAGACCACCAGCAGGTGGATGACGTAAGGGGGAACCTTGTAATTGATGCGTTTCATTTTCTTCATCGGCTATTCCTCTTTTTTATGAGTCAGTTTGTGAATCATCACATACATGGCAAGGGCGATGGAAGCCAAAGAGCACACAATGACAAAAAGGGGCGAGAGGTTGAGCCAGCGGTCCAACCTCACACCTCCGTATGCGCCGATGGCAATAATGACGCCCATCTGGACGGCCAGTCCAGCATAGCTGGCGCCGGCATCCCATTGCCTATTGCCACTCATGAAATGCTATTTCTGCTGCGGCTGTTGCGGCTGGGGCTGCTGAACGTGGGGCTGCGGAGCAGCGGCAGCCTTGCCGTTCTGAATCTTGCAGTTGCCCACAAAGGTGGCACCCGGCTCAATGGCGAGCTTGCTGGAGGCGATGTCGCCGGCCAGCACTGCCGTGGAACGCAGGGAGATGATGTCCACAGCGTTGATGTTGGCCTTCACGCGGCCCTCGATCTCAATACCGTCACAGTTGATGTCGCCTTCCACCACACCGGTCTGGCCGATGACGATTTTGGACTTGCAGTTGATGTTGCCTTTGATGGTACCGTCGATGCGGCAGTCGCTGGTGGCCTCAATGTTACCCACCAGGCTGGTACCGGCGGCGATGGTGTTCACTCTCGTGCCATTCATGGCACCCATTTCTTCAGGTCTGTTCATAATACTCTTAATGTTTGTTTTATGGTTTTAAATAATTCTTTTGAAAAAATTCTTCATACAAAACACGGGCATCCTTCTGTTTGTAGTAAATGCCGTAGTTGACAGCTCCCATGGCGTAAACGACAATACTCTTCTCCTGAAGGTACGGATTGAAGACAGCATTGCGGATCAACCCGTTGTAGTAATCCATTGCAGCCGTGGCATTGCGGAAACGCGAAACCGTCACAATCTGCTCATCCTGATTGATATAGAAGCTGTTGAGACTCAAATTCTGCAAAGAATAGAACTCCTTGTTAAAGTCGGAAATCTGCACCTTCAAATCCATTACCTTGACTTTGTGCACATTGACAATCAGCGCCACATAGTGCCACTCGTCGGCGTTGAAGATGAACGGGCATTCACCCTGCGGCTCCGAGCTGTCTGCACTGGCATCCGCATTGCTTTGCGTCACCGGCTGGACCTCAGGCTCCAAATCGGCCAGCAGAATCCGCGCAAGGTCGGCCACCGGCAGGTCGCCATACTCGGTCACCACACCCTGCAGGGCGTTGCGGTACGGCTCTTTGCCCTGCACCTGCCCCACCGACACGGCTCTCAGGTATGCATACTTGGAACGAAGCACTCGGTCGCTACAATTGGGCATCGCCAGCTCGGAAGTCTGAATCACCTTTTGCCACTGCTTGTTCATGAAATCCTGATAAACCGTTTCATACGTATTCTCCACCTGTTTCAACTCTGCCGCCACCTTCTTGTAGTAGTCGGGCTCGCGAATCAGACGGGCATAGTCGGTATCGGCATATTTGGTGAGGATGATTTCCTTGGGCTGCTCGGCCTTGCCGTTCTTCATCTGGCTGTAGTTGAGATACAGCAGGTACAGCACCGCCGGCGAAAGCTCCGCATCAGGGAACCGCTGATAGTATTTCTCCAACATCTCACAGCCGCGGGGACGGTCGTTGAGAAGGTCAAGATAGATGATGGCCGCCTGATACAACGCTTCGGCAATCATCCGGTTCGAGGTGTCCATCGCGCCCTCGGTAAGCGGCAGATCCTGCGTGTAGTACCGCTCCTTCTCGGGGTCGGTCTCGCGCTTCAAAATCGGATTGCCATCCTCGTCGTATTCCGTGTCGTCACCCTCCGCCTTGGGGTTGTTCATGTTGGCCATATCCTCAAACGAAAGCTGCTGCTTGTTGCTGATACGCCAGTTGTCCTCCAGCTTACGGTTGCCCCACTTGCGCAAGAATTCGGTCTTACCCGCCGCCATCAGGGTGGAGTTGTAGAAATACCACTTGCCTGAACTGCCTTGGTTGTTGAGCTGGTTGTTGTAATTGGCATAGCCGAGGGCACTCTGCAAAGCCAGCTCCTTGTCGCGCTCCTCTTTCTCCCGTCTGGCCTTTTCCTGCTTGTACTCGTTGATTTTTCCCTTCACCCAGCGCTCCCGCTCCTTCTCGCTCATCTTGGCGATGCGCTGCAAGCTGTCCTGCACCACCACCACCTGCAAGTTGTCCACCAACTCAGTCAAGACCTGCGACTTATGCTTGATTTCAGCATAGTTGGGATAGGTCTTGGGCATGGAAACGGTGGCGGTATCGTAGTAGGCTTTGGCCTGCGGGTACTTTTCCTGCTCGAAGTAAAGCTCAGCCAACCGGAGCGCGGAATGGGTGCGCTGGAAGTCGTTGTTGGAATAGGCCGCCACCGACTTGGCCAGCTTGTCCATCTGTGCCGTGGTGTCCTCGTCAATGCGGTCGATTTCCGACAAAGCATAGTAAATCTGGTCGTAGTAATCCTTGTTTTTCTCCTCCGCCAGCATCTTGTTCAACTCCTTGATAATCTGGCTGCGCTTGGCGGGACTTCCGTCGTAGTTGGTGGCCAGATGCATGCGCGCATTGAACTCCAAGTCGTAGTCGGGACTGTGCTTCGACACCCACATAAAGTAGTCGTGCGCCATGGAAGGCTGCTCCTCCAGCTCATACAACTGACCGAGGATGAAGTACATACGAGTCTTGAAGAGTTTTTTAGGCTTGTTTTTCAGTACATCGTCAATGTAGTTGATGGCGGTCTGTCGGTCGCCGTTGGGTGCGGTGAGGTGATACTCGGCACCGGCAGCGGCGTACTGCAGGTTCAGCTTCTTCGACTTCTTCGGCTCCACATAGTAGCGCGCCTCGTTGATGATGTCTTCCGCTTGCCCGTAGTAGCCCATCCGCAGGGCAGCACGGGCATTCCAAATCATCGCTTCCTCCACGCAATTGCCGTTTTTGTGGGTGGTGAGAATGTAGTTGAAAATGCGCTGCGCCTGCTGGTAGTCCTGCTTGTAGAAATAGGCCTTGCCCATCATCAGGTAGGCATCGTCAATATTCTTCACATACTCCTTCCCCTTGAAAAACATCGAGTGCTTGTAGATGCACTTCGACCCCTTCTCAATCACGCGGTCCATCGAGGGATAAATGGTCGAAAGTTCCTCTTTGGGAGGATAGACATAGATGGGAAGCGTGGTGATGTAATTGTCCTTGCAGAGCTTGGCGTGCTCCTCCTCGCCGTTTTTCAATGCTTCCTTTCCATTGAAATTCACATTGAAGCGCGAAGTCATGTTATGGAAGCCACGATTGATGGGCGTGTTTTTCCGCGTTGAGCAGCCACACAAGCAAATCACTGCCAACAACAAGACAGCGAAGGAGCTGATTTTAGTATGTATTTTGTTATATTTCAATTACTTACGTATTTACATAAAATAGACCGCAAAAATAACGAATATTATTTAATAATATTTTGCTGTTGATAACTTTTTATTGAAGAGGGAATGATGGGGAAATTTTAATTATAATAATTTGATTTTCAATATTTTAATAAAACAAATAAAAAAGCCCGTGCAAAAACACGGGCCCAACAATAAGAGTGAAATGATCGAATGCCGGTAATTTCGGCTTAATGGGCTGATTTGGATGGGGCGGCCTCCATGCATTTCTGGGGGCATTTCCCCTTTTCGGCGGGTACGGCCTCTTTGCAGGAGCCATCCTTCTTATGGTTGGCTGCCGAGCGTTTGAACTTGCGGTCCAGCTGATAGTACTCGTTCACCTGCTTTGCGGAGAGGCACTTGGAGATGGACTGGAGGAACTTCGACTCAGCCTCCAGCAGCTGGCGGCGCGTCTCCAAACGGGTTTTATACAAAATCATAATCTGATCATCGGAAAGATACTGGATGCTGTCGGGGGCAACATGATGGTCGATGCCCGCCTCACGCATTATCTCGCGGCTCTTCTGAAAAGCCTCGAACTCCGCTTTTGCATACGCATTAAAAGCTTCCCAGAAGGGTTCTTTCTGTTTTTCATCCAATTTGAAATGGGTTTCAAGATACTCCTTCTTGAGCTTCATGACAGCTTGGCAATCCTGCGAACCGCATTTGGAATGCCCTTCTTTGGAAATCTGTGTGCTCTGTTTTTTTGCAGATTCTACCTGCCCCTGTGCCATGGTTGCGCCTGCAAAACAGACCAGCAGACACATAATCAATATTTTTTTCATAATAAAAAGATTTAGTTGCAAAACGAAAACGATGACTTTGACGAAAAAGGAGAAAGTGGGTTTAAAATAAAGTAAGAATTTTGTAATTTTGCAGCCGTAAATCATTAACCATGGAACAAAAGAACAGATACGCATTCAGTTTATTTGTCATCGGCACGTTGTTTTTCGTGTTCGGCTACATCACTTGGGTCAACAGCATTGTGATGCCCTTTTTGAAGGAAGCCTGCAACCTCACCACCTTTGAGGCTTCGTTTGTCCCCTTCTGCTTCTACATTTCCTATTTCGTGATGGGCATCCCTGCGTCGCTGCTCATCCGCAAGGTGGGCTACAGCGGCGGCATGATGATCGGTCTGCTCACCATGGCCTGCGGCTCCATCCTGTTCGTGCCGGCGGCCATCACCCGCCAGTTCGGCATCTTTCTCACCGGCCAGTTCTTCATGGGCGCAGGTCTCACCGTGCTGCAGGCAGCCACCAACCCCTACGCCACCATCCTCGGTCCCATCGAGACCGCCGCACGGCGCATCAGTATCATGGGCGTGTGCAACAAATTCGCCGGTGTCATCGGCATCTACACCATCTACAAAGCCCTCTTCTCCGGCCTCGACCAAGAGCTGGCACTGCTGAAAGAAGGCGTACTGACCAACGAGGCCGCCGAAGCCACCCGCCAGCATCTCGCCCAGCAGGTCATCCTGCCCTACATCATCATCACCGCAGTGTTCATCCTGCTGGTGGTTTTCATCAAACTGGCCAAACTGCCCCGCATCAATACCGAAACAAAGGAGGGAGAACAGAACGACTCTCTCTTCTCCAAAAAATACACCTACCTCTGGCTGGGTGTGTTCGCCATCTTCTTCTATGTGGGCGCCGAAGTCATCGCCATCGACTACCTCATCCCTTACGGCAACGACCTCCACATCGCCGAGAGCGTGAGCAAGGACTTCCCCACCTACGCCATGTTCGCCCTCATCGTGGGCTACTTCGTGGGACTGCTCACCGTGCCGAAGATGATCTCGCAACGGCAGGCACTCGTCACCAACCTCATTATCGCCATCGTTTTGGCCTTTGTAGCCATCTACTCACAATCATTCATCCACCTCTTCAAGCCCGACCTTGACCCTGTAGCAGCCTACTCGATGTCAGCCCGTCTCTCCATCGCCTGCATCATCATGCTCAGCTTCGCCCACGCCATCATGTGGCCCGCCATCTGGCCGCTCTCCATCCACGACCTCGGCAAACATACCGAGCTGGCCTCCGGACTGCTCGTCATGGCTATCGCCGGCGGCGGTGTCATGTCGCTGATATACGGCAAACTGTGCGAACTCCCACAAGTGGGACACCAAAAAGGCTACCTGCTGCTGTTCGTCTGCTATATCTACATCCTCTTCTTCGCCACGATGGGATACAAATTTGATGGGAGTAAGAGAGTTAAGAGTTAAGAGTAAAAAGTTAAGAGTGAAAAGTTAAGAGTAAAAAATCGAATCATTTAAAACATAAAAATCATGAAGAAAGTCATCCACACCGACAAAGCACCCAAGGCCATCGGTCCCTACAGCCAGGCCATTGAAATCAACGGAACGCTCTACATCTCCGGTCAGATTCCGGTAGATCCCGCCACCGGCAAGATCGCAGAAACCATTGAGGAACAGACAGAACAGGTGATGAAGAACATCGGCGCCATCCTCGAAGAGGCCGGCTACACCTTCGCCGACGTGGTGAAATCGACCTGCCTGCTCAGCGACATGGCCAACTTCAAACCCATGAACGAGGTTTACGCCAAGTACTACAGCACCAACCCGCCGGCCCGCGCCGCCTTCGCCGTCAAGGCCCTCCCCATGGGTGTGATGGTGGAAATTGAGACCGTGGCCGTAAAATAGGCCATGAAAATCGGGATTATCTCCGACACACACGGTTACGTACACCCGAAACTGTTCGATTTTTTCAAACCGTGTGATGAGATTTGGCATGCCGGCGACATCGGCCGCGAAGAGGTGCTGGACGAACTCGGCCTCATCGCTCCCGTGCGCGCCGTGTACGGCAACTGCGACGACTGGGACATCCGCAGCCGCACCACCGAATCGCTGGTCTTTCCCTGCGAACAGCATAAGGTGGCCCTCATGCACATTGTGGGCAATGGCAACTATTACTCCACCCCAGCACACAAACTCATTGAAGCTGAACATCCTACCATCTTCGTCGCAGGCCACTCGCACATCCTCAAAGTGATGCACGACCCGCGCCACAACCTCCTCTTCATCAACCCGGGGTCCGCTTCACGGTTCGGGCACCACCTGCGACTCACCTTCCTCCGCCTCGACATCAACGGCAAAGAGTTGAGCAACCTCGAAATCTACGACGAAGAAAAATAGCACAGCAACGTGAAAAAAATCGCACTCATCATCGTCATTTTGGGGAGTGTTTTATGCCAAATTTTCGCACAAAACACCCTCTCCAACGAAGAGAAATACAACCTCTTGAGAGAGCGGTTACGCACTGAATTTCTGTACTATACGAGCAATGGCATGGAGCAGGGAACCTCCCTGCCGATGGAACGGAAATATCAAACCCGGAACGGAGTGACGGGGTACTGGTGCGACGGCACATGGTGGCAAGGGCACTACGTGGCACTGCTGGCCACCGAATACGCCCGTATGAAACGGGAGGGCCAACCCACCGAGGCCACTTTGCAGGAGTTGCGCTGCGCCCTCCAAGTGTACGAACGATTGGATTTGGAGGCGGAAAAGTGCTGGGGCTGTGATACTTTCAAGCAGCCCAACGGTTTCTACCTCCGCGACGACATCCGACGAGCCGACACCACCCGCTTCGGGGTGCAATGGATCAACAGCGACTACCAATCGCAATGCGGGAAAATCGACACCAAAGGCAACGCCCCCTCACAGGACCAGGCATGGGGCAGCTACATCGGTTTCGCACTGGTGCAAAAACTGGTGGATGATGCTGAAGTATGCCAAAAAGTGGCAGCGATAAGCGAAAAAATGGTCTCTTTCATGCAGCACAAAGAGGGAAACAATGTACAATGGTCGATTGTCAATCCCGTGACAGGCAACGAGATACAACCCCAGATGGACCTTATCTGGCTGCAATACGCGCATTCCACGATAGGTGAGATGCTGAGCGGTCATCCGGTCAGCATGAAACGAGCGGCGGCGGGGCGTGGCACGTGGAACATCGTGCAAGACAACCTGTTCATCTCCAAGACCGGCAACTACCGCTGGTACGGCATCCTGTCGATGTCGGCGGTGATGAACGACGCGGGCAGCGGCAAAGACTGCTACAAGTGGCTGGTGAAAAACTGCGACAAGATTGTGCAGCTCCGTCCCGACCTGCAGCAGGAGCTTGTGTTTCCGCACCTTCCGCTCATCAACTTGGTGCTATACGGACAGGAGGGCAAGGAGTTGCTGCCCCGCGAGCGTTACGATGCATACCTCAACACGGCGCCGGCCGACGGAGCCATCACCCATACCACTGATGGAAAAACTGTGAGAAACGCGCCGCCGTGGCACAGCCTGTCGCTGTTTTGTCCATGGCGCACCAAAGACACGGGCGAGGTCAACATGATTGACTACCTACTGCTCTACAACCTTGTAGAGCTGGTATATGGCTCAAAATCTGAAAATTAAAATCACTGAAAGAAATGAAAATCATCTGCGTAGGAAGAAATTATTTACCGCATATCCAAGAGCTGGGGCACAAAGTGCCGAAAGTGCCGACACTGTTTCTGAAACCTGATTCGTCGGTCATCACCCGCAACCGGCCGTTTTTCATCCCGGAGTTCTCGCAGCAGCTGGAGTACGAGGTGGAGCTGTTGGTGCGCATCGACAAGGTGGGGAAATACATAGAGGAGAGATTCGCGCACAAGTACTATCACGAGATTGGGTTGGGCATTGACTTCACGGCGCGGGATCTGCAAAAAACTTGCATAGAGGAAGGCAATCCGTGGGAAATCGCGAAGGCGTTCGATGGGTCGGCAGTGATTAGCCAATTCATTAACAAAGAAGAATTTACCGACCTCAACAACATCAATTTCCATTTGAATTTAAATGGAACGACGGTTCAGAGTGGCAACAGTGGCGAGATGTTGTTTTCCATTGACAAAATCATCTCCTACGCCTCCCAGTTTTTTACATTGAAGACAGGCGACATCTTTTTCACCGGAACGCCGAAGGGGGTGGGCAAGGTGGCCATCAACGACCGGTTGGAGGGGTGGATCGAGGACCGCAGGCTATTGAATTTCAGGGTGAAGTGAGGGAAATGGGAGTTGAGAATTGAGAATTGAAAGGTGAAAATTGAAAGGTTAGTCAACATCAAATTTGTTTTATCATGAAAAGAAAGTTTTTTGTAGCAGCCCTTTTCGCCATGATGGGCATAGTGGGCAGCTTGAATGCACAAGCGCCTTATCAACACAGCATCGGTGCCACCGTCGGCTCCATGCAAGCCATTTCCTACAAGACCTTTGTGACCGACCATTTCGCCATTCAAGTAGATTTGGGTACCAAAATCACTTATACCGATGGTGATTGGAATGCCAGAGGCCTTCATATTTATGATCTGGAACTAAATCCGAATTTCATGTACGAGGGCAACTTTGTGTCCGGCCTGTATGGTTTTGCCGGGGGCGGTGTTAGCTTGGGGTACTGCTGGGATATATGGCATCAACATCTGTTTCCGTACGACCATATTCATAATATTGATTTGGGAAAATTCGGCATCAATGCCCTCTTGGGATTGGAGTATAAACTGAATATTCCACTTACTCTTCAGCTGGATTTCCGTCCTGGTTATGGAATGCTCTTTGGTTATGATTACTATTATATGGATGATAGGGTGTGGAACTATTTTGACTGGAGTGTGAATGCGGGTGTGCGGTACAGCTTTTAGTCATAGATACGCCATAATATGACGTCTCTACAAAAAAGCACCTTTTCCCCAGATCACACCTTGCTGTAGCCGCCCCGCTTCTTGCTACCGGTGTATTGGATTGTCCCTTGTTTTTTGAGTTCCGCAAGGCAGCGCTCCACGGTGCTCAATGAGAAATCCGTTCCGGCAACAATGTCCATTGAATTGCAGTTGGGATGGGCTTCTATGAAGGAGAGCACCTCCCTGACTTTTTCTTCAGAAGGCAATGCCGGTTTCCGTCTGGCGGTGGAGGAAGTGGGAGCCTCTTGGATTTTATTTTCGTCCAAAACAACCTCCCTCTGCGAAAGGGCTTTAGCAATCCTTTCGGTCACCTCTGTCTGCGTACGGGCTTCCATCGGGAACGTGATGAGGGCTGTTTGCTGCCACGGCATCTGCTTCATTACCACCATGTTGTCTTCGCACGACTGAATGTACTGGAACGGCACCAAGACAGTGGCCGAGATGCGGATGAACTCCTCCTCGCCGAACAGCTGTTCCAGATGCTTCATGGAGCCCAAGCGGGTATATTTTTCATTGTGCACGGTGTAAATCGTGGTAAAATTCCCCTGCTGGAGGCAATAAAAGATGTCGTCAATCGCCACCAGATGGATGTTGCTGTCCTTGTCGGCAACATCCAGCATGCGGACACGCTCGTACACAATCTTAGTCTCTTTCTCCAATGACTGCCGCAAATGCTGACGTTCCCTGAATAAATAAAGGAAGAAATTCAATGCAAGATTACGGCCAAAAGCAAAGAAAAGGATTCTTGAGAAAAAATTAAAGGGACCAAGCAATTCAACAAGTTGAGCATTCCTCGAAATAATAAACGAATAAGCCATGGCAAAATCCACCACGGCAATTGTCATAGTAGTAACCACCACCGCCAGCCAATATATCCCCGATTTTTTTGGATGAATTTTGGGATAGAACAGGTAGTAATTGATATACAGCGAAGCCAACAAGAGAACACCGGAGAATATTTCCTTGTAAAGACTGCCTGACGATGGACGCAGCCAGCAGTTTGTGGAAAAATAATAAAGAAAAATAGCGCAGAACAGGACATTCAGCAAAACAATGGCAGTTGTTTTCAGGTGTTTTTTCATTGATGCAATATTTGAATGAGGACGCAAAGATACTCAAATCCCTCACACCATTTTCCCAAAAAGCCATTTTATCCCCTCACAAACCGACATTTATCCCTTCACGGACCCTTTTAAAATGTTATTTTATAACACATTGGTTATTAACATATTACCCCCCCCCCACGCAAAATGTTCATTTCAACCTTCATCACATTTTTTTCTGTGAGGGTTCACATTTCTGCTGTGAGGGATTAAATTTTGCGCTGCAAATGGTAATTTTGCCCCGTTATTTTTTCCAAATTCATTCACCTAAAAATTCAAGACAATGAAAAAGTTATTGGTTATGATCGCTTGCGTTGCCTTTGCCTGCGCATTCAGTTCTTGTGACAAGAAATGCCACTGCAAACAATGGGTTGGCGGTGTTTCTGCTGCACACGTCTTCGAACCCCAGGACGACATGAAATGCTCGGACTACAACACCGTTGCGGAAGTCAATGGCGTTAAAACCGGCATAGAGTGCAAGTAATTGGCAAAATGTATGCGATGGAAGCGGGACAGTTGCTGTTCCGCTTTCTTTTTTTAGGGTAATGAATTACCTCAAAAAAACAAAGTGTTTACCAATTTTATTGTATCTTTGCCGCCGTTTTTAATAACTCTATTAAACTGGTTTATTAACAATGGCAAATACTACGGAAACCCCTTATCGTGTAGGGGTTGACATCGGTTCCACCACGATGAAGGTGGCGGTGATGGACAGTGCCGGAACGCTGGTTTTTTCGGCCTACCAGCGCCATCAGGCCGACATCAAGGGCACGGCGGCCGACATCGCCGCCCGGCTACTCGACACCTTGGGGGATGTACCCCTCCAGCTCGTGGTCACCGGCTCGGTGGGCATGGGCTACGCACAACGCCTCCATCTGGGCTTCGTACAGGAGGTAGTGGCCGCCGCCGAGATGGTGAAACAACGCTACCCCGAGGTGGGCACCTTCATCGACATGGGCGGCGAAGACAGCAAGATGATTTTCTTCGAGAAGGGCAAAGTACCCGATATCCGCATGAACGGCAGCTGCGCCGGCGGCACCGGCGCCTTCATCGACCAGACCGCCATGCTGTTTCACGTGGAGACCAAAGAGCTGAACGCCTTGGCGGCGCAGGCGGAGAACATCCATCCCATCGCCTCACGCTGCGGGGTTTTCTCGAAAACCGACATCCAGAACCTGATGAGCCGCAACATCAGCCGCGCCGACATCGCCGCCTCGGTGTTCAATGCCGTGGCAATGCAGGTGGTGGCCTCGCTGGCCCGCGGCATGGACATCACCCCCAAGGTGTTTTTCTGCGGCGGTCCCTTCGCCTTCCTGCCGGAGCTGCAGAAGCATTTCCGCCGCGTGCTCGGACTGTCGGAACAGGAGTGCATGCTGCCCGAAAACGCGCAGCTCATCTCCGCCTCCGGCTGCGCCCTGCTCGCACCCCAACAGGCCAACGGCGTGCTTACCACCCGCGAGCTGGTGCGCATGATCACGGCTGGCTCTACCGACACTGCCCCCATCGGCAACCGCCTGCCCGCCCTTTTCAACTCGCAGGAGGACTACGACCTCTGGTACAAGTCGGAAAACATCTACTACGTGCCCCGCGCCGAACTCACTGCCGACCAGCCCGCCGACTTCTTCCTCGGCGTGGATTCGGGCAGCACCACCACCAAACTGGTGCTCCTCGACCGCTACGAACGCATCGTCTATACGGATTACCAGCGCAACGAGGGCGACAGCTTCAAAGCATTCTGCAACATGCTGCAAAGCCTCCACCAGTCGGTGCCGCACCCCGAGAATGTGAACATCCAAGCCAGCGCGGTGACCGGCTACGGCGAGAACCTCATCAAAACCGCCTTCAACTTCGACTACGGCATCGTGGAAACCATGGCCCACTTCTCCGCCGCCAAGCAGGTGGAACCGCAGGTGAGCTTTGTGCTCGACATCGGCGGACAGGATATGAAGGCCATTTTTGTGGAAAACGGCTCCATCCGCCGCATGGAAATCAACGAGGCCTGCTCGTCGGGATGTGGCTCATTCATAGAAACTTTCGCCAACATGATGGGCTATCCCGTGGCTGAGTTCGCCCAGCTATCGTGCTTCGCTCCTCACCCCTGCGACCTCGGCACACGCTGTACCGTTTTCATGAACTCGAAGGTGAAACAGGCCATGCAAGAGGGCGCGGCGGTGGATGACATTGCCGCTGGATTCAGCTATTCTGTCGTCAAGAATTGTCTTTTCAAAGTATTGAAATTAAAGAACATAGAAGAACTCGGAGAGAAAATTGTAGTGCAGGGCGGCACGTTCCGCAACCACAGCATCGTGCGGGCACTGGAGAAAATGGCCCACTGCGAGGTGGCCTTCTCCGACATTCCCGAACTGATGGGCGCCTACGGGGCAGCCCTTTACGCAATCCGAATGTTCAACAAAAAACAATAGTAGAAGATGTCGATGAATCTCAATGAACTCATTTCCGCAAACAGCTACGAGTCGGAGTTCGAGGTGTGTCCGGGCTGCGAGAACCACTGCACCGTGAAGCTGTTTCATTTCCAGAACGGCAACACTTTCTTCTCGGGCAACAACTGCGAGAAGGTCTATTCCAACATTCAGAAGGGGCAGCGCAAGGGCGTGAACCTATTCGCGGAAAAATACAAACTGCTGTTCCGGAAACCTGAACGGCAGCTGCCGCCGGATGCCCCCACCATCGGCATCCCGCGCGGACTGGGCATCTACGAAAACTATCCCTTCTGGAGAACCCTCTTCAGCGAATGCGGTTTCCGCCCGGTACTCTCCAACGCCTCCAGCAACTCGTTGTATGAAAGTGGCTTGCGTGCCATCATGGCCGACAACATCTGCTTCCCCGCCAAGCTGATGCACGGCCACATCAACGACCTGATCGCCAAGAAGGTGGACCGGATTTTCTACCCCTACGTGGTATATGAATACAAGGAGGATGAGAAGTCGCGCAACAGCTACAACTGTCCGATTGTGGCGGGCTACTCGGATGTCATCAAGAGCTCGATGGACCCGGCACGGCGGGCGGGAGTGCCCTTCGATGCGCCCGTCATCACTTTCAGCAGCGTGCGCCTGCTGCGCAGCTCCTGCTGGAAATATCTGCGATCGCTGGGAGTGAAAAAAGAGACGGCCTTGCAGGCGATAGAGGCTGCGCGGCAGGCGCAGCAAACATACCTGACGGCCTTGGCACAGCGCGGCAACGAGATTCTGGAAGCCGCCATCCGCGAAGGGCGCATGGTCATCCTGCTGGCGGCACGCCCCTACCATATCGACCCGCTCATCGAGCACAAAATCTCGCACGCCATCGCCGACATGGGCATCGACGTGATAACCGAGAACACGGCGACAGTGAAGGGCGCGGGAGTCTATAACGAGCTCAACGCGATGACGCAGTGGAGCTATCCCAACCGCATCTTCAAGGCGGCTTATTTCGTGGGGAAGCATCCCTACCGCAACCTCCATTTCGTGCAGCTCACCTCCTTCGGGTGCGGTCCCGACGCGTTCATCCTCGACGAGGTGAACGCCGTGCTGAAGCGTTTCCACAAGAACCACACCATCCTGAAAATCGACGATGTGAACAACATCGGCTCGCTGCGGCTGCGGGTGCGCTCGCTGGTGGAGTCGGTGGGCAGCCAGCGGCACAGCATGGTGGACGAGAGCGGCGCCAACATCCCCGCTCCGTACGTCACCACCCGCAAATACACCCGACAGGAGCGGCGACGCACCCTCATCGGCCCCTATTTTGCCGAAGGCTATTCTGAATTCTTCCCCTCCATCTTCAAACTGGCGGGCTACAACATGATTACCCTGCCGACCGGCGACCAGCAGGCGGCGGAAACGGGACTCAAATATGCCAACAACGAGGTGTGCTATCCGGCCACCATCGTGGTGGGCTCCATCATGAACGCACTGCTGAGCGGCGAGTACGACCTGAACGATGTGGCGGTGATCATGACGCAGACAGGCGGACAATGCCGTGCCTCCAGCTACTACTCGCTCATCAAAAACGCGCTGGTGTCGGCCGGCATGCAGGACATCCCGGTCGTGTCGTTGGCGCTGAGTGCCTCGGTGAACGCCGACCAGCCCGGTTTCACCATTCCGTGGCGCAAAGTGCTGAGTGTGACGGCACATACGGTGCTGTATGCCGACTGCTTGGCGAAACTGTACCATGCCTCCGTGGTGCGCGAGAAAGTGCCCGGCAGTGTGAAGCAGCTGCGGCAAAAGTACACGGAGAAGGCCTTGCCGCTGATAGAAGCGAACAACCCGCGCGGGTTGCGCCAACTGCTCGGCGAGGCCGTGCGCGAGTTCACGGCGGCCATCGACACTACCCGGCAGGTGCCGGTGATCGGGGTGGTGGGCGAAATCTATGTGAAATACAACGGCTTCAGCAACAAGTTCGTCATCAACTGGCTGGAGGAACATGGCGTGGAGGTGGTGCCGCCCGCGCTTATCGGCTTCCTCACCACCGGATTCGCCAACAACCACATCAACCGCGACCTCAACATCAAGGAGGTGAAATTTCCAAAGTGGCTCAACGACTTTGTTTACAACATTTTATATAAAAGAATACAACAGTTCAACGACATTTGCAAGCCGTTCCCGTTCTACCGTCCCCTGACGAATGTGTTTGAGGATGCCCACTTGGCCGAACAGGTGGTGAACCTCGCCGGCGACTTCGGCGAAGGGTGGTTCCTGCCTGGCGAAATCTGCCATCTGGCCGAAGACGGTATCCAGAATGTGGTCAGCCTGCAGCCCTTCGGCTGTATCGCCAACCACATCATCTCCAAAGGCGTGGAAAAGCGGCTCAAGCAGGTCTATCCGCAACTCAACCTGCTCTTCCTCGACTTCGACAGCGGCACCTCCGAGGCCAACGTCTTCAACCGCCTCCACTTCATGGTCGAGAACTGCAAACAGGCTATGCCGAATCCCTAATTCTTTCATCATTAAAAAGAAGAAAAATGGCAAAAAATTCACAGTTAGAGGAAAAAATCCTTCAGACAGCAGAAGAGCTGTTCATGGAAAACGGATATGACGCCACCTCCACCACCGACATTGCCAAGCGCGTGGGCTGCAACCAAGCGCTGATTCATTACTATTTCCGCACCAAAGAAAACCTTTTCCAACAGATTTTCACCAACAAATTCCAACTGATTTTGCAGTTCATCCGCACGGAAGAAGAGGGGGAAATGGATTTCTGGAAAGCTCTTACCAAACTGATAGACAACTACTTCGACATGCTTTCACACCATCGTAAGCTACCTTTCTTCCTGCTGACGGAGCTGGTGATGAACGAAGAGCGCCGGCAGGCCATGCGGATGAACATTGTCACCAACATGGAATACCTCAACTATTACGCGGCATGGGACAGACTGGTGAAAGAGGAGGTGGCGAAGGGCAACATCCGTCCGATAGAAACGATGGATTTAACCCTCAACGTCATTTCGTTAGTGGTGTTCACCTTCCTGTCGCTGCCCTTGTACAGCGACATGTTCCTGCAAAACCCCAATGAAATCAATAGTTATTTGGAGCATCGCAAAGAAGAGATTAAAACTTTGATTTTTAGAGGATTAAAGAAATAATTTCCCTCAATTGCAGACTATTTCCCGCTGTCTTCTTCTGTGGATTTTTCCAACAGAAATTCATCAATCACCTTTTCCAGCTCTTTCTTTTCAACATAGCCCACGGTACGCTGGGGCTGGGTGTTGGGCTTGATGTAAAGGATGGTGGGGATGGAGCGGATTTCCAAAGCCTTGGAAAGCTCTTTGGCATTATCCACATTGAGCTTGTAAAAAATGACCTCGCCGTTGTACTGTTCGGCCAGTTCTTCCACGGTGGGGGCCAGCATGCGGCACGGTCCGCACCAGTCGGCGTAGCAGTCCACCACGATGGGCTTTTTGCCCGTATATACGGCCTGCGGGTCGTTGTAGTCGAAGATTTTCTTGGCGAATTCCGACTGGGTGATCTTGATGACCTTTCCTTTGCTGGGCGAGGCTTCCATTGCGGGGCTGTCGGCGGTGGGGGCTGGGGCCGGCGAGGTGCATTGTGCGCACAGGCTGCCCGTCAGAAGGACGATGCAGAGGGTGGTGAGGATTCTTTTCATAATGGGATGATTTTCAATTTACAGTTTGCAAAAGTACAAAAAGGAATTGAATTGCAGACGATGGGATGTAATTTTGTTGATCCGCTACCAATGGGGGCGAAGGAGTTAAGAAGTTAAGAGTTAAGAGTAAAAAGTGAAGAGTGGGGGCGTTTTTTTCGCCTGCAAATGTAAGACATTTCCCACGAAGAATCCACCCCCATTCTCAATTTTCCGTTTTCCCTTTTCAGTTCTTCACAAACCGTGCTGTCTGCACGCCGCTGTCGGTCACGGCCTTCAGGAGATAGAGGCCGTTTTGCAGGGATGATACGTTGATGGCGTATTGTGGTTGTGGGGACGCAAAACATTGCGCCTCAACAACCACCCGGCCCGACAGGTCGTACACAGTGATTTCGCGGATGGGGCTGGCCGATTCCACCGTCAGGGTGCCGCCGGTGGGGTTGGGGTAAATGACCAGACCATCGTCCATTGTAGGGATGCACAGCGTGCGTCCGCCATCCGTGCGTCCACCCTGCAGGTTCCGTTCACCGATGCCGTCCAATTCCAACAGCGGGTCGTCGTCGTAGCAGATATGGTGGAAGAAACAGAGGATCTCCTTCGCCATGCGCGCGGCACGGCCGTTGTCGTATTCTGCCACCTGCTGCATGGCCGCGATGTCGCTGTCGGTCATCAGGTACCAATTGCCGGCGACTGTCTCTCGCAGCTGCTGCAGGGACATGTAGTTGGCGTATTCGCTGCGGGCGGCCTCGTCGGGGCTGAACTGCTGCGGCAGGGCGGACAGCAACGTGCGGGCGGCGGACAGGTCGCCCTCCTCGCTGTACACCTCCGCCAGCTGATAGGCCGACACGGGGATGTCGCCCGCGGCGGGTGCGGCGGCCGTGATGGCCTGGTACCATTCCTTCAGCAGGGCCATATCCGGCACGCTGTCGTTCAGAATGTTGCGGATTTCGGCACGGGCAAGGTCGCCCATCTGCGCCGACAGGTCGGACATCTGGTCCAAGAGGGCGGCGGCATCCTCGTCGGCCTCTTCACCGTGGCCGCGTGCCTCGTATTCGGCGGCGAGGGTCGACAACTCGTTATGCATGGCCGTATAGCCCGACAGCAGCGGTCCGGGGCCGGGCGGGATGGAGTTTCCGCACAGCGTGGAGGCGCAGCTGTTGGCGCCTGCGTTGCCATTGAAGGTGATGCCGCTGCCCGTGGTGTTGTAGGGCACATGGGCACCCGGCATACTGTACCAGTAGGTGAACGAACCGGCGTTGGACAGCAGGAAGCTGCCGTATATCTCATCGCGGAAGTCGTTGTCGGCTCCGGCGGACACGCTCCCCTGCACGCTCCTTATCCGACCGTTGCTCACGAATATGTCATAGTAGCAGTCCCTGAAGTCGTTGCACTGGAACTGGAGGCCGGGGCGCGGCTTGACGTTAAGGCCGGTGCCGTTGGTGTCCTCCGCCATGCAGCCGTACATCAGGTTGCGGATCACGTTCTTGCGGATGACATTCTCGGCCGTGCCGCTGTGCGTCACGCTGATGCCGATGGCAGAGGGACTGCCGCTGTAGGGTTCCGAGTGCAGGGTGTTGCTCTCGATGGTATAGCCCGTGCTGTTGGTGAGCTCCACCCCATAGTAGGAAGACGATCCGGACAGGTCGAAGTCGCAGAAACTCACGCGGGCGTTGTCCGCAGCGTTGAGCTTCACGCCGCTATAGTTGTCGGAGAAGTCGCAGTTGTCGAGTGTGACGGCGTAGCTGGCGTTGTTGTTGGCCGCATGCACGGCGGTATGGAACCCGCTGAACGTGCAGCGCGTCACCGTGTCGCTGACGCTGGCGCTGCAGGCGCATGGGTCTGTTTCCGACACCTGCGGGCACACCCGCTTCGCGATGAAGCCGGCCTCCTCGGTGTAGATGGCCTTGCCGCTGTGGCTGCCCGTCTCGTTGCGGAAGGCGCAGCCGTTGAACTTCACGCCACGAACTTCCCACATGGAGACATGTTCAAGGAAAGATGTGCCGTTGTCGGCGAACAGGTTGTCGTTGTCCACCGTGAAGGTGCAGCGGGTGAAGTAGCTGGCATTGTCGGTGACGGCGCCGCCAGTGGTATGGTTCTCGTAGGAGAGGAATTCCACGGAGCGGCGGTTGTTGCGGAACAGGGTGTTGGTGGCCTGTATGATGCCGCCGGCATGCTCAATATACGGGTCGCTACCTGCCTTGCGGGTGCAGATGGCGTCGCGGGCATTCTCGATGGTGGCGTTGGTGAGGATGACGCTGCCCTGTGCGAGGGCAGCCTGCCTGATGTTGGCGTTGCCTTCCACGATGATGCCCTGCCACATCTCGCCATCGCACGCGTTGGTGAGGGTGCCGCCGTTCACGATGAGCTTCCCGCCGGGACGGACGATGATGCGGGCCTCGCGGCGCAGCTTCGCCGTGTCGTAAACGTAGAGTATGGAGAGGCTGTCCACGATGATTTCAGAGACGATGCCGCCGGTGAAGTCGGCCCCTTTGCTGATGGTGAACGTTGAGCCGCCTTGCACCAGTATCTGTGCGCTGTCGCCGAGGTGGTAGGCGGCCGCGCTGTCGAGCACGAAGCGGCTCTTCTCGGTGAGCAGCAGGGTGGAGTGCGGCTGCTGGGTGAAGTGGCTGCCCGCCTCGCAGGTGAGTTTGGTGGGCTCGGCAAAGTAGCCGCTCTCTATGCTGCGAAACTGTTGGGCGGGGGTGCGGTTCTGCGCAAGGGTGATGCTGTATCCCTGTGTCAGGTTCACCTGCTCGCTGCCCTTCAGCACAATCTTGCCCGTCCAGCGGGCATCATCCACAATGTCGTAGTCGTCCCAGCGCACCAGTACCCGCCACCGATCCCCATTGCTGATGGGAGTCATCTCTATGCTCAGCCCCGTGAGGTAGGTGGTGGTATTGTTGTACTGGGTGTTCTTGTCAAATAAAAGGTGCTTTTGTGCCGAAAGATTATAGGTGTAACAAGTTTTTGCATTACATGTGCTGGGATTGGTTCCCATGTTGATTTTGCGGTGCGTGGAAAATGCGTCCAGAGAATCACCAAGATTTGGGATGCTATGGGTAATCATTGCCCCATTTTTTATCATATTGTGCGCAGTGTATTCGCGTATTTTGTATTCGAGAGTGTAGTTATGGTTATCATCACGGAATGGGGTGATATAAAACGTGTCGCAGGTACTTGCAAGATTAGTGTCATATCCCTTGGGCATGATCATATTCTCCTGATCCTGATAGCCGCAGAAGGCATTGCTGTATTCGGGCACATAGTAGAAGGTGTCACGGTTCCATCCCGTGCAGACGAAATCCGTGGAGTCTGGAAGCGTGTATTGCACATAGTCCCAGAAACCCTCGTTGCTGATGATGCGCAGGTTGTCGCGGTTGACATCATCCCATATTGAATCTTTATTTTCAGACTCCAACACATCGCGTCCAATCTGGTAGTAAGCATAGATACCGGATGCCCCGTGGTGGAGGCAGGTGCTGGAATCATTGGTAAACTGTAGAAAGTCGAGTTTGTTGTTGTGACCAACGTTGTGGAACTCCAGCCAGATGTACTGGTTGGGCGTGATGGTGCTGTCCTTGTAGGGCAGTTTGATGCGCACCGCATCGCCGTAGGTCACGAAATCGCGCAGTACAAACCATTTGTTCCCATCCTCTTTTGAG
The DNA here is from genome assembly GCA_045132235.1 of Bacteroidales bacterium. Classification (GTDB taxonomy): domain Bacteria; phylum Bacteroidota; class Bacteroidia; order Bacteroidales; family WCHB1-69; genus UBA1756. The sequence goes on from JBGURX010000007.1 coordinate 84,485, forward strand.
ATATCGGAATTGACGAAACCGCTGTTCACAATGTTGCGGGCGCCGATGTAGTAGGGGGAAGAGGGGTGCTTCCAGTGCATGCGCCACCGCTCGTAGCCGTTGCAGCTCACCAACCCGCTGTTGCTGCCACCCATCAATCCGAAGCCACCCTGTATGGTCATGGATGGCATAGTGTTGCTGCCACTTCCCCGATGATTGCCGCCCGATGTGTGGAAATTGTTGTCTCCAAAGAGATTGTGGGAGATTTCGTGCGTCATGACACTTGTGGGATTGAGGGAAAAATCGACACCCCCCTCATTTTGTATGGTTCCGAGAGAGGATAGCAAATGCCAGACTCCATTGATGACAATGCTGTCGCCATCTAGTGAGGATAGACTATACCCGCAGCATGCCCCCAAATTCCCGTAACTGTCAGAGATGTTCCTGAAAACCACCTGTGTGAAATAGAATGTCCCGTTGTTCAAGTAATCGTAATAGCTGATGTCATCGTGCCCATAGACAGTATGGAATCCGTTCGCGTTGATGACCTTCACTGCTGCTTTTGCAATACTATTGTATTGGAAAGAGTGAAAGCTGTCCAACACGCGCTTTTCCCGAACATTCACCACAATGAAATCCCCGGCAATCTGGAGCGAGTCGAACGATGACTCTCCGAAGATGCGGGTGATGGTGCCATGGAGTTGTCCCGGTATATACGCCGTATCCATAAAATTAAGCAGATGGCTGGGAATTGTCCCTGCGACATTCACTCCCTCCTGAAGAGTATCTGTAACACGTGGCCATACAGCACTCGATTCAATGTCCCTGTCGGGGAGACTATCGTAAATCACATTGACAAAAATATTCAACACCCTGAATTTGCTGTTGGGAGATATCCCATTCCCATCCCAGCTGTGTTTTTGTGCATGAACACAGAATATAAAAGGGAAAATCAGAGTCAAACAAAGTATCTTTCTCATGGCATTTTATCTTTTGACGATTTTCTTTGTGATTTTCGAACCTGCTGCCATATATGTCACCGTGTATATTCCTGCGGAGAGGTCACGGACATCAATTCGCACATCCTTGTTGCACGCTTTCTGGGAAAAAACAACGCATCCAGCCATATCCGTAACATACAGGAGTCCATCGCTTTGTGGCATTTCGTCAAATCTGATGTTCAAATAACGATGGCAGGGATTGGGGAAGGCCGTCCATTGTAAATCCCTACTCTCCTCGACTTTTGCACGTGGCCATTGTTCACAACCCAAATTCTCTTCGTCCAAGGCGAACACAAACTCCCCGTCCTTGTACATGCATAAAAGCACACACCCCTGATACGACCATCTATCTGGCCCAAACAGACCATAGGTGGGACCGATTCCTTCAATGAACATAATGGGCAAGTCGATGATAACAGGGTCGCCGTAGTCATTAAAAAGGTCGCAATAATATATTTCCGCACAGTCGATACGACGAAAATGAATCACTTTTTTCCCATTCATATATGTAATGCTGTCGGCAACAATAGGTTTTGACACCCAAGGGTCCCATGACACCCTGAATGTATCACCAACAGACAGGGACATGTCACACATGCAAATTTCAGCCGTATAACCATTGTGACTAAAATACCAAAAGAGCTGTCCGGTCGTCGTATCCTCTCTGACACACGAAGGATTAGTGTCCCAGTTGTAGCTAGAACGGAAGTACAGTTTGTCGTCGATACGAATTGTATCCGCTCTGTTAACTGTGGGGTAATACATAAAGGCACCGTCCAAAGCTAGTGGATCATACGAGACACACTCGCCAGCAAGGTTATACGTTGTTATACTGTCGCCGAAGAACGACTGGTACTGCGCCTTCGCCTGCTGGCTGAATCCCCCCGCCGCTACCAGCAGCACGAGAAGAAGGAGGGTTTTGAAAGGGGTTGGTGGTTTCATGGTGGGATGGTTGTTGAATTGTTTATTTGTTTATTTGGTTTGGTTGGAGGGGCGAAGGAGTTAAGGAGTTAGGTATGGCAGTAAGATTTCGAGGTGCAAATATATGTTTTTATACTTACCTGATTTTCACAAATTTACGACTATACTTTTTATTATCCATGATGCAGGTGGCGATGTAGGTGCCCTGTTGCAAATGGGATATGTTGATACTGGTGCGCATCTCCGTGAGATTTTCCATGAACATAATTCTGCCAAACATATCGGAAATATACAATGTGCAGTTGGATGGGAGGCCTTCAAATCTGATGGTGAGATGGTTCCGTGCCGGATTGGGGATTAGTGCAAAACCAACCTTTGGATTTTCCGCCACATCTACATAGCCATTTTGATAACATCCAGCTCGTTCGTCAGCCATATATACCAATTCATCATCCTTATGCACGCACAACAGGAAAGGATGATCCTCGTAATACCTGCCACAATGGAGAGAACTATCGGCAGAAAAATAGCCCCCATCACAATGCATCCAATGAACGGAGCCCCATCCCATCGGGGAAAAACTGGGGCCTATTCCTTCAACAAACACAATGGGGTGTCCATGGTAATCTTCCGCATACAGGTGAGGGCAGTCGCATGTCTTTCTGAAAATGATGTTTTTAAGACTATTGACATATATCACCGTGTCGGCTACAATTGGAACGGGCATGTCACCATAATGTGCCCTTTTAAACGGCATCCAGAACGTGTCCCCCACATTTAGCGACATGTCGCAGGTCAGCATCTCCTCGTCAAAACTTGGATTATAGCTATATATTCTGCCGGCTGTGGTGTCTTCACGCAAGAAACAATCCATTCCCTGAATTGCATAATAAGTATTACCATTTATAACAGCAGTGTGATTTTTGTAAAACCAATAATCATAGTCAGCCCCAGGCAGCCAAGTAGGATCGGGGGATGTACAATAGGACACAATGTCTCCCAAAACGTGATACACTGTTACACTGTCGCCGAAGAACGACTGATACTGCGCCTTCGCCTGCTGGCCGAATCCTCCCGCCGCTACCAGCAGCACGAGGAGAAGAAGAGTTTTGAAAGGGGTTTGTGTTTTCATGGTGGTATGGTTTTGTTGAATTGTTTATTTGTTGTTTTGTTTGGGTGAGGGGATGAAGTTAAGAGTTGAGAGTTAAAAGTTGAGAGTGGGAGAAGTATTTTTTATCGCTTGCAAATTTAATATATTTCTCACGAATAATCCAACATTTCAGTTTTCAATTTTCAGTTCTTCACGAACCGTGCTGTCTGCACGCCGCTGTCGGTGACGGCACGCAGCAGGTAGATGCCATTGGGCAGGGATGAAACATCCATGATTCGTAGGGGCGAATGATTATTCGCCCCGCCCGCCGCCGTCATCATCACCCGTCCAGCAAGGTCGTACACCGTGAGGGTGCGGATGGGGCTGGAGGTTTCCGCCGTCAGAGTGTGGCTGGTGGGGTTGGGATGAATGGAAAATGGCAAAGGCTGGTTTTCTTGTATGGAAATATTGTTATCCTGCCAGCAGCCTATCTGTGCATCCGACATAAAAACAAGCTCACGGTCTTTGTACACACACAATAAGAAAGGATTCCAGTGTCCATAGCCACAATGAAGCTCTTGTTCTCCTGTGAAACAGCTTCCATTACACTCCTCAAAATCTTCATTCAGCCATCCGAATGGAGAAAAATTGGGACCTATCCCCTCTACAAAAATAATAGGGTGATGATGTGCCTCTACTCCAAAAAGAGTGGGACAAGGCGTCGGGGCATCACTCCACATACTCCCACACTCATAGATTGTTCTGAATTGAATGGTCTTCAATCCATTGACAAAGTAAATTGTATCCACCACAATGGGAACGGGCCGACTATCATAATAATGTGATTTATCGAAAGGCATCCAGAATGTATCTCCCACGGATAGCGACATGTCGCAAGTCAGAATCTCTTCCTCAGCATCAAGATCAAACCTATAAATCCTACCTGTGGCAGTGTCTTCACGCAAGTATTCCCAATGTTCACTATAAAATCGGTAATAGCGATGTCCATTGATATTGACAGTGTCTCTTGTGAAAAGCCCATACTCATACGTATTGCCAGGAATCAATTCAATGTCATCAGTCGATGTGCCTTTGCTAACTCCCATACCTTGTACGTTATATATTGTGAGGCTGTCGCCAAAGAACGACTGATACTGTGCCTTTGCCTGAAATATACCCGCTCCTGCAATAAGCAATAGAGCAAGGGTTGCAATTTTAATGATTGGGTTTGTCTTCATGGTTTTCATGGTTTTGGGATTATTCTTCTTTCAAAAAGTACTCATTCTTACGTTCAGTCCAGTCGCTATCGTATCGTAAAACCTTAAAATCATCACAAGAAATGATTTCAACTTTTCTTATCCAATAATTGGGCGTCACCACATAATACGGAAGGTTTTCAGACGGCATCTCTTCATTGATGTCCCCAATGCAAATACATCCGCCCAAGTCTTCAGGATAATAACGATATTTGTATTCGCCGCTAAATGACCATGAGGGGGATGAATAGGGTGCGAGTTCTGTCGGTTCTGAATAGAACGTGGAATCACCAAAGGTTACACGATACGTGATGGGGTGATCCATAGTCGGCAAGGTGAGTGGAGCGGAGACGACCGTAAAGGATTTCCCCGCAAGCGAGAATGCGTCACAATCGCCGCTCTCTGAAAAAAAGATGTTGACAGAGCCGTAGGGATACAACCAGTCTGTGATGTAATAGTTCACCTGCTCAGTCTTTTTCAATACCCTTCCCCCATACGTGACATAGGCAGTAATCCACATTACTGTCCTCCCATTGAACAGCCCTTCACCGCCACGTTCTGCCTTCTCCATCAGTTGTGGTGTTGAAGATGAGATGCGGATATCAAAACCACTTCCTCTCCCTGCTGCGCACAGCACTTTGCCCACCTTGCGGCCGTCGGTTGTCTCAGCCTGTACGAAATACATTCCACTGTAAGGCAGCGTGAGCGACAGCTGGTGCTCGCCCGCCGACAACCACCCAGTCCGCTGGCAACACAGCCGGCCCTGCATGTCCATGATCTGCAGATGCACATTCCCTGCCGTACAAGTTGTCAGCTTCATCTGGCACTCACCCTGACAGGGATTGGGATAGCTTTGCAATAAAGAGGAACTCGCAGATGGAAAGGACTCGTGAATGCCTGTGGAACAATTGGCAAGAATAGTATCGGGAGGATACATTGTAAAGAACCTCGGATTATTGAAATCCACATGCACTTGTATGCTGTCCCATGGTATCTGCCGCCCATTGATGTAGGTGCGGACGACATTCACTATGCAACTGTCCTCCTGCGCCATCGCTTGCTGGCTGAAGCCCCCCGCCGCTACCAGCAGCACGAGGAGAAGGAGGGGTTTGAAAGTGGGTTGTGGTTTCATGGTGGTATGGTTTTGTTGAATTGTTGAATCGTTTATTTGTTGATTTGTTTGGCTGGAGGGGCGAAGGAGTTAAGAAGTTAAGAAGTTAAGAGTTAAGAGTAAAAAGTGAAGAGTGGGGATGGGTTGCAAATATACGATATTTTGGAGGAAAAACAAATCATTTTCATCGCACTCTCACTAATTTAAACCACTGTGGATATTGATAGAAAGATTGGGGTTGAGAAAAAAGATACTGCAACCGCATAGTGTCAGCATCCATCGTCACATTAAAAACGGGGCCAATTCCTTCTTGATACAGAATCTCGGCAAAGTTCGGGAGAGGTGTGACATGCCACCTGTAGAATTTTCCATCCTCAATCTTATAATTGCCCTGTTCATTGTTGTAAAACTGACAAAGATGTTGAACACACGTATCTCCATAGCAATATAAATAGTTGCTCTCCACCCTGTAGCTATGCTCACTGAATGTAATTCTGAGGTAATCCCCCTCTTGGGGCTGTATAGACTGTGAATGCTCTGCCTGCCACTCCCACGTGCCACAGATTGCACAAGGTTCTGTCGGAGTATCCGGTTCTTCGATAGGTTCTTCTTTTGTACAAGAGAAAAGAGAACCACCCAACAGCATCAAAATAAAGTATTTTCGCAATGTTTTCATAGCTTATCTGTTGAGTTTGACAAAGGTATAATGGTCTTCTTCCGGCAAATCCACATTGGGACAATTCTCGCGATCAAACAGACATTGCAGTTCCAAAGTGTCTCCATGAAGAGAGGCATCGAAGGTGGGCGGAATGTTAGCATAAAAAGGCATTTCCGTCCATTGGGCAGGAGGTAACTCGCGATTCCACATATAGAATTTCCCATTATAAATCAAATAGCTGCATCTTACCCAACTTTGAAAATAACCGCCAGACGGCCACTGTGGATTTTTATCAAAACGCTCCAGATAAAACTGTCCTTTGCTATCTGTGGAAAAATAATGCTCGAAAAAGGTAACCCGAAGGTAACAGGTGTCACTCGATGGCACAAGAGAGATACAATCCCATGTACCTTGCAAATCCACATCAGAAGAAGCATAAGAGGGCGGGCCTTGCTGCTGCTGTTCCTCCGCCTGTTCCAGCTTTTCGCACGACACCAACATCCCCGCCGCTACCAGCAGCACGAGGAGAAGAAGGGTTTTGAAAAGGGTTTGTGGTTTCATGGTGGTATGGTTTTGTTGGTTTGTTGAATCGTTTATTTGTTGAATTGTTTGGCTGGAGGGGCGAATCATTATTCGCCCGTACGTTTTTCGCCAGCAAATGTAATACAATTCCCATGAATAATCCAACCCCTTGAGACAACGCATGCGTTGTCTTCACCTTTCACTCTCCCATTCTCAATTTTCCGTTTCCCCTTACTGTTTCAAACTCACCGTCTTGTTGAATACAATCTTGTCGGGGGTGGAATCTTTGTCGATGCAGAAATAGCCGATGCGCTCAAACTGGTAGTGCTTCTCGGCATTCTCCAATGTCAGCCCCTCCTCAATCCAGCCGTCCTGGATGGTGAGCGAGTTGGGGTTGAGGTAATCGATGAAGGTCTTGCCCTCCTCGCAGTCATCGGGCGCGGGAGAGGTAAAAAGGCGCTCAAACAGGCGCACCTCCGCCTTCTTGGCATGGCCTACCGACACCCAATGGATGGTGGCCTTCACCTTGCGGTTGCTCTGCGGCATGCCGCTCTTGGTCTCGGGGTCGTAGGTGACGTGGATGGCGGTGATGTTGCCGTCGGCATCCTTGTCCACATGGCTGCACTTCACGATGTAGCCGTATTTGAGGCGCACCTCGCCGCCGATGGTGAGGCGGTAGAACTTCTTGTCGGCCACCTCGCGGAAGTCGGCACGCTCGATCCACAGCTCCTTGGTGAACGGCACCGGGCGGGTACCGGCATCGGGATTCTCGGGGTTGTTGACCGCGTTGAGCATCTCCACCTTGTCGTCCGGGAAGTTGTCGATGACCAGCTTCACGGGGTCGAGCACGGCCATGGTGCGGGTGGCCACCTTGTTGAGGTCCTCGCGGGCGCAGAACTCCAACAGCGACACGTCGATGATGTTGTCGCGCTTGGCGATGCCGACGGTCTCGGCGAAGTTGCGCACCGAGGCGGGGGTGTAGCCGCGGCGGCGCAAACCGCAGATGGTGGGCATACGCGGGTCGTCCCAGCCCATCACATGACCGTCGCGCACCAGCTGCATCAGCTTGCGCTTGCTCATCACCGTGTAGTTGATGTTGAGGCGGGCGAACTCGATCTGCTGCGGGTGGTGGATCTTCAGCGCCTCGCAGAACCAGTCGTACAGCGGACGGTGAATCTCAAACTCCAAGGTGCAGATGGAGTGGGTGATGCCCTCGATGGAGTCGCTCTGGCCGTGGGCGAAGTCGTACATCGGGTAGATGCACCACTTGTCACCGGTGCGGTGATGGTGGCTGTGCAGGATGCGGTACATGATGGGGTCGCGCATGTGCATGTTGGGGGAGGTCATGCCAGTTTTGGCGCGCAACACTTTGCTGCCGTCCGGAAACTCGCCGGCCTTCATGCGGCGAAACAGGTCGAGGTTCTCCTCCACGCTGCGGTTGCGGTACGGACTTTCGGTGCCGGGTTGGGTGGGCACGCCGCGTCCCGCGCTGATCTCCTCCTGCGACTGGTCGTCCACATAGGCGAGGCCTTCCTTGATCAGCTGTTCGGCCCACTCGTAGAGCTGGTCGAAGTAGTCGGAGGCGTAGTGTTCCTCAGCCCACTGGAAGCCGAGCCACTGGATGTCCTCCTTGATGGAATCCACGTACTCCACATCCTCCTTCACGGGGTTGGTGTCGTCGAAACGCAGGTTGCACAAGCCGTTATATTTCTTGGCAATGCCGAAATTCAAGCAAATCGACTTGGCATGGCCGATGTGCAGGTAACCGTTCGGTTCCGGAGGGAAACGGGTGTGTACTTTCGATTCATTTTTACCATTCGCCAAATCTTGTTCGATGATTTCTTCAATAAAATTCATTGCCTTATAATTTTAGAAATTGAAGTGCAAAAATACAACTAAAATTGAAGAGGTGGGAAATTTTTTTTGAAAAAAATCCCGTACCTTTGCCGCACTATTTTTTCGAATTTTGTTTTAACCTTTTTTCACAAGATCTGAAAGATTGTAAGAAGTAATCTTTAGAAATCCTCATGAAAATGAAAAAATACTTATTGTTCATCCCATTTTTTCTAAGCTGCACTTTGTTTGCACAGGTTGATCCACCGCAGATTGAAGAGGGTTGGGAGTCAGGAGATTTCTCATCACTCCAATGGGAGCGCCCTGGTTCCATGTACTTGTGGGAAATCACCAGCGAAGGGGCACATAGCGGACGATATTGTGTACGAAGCGGAAACTATTACACCAAAAACACCGAATCCGTACTGCAACTGCCCGTCTATCTTACTGAAGCCGGAAACCTTTCCTATTTCCGAAAGATTTTCTCTTCACCGACCAGCGGATTCTTTCGTTTCTATTTGGATGGCCAGCTACAAGACTCTCTCTCGGGATATGGCGAATGGAGTGAATTCCAATATGCCATATCTTCTGGATTCCACATTCTTAAATTCTGCTATACAAGAAATTCAGCGGCAAGCAAAGGTTCTGACTGTGTGTGGATTGACGATATACATCTGCCCAGTGGCATCATGTTGGAACCCCAAAATGGTCCCTGCAACGCACCCGCAGAACCGAGAGCTGAAGTGAATGGCAATGAGGTTCGTCTGTCGTGGGACGATGCCTACCAATCCGCCGAGACGCTTTACTTTGATGATCTGGAAGGCCACGAATACGGAGCCATCAACTCGCCCGGAACCATCGGGTGGCACTATATTGACGGGGACGGTGTTCCGACGAACGCATTCAGCTCGTTGAACTTCCTGAACGAAGGTGCCGAAATGGCCTTCATCGTGCTGGACGACGAACTCATTAGCGGCTCCCCCAATCCCATGACAGCCCATTCAGGTCACCGGTTCTTGGGCAGTCCCTTTCACTCCAACAGGAGCAACGACGATTGGATCGTGAGCCCGGAGCTGAACTTCTCTGAACCCTTCACCTTCTCGTTTTTTGCCCGCAGTTTCTCCACGCAATATCCTGATGAACAGTTTGTTGCCGCCTATTCCATCACCGATGACCAAGCTGGCAGCTTCATTCCGTTGCACAGCGCCCCCATCACCACCTTTGCCGAATGGACAGAATACGCCTTCTTGGTGCCGGCACAAGCGAGATATGTGGCCATCCATTGCATCTCGTACGACCAGTACATCTTCTGTTTGGATGACCTTTCCATCCGTGGCGCGACCACCAGCGGACACACCTGCAATATCTATCGCGACGGCATTCTGATTGCCTCACAAGTTGCTGATTCCTTGTATATTGACCACAATGCTGCACAAGGAGAGCACTGCTATGCCATCACCTATAATTGCAGCGGAAACCGGGAATCGGACTTTTCTCCGGAAACTTGCATCACGATGGACAGGGGAGATGCTTTCTTTTCTGATGATGAAAATATTTTGAATGAAAGAGAAAGTATGCCCGACCTCTCGTATGCGAACAGAGAGGTCAGCAACAGCCACATGGCCAGTACTTTGGAGGAAATGTTCAGATGGAACAAGTACCCGACTTACGGTGTTTACACGGAATTGCTGCAATATTTCAAGGAAACATTCCCAAATTTGTGCCAAATCGACACAATACTGGCGGTTACGCCGCACCCCGACCTGCCCCACTCCCTTTTCGGCATCCACATCAGCAACACACTGGGGCAGCCAACGACCAAGCCCGCTTTCCTGTACTCCTCCAGCATGCACGGCACCGAAGTGGTATGCTACTACCTGATGCTGCACCTTGCGGACTATATCCTGAACAACGCCACCAGCGATTCGGCGGTGATGAAACTGCTGGACAATGTGGACCTGTACATCTGCCCACTCGAGAACCCCGACGGTGCCTATCATTTGACCAACGATATAATCTGGCAAGGCGAAGGTTATTCCACCTACCACAATTACAATGACGTGCAGCTGAACCGCAACTATCCGCACCTGCCGGGACTGGGCACCGAAGCCAACATCCAACCCGAAACGCAGGCCATCATCGACTGGGTGACACCCCTCCATTTTGTTATGTCGGTGAACTTCCACTGCGGCGCGGAACTGATCAACTATCCGTGGGATTCGTGGACGACGAGCCAGCGCGCACATGCCGATGCCGACTGGTTCCGCTACACGGGCCAGAACTACGCAACCCTGTGCCATGCGCAAGACACCTCCTACATGTACGGCAATGGCAACGGATATGCCGTCATTGATGGAGGCGACTGGAGCGTCGTGTCGGGAAGCCGCCAGGACTACATGACCTATTACCAGCACTGCCGCGAAGTGACAATGGAGATAAGCCACACGCACGTGGTCACCGACACCAATGAACTGCAGACATACTGGGACAACAGCAAGGACGCCCTGCTGAGTTACGCACTGGAATCCAGCTACGGCTTTGGCGGCACAGTGACCGACGCGGTCACGCATGAACCCGTGGAGGCCAAAATCACGGTGGTCGGACACGACCGCTTCCACTCCGAAGTGTATTCGCACCTGCCGTTGGGAGCCTACCACCGGCCCATTATGGCGGGAACATACACCGTTGAGGTTTCGGCACCCTGCTACCAGACTGAAACGTTCACCGTCACCACCCGTCCGGGGGTAGGTATGATGCACAATGTCGAACTCCAGCCATTGGTCACGATGCCCGTCGCCTACGACCAGTACATTCTCGAAGGGATGCAGACCACCGTGGTCGCCCTTTCGCAAAATGAGGTTTTTTGGTACGAATCCGACACGGCGACGGAACCGTTTGCCGTTGGAAACTATTTTACGACTCCCGTTCTTTTTGATACAGTAACCTATTATTTTGAAGGACGTTACGAAGAGGATACCCTGTCGTGTGTCAGTCCCCGCAACTCGGTTACCGTGTATGTAATCGACACCGCAACCCACCCATCATTCATACCCGACAATACAATAAATCAAGAACTTGTAATCTATCCAAATCCCGTAACAGACTATCTTACCATAAAGGAAAACAACAATGACATTTCCTTTATCATGATTTTTGATTCTAATGGGAAACTCGTTCTGCAAAGACCTGTGTCTTCCCCCTTGCGCATAGATGTATCACCCCTAAAGCAGGGAACCTATTTCCTTCGCACCATAGCTCAAGACGGGAGTCAACACAATGCAAAATTCATCAAAGCCGTGAAGGGAGGAAATTGAAAAAAATCCCGTACCTTTGCCGCACCAAAAAAGACGACATCATGGATAACAATATCAAACTGCGAATCGACGAGATTTTAGAGGAAATCTGCAAAATCAACGACCTGAACGCCAAGGCCAACATCCTGACCTATATGGAACGCCAGGCCGCCTTCCAGCTCTGGCAGCTGGAAGAGGATCTGCGTGTGGATCATAACATGAAGGATTTTTAACAGATTCCGCCAACCGAATGGTTGGCGGAATGGTGGTATCGATATCGTTAATGATGCGGGAAATGATTGTTTTTCCCGCCGGTTTCTACCGTTCCTTTTTGAGGGTATGCAAAATCAGGTATGCGCATAATGCCACGTACATCACGATGGCGATGATGCTGAACCACGGTGAATTTTGGTAGGCCTGCGTGGTGGCGAGGTTCACCCCGGCAAATTTCAGGATGGCGCTGATGACACCCATGATGGCGGCGCCGGCCAGAAGTCCGGAGGCCAGCAGAGTGCCCTTGTTCTTAAGCTCTTTGTTGACTTCCTCGTCCTTGCTGCGGCTGCCCACCAACCATGCGATGGCACCGCCGATGAGCAACGGGATGTTGAGTGCCAGCGGGATGAACATACCCAGCGAGAAGGCCAAAGCGGGAACGCCGATCATATCGAGGAGGAGGGCGATGACGGCACCGATGATGTAGAGAATCCACGGCGTGCCCTGTCCCGACATCAGCGGCTGCACGATGGCAGCCATGGCGTTGGCCTGCGGCGCCACTAAGCCGCCTGCCTCCGCATCATAACCGTATGCTTTCGACAGAATCATGATCACTCCACCGACGGTCAGTGCCGACACCAGCGTGCCGATGAACTTGAACGACTGCTGCTTGTAGGGCGATGTGCCGATCCAGTAACCAATCTTGAGGTCGGTGACGAAGCCGCCGGCCATGGCCAATGCCGAGCAGACGATGCCGCCCACAATCAGTGCGGTGACCATACCCACCGTGCCGTTCAAGCCGACAGCGGCGAGGATGAAGGAGGAGAGAATCAGCGTCATCATGGTCATACCCGACACCGGGTTGCTGCCCACCGTAGCGATGGCGGTGGCGGCCACTGTGGTGAACAGGAAGGCGAAGATGAAGACAATCAGCAATCCGACAATCACTTGGGTGACATTCATCTGCAATCCGCCAAAGGCGAAAAACAGGGCCATCACCACGGCCAAGCCGAGGAAGCCGAAGAGGATGATCTTCATGGAGATGTCGCGCTGGGTGCGCAGCACTTGCTGCTGCTGCTCCGATGCTTCTCCCTTATTTTTCTTGAAGATGGTGCTCATGGAAGTTTTGATGACGCCGGCCGACTTGATGACGCCGAGGATACCGGCCATGGCGATGCCGCCGATACCGATGAGGCGCACGTGGCTGGAGAAGATCAAACTCGGGTCCATCGTGCTCATGGCCACGCCGTCGGTGGTGACGCCGTACTGTCCCAGCAGCGGCACAATCACCCACCACGACAGGAACGAACCCGCGCAGATGATGGCGGCGTATTTCAAACCGATCAGGTAGCCAGTACCCAGCAGGATGCCCGAACCGTTCATGTTGAAAGTGAACTTATGGTTCATGGCCAGCTGCTCGCCCCAGCCCGTCATGCGGGTGGTGATGGTCTCCGACCAAAACTGGAAGGTGGACATGAAGAAATCGTACAGACCGCCGATAAGGCCGCTGATGAGCAACAGTTTCAGCTGGCTGCCGCCCTTGGCTCCCGACACAAGGATTTCGGTGGATGCCGTTGCCTCGGGGAAGGGGTATTTGCCGTGCATGTCGGAGACGAAATACTTGCGGAACGGTATCAGGAAGAGGATGCCGAGGAAGCCGCCGATGAGGGAAGCGAGGAAAATCTGGAGGAAGTTGACATTGATTTCCATGCCGGGATTTTTCTCTTGGATGATGTAGATAGCGGGGAGGGTGAAGATGGCACCGGCCACCACCACGCCCGAGCTGGCACCGATAGACTGTATCAGCACATTCTCCGACAGGGCACCTTTGCGCCGTGCGATGACCGACGCGCCGACGGCGATGATGGAGATGGGGATGGCCGCCTCGAACACCTGACCGAAGCGAAGACCCGCGTAGGCCGTGGCCGCCGAGAAGATCACCGCCATGATGATACCCCACACGATGGTCCAAGCGTTCAGTTCGGGATACTTTTTGTTAGGATCCAGAATGGGACGGTACTGCTCGCCTTGCTTCAATTCGCGGTACGCATTTTCCGGAAGTTTCACATCCTGCGGGATCTCTTGTGCAGGATTCATTTCATCATTTTTTTCCATAATAATAATTTTAATGGATAAAGAATTTTATTTTAAACTGATTTTCAAATAATTAATGAATAATATTCCACTCGCAAAAATACATAAAAATTTGCTTAATTTTGCAACTGCAAAAGAATGGTCTCCTGCAAAATTTTCCACTATGAAAAAAATCCTCACTTTGCTTTGTCTTTTCCTCGGACTGATGTCCCTCGCGCACCCGCAACAGATGCCGCGCCTCTCTCCCGGCGACACCATCGCCATTGTCTCCACCGCCAGCGACACCGACACGAGCCGCGTGCTTCCCTTCGTCCGATTCATGGAATCGAAGGGCTTTGTCATTCTCCTTGCCGACGGACTTTTCGACAACGACCAGGGCTTTGCGGGACCTGCCGAACAGCGCGCCCGTATCTTCCAGCAGCTGCTCGACCGTGCCGATGTGAAGGCCATCATCTGTGCCCGCGGCGGCTACGGCACAGTGGGGATCCTCGACCGGCTCGACTTCACCGGCCTCCGCCAGCATCCCAAGTGGCTCTGCGGTTTCAGCGACATCACCGCCCTGCACTCCCACCTCCACACGCTGGGCTTCCCCACCCTGCACAGCACCATGCCCGTATCCTTTCATGCCGATGACCCCGACAATGCCAACAACACCTCGCTGCTGTCGGCTCTGCACGGCGACACGCTCCGCTACAGCTTCGAACCCATGCCCGAAAACCGCTGCGGCACCGCCACCGGCACGCTCGTCGGCGGCAACCTCTCGCTGCTTTACTCCCTCCTCGAATCCCCCTCCTCCATCAATACCGATGGCAAAATCCTTTTCATCGAAGATGTGGACGAAAACATCTACCACATCCACCGCATGCTGATGGCCCTTGACCGCGCCGGCAAACTGAAAAACCTGAAGGGGGTGATTGTGGGCGGCATGACCCGCATCCGCGTGGACGACTATTTCATGGATGAAACGGTTAACGCGGCCATACTACGCGTGTTCGAAAAGTATGACTATCCCGTCTGCTTCAATTTTCCTGCCGGCCACGGAGGGGAAAACGTAGCCCTGCGGCTCGGGGTCACCGCCACCCTGACGGTCGCGCCCGACAGCTGCACGCTGATTTCGTTTCCCCAATAACGGGAATGATAGCGGCGGCATCGCCACCGCCATCGTTACTGTCGCACTACCTTCACACTCTTCACAACACTGTTGTCCTTGCTGACATTCAGCAGATACAGTCCGGAAGCCAGCTGGCTCATATCCAATGATGTCACCTCCTTGTCGGCAGGCACCGCCAGCACCATTTTGCCGTACATGTCGTACAGCGACAGCTGGGCGTTGTCGAGCGGGCAATGTATCTGCAGGGTGTTGTTGCACGGGTTGGGGAACACGCTGATGGCTGCAGCCACCTCCTCATTGATGCCCGTATTGGGTGTGCGGGTAATCTGCGTGGTAATGAGGTAGGTGCCTATTGTGCCCGATCCCTTGGGAATCACCTTGTAGATGATGGGACCACCGTCTTCCAGAACGAATGTCGGAGCAACGATAGTGTCAATGACGGCGCCCCATGCACCACCATTCTTGGAGATTCTAAAAGAAATATCTGCAGTATATGGTTGGTTATCATCACTATAAATAGCATCTTGAGCCCGCACATCCACTGTGTAGCAGTAACCGCTGGGCAGGTTGATTCTGTAATGGTCGTAGCTGTCGCCCACATGGAAATTGGAACCCGTAGTGCTGATCGTGGCCTGATTGTTGGTGAAAGAAGGCGTGAAAACAAAGGCATCGTTGACATTGTCGTTGTTTTCGTAGCTATCAGGGTTAAGCACAACCGTAACATTCAGCAAATTGGCAGCAGAACCTATACCCACATTGGTCCATGTAGTAGCATCACTGGCTTTGTATTGTAACACCAATTTGTAGTCGCCAGGAGCAGCCGTGATGACATCACTGAAGGAGGCGTTGGCAATATTACCTGCGTTGACTGTTACAGTAGAAACCTGTCCAATAACTTGACCTAAAATATTAGAATTGTCAATCAGCACCAATCGTATTTGTCCACTGAACGAGCTACTTGTGCGGTTTTTGTAATTAACTCCAAAAGTGGGGCGGGTGCCATGGTTGATGGTGGTGCTGTTGGGAGTGAGAGAGTAGTTGGAGTTCAATACGATTTCTGGTGGTTCCACACCAAACAGAGCCTGCTGCGAGTACGTGAAATCATATTGGCTGCTACCCCATCCGCCGCTGCCGGGGTTGAGCGAGGTGATAGCGAAATAGCCGTCGTTGGAGCCGCTCCAGCCCCAGTTGAAATGGAAATAGTTGCTGTTGTTGTAACCATCGCATACGAAGGCATGACCATCGGTGAGACTCTCATCGAAGCCGGAGTACATGACCGGTCTGCCCGCATCCAGCTCTGCTTTCAACATATCAATCCACTCGCTGTCATCAATATTGCCTTTCCGTCTGCCTTGCAGGTTGTTGTTGTATCCAAAATAACATTTAAAAGCGGCCTCTGCACTGGGGTAATTGTTGCCGTAGGGGTCGAGTGTCGGGGCACCGGAGCCGCTGGCGGAGTAATTCATCTCCACCGCCACTCCGCAATGGAACATCAGCGTGGCCACCGCAGTGTTGCTGCTGGTGACCGAGTTGGGCATGGCGCTCCAGTTGTAGGTGGTGTTGCCGAAGTCGGCGCTGAGGGTCTGATTGTTGTAAGAACAAACGTAGGAGTGCGAACCGCAGCCCTTGGACGGGTACGACCAGTATTTCATCACCTGGGCCATGGCCGTAGCCACACAGCCGGTGGGACACCGGCTCCAGCCGCTACCCGGACACATGCTGTTGTACGGACTTCCTTGGTCCCATGTAGTGCTGAGCAGCGGAGAGACCGCCGTAACAGCTTTCGGGGCCAATCTTTCGCCAGCAGCGAGGGCGGCCCACTCGGCGGCAACAGCCTCGCTCTGCGGCAGCTGTTGGCTGACGGCGGCAGCAATCTCTTCCTCATATATTTGCAGCCACATGCGGAAATTGTCGGGCATGTCGGCGGCATTGATAGTGCCATGGTCGGAATAGCCCAGTACCGGAATGGCGCGGTCGTCGGAAGAGAGGATGACAAAGCCCTCGCCGCCGGCATTCTGCAGCACATAGAGCTGGTTGAGGCCAAGTTGCGGCGACAGGTTGTGGAATTCGAGGCCGGCCCGCGGCGTGCCGAACTCCATCTGCCAGAACTCACGGGCTAAGTTTTTCGCTGTAGTGGAATCCACCGGACCTGCCACTGCCGACAGAATGCTGGTGAAAATAATAAGATAAAGGACGCTGATTTTTTTCATTTTAATGATAAACGATTTTTCGATTTTGAGGCGCAAAAGTACAAAAAAAATGGGATTGAAGCCTTCCCCATTTATCATCCCCTCCGTTCAATCAGTTTCTGCATAATCTGAATGGCATTGGTGGCGGCACCCTTGCGGAGGTTGTCGGCCACCACCCACATATTCAAGCTGTTAGGCTGTGAAAAGTCGCGACGGAGACGGCCCACAAACACCTCGTCCTTGTCTTTGGCAAAACGGGGCATGGGGTACTCGTTGCGGTCGGGGTTGTCCAACACCACCACGCCGGGCATGTCGGTCAGGAGGCGACGCACATCGGCCAGATCAAAATCACGGTCAAACTCCACATTCACCGCCTCGGAATGACCGCCGAACACCGGCACGCGCACCACGGTGGCAGTGATTTGTATCGAATTGTCTCTTAATATCTTGCGGGTTTCATTCACCAGCTTGGTCTCCTCGGTGGTGTAACCATTGGGCTCGAAAGTGCCGCCGTGTGGCAGCACGTTGAGATCGATTTCATACGGATAGGCCTTCTCGCACGGCCGGCCACCACGCTCCTCATTGAGCTGCCGAACGGCTTTCACCCCGGTGCCCGTCACCGACTGGTAGGTGGAAATGACGAGCCGGTGGATGTGATATTCGCGATGAAGCGGTGCAAGCGCCATCACCATCTGGATGGTGGAACAGTTGGGGTTGGCAATGATACGGTCGGCAGGACCCACCACATCAACGTTGATTTCCGGCACCACAAGCGGAATATGCTCATAGCCACGCCATGCCGACGAGTTGTCGATGACCGTGGTACCCACCTCCGCAAACTGCGGCGCATACTGCAACGAGGCAGCACTTCCGGCAGAAAAGATGGCATACTGCGGTTTTTGCGCGATGGCATCCTCCACAGAAACCACCTTCAGCATGCGTCCGCCAAAATCCACCTCCTTGCCCACCGAGCGAGCCGATGCCGCAGGAATCAATTCACATCCTCCAAAACCCCTCTCTTCCAATACTTTAAGCATAACACTTCCCACCAAACCGGTGGCACCTACCAATGCAATTTTCATATCTTGTAAATTTTTCTTAAAAATTCTTAAAACACTTGAATCTCGCCTGCAAAAATAGATAATTTTGCACAATTGAAACTCGGAAAAACTTCCAAAACTCAAAAAAATTATGCCACAACTCAAATTACTCATCTTCACGCTGTTGTCAATTCTGATTTCCGAAATCCACGCACAGGTTTTTGACGATTTTTCAGACGGGGACTTTCTTTCTGCTCCGACATGGTACGGCGACACCGACAAATTCATCGTCAATGCACAACTGCAGCTCCAGCTGAGTGCCAGCGGGTCGGGGCAGGCTTACCTTTCCACTCCCACAAGCCTTGAACCGGCTCCGTCGGAGTGGCGCCTGTCGATCAAGCTGCCTTTCTCGCCCTCCAGCAGCAACTACGCCCGCTACTACCTTCTGGCCGACACCTCCGACCTCCTCTCCCCCACCCTCACAGGCTACTTCCTGCAGTTCGGAGAAGCGGGCAACAACGATGCCATCGAACTCTTCTTCCAACAGAGCGACACTCTGACCTCTCTCTTCCGCAGTCACACCAGCATCGCCAAGTCCTTTTACTATAACATTAAGATAATCAGAAATTTATCTAATGAATGGCTGCTCTATGTGGATACGCTGCGCAACGGCATCTATTACCTTGACACCATGGGCAGCCATGCCGCTCCCCTGTCTCCCACCGGCCACCTCGGACTCGTCTGCGTCTTCACCTCCAGCAACAGCACCAAGTTCTACTTCGACGACCTCTACTACGGTCCGTTGCTTGTGGACACCACACCGCCTGCCGTCACCGACTGGACCTTCAGCAGCGACCTGCCCGACCAGCTCCTCATCCGCTTTTCGGAGCGGGTGACCGACACCACCGCCCTCGACGCCACCCACTATATAGATATGGTAGGAGCACAACACCCTGCCTTGTGCGAATGGGAAGGCGACGATGAAAAGTCCGTGCGGCTCTATTTCTCCGAACCGCTACCCGAACGGCAAGAGGTGGGCATCCGCATCCAGCAAATCAGCGACCACAGCAACAACTACTTGACAGATACCATTTTAAGATTCACCTACTGCATTCCCAAAAGACATGAAGTACTGATAACAGAAATCATGGCCGACCCCTCGCCGCCCGTGCAACTTCCCGAATGCGAGTATTTGGAGCTGTACAATATGCTGCCGTATCCGATTTCGATAGAGGGATGGACGTTGGTGATGGGCAACAGCCGGCGCACCCTGCCCGACAGCATCATCGCGCCCTACAGCTATGCGGTGGTGACCAGCGCCGCCGTCGCTCCCTTTTTTCCCGCCTCCATCCCCACCATAGCTGTCTCCTCGCTTAGTCTCACCGACGACGGGCAACAGCTGGTGCTCTACGACCGGCAAGGCCACCTCATCCATCAGGTGCAGTACAGCCGCAGCTGGCACCGCAACGCCCTGAAACGCGACGGCGGCTGGTCGCTGGAGATGATCGACCCCGCCAACCCGTGCGGCACCGCCGACAACTGGGACTCGTCGCTGTCGGACCGCGGCGGCACCCCCGGACAGACCAACTCCATTGCGAGCGCACAGCCCGACGAAGCCCCGCCGGAGTGGGTAAAAATCACCGTGCCGGATGCCCGCCATGTCAGGATTTTCTTCGATGAAACGCTTCTTGCAGACACACTCTCCCCTGCCGTGTTCCACATCGAACCGCCTGTAGCCATCACCTCCGCAGAAAGCGAGCTGCCCGCCGGCCGCAACATCCTGCTGACACTGGGTGAGGATTTACAACAGCGGGTGGTGTACACCCTCACACTGGCAGGGACATTGTGCGACTGCGTGGGCAACCTCACCGAGGAGGGTGTTTCCATGCCGTTCGGTCTGCCGGAGGAGCCAACCGCCGGCGACATCGTCATCAACGAGGTGCTTTCCAACCCGTTCGGCGACAGCGACGCCGACTTTGTAGAGCTCTACAACTGTTCAGACAAGCTACTGGACCTCGGCACGTTATGGCTCGGCAGCGGCAACGGCGGCCTGCCCTCACAAGTCGCACAAGCCATTCCCGACGGCTACCTGCTGTTTCCCTCGCAATATGTGTGCATCGCCAAAAACCGCACGCTGACGATGGAGCAATACACTTGTCCGTATCCGAACCACGTGGTGGAGAATGCCGCACTGCCCGCCTACCCCAACGACGAGGGCACCGTGCACCTGCTGGACGCAGCATACCGCACGCTGGACCGTTTCCACTACGACAAGTCGATGCACCACCCGCTGCTGAACAGCACCGACGGGGTGTCGCTGGAGCGCATCCATCTGGATGCCGTAACGCAGGAGGCGGCCAACTGGACCTCGGCGGCCGAAAGCTACGGGTGGGGCACGCCGGGCTACCGCAACTCGCAGTTCGCAGAGCTGGCCGCCGCTGATGCCGACATCACGGTGCTGCCAGACGTATTCTCGCCCGACGGCGACGGCAGCAACGACTTTGCCGAAATTTACTGTCGGTTTGAGGAGACGGGCAACTGCGTCACCATCGACCTGTACAACCGCGACGGACAGCGGGTGCGGCGGCTTGCGGCCAACGAACCCGCAGGCTACGAAGCCCGCTACCGGTGGGACGGCACCACCGACGACCATCGCGCCGCCAACAGCGACATCTACTTGATACATATACAATTGTGGAACCCCAACGGCAAACGAAAAAGCTACCGCCGCACGGTGGCGTTGGTGAGGAGGGAATGAAAATGCCGAACTGAAAAAGTGCGCTACATGGCATGAAGCGGCCGGTGGGCGGCCTGTTTCATCTGGCGTTCCACCTCCTTGATGTGATGACGGGTTCTGTCAGTGAAGAAAGTCTCGGCGAGCCGTTCCTGCACGTACGCGATGCCCTGCTGCGACGGATGGCACAAGTCGCTGTCGTAGAAGCGGTAATCGCGCAAGTCATCCTGAAACATCTCGTAAACGGGGAAGTAATACGTATCGGGATGCTGGGCAGTAAGCTGCTCCGCGGCCAAGTGGAGGATGGACTTGCTGAGCTGGTTCTCGTGGAAGCCGTCGGCCAGATGCCGCACCGGACTCACCGTGAACACCACCTTCAGCTGCGGGTTGTGCTGTTGCCGCCAGGCAAAGAAGGGTGCGAAAGCCGCCACCACCTCACCAACTGTCGCCCTCCGTTTAGAGAAGGTGGCGGCGGGCAGCTTGTGGCAGTTGGCCACCACCACCTGCCGTTCCAGATGGTAGTAATAGTAGCTCGTGCCCAGCGTGACAAAGAGGAAGTCGGCTTTCGTAAGAAAATCAGCGGCGGCTGACAGCTGCTCCTCTATGTTGCGGTGAAAGGCCTCTACATCACGATGGGAGAACCTGCCGTGGTGCGCCAGACTCACCCAGAGGTCGTCGTGCTGCAGGTAGTATTGCTCCGTCAGGCTGGATTGGCCCGTCAGGAAGTCGAGGCCCTGCGCGATGGAGAGCGGGTTGAAGAGGATGCCGAAGGGGTTGGCGCAGACCGCAAAGCCACGGTCGGCGAAATAGGAGGAGACATGCTCCGAGAAGCAGGAACCGCAGAACATAAGACGATGCTCCGGCTCAATCTGAAACGGATAGTGCAGGGGCGGCAGTTCGGTGCGTAACTTCATCGGAACGATGGAACTGTTATTTCTTGCGGAAACGCTCGGTGATGTCGTGCCACTCTTCGCCGTCGCGCTCGTACAGACGCTGGTTGGTGGTGGGTGCCTTCAGACTGCCACATTCGGGCTTGTAGGGACCGGTTTTCACATAGTCGAACCACTCGGCATGCTTGGGCATCTCGTTGCGGCCAGAGTACCAGCCCACCTTCATGTTGCCCTTGGCATGGATGTGGCCGGCCAGCTTCTCCACCTCCGGCTTCTCGCCGTCGCCGCCCATCAGACAGATACAGGTGGCCAAGCCCTTGTAACGGGCCATCAGCAGATCTACAACCTCGGGAGTAAGTTCCTCGCCCTGATCCTCCCACAAGTGCGGACTGTGACAGTTCTTGCAGTGGTTCGGGCAGTTGGTGATGTTGACAGCGAGGGTGACTTCTCCGGGAATCTCTTGGAAGACGATATCGTAATTATAGAACTTCATGGTTGTTTTTAGCATAATAACGACGATGTTCTTCTTCCTGGCGGGCCTGCGAGAAGTTGCTGACACGCTTCATATAGCCGATGACTCGGGTCATGTAGTCAATGTCCGTGCTATGGCACACGGGACACTCTTTGAGGTAGCGCTTATCAATATGTCCGCATTTGTTGCAGATGGTGTTCGGGATGTTGAAGGTGAAATAGTTGCATCCCTCCTGAGCGGCCACACGCAGCAGCTGGCGATACTGGGACTGGCTGAGGTGCTCCTCCAAGTTGAGGTGCAGCGCCGAACCGCCGGTGAGGTGCGTGATATATTTACGACCGTGGAGACGGAACTTGTCAAGAATATTAACATTCTTATCTTCAACAACATAGAAATAACTGTTGTAGCAATCGCGCGTCACCATGTAACCGTCTTCGCGGTCCCACTTGGCATGTTTGACACCCACATTCTCGGCGGGAATCATCTCGCAGTTGAACATCAGATCCTTGCTCTTATAGCGTTTGTTGTAGTCTTCAATCATTCCCAGAATCTCCTCCACGAAATGCTGGTATTTTTCGTTGTCGCTGATGGTAATCTTGAGGAACTCGGCAGCCTCCACCAGTCCGTTGATACCGATGGTAAGGTACTGGCGATTGATGGCGATGTAGCCAGCGTCGAAAAGCGGAAGCATTCCCTTATCCAACAAATACTTAAGATTTTCATTATAACAGATTTGTACCTTATGGCAAAGGTCCACCATCTGTTCAAGGAACTCCATATAGGGAATGTTCTGCTTGCAGGCGTACTGGATGCAGCGGTTCAGGTTGATGGTGAGCACGCTCTTGGAGCCGGTGGACACGCCGCCAGCGCCCAGCGTATAGCTGAAGCCGTTGTCCTGAATCTCGTTGCGGAGGCGGCAGCAGCTGCTCAATGAGTCGGCGTTGTCGCTGAGGTAGGTGAAGAAGGAGTGGCCTTCGGCATACATCTCGGCGGTGAATTCGGCGTACTCCTGATCGAGCACGTCGCCGTCTTTCGAGAGCAGCGCCATGGTTTCCACGGGGAAGGTGAGCATGGTGCGGGTTCGCTCCTTGTTGAACCAACGCATAAACCGTTTCTGGAGCCAGTTGAGAGAATCCCAGTCGGGACGGCTGCCGTCGGGAAAGACGAAGTCGCCGAAGAGGCTCTGGAAATAGAACTTGTCGTAGTAGGCGACATTCCAGAACACCGACTGGTAGTTGCGGGCGCCGGAGGGCTGGTTGATGGAATAAACCACCTGCTGGAAGCAGTCGGTGATCACCTTATCGATGGTGCGTTTCTTGAGAGAGAGATCCACCACCTCGTCGGCACGCTTGTAGTAGTCGGTGCCGTACTCCTGACCGATGAAGTAGTTCATGTACATCAGGAACTCGGGGGTGGCGCAGGCGCCGCTGAGCATGCTGGATACCATGAACACCATGTTGATGAAGCCGCCGCAGAACGACTTGAGATTGGTGGGACAGGAGGCGTTGCCGCCAATGCTCTGGGTGCCGCCGAGCAGCCACGGATACATGGTGATGCTGGCGCAGTAGTTGGCGATGCTGGTCTCGTCGTTTTTATAGATGAAGTGATTATTAAGATAATAAAGGTACCTGTCGGAAAGTTCCTTGCCGTACACCTCCTTGATGCGGTCGCACAGCATACGGCGGTTGAGGCGGATGAAGCCCGACTTGGGCAGCTCGCCGATGAGCGTGGCGATGTTCTTTTTCTCCACGTTGGCGTTGGCGTCGTACTTGCTGCCGGTAGCCGCATTCTGGGCGTTGCAATAATTGATAAGGAAGTCGAGTTTTTCCTTCACTTCGCGATCCTCGTAATGCTTCTGGCGGTAGAGGATGAAGGCCTTGGCGACCTCGTAGTAGCGTTCAGCCATCAGCGAACGCTCCACTTGGTTCTGGATTTCCTCTTCCTGAATGCCGTCGTAGATGTTGAGGCGGCTGAGGATGTTGATCATGGACTCCTGAGTGGCGAAACTCCCGACGGAGATGAAGGCCTTGGTGATGGCGCTTCGGATTTTGTCAATCGAAAACGGCTCTCTCTTCCCGTTTCGTTTGATAATGTACACTTCTTCGATCATAATAAGGTTATGGTTAACTGGTTGGTTAATGGCAAGTTACAGGGATATATACGGATCCTCACGGACATGTATGCCTTTATCCCGAAAGCTACATTTGACGATGCGGGCAGGTCTTCTGGCTTGTTCCGTTCCCTGCCGCCTTCCCGACAATCGGAGAATTTGTCAGTGGCATAGTGACAGAGAGTGGGGGTAGAACTTTACAGCTACGGGAATAGCTCCTGATTTTCACAGGATTCCCTATTAATCCGAGGAACCCGAATCGCAGGGCAAAAATACACTTTTTTTTCATCCCTTTTGGACAAAAAAAAGATTTTTTTTCACAATTTTTGGCTGAAATTGTGGATAATTTATTCGGATAAATTTTGTACTTTTGCAGATTGTGAAAAAGTGTATAGACATGAAAGTTTACATTGCATCCGACCACGCTGGTTTTGAGTTAAAAGAGGCCATCAAACAGCATTTTTCCTCCCAATACGAGTGGGAAGATTTCGGCACGCATTCGTCAGAAAGCGTTGACTATCCCGACTTCGCGCATCCCCTTGCCGAAGCGGTGGCGAAGGACCCGGACGCCCGCGCCATCCTGATTTGCGGCACCGGCAACGGCGTCGCCATGACGGCCAACAAGCACGCCAATGTGCGCGCAGCCCTCTGCTGGGACAAGGAGATCGCCGCCCTCGCCCGCCAGCACAACAACGCCAACGTGCTCGTCATGCCCGCCCGCTTCATCCTGCCGGAGACCGCCTTCGACCTCGTCGAGACCTTCTTCAGCACCGACTTCGAAGGCGGCCGTCACCAAAGAAGAGTAGAAAAAATCAACCTCCGATAGCTATGGAATTCACCCCTGAAGAAATTCTCGAGTTCTGCCGCACCCGCGCCAACATCATACGGCAGAAATATATAGAAGACATGGAGAACAAGCTCACCTCCTTCGACCGTAAGATGAAGGAGAAAGGCTACCAAGTGTTTTGGATATCCGACGAATCCGAACTCACCGAAACGGTCTTCAGCCTTCTTCCCAAAAACCACTACAACAAGGTGTGCTTCGACCTCCCCAACGTGCCGGAGGACCTGCGCAGCTCCAAGTCCATACGCCCCGTGCACTACGCTGACGTGGAAAGCGGTAAGACCGGCGCCTCCTACCTGTTCGTACAGGCCGACTTCGCCATCGTGGAGACCGGCACCCTCGTGCTGCTCAACAAAAACTCCAAAAACTGCCTCAACAGCATCCCCAACCTCTTCGTGCTGCTCGACATCAGCAAACTGCTCAACAAGGCCTCCGACCTCGAGACCATCCTCTACCTGCGCACCCACGCCCACGAACAGCAATACCTCCCCGAAGATGTGAAACTCATCAACCGCCCCTTCTCCCTCATCGAACCCAACTTCAGCGACTCCAGCCAAGGCGTAACCCATACCCCCGTGCAAATCACCATCTTCCTCTACGACAACGGCGTGACCGACATCATGCAGAACAGCACCCTGCGCGAATCGCTCTACTGCATCGACTGCGACAAGTGCAAAACCGTCTGCCCCATGTACGAATACACCAAGGAACACACCCCCATCCATATCGTGCGCGACAACTTCCTCCACCACGCCACCAACACCGAACACATCATCAAAAACGCCATGCTCTGCGGCAACTGCGATCAGGTGTGCCCCGTGCAAATCCCCATCTGCGACTTGATACTCAAGGAGATAGAACTCGCCCGACAGTCACACCCCGGCAAGAGCAGACTCGCCAACACCTTCGACAAACGGAAGAAACTCAACAAAATGAACGGCAAAATCAACCGCTGGTTCTTCAACAAGACCACGTTCGGCAAGAACAAGATGCTCTACAACTATTTTAAACAACAACAAGATCCCTTCTACAACATCCTCTGGATGCAAGAGAATAACGAAAATGACAAATAACGAGGAGATTATACGGCAGAAAATCAGAGAGTTCGTCCGCAAGTACTACCTCAACAGACTCCTTCGCGGCGCACTCATCTTCATCATCATCACCCTGATGGTGTTCATCACGTATGCCCTCCTCGAATATTACTCCTACTTCAACACTGCCGTACGCACCACCCTCTTCTTCTCCTACCTCGCCATCTTCACCGCCACCTTCATCTTTTACATCCTTATCCCCCTGCTCAAAATCTTCGGCGTGGGCAAACAGCTCACCGCCACCCAGATCGCCGAAATCATCGGCAAGCATTTCCCCGAAATCGACGACAAACTGCTCAACCTCTTCCAGCTGGAGTCCATGCGCGAAAAGGGTGAATGCAAAAGTGCGGAACTCATCACCGCGGCCATCGACACCAAGATCGAGAAAATCAAACCCTTCCCCTTCGTCAAGGCCATCCCCTTCAAAAACACCCGCCGCTATATCAAATGGGCACTCATCCCCGTGCTTCTCTGCATCATCATCTTCTCCGTCAGAAGCGAGATTTTCACCCAATCCACCGAAAGAATCGTCCATTACGACCAATTCTACGCCAAACCCGCTCCATATTCCTTTGAAATACAAAACGATACCCTCACCACCTTCCAAAACGAAGACTTTGTGCTGCAAGTGAAAATCAAAGGCGACGAAACCCCCGACGCCCTCTATATCGACCTTGCCGGACGGAAGTACCAGATGTCGAAAACCGACAACATCCACTTCACCTATACCTTCAAGAACCCGCAGGGCGACACGCAGTTCCACGTCTTCACCGACGAGACCTCCTCGCCCGACTATACCCTTTCGGTACTCCCCAAACCAGTCATCGTGAGCTTCGCCATGATTCTCCACTATCCGGCTTATCTCCACAAAAACGACGAGACCATCGACAACAACGGCGACGCCACCATCCCCGACGGCACGCAGGTGACCTGGGCTTTCTACACCCGCAACACCGACCAGCTCCAGTTCATCCTCGACGACGAAAAAGAGCCCCTCCGCGCCGAAAAGGGCATCTTCAAGGTGACCAAGACCGTGCGCAGCTCCTTCGCCTACGAAATCACCAACAAAAACAAATTCTGCGCCTCCACCGACACCCTCAAGCACAACATCAACGTGGTGCCCGACCAGTACCCCGACATCACCGTGGTGAGCCAGGCCGACTCGCTGCTGCCCGACCGCATCTACTTCAAAGGCACCATCCACGACGACTACGGCTTCACCAAAGCCCAGTTCGTCTATTCCAAATACGACAAAAACGACAACCTGCTTGAAACCAATCAGATACAAAACATCCCCATCAACTCCATGCTCACCGTGCAGGACTTCTACCACTACTTCGATGCCGGCGTGCTGAGATTGGAACCCGGCCAGCGCATCGACTACTACTTCCAAGTGTTCGACAACGACGGCATCAACGGTCCCAAGGCTGCCCGCAGCGCCGCCGAGACCTACCGCGTGATGACCGAAGAGGAGATCGACGAGCAGCTGCAGAACAGCAACGCACAGACCAAGAGCGACTTGAAAGAACTCATCGACGACTCGAAAGACCTGCTGAAAGAGATTGACAAACTGCAACAGCAGATGATGCAGAACAAGGAAATGTCGTGGCAGGACAAGAAGAAACTCCAAGAGCTGACCGAGAAATACGAAGAGTTGAAGAAGCAGATTGATGAGATGAAACAAGCTCAGAATCAGCAGAATATGATGGAGGATAAATACAAGGACATTCCTGAAAACCTCATCAAAAAGCAGAAAGAATTGGAGGAACGCTTCAACAACGTGCTTTCCGATGAAATCAAGGAGATGTACGAAAAACTCCAGAAGATGATGGACCAGCTGAACCAGCAGAACAGCAACAAGGAGGAGGTGAAGAAGACGGTTCAGGATGTGAAAAACAATACGGAAGAGCTGAACAAGACCCTTGACCAGCAGCTGGAACTTTTCAAGCAACTGGAGTTCGAGAAGAAGTACAACGACATCATCGACAAGGCGAAAAAGATGGCCGAAGAGCAAAAGGCTCTCTCCAAACAGAGTGAACAGAAGGCCATTGACAAGCAGGAACTTCTGCAAAAACAGCAGGACATTGAAAAGCAGTTCAACGAGTTAAAGAAAGAGATCAACGAGCTGAACCAACTCAACAAGGAGCTGGAAGACCCCAACAAACTGTTGGATACGAAGGAGTTGCAGCAGCAGATCGAGCAGGATTTCAAGGAGAGCAAGGATGCGCTGAACAAGAACAACCGCAGCAAGGCGGCCTCGAGCCAGCAGGATGCCGGCGAAAAGATGGAGGAGATGGCGGAAAAGATGGAGGAGAACATGCTGGATAACGAAGAGGAAGATCTGGAAGAAGACATGGAGAGCCTGCGCCAGATTTTGGATAACCTCGTGCAGATCTCCTTCAACCAAGAGTCGAACATGGAGCGGTTGCGCCCGCTGAGCCAGCACTCGTCGCAGCTCACCGACATCGCCCGCACGCAGCACAACATCCTTGAGAACATGCTGATGGTGGCCGACTCGCTCAACGCGCTGGCCCGCCGCCAGAGCGCCGTGAAGCCTTTCATCAACGAGGAGGTCGGCAAAATCAACTCCTACGTCAACTCAGCCATCGCATCGCTGAAAGACCACAGGGTACAGAACGCCCTCTCGCAGCAGCAGTTTGCCATGACCAGCATGAACAACCTCGCCCTCATGCTCGCCGAATCGATGAAGGAGGTGAAGCAGAAACAGAACGAGTGCAAGAACTGCAAGAACAAAAACAAGAGCGGGAAAGGCTCGTGCAGCAATCCGGGAGGAAAAGGCAAGACCAAGACCGCCCGCGAACTGCAGCAGCAGCTCAACCGGCAGATGGAAGCCCTCAAGCGGAGCATGGAGCAGGGCAAGAAAGAGGGACAGCAAGGCCAGAACGGGCAGTCCATCAGCGAACAGCTCGCCAAGATGGCCGCCCAGCAGGAGGCCATCCGCAAAATGATGCAGGAGTACGAGGACGCCCTCAAGTCGGAGAACGGCGTGGGCGACAAAGCCATCGAACAGATGATCCGCGACATGGAAAAGACGGAGAAAGACCTCGTGAACCGCAACATCACCTCCGAAACCATCAACCGGCAGAAGAACATCGAGACCCGCATGCTGGAGAGCGAACGCGCCCAGATGCAGCGCGAGCAGGATGAGAAGCGGGAGAGCAACGAAGGCCGGGATGTGGTCAATCCCAACCCGCCCAAAGAGTGGAACATGGACAAGAAATCGCAGCAGCAGATTGAGATGCTCAAGTCCATCCCGCCGAGTCTCAATTATTATTACAAAGAAAAAGTCAACCAGTATTTTTATAACATCGAATAAAACCGCACCATTATGTATACCATTGAAATTCAAAATCTCAACTTACAAAACGCCCAAGGCCGCGTATTGGGTGCCATTGAAAACCTTTGCGACAGTTTCGGGCTGGAAGAGCAGTTCGGTGTTTTGTCGTACGGCATGCACGAGCTCGTCTCGCTGATGGAGCGGACTTTCGAGAACCAGAACGACGAGTTTGCCATCAACTTCTACATCCAGAACGACCGTGTATCGGTGCAGGTGCTGGCTCCGAAGAGCCTCGGCGACATCGCCCGCATGTTGGAAACGGCCACGTTCGAGGACCCCGAGACGGCCGCTTTCATCGTCAGCCAGCTGACCGACACCCGCGAGCTACGCAACGACGGCAAGGAGTTGTGGCTCGACATCATGGTGACGCCCACCTTCCCGGTGGCCGACCGTGCCGAAATCCTCGCCCACCATACCGTGAAGCAGCTTCAATAAATGAAAGGGATTTTAGGACAAATCAACTAGAGGGCTTCCTCTTTCCTCATTTCCCATAGCTTATTGGAAAAGTTATGAAAAGAACAACCTCTCTTTTTATTCTTTCTGTATTTGCTTCTAACATTCTATATTCCTGTCAGAAACACGCAGATACTGTGTCAGATAATAATGTTTCAGATAGTATTCCCTTCACTAACGTGCTTCTTCATAAAGATAGTTTAAATGAGTTGACAGCAGGAGATACAACTATAGGCACATCACCCGATCATATTACGACAAGGGAGGAATATGATAATTCGGAGATTTGGTACTTCGAAAATTGGCCAGTTGAAGAAGAGTATTATCGATTTTATCATCAAGCAGTCGTTAAAAGCAAAAAGAAAGGGATTTCATTGGACTCTGTTTTGCGTTATTATTCACACAGTGAACTTTCTTATGATTCTGTTGTGAAATGGTACACAAACGATTCCCCCTCATTACAGTAAAATTCTTTTTTTCATTCGGATACTATGAATGAAAAACAATCAATTTTAGACTATTGATTTGAAAAGGAATGCATAGCAGATAATCGTGCCTTTGGCACGCCCAACAAATCTCATGTTCGCGAATTCAGAATGCCCCCCCCGCGGCTACTGGCAGCCCAGCTCGGTCTTTTTCTTGCTGATGAGCAGTCCCAAAGAAGTGATGTCGTTCTGCACGCTCGCCTTTTCAGCAGCGGAAAGCTCTTCATGCTGCTTGTACACCTCATCCAAATCACGGGTGAAATTCACCTGACAGGTCATCAGCGCATCACAATCTTTGGCCATATTCACCCGCATCTTGTAATCCGTAACCAACTTCTTTACGGCCTTGCAGCCTGCGCTCTCTTCCACAGACTCTACCGCCGTGGTGTCGCTACCCGTTGTTGCAGCACCGCCGTTGGTAGAGACAGGACCGCCATTGCATGAAAATAAGATGAATGCCGGGATTGCAAATCCCAAAAGAATAAGTCGTTTCATGGATGATGAATTGGTTTATTTTTGATGAAAAAACGAAGGCAAAGGTACGATAGCAGCGCCGACCAGCAGAGCCCCACGCACCAGCCACATAGTATATCAATCGGGTAGTGAACGCCCAGATAGAGGCGGCTATAGGAGAGCAGCAGGCTCCAACCGATGGCGGTGGCGATGAGCCAGCGGCGTTGTTCCTTGAAAAAGAGGATCAAAAACAGCGCAAAAGCAGCCGTGTTGGCGGCATGTCCGGAGGGAAAACTGTAGTGCCCGCCCCGATAAAACTCGCCATTGCTCTGCCGCACCAGCTGGATTTCCTCGGCCAACTCGACGGTATGCGACGGGCGGGGACGCTGCACCGTGCGCTTTACCAAATTACAAGTTTGGTCAGTGCAGAGTATCACCAAAGCCACCGTAAGCAATACCCAAAAGCCTTTTTTCTTGAATTTCTTGAAAATAAAGAAGATAGCAGCCAAGTAAACCGGTAGCCACGTCCATGTGTTGGTGACAATCAAGAAAAGTTGGTCTGCCCACGGTGTATGATGGCCATTGAAGAACAAAAACAAATCGGTGTCAAAGGCGGGGAAAACCATTATTCAAAATCTTGATAAAGAAGGTATTGGGCGCGGATGGCTTTGAACTGTTCCAATGCGGGCTGCCACGAAGCACGGATCTCCTCCGCACTCTTGCCGGCCACCATGGCATTTTTCAGTCCCGTGCCCCCCGCCAGCTTGTTGAAGAAGCCGTTTTTCAGGAAGAAAGTTTCTTTGTTCGGGAAATTCTGATAGGCCGTCAGCAGATACTCCAGATTGAAACTGTTGGTGGAATCGAGCATGGCGTGGGCGGTTTCCGTCAGCAGGAAGCCCCGGCAGTCGCGCTCCTTCAGCGGCGGGTTCTCCGACACCCCTTTGATGGGATGGGGCGTGAAATGGTAGTCGCCGGCCGTCAGGTCGGGATGGCCGTACATCTCGAACGGATGCTCCGTGCCTCGCCCGATGCTGATGGGCGTGCCCTCAAACAGGCAGAGCGACGGATAGAGGTAAATGGCCTCGTCGGTCTGCAGGTTGGGCGACGGCGCAACGGGCAGCGAGTAGCGGGTGGTGTGGTCGTAGTAGGCCATCTTCACCACCGACAGATTGCAATGCACCCCGTTGGCCAGCCAGCCTTCGCCGTTCACCATCAGCCCGTATTCGGCAATGGTCATGCCGTGTACCACCGGCACGGGGTGCATCCCCACAAAGGATCGGAAGGCCGTGTCGAGCACGGGACCGTCCACAAAGTAGCCGTTGGGGTTGGGGCGGTCGAGAATGATAACCGACACACCGTTTTCCGCCGCGGCCTCCATCACGTAGGTAAGGGTGGAGATGTAGGTGTAGAAGCGGCAGCCCACATCCTGTATGTCGAACAAAATCACGTCGAGGTCTTTCACCTGCTCGGCAGTGGGCTTTTTGTTTTTGCCATACAGGGAGATGATGGGCAGGCCGGTGGCGGCATCGGTGGAGGACTGGATGCTGGCACCCGCCTCCGCCTCACCCCGGAAGCCATGTTCCGGACAGAAAATCTTGGTGACTTTCACGTCAAGAGCGAGCAGCGTATCCACCAGATGGGTGGTGCCCACGAGGGAGGTATGGTTACCGCACACCGCCACCCGCTTGCCCTCCAGCTGGGGAACATACTCGTCCATTAAAGCCGCTCCCACAATAGGCTGGGCCATTGTGGGAGTGACAGCTATCGTGAGAACGATAAGGATTGCAATAACTTTTTGAAAACTATTTTTCAAATATAATGACTTTTTTAGCTTTATCCAAGGTGAATTTTCCAAAGGTACGGGTAAGGAAATCCTCGCCAACGAGGAAGGATGAGGTAAGACCTTTCTTCACCACCACCTTCACATTCTCGGCCTCATTGTCACCCATGTTGAAGTTCTTCAGATTCAGCACAGAGTTCTCAATAATCTGACCGTCTTCTTCATTGATAGCGGCGGCTTTGGCATCGAAATCGTCGATGGAGACGATGTGGTCTTTCAAGAAGCGCATGGCGTCGGCGTGGTTCATATAGACCGTGTCGCCGGGAACCATCTCGAAGTTGAAGGTCTTATTGTTGGCGTAGCAGGCACCCTTGACCACACCCTTGGAGATGGTGACGGGGATGGACTTCTGCTTGTACACGTTGATCTGTCCGGCATCCACCACAGGCGCGATGGTATCGCCGCCGGGCACATAGTCATCGCGGAGGATGTAGAGCTCGGTACGACGGTTGAGCTGGTGGGCGGCCTCCTGATAATCCTTCGGTGAGAGGGAGTTGATGTAATCTTCCGTCAGCTTCGTGCCTTTCTTGAAGGTGTATTGCTTCTTGTTGTAAGTCACCGTCATGTCGCTGGTCAGCACGCGCGGCATGTACTCGCCATAACCCTTCGGGCTGATACGGTTCTTGTCAACCCCCTTCACATTGATAAGGTAGTTAACGCAAGACTCGGCACGACGCTGTGAAAGTGCCTCATTGTACTCGTCATTACCGCGGTTATCGGTATGAGAGCGAAGCTCCACTACGAGGGTGGGGTTCTGCGTCATGATGTCATACACAAAGAGCAGGGAGTCTTCATACTGCGGTAAAAGATCGGCCTTGTCGAAATCATAAAGAATTTCAGGCAGGACGATAGGTTCGCGCGGCAGCGGGGTAAGGCGGAAGTCCTGCTTGAGGTCGGTGTTCTCGCTCAAGCCCACGGTGGTCTGGCTGGCGGTGTTGTTCTCGGCGAAATAACCCGAGCGGGTGGTGACCATGCTGTAGGTGGTGTTGCCAAGAATCTTATCCTTATCAAATTTATAATAACCCTTCACATCGGTCTTGGTGGAATAGGTCGTACCATCGGAGCCGACGATTTCAACCGTTGCGCCGTCGATGGGCTGGAGGTTGGAGGCGTCCTTCACGAAACCGGCGATGGTGTAAACCAACGGACGGAGCAGAAAGTAGTAGATATCATCGCCGCCCTTTCCGCCTGCACGGTTGGAAGAGAAGTAACCTTTTTCGATATAGGGAGATTTGGATTTCGGGTCAATGGCGGGAGCGTCATCAAACATGATACCGATTTCATCCGCCTCGGAGTTGATGGGCGAAAGCAGGTTTTCGGGGGTCTGGTACTGACCATTCACAAATTCAGAATAGTAGATGTCGAGGCCACCCAGTCCGTAATGTCCATCGGAGGAGAAATAGAGGAGGCTGTCGCCACGGAGGGCGGGGAACACCTCGTTGCCGCTTGTGTTCACCACGCTGCCGAGGTTCTTCACATCAGCAGCAGCGAAAGCCTTGGTTTTCTTGGAACGGGTAACCTTGTAAAGGTCGTATCCACCGTAACCGCCCGGCTTGTTGGAGGCGAAGAAGAGCGTGAGCTCATCGCCCGTGACGAAGGGGTGTACATAGTTGAACGAATCCACGCCGAGATCCACCTTTTCGGGTTCGGTCCAATCTTTGCCCTTCTTGGTGGTGACATAGATGTAGCAGCCCTTCACCTCTTTCTTGTCCTGCGGACAGTAGGTGTAGTACATGGCGGTAGCTTTCTGGTTGGGACAGGCTTCGCCTTCGTTGACGACGGTGTTGATGACCTGATTGTCATCGTAGGAGGCCACCGGCGACCAATCGCCAGGCCATTCGGTGTTGCGGCTCTTGGGAAGCTCCGACACGTAGATGTCGGAGAATGCCTGACCGGTCCACTGGTCGGTACCCTTTCCGTTGGAACCGTCGCGGTTGGAGGTGAACACAATCTGGGTCTTGCGGTCGGGGTTGCCCCAACGCGGAGCCCACTCATCGTAGCGGGTGTTGAGTTTCTTCATGGGATACACCTCGTAGCGGGTGGGAGTCTCCTTCCATGCTTTAGCGCGGGCGCACGACTCAATCATTACATCAGCACGAGCATCTTCAGGAGCTTTCTTCTTGAACTCCTGATAATATTTCAAAGCGGCATCATAGTCGCCCTCGTTGATGCAGATATTACCGAGATGATAAAGAATCAGGGGATTATCCTTCTGATAATTTTTCTTGTACAAACTCTCGTACTGTTTCTTGGCATGTTTCACATCGCCCATGATACGATAGCACTCGGCAATCTGGTAGGCCACACGCCGCGATTCGACCTTGTTCTTCTTGATTTTACTCGTCACCTTCTTATATTCCTGCAAAGCCTTTTCATATTTGCAAGTTCTGAAAGCGTTGTCCGCATCTTTCACCACGGGAGCTTGCGCACTGCAAATCCCTGTGAACAAAATACTTAAGGAGAGAACAATAAGTTTTTTAATGTTCATAGTAAAAAATTTTTCCCATAAAAAAATTAGGTTGCTAAAATAGAAAAAATTTTCCAATTATAGCAACCTAATCTGAAAAAATATTTGAAGTCTTATTTGGTCAGCTGGATTTTAGCGACATTAGCTTTTTTGGAAGAACGGGAGAGCAAGCCGTGGGCGATAGCCGGAGCGATGAAGATACCGGAGTAGGTACCGCAGATAATACCCATGAGCATGGCGAAGACGAAGCCCTGGATATTTTCACCGCCGAAGAAGCCCATGATGAAGATGACCAACAACACCATGATGGTGGTACCGCAGGTGTTGACGTTACGACCGAGGGTGCTGTTCACGGCATTGTTGAAGTTGGCGGTGTAGCCGGCCTTCGGGGTAAGGGTCAGGTTCTCACGTACACGGTCGTAGATAATCACCACGTTGTTGATGGAGTAACCGATCACCGTCAACACAGCGGCGATGAACTGCTGGTCGATTTCGAGCGGCAGCACATGGCGGAAGATGGCGAACATACCGATGGTGATCAGGGTATCGTGGCAAAGCACGAGGATACTACCCAAACCGAACTGCCAGTTGCGGAATCGGATGGCGATGTAGATGAAGATGAGCACGAGGGAGATGAGCACGGAGATGATGGCCTTGAGGATCAACTCGTGGGCCATGGCGGCCTGCACGCGAGAGGTACTCAAGATTCCGATGTCGTTCTCGTTGATCTCTTCGAATCTGGCCTTGTTGATATGAGATTCAGCCTTGTAAAGACCGCTCAATGACTTGTAGAGCTTGTCTTGGCACTTGGCCTCGATTTCCTTGGAGGGATCGTCCACCTGATAGTTGACGAGCACACGCAGACGGTCGGCGGAACCGAAGGTCTTGACCTGCGGGGAGCCACCGAACTCAGCCGTGACGGCTTCAGCGGCCTGATGCACCTCTGAAGTGGAGAGGGCATGGTCGAACTGCACGATGTACGTACGACCACCGGCGAAGTCGATACCCACCTGCATACCGAAGGTGAGGAAGGCGATGATGACGATACCAATCAAACTGGCGGAGATGATATAAGCGATTTTCTTAGCACCGAGGAAGTTGTAGTTGGTGCCAGTGAAGGCGTTGAGAGTCTTGCTGTTGCCGAAGCTCGGAGTTTTGCCATGGGAAAGTCTTCTCTCGAAAATCATACGGGAGATGAAGATAGCCGTGAACAGGGAGGAGAGGATACCGATGATCAAGGTGATGGCGAAACCCTTGACAGGACCGGAGCCGACCAGATAGAGAACGAAACCGGTGATAAGGGTGGTGACGTTACCGTCGATGATGGCGGAGTAGGCGTTCTTGTAACCGTCGGCGACGGCGAGGCGCATACCCTTGCCGTTGCGCACCTCTTCGCGGATACGCTCGTAAATCAGCACGTTCGCGTCAACTGCCATACCCAAGGTGAGCACGATACCGGCCATACCGGGCAGCGTGAGGGCGGAGCCGAGGGAAGCGAGCACACCGACCATGAAGAACACGTTGGTGAGCAAAGCGACGTCGGCCACGAGACCGGCGCGGTCGTAGTACAGGAACATGTAGATGAGCACAAGGACGAAGGCCAGTGCGAAGGAGAGGAGACCCGACTTGATGGATCTTTCACCCAGCGAAGGTCCGACCACGTCGGAGGCGATCACATCGAGGTGCACATCCAAGCCGCCGGAGTTGAGCACGATGGCCAGCTCCTTGGCTTCCTGCACGTCGAAGTTACCGCTGATCTGGGAACGACCGTTGGCGATGACGTCGTTGATTCTCGGGTAGGAATAGACCATTTCGTCGAGCACGATGGCGATGCACTCGCCCTTGTTGTCGGTGGTGATGTTCTTCCACTCATCGGCAGCCTGGCTTTCCATCGTCATGTTCACGATAACGCGCTGGTACTCGTCGAGGTTCTGCTCGGCATGCTGGATGATACGGTCGCCGCCGATGGTCTTGCTGCTGAGCACCGGTCCTACCACCTCATTCTCCTTGACGTTGGCCACGGTGAGGGGGATGAGGGAGACCATCTTGGTGTTCTTGTCGAGCTTGGTCCAATAATATACATAGTTGACACCGAGTTTCTCTTTGATGAGGGGGAGGTAGCGGTTGACCTTGGTGATGCTGGTGTCGGCGAGCGGCATGTTGATCACGGCATGGTCGTAGGGGTTGTTGGAGCAGTAGCCTGCGATTTTGGTGAGGGCTTTCTGCATTTCGGGATCGTTGTTGTCGCCAGCTTCCTGAGCGAGTTCCACAACAGCCTTGCGGAAAGCGGCAGGATGGGCTTCGGTGAGGGAGACCACCTTCCAGAACTCCAACTGAGCGGTGCTCTGGAGGAGGTTTTCGATACGCTCTTTGTCCTTCACACCGGGGAGTTCCACCACGATACGGCCGGCAGCGTCCTTCTGGATGGTGGGCTGGGTCACACCGTAGCGGTCCACACGCTTGCTGAGGATCTTGAGGGTGGACTCAACGGTATTGGAACGTTCCTCGCGGAAGCGGTCGATGATCTCCTTGTTGGAGGCGTTGGGCATGTTCAGCTCATCCTTGCCGCCGAAGAACTTGTTGAGTGACTGGTTTTGGGTCTTCTCGGCATAGATGTCGAGGAAGTCAGTACCATTGGCACCCTTGTTATATTCTTTCACTGCTGCGTTGAAGGGTCCGAGGAACTCGGGTGAGTCGGCATAGAGGCGGCTGCACTTCTGTTCGACGAGCTCCGGTGAGGAGACCACGAGGGTGATGCTCATACCGCCCTGGAGGTCGAGACCGAGGTTGATTTCTTTCTCCTTGCTCTGGCCATAGGTGAATCCGAGCCACACGGAGGAGTCTTTCATGCGGTCGAGATACTCGCGCTCGAGGGTGGTCTGCACATCGTTCACGAGGCGGGAATATTCAAGACCCTTGGGGGCTTTTCCGTTCTCAGCCTTGTAAACTGCTATCTGGCTGTTGAGAGCCTTTTCGTAGGCATCTCCAGACGTGGCATACTCCTTGGCAGACTTCTCAATACTCTTCGTCACCACGGTAAAGGAGAGGCAATAAAGACATGCGAGTGAGATAAGAATGGTAAAAAATAAAACTAAACCTTTGTTTCGCATAAAGCTTATTTATTTGATTTTTAACTATTTATAATATTTTTTCAGATTATTTTTGAGCCTGCAAATATACAAAATTTATTAAAAGTGCAACACGCTCAAATTCTTTATTTTTCATGAATTTTTTGGAAGGATGATTTTTGTAAAAATCCGTGTGATAATCCGACAAAAAATCGTACTTTTGCCCGCTAATTTTTGGACAACAAATTTATTAACCAAATATTATTATTATGACTGAAAAACTTGCAACATTAAGAGACAAGGCGGGTGTACGCTGGACAGCCTTGTTGCTGTTGGCGTTGGCCATGTTCTGTTCTTACATTTTCATGGACATCCTCTCCCCCATCAAAGACTTGATGCAATCCACCAGAGGATGGGATTCCACGGCTTTCGGCACCATGCAGGGCGCAGAGACCTTCTTGAACGTGTTTGTGTTCTTCCTCATCTTTGCGGGTATCATCCTCGACAAGATGGGTGTGCGCTTCACGGCGATTTTGTCGGGAGCAGTGATGTTGGTCGGAGGTATCATCAAATTCTATGCTGTTTCCCAATCTTTTGTTGGCAGTGGCTTGGAGACTTGGTTCACTAACCACTTGAATTACATTCCGGGATTCGACGAATTGGGTGTATCTCCCTTCTATGGTGAAAGATGGACTGTGCAATTGGCGGATGGCTCCACGGATGTGATTCGCGCCAGTGTCTTTGACAGCAATACCATGAAGTTCATCGGTGTTGACACCTATGCCATGCCCGCTTCTGCAAAATTGGCTGCTATCGGCTTTATGATTTTCGGTTGTGGTGTGGAGATGGCCGGTATTACCGTTTCGCGTGGTATTGTAAAATGGTTCAAGGGTCGCGAGACTGCTTTGGCCATGGGTTCTGAGATGGCTCTCGCCCGTCTCGGTGTGGCCACCTGTATGATCTTCTCCCCCTTCTTCGCCAAGTTGGGCCATAGCGTGGATGTCTCCCGCTCTGTCGCTTTCGGCGTGGTGCTGCTCTGCATCGCTCTGATGATGTTCATCGTCTATTTCTTCATGGATAAAAAATTGGATGCCCAGACCGGCGAAGCCGAAGAGAAGGACGACCCGTTCAAAATTTCCGACCTTGGCAAGATTCTCTCTTCCGGTGGTTTCTGGCTCGTGGCTCTGCTCTGCGTACTTTACTATTCCGCTATCTTCCCGTTCCAGAAATACGCAGTGAACATGCTGCAGTGCAACCTTTCGCTCACAGAGGCCGATGCAGCATCGTTCTGGGGCGGCACTGCCGTTACCATCATCCAGTATATCGTCATGTTGGTTGTTGCAGTATGCTCCTTCACCAGCAACTTCTCCAAAAACAAAGTTGCAAAAATCGTGTTGATGTGCGTGGCAGCCGTAGCATTGGTGGTTTATTGCTGGATGGGCTACAACCGCGGCACCGCTGAAACCATTTTCGCCGTATTCCCGCTGTTGGCCGTCGCCATCACTCCTATCCTCGGCAACTACGTGGATCATAAAGGCAAAGCCGCTTCCATGCTCCTGTTCGGCTCCTTGCTGCTCATCATCTGCCATTTGGCCTTCGCCTTCGTTCTGCCCCTGTTCCAGAGCAGCCCTGTAGGCGGTGTGATCGTGGCCTACGCCACCATCCTTGTGCTGGGTGCTTCCTTCTCATTGGTGCCCGCCGCCCTCTGGCCGAGCGTTCCGAAATTGGTGGATGAAAAGATCATCGGTTCCGCATACGCTGTTATCTTCTGGATTCAGAACATCGGATTGTGGCTCTTCCCGCTGGTCATTGGCAAAGTCTTGGACAAAACCAATCCCCAGATTACTGAAGCCATCAAAAATGCCAAGCTGGCATCTCAGGAAGCCGTAGCCAGCGGCGCACTCACCAAAGAGCAGGCCGCAGAACAACTGAATCAGACAATCGAGAAACTGTCCGTGTCATACAACTACACGTGGCCGTTGATCGTGTTTGCTTCACTGGGTGCTGCAGCCCTTCTGATCGGTATTATTCTGAAAGCTGTGGATAAGAAAAAACATCTCGGCTTGGAAGAAGGTACCATCAAATAGTTAATCTATTATTGATTTATACACAAGAAGTTAAGGGAAGGCACTTGCAACAGTCCTTCCCTTAATTCTTACCCTCCCAACCATGTCTGCAACTGTTCCTATCTACACCTTACCCAACGGCATCCGCCTCATCCATCAGGAGGTGGCCTCCCCCATCTCCCATTTCGGGGTGCTCGTGAATGCCGGCACCCGCGACGAGGCCGACAGCCAGAGCGGCATCGCCCACTTTGTGGAGCACACCCTCTTCAAAGGCACTACCCACCGCAGCTGCGCCCAAGTGACCCAGAAGATTGAAAACGCCGGCGGCGAACTCAACGCCAGCACCGCCAAGGAGGAGACCTGCTTTCACGCCTCCTTCCTCTCCTCCGAGTACCGCCACGCCGTTGAAATTCTCGCCGACATCCTCTTCAACGCCACTTTTCCCGAAAAGGAAATCGTCAAGGAAAAAGACGTAGTGGTGGAGGAAATCAACTACTACAAGGACACTCCCGCCGAACTTATCTTCGACGAGATTGAGGAGATGGCCTTCGCCGGCCACCCCCTCGGCCGCAACATCCTCGGCAGCAAGAAGTCGCTCCGCAGCATCGGCCGCCAAGACCTGCTCAACTTCGTACAGAACCACTACACCGCCGACAACATCGTGCTGGCCTCCGTGGGCAACATCTCCCATCAATCCCTTTTAAAATATTGTAATCAATATTTCAACCAGCCCATCGCCGCTCACTGCGACCGCACCCGCACCCCCTTCACCCATTACACTCCCACCCATACCGTCAAGCACAAAAACACCACGCAGTCGCATGTCATGCTGGGCAACATGGCCTTCTCGTTCCAAGAGGAGGAGCGGCTACCCCTCACCATCCTCACCAACCTGCTGGGCGGACAGGCCACCAGCGCGCGCCTCAACATGAGCATCCGCGAAAAACGGGGCCTCGCCTACACCGTGGAGGCCAACTACTCGCCCTTCAGCGACAGCGGCCTTTTCACCGTGTATATCGGCTGCGACAAAGAGGAGGTGGAGAAATGTATTGATTTGACATTCAAAGAATTAAATAAACTCTGCACCCAAAAACTGGGAACCCTGCAGCTGCATACCGCCAAGAAACAGTTCATCGGCCAGCTGGCCATCACCAACGAAGCCAAGCTCAACGAGATGCTGTCGATAGGACGTAGCGCACTGTTTTTCAACGAGGTGGAGACCACCGAAGAGTCCTTCCAGAAAGTGGAGGCCATCACCGCTGAAAACATCTTGGAGGCTGCCAACCGCATCTTCATCCCCGACAACTTCTCTTCATTGATTTATAGTGGAAAATAAATTGTGATACAATAAAATATCCCTTTATGAAAAGAAT
>JBGURX010000008.1:0-33022 GCA_045132235.1 Bacteroidales bacterium
ATTGTGGTAATTTGGAAGTACCTGCTGCCTCGGTATAAAGAAGCGTTCCATTCCTGATTTGCTAATAAACCAATAAAGTATTATGAACTGGACTGTCATCATCATTGAAACCCTCGTACTGACCGCTGCGTTTACAGCCATGATTCTGATTCCGCTGGTCAAAAATCCCGTCTGGTGGATTGAGGACTACCCCGAGGATATCCAAGAGGAGTATTTTAAGACGCACGAGCGCATTCCGTCAAAGTTCTTCACCCCTACTGTGTTACTGAAGAAAGGCATGGCGCTACTCATCGCCCTCGCCCTGTTGCTGCTGGTAGTCAAACTGGCCGGCGCCTACGATTTCTGGTCGGCACTGGGGGTGGGCTACGGGATATGGCTGTTTATCGACTGGTACGACTGCTTCTTCCTCGACTGGGTGCTCTTCGCCAACATGAAGTCCGTGCGTCTGCCCGGCACCGAGCACATGGACGAGGCCTACCACCAAAAAAAATACCATTTCATCCAATCCTGCTGGGGAATGCTCATCGGCCTCATCCCCTGCCTCATCGGCGCAGGGATTTATGCGTGGCTGTTTTTGTAAAAGAATTTTTTTAACCTAAATAATATAATTTCAATCCTTTATGCAACGGACAGAAAAAGCACCACTCCTGCCAGCTGGATACATAGCAGGGTTCACACCACCAAATGGAATATAAAAGTAATAACTTTTGTTGTTATCTGCCTCTGTTGCACTCCACATATACACATAATTGTCTATGCCACCATACCCATCCGTTCCAGCTGGTACAGCACAAAACCCCGTAGCATTGTTTGCACTCACATCATTACCCACAGAGCAGGCAGCAACGTTTACTTGCTGTGGTGGGGGACTCCAACTATAATCTGCTGACAATGCCTTTGCAATTTCTCTAAATTCACCACATACATACTCATCTTTACTTTTACAATAGGTACACAGCTGTTCCCACTCTGCATAACTTGGAACATGCCACCCTGTTGGACACACACCTTGTACTCCACTTGGATTGAGACTGCTCCCGCTTGTGCCGTGCATCAGCGCAGTCCAGTTGTAGTAGCAGCCGTATTTTGTTATGTATGAATCATTATTAAGAACCACATAGTAATATGGATCTGTTGCTGAAAAATATTGAGGATCAAGGAAACTAGCCGCGGCAGTTCCTCTCGGAATAGAATCTCCGTTGGCATAGTGGGTCGTTCGCAAATTCGACGCCATCCACACCTGATCCCCTAATCGTACAGCATCATAGCTATTCCCATCATAGTCAGTCACCGCATCGGGTATGATTCCGTCAACAATTGGAGCGGGTATGGGATCATTATTGTTGTCAGACAGATTTTCTTCCTTATTGCAAGCCACAAACATCATCGTAGCAATACATAATAAAGTTATCTTTTTCATGATAATATTTTAGGGGTTAACAATTCTAAAATCAGCTGCACAAAAATATTAAAAAATCATTGTATAATTTGTATTTTTGCAAAAATTTTGAGTGACTATGTCTGATACTGAAATTGCGGGCAAAACGGGCACCCGTTCCCAGAAAATCATCCGCACCAGCATTGTGGGTATTGCGGCCAATGTGCTGCTGGCAGCGTTCAAGGCCACCGTGGGCTTGTTGGCCAACTCCGTGGCTATCGTGATGGACGCGGTGAACAACCTCAGCGATGCGCTGTCGAGTGTCATCACGATTGTTGGAACGAAACTCGCTGCCCGTCCCGCCGACCGCAAGCATCCCTTCGGATTCGGCCGAGTGGAGTATTTCAGCGCCATCCTCATCGCGGTCATCGTGCTCTCGGCAGGTATTACCTCGCTCATCGAGTCGGTCAAGAAAATATTTGCCCCCACCGAGCCGGAGTACACCACCGTGACGCTTGTGGTGATCATCGTGGCCATCGTGGTGAAACTGCTGCTGGGCCTGTACGTGAAAAAACAGGGGGAGCGGCTGCAGAGCGATGCCCTGAAAGCGTCGGGCTCCGATGCTCTTTTCGACGCCATCATCACGTTGGCGACGCTCGTTTCCGCCGGCATCATGCTGCTGTGGCATGTGTCGATTGACGGCTACCTCGGCGCACTGATTTCGATTGTCATCATCAAGGCCGGTATTGAGATGCTGGCTTCGCCCGTCAACGAGCTGCTGGGGGCGCGGGTATCGGAAGAGCTGGTGCACGACATCAAGGAGGAGGTGCTGCAGTTTGAGGGGGTGCACGGCGTGTACGACCTTATCCTGCACAACTACGGCCCCGAGGTGATGATCGGCTCGCTGCACATCAGTGTGGACGACACGATGGATGCCTATCGCCTTCACGGTCTCACGCGCAGCATTGCCGTCAAGATGTACCAGCAGCACGGCATCATCATGACGGTGGGGGTGTATGCCGTGGCTACCGGCGAAAACAAACGCACGGAGCTGCAGAATGCCGTTGTGCGCACGCTCACACAGCATAAAGACATCGTGCAGGTGCACGGATTCTACTATTTCGAGAAAGAGAACTTGGTCACCGTGGATGTCGTTCCCGACCTTTCCGTCCGCGACGAGCAGGCTCTCTGCCGCCAACTCATCGCCGAGCTACAGCCCCTGCTGCCCGACGTGGAACTGAGCATCGTGATTGACCATAACTACAGCGAGTAGAGAAGTTCATTTGATACTACAATCATAATTTATTGCTCATAATCAATAAATTATTACTATTTTTGCGCGATAAAATTTCATTTGGAAACGTAAAATAGAACCCTAATCCCCCCTTAACCATGAAAAAAATCCTTCTTCTATCCATCCTATTGATGTCATTCGTCTGCACATGGTCGCAGACCGTCACCGTCACCTTCACCGGCAGGGATGCCATCCCCCAATGGGTGCCGCTCCACCATGTGGTCGTCACCAAC
The DNA here is from genome assembly GCA_045132235.1 of Bacteroidales bacterium. Taxonomy (GTDB): domain Bacteria; phylum Bacteroidota; class Bacteroidia; order Bacteroidales; family WCHB1-69; genus UBA1756. Next base: position 2,906 of record JBGURX010000008.1, read on the forward strand.
CAGACCCGAAACTGGTCGGAAACAATCGCGTGGCCCGACACCGTGCTGACGATAGAAAATGGCACCGGGATATATGATGTAGAGACGATGTGCACATCGTCTCTACAATTGGCGCAAAACCATCCCAACCCGTTCAACGGCACCACCGATGTGTTGTTGACGATGGCAGATGCGGATGCGGTGACATTGGAAATCACCGACGTCAATGGCCGTCCCGTTGTAGAGACGCGGTGCACCGCGTCTCTACATAATTTTGCGTCCCCACCGGCCGGCACCCACCAATTCCGCATCACCTTGTCCGCATCCGGTACCTATATCCTGACCGCCCGCCAAAACGGACGTGCCGTTTCCGTGAAAATGGTGAATGTCGGGAATAGCGGCCATGACGGGATTGAATATACGGGAATCGTTGGGACGCAAAATTTTGCGTTCCAACCGCCACTGCCGCCCAAAACCGACATCCGCGGTGCCGTCACCCGACCGTTTGAAATCGGTGACCTGATGGAATACGTGGGCTATGCGGCCATTAACGGACGGATGGACACCGTGACGGTTTCGCAACAGCTGTTCGATTCGCAGGAAATCGTCATGATGTTCGGATACACACAGACCGACGGGCTTCCCTGTCCCGACATCCCGACGCTGACCGACGCGAACGGCAATGTGTACCACACCGTGCAGGTGGGCAGCCAATGCTGGATGAAGGAGAACCTGCGCACCACGAAATTCCCGGACTACACGGAAATTGCCCAAGGCACCTATACCTCCAACGACCCCTACTATTACGATGACACGGAATCTGACATCCCATTGGCGGAGCGGGGCTACCTGTACAACTGGTCGGCGGCTATGCACGGGGCGGCCTCCAGCAATGCCGTGCCAAGCGGAGTGCAGGGCGTCTGTCCCGATGGCTGGCACCTGCCAAGCGAGGCAGAATGGGAGACCTTGAAAGAATATGTGAGTGGTCAGCCTGAATATGTCTGCGGTGGAGATCCAAATTCCATCGCCAAGGCTGTGGCCTCCAAGTCATGGTGGAATAGCTATGCCGGAGGGTGCAATCCCGGCGACCAGAGCGTGCGCCCCAACAACGCCACGGGCTTCACAGCCGTTCCCGCAGGCACTTTAGGGGTATATGGATACAACGATGCAGGCCTCTCTGCGCACTTTTGGTCCGCTACCGAAAACAGCGGCTATACTGCAGCGGCCATTTACTATGGCCTTGACTATGACACCACTGAATTTTCATGGGCCACCACAGTGAAGGAACGCCGTGCTTCCGTGCGCTGTCTCCACGATTAAACAAGGTCCTTTTGGCTAAAACAGGACTTCGTTTCACGTTTTTTTGTACTTTTGCGGCCATAAAGAATAGGATAAAATGGCAACCAAAAAAAATCCATTGGGCATCGCTTTCAGTGGCGGCGGTGCCAAGGCTGCGGCCCATTGCGGGGCGCTTCAGGCACTGAAGGAATACGGCATTAAACCGGACGTGGTGTCGGGCACCAGCGCGGGCGCCCTCGTGGCGACGCTCTACTCGGCAGGGTTCACCCCCAAACAGATGATAGAGACCTTTCAGGGACTGAACTTTTTCAAGGACATCGTCACGCCCAGCCTGCCGAAAGGCGGACTTTTCGACTCACGTCCGTTGTTGTCACTGCTGCAGAAACAATTGCCTTACAGCCGGTTGGAGGATCTGCCCATACCCACCTTCGTTGTGGCTTCCGATGTTGAACATGGCGTGCCGAAGGTGTTTTCCAAGGGAGAAATCGCCCCCCGCGTGGTGGCCTCCTGCTCCATCCCGGTCATTTTCCAGCCGATATGCATCAACGGGGTTCATTATGTGGATGGCGGGGCGTTCCAAAACCTGCCCGTGTCGGCCATCCGGCAGAAATGCGACAAGGTCATCGCCCTCAACCTTTACCACTTGGAAGAGGAAAAACACAAGGACAACCTCATTTCAGTGGCGTACCGCGCTTTCGTGATGATGATGGTCTCCAATGTGGCCGCCGACTCCGCCCAGGCCGACCTGTTCATCGACCTTGACACCAATGGCTGCATGGCCCACGACATTTCAAAGATTGAGGAACTGTTTTTCCGTGGCTATGAAAGCACGGTGAAGGCCTTGGAAGAAAATGGCTATCAGCGCATTCTTCCCAAAGAAAATATCGAATTTCCTAAGAAGAAACACAAGAAAGACCTGTGGATGCCGAATTTGCAAACGCTTATTCCACGATGAATTTGGCCGTCTCAAGGTGTTTTTCTCCCTTGATCTGCAAGATATAGAGTCCCTTTTCCAATCCCGCAACGGAGATGCTTCCACGGGAGGAGCCTGCCGTGACCTGTTGCCCCAAAACATTGAAAATGGAATAATCCACCACCTCGCCGGGAAGATTCTTCACGTAAAGAATGTCGGAAACGGGGTTGGGATAAACCTCCAGCGGCTGTTGGCTGGCGGTTTCATGAACGGCTATGTTCGATGGAATGATATTCACAACAATGCCTTCCATTTTGGTCATCCCGTAAAAGAAATCAGGATCAGGGATGCTGAACCAGCCATCCTGTGAGCCACCGTAGCCGAAGTTCATGTGGAACTTGCCATCGCTTTCACGGTAGGCATCCACCACGACGTTGTGGCCGACCGTCCCTTCCGGATTTTCAACGGCCAGATGGGCGGGATAACCGGCCTGCAAATTGGAAATCAAGGTCGCATACATGGTTTCACTGGTATCCGTAAACAGCTGGCAGTCGGTAAAGCCGAACCGGCGGTAAGCCTCATACGCCTGATTCACCGCAAAGGTGCCGGAGCCTTGCGAGGTATAGACTTGTCGGCAGGCTGTGCCGCAAGCGAACACCACGGCGGCTGCCAAAAAGTCGGGCAGCTCCTCTCCGCGCAGGAAGATGGCATCCACGGAATCCAACATCTCGTTCAGCTGCGGAAATGACGGGAATTGCAGCGTTTCCCAATCCTCATCAATAACATAGTTGCGCCCAGCGTAGTTATGGACATAGTCGTCGTTGTCGTCAAAACGTGTGCCCTGTGTGGTATGCAAATAGTTAATAATCTGTCCCATGGCAATGGCAGGGCATCCTGCTGCGCTATAGGAGTAATCATTGGAGGGGTCTCTCGGACAAAGTTGGTTGTAGGGATAACTCTGCGTCCAGTGCGACGTGAGGAGAGGGGTCTGCGCAAAGCCTGCTACTGCGCAAAACAATAACAAAACAAGTAATAATTTCTTCATTCTCTTCATTTTAAATTGACGCGGCAAAAATACATGTTTCTTTCAAATTAATGAAGAATTTTATGCGTTCGCTGAAAATTTTTATTCAAGAAAGGTTGTATTTTACAGCACCTTCATGATCTCCTTCAGTTTGTTCACAATGAAAGTGGGCTTTTGCGGACATTCGTCGGTATCCACTTCCCATCGGTTGAAGAGCAGGGTGTCGAGTCCGGCCGCCTGCGCCCCGAGGATGTCGGTCTGCAGGTTGTCGCCAATCATCAAGGTGGATTCGCGGCGGGCACGGGTCAGCTGGAAGGCATAGTCGAAGAACTGTGGCGAGGGTTTGTTGGCCCCGGCATCCTCGCTGAGCACGATGGTGTCGAAATGGTCCTTCAGGCCGCAGGCTTCCAGTTTCTTATACTGCACCTCATGGAAGCCGTTGCTGGTCATGTGCATCCGGTAGCCGCGACTGCGGAGATAGTCCATCAGTTCTCGGGCGCCCTCCACCAGTCCGGGCTTTGTTGCGCAGAAGTCGAGGAAGCGGTCGCTCATCTCCAGACACAGCGCCTCCGTCACGTCCAGTCCCTCTCCCACGCTCAGCGGCCGCCGGAAGCGCTCCACAATCAGGTAGTCGCGGGTGATTTCGCCTTTGGAGTACCGCGACCACAGGTCGATGTTGGCCGCCCAGTAGGCATCGTAGAACACCTGCGGGTCGGCAAACCAGCGTCTGAGCTGGAAAGCGTCGAAGGTTTCCTGTAGGGCGATGACGGCATTGCCCCGGGTGTCGTACAAGGTGTCGTCGAAGTCAATGAAAAGGTCGGTATAGTTCATGCTTTATGGTGGTGGCTATACAATAGGATTATCGTTGATTTCAAATAAGTTATTCCCTTATTCCATCTGTGAATAGTCGCGGGCGAGGCCGCCTTGAGAAGTTTCTTTATAGAGTGAAGGCAGGTCTTTTCCTGTCTCTTTCATAGTCTCCACTACCTTGTCGAAAGAGACACGGTGTCGTCCATCGGAAAAAGAGGCATAGATGTTGGCATCGAGGGCGCGGGCGGCAGCGTAGGCGTTGCGCTCGATGCAGGGGATTTGCACAAGGCCGCACACGGGGTCGCAAGTCATGCCGAGATGGTGCTCCAGGGCCATTTCGGCGGCATACTCAATCTGTGCGGGACTTCCCCCGAACAGTTGGTTGGCGGCGGCAGCGGCCATGGCGCAGGCTACGCCCACCTCGCCTTGGCAGCCCACTTCGGCACCCGAGATAGAGGCATTGGTGCGCACAATGTCGCCCACCAAGCCTGCTGTCACCAAGGCGCGTACAATGCGCAGGTCGGTGAAATCGTAACTCTTTGAAAGGTGGTACAGCACGGCCGGCATCACGCCGCAGGAACCGCAGGTCGGCGCAGTGACGATACGCCCGCCCGAGGCATTCTCTTCCGAAACGGCCAAAGCGTAGGAATACACCAGACCACGGCTGCGGAGGGTGTGGGTGTAACCGGAGGCCTTGATGTGGTACATGGCTGCCTTGCGGCTCAAGTTGAGAGGACCGGGCAATACGCCCTCGGCATCCAAACCACGCTCTACAGCGGTTTTCATCACCTGCCATACCTCCATCATGTGTGCCTCGATTTCATGCTGGTCTTCATATTCATATACATACTCCCAGTAGGTGCGTCCGCGCTGTTCACACCAATTCAGTATGTCGGTCATCTTGGACAGAGGGTAGATTTCGGGTTGTTCACTCTGTTGGCCTTCTTCAGCGAGATCGCCTCCACCGATACTGTAAACCGTCCATTCGCCCAGTAATTTCTTGTGTACGTCGAAAGCCTTGAAACACATTCCGTTAGGGTGAAAAGGAAGAACGATGTCGGGTCTCCATACGATTTCGGCGGGGGCATGCAAGGTGTTGAGAATCGCCCAATCGGTCATGTGCCCTTTGCCTGTGGCGGCGAGGCTACCGTAGAGTGTCACTTCAAAGGCGGCGGCATCAGGATAGCGTCCGTTAAAGATGTCGGCAGCCTTTTGCGGTCCCATGGTGTGGCTGCTTGATGGCCCCACACCGATTTTATAAATGTCCTTGATGGTTTTCATCATTATAAATTTTTCATCAATATATCCACAACCTTTGCAGACTTACTTCTCTTCTACCATTTTTCGGCACTTTTTCAAACGGCAAAAATAGCAAAAAATCCTTTTCCTCCAACAAAAAAGCACCCTTTTGGGGTGCAAAAAGATAGGGCTGCCACATTGTGACAGCCCTACGTTGGAGCGGAAAACGAGGCTCGAACTCGCGACCCCGACCTTGGCAAGGTCGTGCTCTACCAACTGAGCTACTTCCGCATTGGGTTGTAATGGAGCGGAAAACGAGGCTCGAACTCGCGACCCCGACCTTGGCAAGGTCGTGCTCTACCAACTGAGCTACTTCCGCTTATCTTTTGCTTGGCTTGGTTTGTACCTCGGGCGGGACTTGAACCCGCACGGGCGCGATGCCCAAGGGATTTTAAGTCCCTCGTGTCTACCATTCCACCACCAAGGCAACGTTCAATGAACCTTTCTCAAAAATGAGGCTGCAAAAATACAACTTTTTTCAATTCCACCAACCCCCTGCCAAAATATTTTTCAAAATCCCTTTTCTTTTATAATGAATGATTGATATTCAAGCATTTACAAACACTCACCACAATCTGCCACTCAGTCATTACCCCATAACATCAGATGTTTTTTCCTATTATTTGGGTAAAATGGGTGACATTTCCCAAATTTTCTTTACTTTTGCACCCTGTTTTTTGCAGTCTTTCATTTCGTATAACCATCAAATTTATCAATATGAAAAAGACCTTTACATTTTTTGTCGCTCTGCTGCTCTTCTCGTTGACATTGTCGGCTACGTCGATCACTCAGGAACAGGCCACCACGGTGTGCCGTAACTTCCTGATACAGAAACAGGCCAACCACAACATCGAAAGCACAGAGTTCCAATACCTGAAGACCGCCTTTCACAACGGCGAGGCTTACGCCTATGTCTTCCGCTGCCAGCCCGTCGGCTTTGTGGTCATCTCCGCCTCCGACCACTTCGACCCGGTGGTGTGCTACTCTTTCGAAAGCGACTACCTGTCGAATGCCGGTTTCGACTTCGCCATGGAGGCCTATGGCAACATCATCACCTACCACGAGCGTATGGGCAAGGATTTCAACGATGAGGTGGCCGCCCGCTGGCAGCACTACCTCAACCCCGCTTTTACTGCTGAGCCCACCCGTGCCGTGGTGGTGCCTGCCCTGCTGACCACCAAATGGAACCAAGGTACTTACTTCAACACCTACTGTCCTTACGACATCCATGGCGACGACGGTCATGTGGTGACGGGCTGCGTGGCCACTGCCATGAGTCAGGTGATGAATTACCACGGACATCCCTACACGGGTCTCGGCGGGTCGTCGTATGTGCCGCAGCCGTACGGCCGTCTCACAGTTAGATTCTTCGAACAAACTTACAACTATAACGCTATGCCCAATGTGCCGGGCGGCTACTCCAACGAAATGGCCAAGCTGATGCTGCACTGCGGTGTAGCCGTGCAGATGGGCTACAGCGCCGGTGGCTCCGGTGCCCATAGCGTGACCGCCGCAGAGGCTTTGCGCCGCCATTTCAAATACGACTCCGCATGGATCTGTCCGCGCCACCTGTATGACTCGATTCACGAGTGGCACAATGCCCTGAAAAGTGAACTTGACTTGCGTCGCCCGATTTACTATTCCGCCAATAACGGCAGCGACGGCCACGCCTTTGTGGTGGATGGCTACGACGAGGACTCCAAGTTCCACGTCAACTGGGGCTGGGGAGGCAGCGGCGACGGTTTCTTCACCATCTCCGACAACAACCCCTCCGATATGATGAGCTTCATCTACAACGCGGAAGCCATCCGTCTGGCCGTCCCGGTGACCGATGCCCCCGGTGCCTGCCACGGCTCCTATCGCGTGGATGCCGCCAAGGGTACTTTCTACTCAGGAATGCCCACCCGAAACTACGACCCCAATACCGAGTGCCAGTGGATGATTGCCGCTCCGGAGGCCAGCCGCTACACCTTCCATTTCGACCGCTTCGAGACCGAAGCTGACGCCGACGTGCTCACCATCTACAACGGTCCCACCGTGGAATCGGGCGTGGCCGGCACCTTCAGCGGAAGTGAAATCCCCGCTGACGTGACTGTGACCGCCGACAGCGTGCTGGTGACCTTCACCACCGACGGCCAGAACCAGTACAAGGGCTTCCAGATCAGCTACAACACCCTCACCGCATCGCAGTACTGCTCCGATGCCACCATCACCACTGCAGGTACTACTGTCATCACCGACGGCAGTGGCGATGCGCCGTACCGCAACAACACCGTGTGCAACTGGACCATCAACGTGGCCAACATGAGCCACTGCTATTTCAGCTTCCCGCAGCTGGAGTTCGGCAGCGGTGATTATATTGAGATTTACAACGCCACCAGTACGCCTCTCGTCCGCCTGTACCGTTTCGACAACCAGAACTATCCCGAAAGCGATGTGCTTGACTTGAACTACGGCAAATTGCGGGTGCGCTTCGTGGCCGACAACTGGGACATCGGCAACGGCTTTGCCGTGACGGTGGAACCTGTGGTAGGCGTGAACGACTACGCCGGCGTGAGCGACCTCCGCATCTTCCCCAACCCCGTCGCCGACCAGTTGAACCTCACCTTCTTCTCTGAAAAGGCTGAAACCATAGGCTGCCAGATTACCGATATGAGCGGCAAGGTGGTGAAAAGCGAAAGCTTCCAGCACAACGGCGGTCTGTTTGAGGAGAAAATCAATGTGGGCAACTTGTCGAAAGGTATCTATATGATTCATATCCAGACCGAAAAAGGCTGTTCCGTGGAAAAATTCATCCGCCAATAATTGCTTTTTCCCCGCAAAGAGGCATAAACAATTTATTGTTACTAAAAATCATCACGGATTGTTGATACTCTAACAAAAAACACTAATTTTGCATTTCAGAATTTTAAATTATTAACCTAAAATTTACGATTATGGAAACTTGTAGCATGAAAAAGTACATGGCAGAATTCATCGGTACCTGCGTGCTGGTGCTGATGGGCTGCGGTGCCGCTGCATTGGCTGGCGGTACGATTAGCTGGTTAGGCGTATCTTTGGCCTTCGGTCTTTCTGTGATGGTGATGGTGTATGCCATCGGACCCATCTCGGGCTGCCACATCAACCCGGCCATCACCCTTGCCATGCTGGTCAACAAGAAAATCTCCGGCAAGGACGCCATCCTGTACATGGTGTTCCAGATTCTGGGCGCTTTCCTCGGCATCCTCATCCTGTGGGCCATCGCCGGCCATAACGACGGCTTGGCAGTCAACGCTGTTGACCCCTACGGAATGGGATTCTCCATGGGCGCTGCCTTCCTCTGTGAGTTTGTGATGACCTGCCTCTTCCTGTTGGTCATTTTCGGTGCCACCAGTGAGAAGGCTCCCGCTGGTTTCGCCGGTATCGCCATCGGTTTGAGCTTGACGCTCATCCACTTGGTTTCCATTCCGGTCACCAACACCTCTGTGAACCCGGCCCGTTCCATCGCCGCCGCCGTTCTCGACCTGAACGCCAACAACGGTCTCACCGACCTGTGGATCTTCATCGTCGCTCCCTGCGCTGGTGCAGTGGTGGCTGCTCTGATTTGGAGATGCATCTCCGGTGAGTGCTGCAAAAAGAACTAATACGGAACCGTCATGCCCTACCTGTTGAGCATTGACACCTCCACTTCAATCTGCTCGGTGGCTCTTTCGCGAGGCATCGAGCAGGTTGCTTTTCGTGAGACGGCGGAAGGCCGCTCGCACGCCAAGATTCTGCTGCCTTTCATCGAAGAGATTTTGCAAGAGGGCGGCATCGCCCCCGGGCAGCTCGACGCCGTGGCGGTGAGCATGGGACCGGGCTCCTATACGGGGCTCCGCATCGGCGTTTCCACCGCCAAGGGACTGTGCTACGCCTTGGGCATCCCGCTCATCGGCATCCCCACCCTGCAGGTGATGGCCGCCGGTGCGCTCGAAGCCGCCAGCCCTGAAACCGGCACGCTGCTGTGCCCCATGCTGGACGCCCGCCGCATGGAGGTTTTCAGCGCGCTGTATGATACCGAACTGCAGGAGGTGGAACCCTATTCCGCCAAAATCATTGAGGCGGACAGCTTCCGTGAGCTGCTCGACCGCCAGCCGGTGCTGTTTTGCGGCAACGGCATGGAGAAGTGCCGCGAGCTGCTGTCTGCACACCCCAACGCCCGTTTCGACGCCACCCCGATTTCCGCCCGCCGCATGGCCGCTCTCGCCCTGCGCAAGTTCGAGAGCCGGCAGTTTGAGGACGTGGCCTACTGCGAGCCCGACTATGGCAAGGCCTACATCGCCGCCAAACCCAATGTGAAAGGTCTGCACTGATGGAACGCAAGAAGAACACCAACGTCATCGCACTCACCGACCACACGCCCGCCGGACACTCGGCGGTGCGCCACGCCGCGTCGCTGGCCCGCTTCTTCGAATCCACCCTGACCATCATCCCCCATTTTTCATTCAAGGGAGAAGTGCAGGCACGTGCCGCCACACCGGAATTTACCGCCCTGCTGGAACAAGTGGCCGGGCAGGTGACAGTGCACGTGGACGACACTCCCTACCAGCCGCAAAGCCTGCACGCCATGGCCGAGTCGGCCAACAACATCATGTACGTCATCGGCGTGACCTGCAGCCGCAAGGAGAGCTACTTCAACCCGAAAAACGCTCTGCAGTTCATAGCGCCGTCGCGCCTGCCCGTGCTGACCGTGGGCGTGGAAGGCCCGCACGACGACCAGTGGCAGCATGTGCTGGTCACCGCGGATGTGGACATGCCCGTCAAGGAGAAAATCCTGTGGGCCGGCTATTTCAACCGCTATGGACATTCCACCATCCACATCCTTCACAATGAATATCAAGACAATATCTCCAAAGGTAAAATGGAAGACCATCTGGAGTTTATTGAAAAATTATACACCAACCTTGAAATCAAACCCGTAACCCACGTCATCCGTCCCAAGGCCTACGACTTGGACCAGTATGCGGTGGAACATGCCGGCGAGTACGATGCCGCCGCGCTGGTGGTGATGACCACTACTCGCAAGACCTTCATCGACAGACTTTTCGGTGTCCGGGAGCAGCATCTGCCCGCCAACGCTGCCGGTCTGCCCGTGCTCTTCCTCAATGAACGCGACGACCTGTTTGTGCTTTGTACTTAATCATTTATCATGAAGAAAAAACTTTTCATCCGATATATCCTACTGGTTATTGTGGCCCTGCTGGCCTATGGCGACACGCTGTTGCTGAAGTATGCCTCCGACGACCGCATGATTATCTTCGAGAACGACTACACCCTGACAGGAGACGTGAAGAGCGTGATGACCAAAGATGCCTTCACCGGCTATTTCGGAGAAGGGGAGCAGCTGGTGGCCGGCGGGCGCTATCGTCCGCTGTCGCAGCTTACTTTTATGGCTGAATATCAGATTTTTGGAGGAAAAATAAAAGAAGAAACCGGTCTGCACCGTGCCTCGCAGAACGAAGAACTTTTCTCCAACAGTGCCCTTCCCTACATCCAGCATGGCATGAATGTGCTTTATTTCATCCTGCTCTGTTTAGTCATCTATATTGCCCTTCAAAAAATATTTCCCCAGTTTGAAAACGAGAAGTGGTATCTGTCGCTCCCCTTCCTCGCCACCCTGCTGTTTTTATTACATCCTCTTCATACTGAGGCGGTTGCCAACATCAAAGGAAGAGATGAAATCATGAGCATGTTGGGGGCGATGCTGGCACTGCTCACCGCTTTGAAGTTTGTGGAGAACCGGAAATGGTGGTGGCTTTTGCTTTCGTTTGTCGCCATGCTGCTGGGCATTTTCGCCAAAGAGAACGCCGTCACCTTCCTCGCAGTGATTCCGCTCGCCCTGCTTTTCAAGAAAACCGAACGGAAAAGCGATTACCTGTGGACGCTACTGCCGGCGCTGGTGGCATCGGTGATTTTTATCGTGGTGCGGTCGCAGGTGCTGGGCGGGGTGCTCGACACAACGCATCAGGAGCAGGTGCTCAACAACCCGTTTGTGAATGCCACCAAGAGTCAGGAGATTGCCACGGTGCTTTTCACGTGGGCGCTCTATTTCAAGCTGCTGGTTTTCCCGCATCCGCTTACCCACGACTATTATCCCAACCAGATAGAAATCACCAACTTCGGCAATGCCGTGGTGTGGTTCGTCATTTTGGCGGTGCTGGCCATGGCGGCGTATGTGTTGTATGTTTTGGTTCAAATTATTAAAGGAAAAAGAAAAGAAAACCATGTTTTTGCCTTCGGCATCGCTTTCTTCTTCATCACCTTCTCCATCACCTCCAATTTATTATTCAATATCGGCACCTTCATGAACGAGCGTTTCGTGTTCATGCCGCTGTTGGGCTTCACGCTGGTGGTGGCTTTCGCCTTCCGCAAGTGGGCGGCATGGGGCGTGGAAATGCGCCAAGAGGTGGTGAAGCGGAGAGTGAGACAGGCAAGTGCGATGCCCGCATGGGTAACCGCGCCGCTTGCGATGATAGTGGTGTTTTTGCTGCTGTGCACTGCCTATACGGGCAAGACAGCGGTGAGAAACATGGCTTGGAAGGATGACAACACGCTGTTTATCACCGATGTAGAGACCTCCAGCGAAAGCATGAAATGCACTTTGTCGGCGGGGGGCAGCTATTTGAATTTATATCAGAAAGAGCATAAAGAGAAATATCTGAAGAAGGCGGAGCACTATTTGAACAAGGCGCTGGCCTTGGGACGGTCGGATACCGACACGTGGAGTCTGTTTGGACGTTTGTATTTTTTCAAGAAAGACTATGTGAATGCAGCGCGTTGTTATGGTTACGTGCTGAGTGCCAAGCCTGATGACAAGGATGCGTTGGCCAATATGTCCTCGATGCGCAGTGCTTCGGTGGCAGAGGCCAACCGCCTGATTGACGAAGGGAAGCGGGCGGAGGCACTGGCACTGGTGCAGGAGGCCATCAAAGACGAACCCAATTCGGCCGCGCTGCTGAACATCCTCGGGCGACTGAGCGGCGAGGAGGCCGCCGCGGCACTCGCACAGGCTGAAAACGCCCTGCAGGCCAATCCCGACAATGCGGCGTTGCAACAGACCATCCAACAGAAAAAAGCAGCGTTGCAACAGTCTGTCGCTTATCTGGAGCGGGCGCACGAGCTGGACCCCGACTATGCGAGCGCGTGCGAAAACCTCGGCATCGCCTACGCTTCTTTGCACCGTTTCAGTGAAGCCATCCCATTGTTGGAAAGAGCGTTGGAACTTTATACAACAGAAAAAGACATTGAGCGAACCCGCAACAACCTTGAAATGATGAAACAGGCGAGCGGGAAAATCAAAAAATAACACACCATGAACAGCAAACAGGAAATCGTAGAAAACTGGCTGCCCCGCTACACGGGCGTTCCGCTGGAGGAGTTCGGCCAGTACATCATCCTCACCAACTTCAAAGACTACGTGCAGCACTTCGCGGAGATGATGGGCGCGGAGATACGCGGACTGGATCGTCCCATGCAGAGTGCGACGAAGGACAACATCTCCATCATCAATTTCCAGATGGGCAGTGCCATGGCGGCCACCATCATGGACCTGCTCACGGCCATCATGCCGAAAGCGGTGCTGTTTCTCGGCAAGACCGGCAGTCTGAAGAGCTACATCGGACTGGGCGAGCTCATCCTGCCCATCGCGGCCATCCGCGGCGAAGGAACCTCCAACGACTACTTCCCGCCCGAAGTGCCGGCACTGCCCGCCTTCAACCTCGAGAAGGCCATCTCCACCACCATCCGCGACCACGGCCGCGAGTACTGGACCGGCACGGTCTATACCACCAACCGCCGCGTGTGGGAACACGACGAGGAGTTCAAGAGCTACCTCCGCCGCATCCGCACCACCGCCGTTGATATGGAAACCGCCACCCTCTTCTCGGTGGGCTTCTACAACCGCATCCCCACCGGTGCACTGCTGCTCGTCTCTGACCAGCCGATGGTGCCCGACGGCATCAAGACCGAGAAGTCCGACAAGGCCGTCACCGCCCATTACGCCAAAGAGCATCTTCAGATTGGTATCGAATCATTACAACAACTTATCAATAAAGGAATTACAGTAAAACACCTCCGCTTCGACTACTACGAAGGAGAGGATAAATAACCATGAGAAAACCAAAGATGGAAGGCAAAGGCAAGCGTAAATGGTACATTGCAGTAAGAGACTGGCTGTCGGGAGTTTTCGGTAAAAACACTCTGCTGTTTCTGAGCTTCTTCGTGGGGGTGTGCGGCGCTACGGTGGCCATTGTGGTCAAGAACCTGCTGCATTTCACCACCAACCTGCTCAACACGGCCTTCCCGGAGGCGCAGGTCAACTATTACTATCTGGCCTTCCCGATGGTGGGTATTCTGCTCACGGCGCTGTTTGTGCGATTTGTGGTGAAGGATGACCTGAGCCACGGGGTGAGCATCGTGCTGAACGCCATCAGCAACTACGGCGGCAAGCTGCGGCCGCACAACGTCTATAGCTCCATGGTGGCCAGCTCCATCACTGTCGGCTTCGGCGGTTCGGTGGGAATGGAGGCCCCGATTGTGCTGACGGGCTCGGCGGTGGGTTCCAACCTCGCGCGGCTGTTCAACCTCACGCCGAAACAGACCATCCTGCTGCTGGGCTGCGGCAGCGCGGCGGCGATGGGCGCCATCTTCAAAGCCCCCATCGCGGCAGTGGTCTTCGCCATCGAGGTGCTCATGCTCGACCTTACTACCACGGTCATTGTGCCGTTGCTGGTTTCCGCCGCTACCGGCACCATCCTCTCCATGTTCTTCCTCGGCGAGGATGTCATGCTCACCAACGCCCCCATCACCTCCTTCCAACTTAAAAACGTCTGGATTTACATCACCTTGGGCATCGCCACCGGCCTCATGTCGGTCTATTTCCTGCGGATGTCGCGAGTGGTGGACCGCCTTTTCTCCAAAATCAAACAGTATTATCTGAAAATCATCATCGGCGGATTGGCCTTGGGTGGATTGATTTTCGTGTTTCCCGCCTTTTACGGTGAGGGTTACGGCAACATCGCCCAGCTGATGCGCGACGACAGTCTGGGGCTGTTCCGCAACTCGCCTTTCTTCGCACCTATCAGCCAGCACTACTGGGTGTTGCTGCTGTTCTTGGGCGGCATCATCTTCCTGAAAGTGGTGGCCACCACCATCACCAATGCCAGCGGCGGTGTGGGCGGTGTGTTCGCCCCCTCGCTGTTCATCGGTGCCTTTGTGGGCTACTTCATCGCCGTGATACTCAAGCACTATTGTCACATCGACGTGCCTATCACCAACTGTGTGCTGGCGGGCATGGCGGGGGTGCTGGCCGGTGTGATGCACGCCCCGCTCACCGGCATCTTCCTGATTGCCGAGCTCACCTCCGGCTTCGGCCTGCTCATCCCGCTGATGGTCACCTCGCCCATCGCCTACGTCACCGCCAAGATCTTTGAACCCTACTCGGTATATACCCGCCGGCTGGCACAAAAGGGCAAACTGAAAACCCACAACAAGGACAAATACGCCATCCGCCAGATCGACTTCCTGAGCCTGCTCGACACCAACGTGCGCACCGTGCCGCTCAACGCCACCCTTCGCCAGTATGTGAGCATCATCGCCGACTGCAAGCGCAACATCTTCGTGGTGGTGGACGAGCAGCACAAGTTTGTGGGCCTCCTGCTCATGGACGAGCACCGCGACACCATCTTCAAGCCTGAACTGTACGACAGCTACTCGGTGCGCGACTTGCTCTATATCCCCGATGTGGTGGTGTTCGATACCGACACTGCCGAGGAGATGGTGGCTAAATTCAAACAGACCGATAACTTCAACCTGCCGGTCATCACCAAAGACCGCAAGTATTTGGGCTTCCTTTCCAGAGCCAAGGTGCTGGATGTATATAAAGATGTCATCGCAGAAGAATCCGACGACTAACACTCTCTTTTTCAATCACTCACAATCACTGCCGCTATGCGCGAACTCATACACAGAATTCTGAAGCAACACTGGGGCTACGACCAATTCCGTCCCCTTCAGGAAGACATTATTTTATCCGTGATGGAAAACCGCGACACGATGGCGCTGCTGCCCACCGGCGGCGGCAAGTCCATCTGTTTTCAGGTGCCTGCCCTTGCCAAAGAGGGGCTGTGCATCGTCATCTCTCCCCTCATCGCCTTGATGAAAGATCAAGTGATGAACTTGAAAAAGAAAGGGGTGAAGGCGGCGGCCATCTTCTCGGGGATGCCGCAGGAGAAAATCCGCATTGCCATCGACAATTGTCTGTTTGATAAAGACTTAAAATTTCTATATGTTTCTCCAGAGCGTCTCAAGACCGACCTTTTCAGGGTGAATTTGAAAAGGATGAAAATCTCGATGATTGCGGTGGATGAGGCGCATTGCATCTCGCAGTGGGGCTACGACTTCCGGCCTCCCTATTTGGAGATTGCGGAGATACGGCAGTTTTTCCCTGATGCGCCGGTGCTCGCCCTGACGGCTACCGCCACGCCGGAGGTGGTGAAAGACATTCAGGAGAAGCTGAAATTCAAAAAAGAGAATGTCTTTCAGAAGAGCTTCCTGCGCGACAACCTCACTTATTATGTGGTGAAAGAGCAGGACAAGCAGGGGCGGATGCTGCGCATCATGCAGCGGTATGCGGGGACTGGCATCGTGTATGTGCGCAACCGTCGCAAGACGCGCGAGACGGCCGAGTTCCTGCAGCGCAACGGCATCAGCGCCGACTTCTACCATGCCGGCTTGGATGGGGCGGAGCGCGACCGCAAGCAGCAGGAGTGGATGGACGGCAAGACGCGCGTCATCGTCTCCACCAACGCTTTCGGCATGGGCATTGATAAGCCGGATGTGCGCTTTGTTATTCACATCGACATCCCCGACACTCTCGAAGGCTACTTTCAGGAGGCGGGTAGGGGAGGACGCGACCTGAAGCCTTCCATCGCGGTGCTGCTCTACGACGACAGCGACCTGCGCGACCTGCAGCGCAACTTCAACAGCGCCTTTCCGCCGATGGAGTTCATCCAGCAGGTGTATAAAGCCCTGTGCAACGACCTCTACATTCCGATAGGCAGTGGCGAGAATGAATCTTATCCGATTGATTTGGCAGAATTTGCAAAAAAGCACCAGTGGAATCCGGTGGAGGTGTACAATTCGGTGAAGTTGATAGAGAAGACGGGGGCGTTGGTGCTCGACGACGACCGTTACGTGCCGCCGCAGCTGATGTTTTCGCTCACCCGTGAGGATTTCGACCTGCTGCGCACGAGTGCCACCTACAAGCAGCAGGAGGAGTTCATCCAGCTGTTGCTGCGCTCCTACAGTGGCGTTTTCAGTCGGTATGTCACCATTGACGAGGAGGAGCTGGCGCGGCGGGCGGGGTGTACGCGCCGGCAGGTGACGGCGAAGCTGCACCGTCTGAAGGAGCTGGGCTACATCGACTACCAGCCTGGCACGTCGCTGCCGAGCCTGTTGTTGGTGCGCCCGCGGGTGGAGGAGCAGCGGTTGTTTTACGACCGGTCGGTCTATACGCGCCGGAAGGAGGTGGCCGCCAAGCGGTTGGAGTCGGTGCAGCGCTATGTGACCACCGACAGTATCTGTCGAAGCCGGCAGCTGCTGGCCTATTTCGGTGAGATGGAGAGCCCCGCCTGCGGCAAGTGCGACGTGTGCCTGAAACGCGCCAAAGAGCAATTCACCAAAGACGAGTTTTTGCAGATTTCGGAGGCGGTTTTGTCCATTTATGACGAATGCGAGGACATCAAGGCGGTGGTGGAACGCCTCTGCACCCGTTTCGACGAGGAGAAAATTGTAAATGTAACTCGCTGGTTGATAGATAATAAGAAGATTATTCAGAAATAAGAGGAAAAAGATTTCAAATAAAATCCCTGATTTCAAAAAAAATCGTATTTTTGCAGCCTCAAACAAGCCTAATGATCTGTTAGCTCAGTTGGTTTAGAGCGCTTGCTTGACAGGCAAGAGGTCACTGGTTCAAATCCAGTACAGATCACGCAGAAAAGCACCCATGGAATTGGGTGCTTTTTTTTTCTGGATAACTGGTGGAACGATTACAACAAAGCGCACCCCGTTAGGGGTGCAGGAATGGTAGGCGGGCATGCAAATGCCCGCCGAGGGCAGCATCGCGCATCCCCGCGGCACGCTGACAGGATGATAGTACCTGACGACGTGTTTGCCGCGGAAAAACCGGCTGGTTGATAGTAGAATTGATAAACAGGAATAAAATGGGTAATGTCAGTTCTTTATCTCAAAAGACTCAATGCCATACCCTTGTTTTCCTGTGGTGCAGATGTATACAGTGCCGTCATCATCAACCAACCAGAGTCTTTTGAGGTAGCTCTTCCGGGTTGAACACTTCATGATGGTTTTATAATCCACCACACCGTCTGGTGAAAGCTTGGTCAGACGAATACAGGTCGAGCCGTATTCCAACGGCGTCGGGTTGCAATACTTGTCGTGTTCGAGGCTATTATTGTAAATCAGATAGATGTTGTTGCCATCAACAATGTGATCAAAAGAGATTCGGAAATCCTTGAAAGCATAGACATAATCGCTGAAGGTCTCGGGCGCGATACATGAGCCAGACGAATAGGACTGCAGTTTGCGTACCATATCGTTGCGTTCGCATTCGCCTGTCGTGTCGAAGGTCTGGTAAACGATATCGCTGGCCCAGTTCGAATAGCTGGTCGTTGTGGTGTTGCCCATTCGCGAAGTCTGTACAGAATAAGCACAGTGCTCTCCCAGCATCACCACTTTCCCGTTTTCCAACCGCACAATATCCCGAACATGAATGTGATATTTCAGATGAACTAGAAACATGTGCTTGTCCTGCCCCTTCTGTTCTTCTGGAAGCATGTAGTTTTGGGTTTCGATAATGTCTTCTGAATGAGGGTCGAAGATACAGGAAAAATAGCCGATGGAGGGCTTGGAGGTCATCTCTCCGTAGTAGCCGCCGATGAAGCACTTGTTGCTGTCCATGGGAAGGAGGCTGGCAGAATGTATTTCCCCGAAAGAGAAATGGGGGATGCGATACTCTGTCAGTTCACCATTAATGAGGGTGGCCACGTGCAAGGAGGTGTTTTTCGCATCGGTAGGTTTTGGCAGTGTGGCTTTTGACAATGGCAGCATGAAATCTGAGTATTGTTTCCCCTTTTGTTCGTAATTGATGAACAGCATGGTGAGATTGCCATTGTTCATCAAGACAGCCTTTGAAAAGGAAAAGAGGGGAGTGCGTGTGGATGGGGTGAACTCCTCGAAAGTCACTTCCTCTCCTTTTGCGTTGTAAACGAAAACATAGACTTTGAAATGAGCCTTTTTAAAGGCGGCCAATAAAATCACCGCATGCAGATTCCCGTCAGGAGAGTCCAAATACGTTTCATACACGGCGGTGGTGGGGATGACCATCCGTTTTTCGGGACGGGCATTCTCTGTCCCTCCTTTGGGGATGTGGGTTGTGCAATACACCGTGGATTTCTTTTCAATGCGGGTGAAAGTAGCAAAATAATCTTTGCCCGTATCAAATATGGCATCCGTATAATGGGTTGCTGGAAAGATTACATCATGGTAGGAAAACGTACGTTTTTTCTTGTTGAAAACCGCGATGGTGTGTTTCACGTTTTTCTTGGCAAACATGTGCTTTTTGTCCCGTCGGGGATAAATATATGCCGAGAACTGGTCTGCATCATTCTCTATGATTCTGAAGGAGTATTGGAACAGATCCATGTCTTTCAGCGGGACGTATTTCTTGTTGACCATTTGGGCAGAAGAACCAAATGTGATGACAAAGCAGAAAATAGATAAGAGTAATTTTTTCATATCGTTTTTCTATTAACTATTGGATTAAAAATGAAATGCAACCCCCACACCCTGCGAAGTGCCGCCAATGGTGATGCGCATGGATGTGTTTGATGCCGGGCGTTTCCCGGAGTTGGGCATACCGTTAATCTCGCTATTATGGCTGTAATTGTAATCGTATGCAAGACTACTCATCATGCTGTTCCCTTTATTATACAGGTTGAAAGCGGGAATAAGGGTGGCAGCACTCACAACCAGTCCCGCTACGATGCATGTAAATCCCGTGACAGCTGGTGACAGTCTGAACGCTTCATTATCACCGCTGTAGATTCCTTTCGTTACCCGTACCCAATTGTACAACCATAGTCCGGCTCCCGCCACGGCCACAGCACCGGCACAACTTCCGATGGCAAAGAGCGGAATGCTGGCATTCCATTGTTTTTTCGCTTTTCTATAATCCTTAAAATCACCCGGTGAAAACATCCGAATCAGTTCACTCCGAGTTAGTTTTGTTAACATACCATGATTCTCCATATAGTAGTTCCCGTTCCTGTATACCATCTCCCCTGTGGGTTTTCCAGTTGCCGCATCGTAAAGGAGTATGGTTTCAGTAATGTCAGTTGTGCCCAATGGATAATCCATATCCAGTAGGGTATCATTTGAAAACTCAACGTCATGTGACTCCGTAAAAGAACCCCATGCGTTGTCCTGTGCCGACAATGAAGCGCAGAATAAAAACAAAATGGGAAAGAGGTAAAGAACATTTTTCATGTTATCTTACTGGTACTTTTGTTCTGAATTTTTTTCAATTATACAAATATGCGTTACGCATTTTTGTATAATTATTTTGAGGCCCTCCCCTCTTAGTCGCACACGCACCGTACGGAAACTGCCATGCCGGCATTGTACGGTCCGCGCTGTACGCCCGTGCTGTGGGCGAAGATGGAACGACCCCAGTACATCGGCTCGTGGAAGGTGGAGCTGGTCCAGAAAGTGACAATTTCACCGACGGGACGGAAACTGCCGGTGTACATGCCTGCCGGAAGCGCGTTGAAATACATGGCGTTGCGCAGCTCATTACTGTAGTCGCCGGGCTCGCCAGCGGCAGTGGCCGCCTCCCAGGTGCCCTCTTCTCCGCCAGCCAGCAAAATGGCATGGTTGCCGCGCCAGCCGTCCTGCGTCATATCCTCGTCTGTAAGCTGAGACTCCATCTTGTTCCACTCCTCGTCGCTCGGCAGATGCCAACCGTCGGGACAAAGGCCTGCACTGTGCATCGCCGCCACACCGTTGTACAAGTACCCATATACGGACACATTGTCATCGTTGCCATCGGGAGCATAACGGTAGGGCATTTCTCCATCCATGTTCTCTCCTACGGGAATCGTATCCCCATTGGCAAAATGCGTGGTGCGCAGGTTGGAAGCCATCCACACCTGGCTGCCGATTTTGATGGCATCATACACATTGCCGTCGATGTCGGTCACCGCATTGGGAATTTTCTCCACCTTGGGCAGTTGTAATGTATTGTCGTTGTTGGGTTCTTCTTTTTCGCAAGCCGCCATCAGCAAGGCCGCTGCAAATAAAAACATGATCTTTTTCATAGCCAAACTTTTTAAGGACTGTGCACAGCCCGGTTAACGCTGCAAACATACATGTTTTTTTTGAATTATAGCATATTACTCTTCAAAAAAATTAGATTATACGGGGGGGGGTAATATATTGATAATCAATATATTATAAAAAAGAAAGGAGGCACTGAAGCCTCCTTTCTTTTTTATATCGTGCGGATGAGGGGAATCGAACCCCTACTCCTTTCGGAACTAGATCCTAAGTCTAGCGCGTCTACCAATTCCGCCACAACCGCAAAATGAGGCGGCAAAAATACAATTTTTTCGCCGAATACTAATATTGTTTGAAAAAATCGTACTTTTGCCCATGAGGATTCTGTGAATCATTCTTCTAAAAATCAGACCTATGGACACCTATCGTTTCAGACAAAGCATACACCGGCTGCCGGGCAAGGTGATACACCATGTGCCGCTGCCCGAACCGCAGGTGGTGGAAGGCCACCAGTCGAGAGCGCAGATCGGGGAGATATGCCGGCAGTGTGGTTACAAGCAGGTGCTGTTGGTGACCGACAAAACCCTTCATGCGTTGGGTTTCGAACAAGCCATCATGCAGTCGCTGGAGGCTGCCGGCGTGGGCTGCACCCTGTTCGCCGATATCAACTCCGAACCCACTGTCGCCCTGATTGATGCGGGACGCCAAGCGGCAACAAACTGCCATGCCGAGTGCGTGATTGCCCTCGGCGGCGGCTCGGTACTCGACACCTGCAAGATGATTGCCGCTGGAGTGAAGCTTCCCCATCTGAAAACCAAAGCCTTGCTGCTCAAGTTTTTGGTGGTGCCGAACAAAACGCTTCCGATGATTTCGGTGCCCTCTACTGCCGGCACCGGTGCCGAGATAACTGTCGGTGCCGTGGTGACCAACGCCCGCGGCGCGAAAGGCTCCACCGTACTGCTCGGCCTCAATGTCACGCACGTGGTTCTCGACAGCGAGCTCACCCTCCACGCACCGTCCATGGTGACCGCCGCCTGCGGCATGGACGCCCTCAGCCACGTGGTGGAAGGCGCAGTGAGCGATGTGGAGATGGATGAGGAAAACATGCGGCTCTCGAAAGAGGGCGTGCGGCTGATTTTCCAGCACCTACCCATTGTGATGAAAGAACCCGAAAACATCGAGTCGCGGCTGGCCATGTGCCGCGCTGCCTTGTACGGCGGCAACGCCATCAACACACAGCTGGCCGGCTATGTGCACGCCTTCGCCCACAGCATCGGTGCCAAGTATCATATCCCTCATGGGCAAGCCATTACCCTGATGATGATGCCCGTGTTGAAGTATCAAAAAGAGGCCTGCAAGGCACGCTACGCCCTGCTGGCACGCTACTGCCAGTTTGCAGACGAAAGCATCGGCGATGACGAAGCCGCCGAACGTTTTCTGCAAGCCGTCGCCCAACTGATTGAGGATTGCGGCATGGACAAACTCACGGCTCCTGTTGAAGAAAGTGATTTTGAAGAACTTACCCGCATGATTGCCAAGGACTCCATCAACTATTCCGCCCCCATGACCTTCAGCAATGAGGACATCCGGAAGGTGCTGGAGGAGGTGAGGTTGCGAGGATACGAGGATGAGATAATGCGAGGATGAGATGTAGAAAACCATTCAATATAACAACCACCAACCATGTACAACGA
This sequence comes from Bacteroidales bacterium, assembly GCA_045132235.1. Lineage (GTDB taxonomy): Bacteria > Bacteroidota > Bacteroidia > Bacteroidales > WCHB1-69 > UBA1756. The sequence goes on from JBGURX010000008.1 coordinate 25,293, forward strand.
AACAGAAATCAGCAATATCGTGGCGGCACAGCGGAGATTTTTCCGCACGGGCACCACACTTCCGGTGAAATGGAGAATACAGCAGCTCAAGAAGTTGAAGGCGGCGGTAATAGCGCATGAGGCCGACTTTTTGGAGGCACTGGCCACCGACCTCGGTCGCAGCCATGTGGAGGCCTACCTCTGCGATGTGGGTCCCATCATCACCGAAATCAATGAGATGATAAGCGGATTGCGCCGTTGGTCGCGGCCGGAACTGCACTTCAGCGGACTGATGTGTTTTCCCAGCATTTTCACGAGGGTGTATAAAGTGCCTTACGGTGTGTCGCTGGTCATCAGTCCGTTCAACTTCCCCATGCTGCTCACCATCGGAGTGGTGGCGGCGGCTATGTGCGGTGGCAACACGGCGGTCATCAAGGCCAGCAGCAAGTCGGCGGCCAGCACCACCGTGCTGAAACGCTTCTTCGCGGAGGTGTTCCCGCCCGAATACATCACCCTGATCGACGGCGGCCACGATGTGGCAGACATGTGTCTGGCACAGCGTTTCGACAAAATCTTCTATACCGGCTCGCCCGCTGTGGGCAAGCATGTACTGGCCGAAGCCGCCAAAAACCTCACCCCCGTGGCCTTGGAGCTGGGCGGCGAGACCGGCAACTGGTGCGTGGTGCGCAAAGATGCCGACTTGAAAGACGCCGCCCGCAAAATAGCCTTCTTCAAGGTGCTGAATGCCGGCCAGATCTGCATCAACATCAACCAGATAGCGGTGGCAAAAGAGGTGGCGGAGCCTTTCTTGGAAGAGTTGAAGAAAGCGTTCATTGCACAGGTGGGCGAAAATTCCGTCACCAATCCTGAATACCCCAAACTCATCACCGAGGCGGCTTACGACAAGTGCGCCCGTCTGGCCGACGAGTACCGCGACCGCATCATTTTCGGAGGTGTGGGCGACAGAGCGACACAGCATTATGCCCCCACCCTCATCTACCCGGTGGACATCAACGAGCCGGTGGTGCAGCACGAGCTGTTCTGTCCGCTGCTGCCCGTGGTGCCCTTCCCCGATGCGGAGGTGGATGCGTTGATGGAGACCATCGCCGACCGCGAGCATCCTTTGGCTATGTATTTGTTTACCAAGAATATAAAATGGGCAAAACGCACCATGCAGACCCAGCAATATGGCGGCGGCTGCATCAACGAGGTGTGCATCCATATGATGGTGAAGGGCGTGCCGTTCAACGGCACGGGGCATTCCGGCATGGGTGCTTACCATGGCGAGTGGGGTTTCCGCGAGTTCACGCACCCGCAGACTGTGTTGCGGGGCAGCACCTGCTTCAACCTTCCCCTGCGAGACCATCCCTACGGCGGCAAAACGGGAGAGAAAAAGATGAAAATCCTGCGCAAATTTGAGCGGTAGCAGAGTATGCCATGTCATGCGGGTTTTTCTTTCAAAATCAAAAAATAATTCGTAACTTTGCCCCGTGAAGTAAAAACTTTTTGATTCAAATTAAAATATTATAAATCAAATAATTAAATAAAACCAATCATTATGGCTAAAACACTTTTACTGGGAGTAGAGGCGATTGCGCAAGGCGCTCTTGACGCAGGCCTTTCCGGAGTATATGCGTACCCGGGAACCCCCTCCACCGAAATCACTGAGTACATTCAGAATTCCAAACAGGCTGTGGAAGGCAATGTGCACCGCATCTGGGCGGGCAACGAGAAGACCGCCATGGAGTCGGCCGTCGGCATGTCGTACGCCGGCAAGCGCGCCATGGTCTGCATGAAGCATGTCGGTCTGAACGTGGCCGCCGACCCGTTCATGAACTCTTCCATCACGGGCGCCAACGGCGGTCTGGTGGTGGTGGTGGCCGACGACCCGTCGATGCACTCCTCGCAGGACGAGCAGGACTCCCGCTACTACGGCAAGTTCGCCCTCATCCCGGTGATGGAACCCTCCAACCAGCAGGAGGCTTACGACATGGTGCGTGACGCCTTCGACCTTTCCGAGAAATACCACACCCCGGTGCTGCTGCGTGTGACCACCCGTCTGGCCCACTCCCGCGCCGGCGTGGAGCGCCGCGAAGCCCGCAAGCAGAACGAGCTCAACGTGTGCAGCAACCCGAAACAGTTTGTGCTGCTGCCCGCCAACGCCCGCAACCACTACCGCGCCCTGCTCGAGAAACAGAGCGACTTTGAAAACGAGTCTGAAAACTCCCGCTACAACCGTTACACCGACGGTGCCGACAAGAAGATGGGCATCATCGCTTCTGGTATCGGTTACAACTATGTGATGGAAAACTATGTCGGCACCACCTGCCCCTATCCGGTGCTGAAAGTTTCGCAATATCCCGCCCCCGCCCACCTCATCGCCAAGATGGTGGATGAGTGCGAGAGCGTGCTGGTCGTTGAAGAGGGCTATCCGCTGATTGAGGACCACCTCCGCGGACTGCTCAACCGCACCGGCAACATCAAGGGCCGCATGGACGGCACCCTGCCGCGTGACGGCGAGCTCAACCCGAACCTCGTGGCCAAGGCTCTCGGTCTTTCCGAAAGCTACGGCTCGCCCGTTCCGGAAATCGTGGCCCCGCGTCCGCCCGCGCTCTGCACCGGCTGTCCCCACATCGACACCTATCTCGCTCTCAACGAGGCCATGAAAGAACACGGTCCCGGCAAGGTGTTCGCCGACATCGGATGCTACACCCTCGGCGCACTTCCGCCCTACAAGGCCATCTACACCACCCTCGACATGGGTGCCTCCATCACCATGGCCAAGGGTGCTGCCGACTCCGGCATGAGCCCCGTGGTGGCCGTCATCGGCGACTCCACCTTCACCCACAGCGGCATGACCTCCCTGCTCGACTGCATCTACGAGAACACCCCCATCACGGTGATGATCCTCGACAACAGCACCACCGGTATGACCGGCGGTCAGGACAGCCACGCACTGGGTCGCATCGGCAGCATCTGCAAGGGTCTCGGCGTGGCCGAAGAGCACATCCGCATCATCACCCCGTTGAAGAACAACCATGATGCCAACGTGCAGGTCATCAAAGAGGAGCTGGCATACCAAGGCGTCTCCGTCATCGTGCCCACCCGCGAATGCATCCAGACTTTGAGCCGCAGAATGAAAGCACAGTCCAAAAAATAAACGTAAAGACAATGCATGCATTGTCTTTAATCACATCAAAAAAAAAACAGAACCCAATCATGAAAATAGATATCATCTTAGCAGGTGTCGGCGGACAGGGCATCCTCTCCATCGCCTCCACCATCGGCGTAGCAGCCGTAAAGAAAGGTTTGTACCTGAAACAGGCCGAGGTACACGGCATGAGCCAGCGCGGCGGTGACGTGCAGTCGCATTTCCGCTTGGCCGACCACGAAATCGCTTCCGACCTCATCCCCATGGGCAAGGCCGACATGATCATCTCCGTCGAACCGATGGAGTCGCTCCGCTACCTCCCGTGGTTAGCAGAGGGCGGCTGGGTCATCACCAACGACCAGCCCTTCATCAACATCCCCAACTATCCCGACGAGGCCGTGCTGAAGGCTGAACTCGACAAGCTGCCCAACAAGGTGGTCATCAACGCCGACCAGATTGCGAAGGACCTCGGCAGTGCCCGTTCCGCCAACATGGTCATCCTCGGCGCCGCCGCTCCGTTCCTCAAGATGGAGTACAGCGAGATTGAGGACGCCGTGCGCACCATCTTCTCGCGCAAGGGCGATGCCGTTGTCAACACCAACCTCGCATGCCTCAAAGCCGGCTACGATTTCGCACAAAAGAACAAATAACATAGCAGCCTCATCCTTTTTATGGCCAATTATTCTGAAGAAATGACAAAGGTGCTGGAGGCCGCCGCGCAGGTCGCCCGCCAGTACCAATTTAGCCACATCGGCAGCGAACACATCTTCTACTGCATCCTGAAGTACCCCGACGACACGCTGAGCAAACAGCTGCTCGCCGACTTCGGTTTCAACATCGAAAAGGTGTGCTTCGACTTGGAGAGCATGTTCGTGGAAAACGAGGGCGAAAGCGATGGACAGAGTCCGGAGACGCTGACCTACAACACGCAGACGCAGAACCTGCTGCGCTCGGCGGAGCTGCACACCCGCTCGCTGCTCTCCCCCCTGATGGAACCGCAGTTCTTCATCCTGGCCATCCTCAAGTCGGGACCCACGGTGAATGTCGTCAGAGGCATTCTCAACAACTACGGCATCACCTACAACGCGTTCCTTGCCAAGCTGCGCAAGGACGACGGTCTCGGCAGCAAGCTGCGTGGCAGCGGGCCGCGCTACTCCACCCCCGACGGGGAGGACGAGGATGAGGACACCCGCTACACCCAGCGGAAGGACAAAGGGAAAGGCACGCCGCTGCTCGACAACTTCGGCAAGGACCTGACCCAGTACGCCCGCGAGGGCAAACTCGACCCGATTGTGGGACGTGAGAAGGAACTGGAGCGCATCGCCCAGATTCTCAGCCGCCGCAAGAAAAACAACCCCGTGCTCATCGGTGAGCCGGGTGTGGGCAAGTCGGCACTCGCAGAAGGGCTCGCCATCCGCATCAACGAGGGGCGCGTGTCGCGCACCCTGCTCAACAAGCGCATCATTGCCCTCGACATGACCTCGCTGGTGGCGGGCACCAAGTACCGCGGCCAGTTCGAGGAGCGTATGCAGACCATCATCAACGAATTGGAGAAAAATCCGAACATCATCCTCTTCATCGATGAGCTGCATACCATGGTGGGGGCCGGCGGCGCACCGGGCAGCTTGGATGCTTCCAACATGTTCAAGCCCGCCCTTGCACGCGGCGAGGTGCAGTGCATCGGTGCCACCACGCTGGATGAGTACCGCCAGTATATTGAGAAGGATGGTGCACTGGAACGCCGTTTCCAGAAGATTCTGCTGGAACCCACCACCCCCGAAGAGACCGTTGAGATTCTTAACAACATCAAAGGGAAATACGAAGACCACCACGGCGTGACCTACACCGACGAGGCCATCAAGGCCTGCGTGCAGCTCACCACCCGCTACGTCACCGACCGCTGCCTGCCCGACAAGGCCATCGACGCCCTTGACGAGGCCGGCGCCCGCGTGCATATCATGAACGTGCATGTGCCTCCCGTCTTCCTCGACACCGAGAAGAAAATCGCCGAACTGGAGGCCTTGAAAGAGCAGGCCAAGAAGGAGAAACGCTACCTCGAGGCCGGCCAGTACCGCGACCAGCTGAAAGAGTTGCAGGAGGAGATGCAGTCGATGCGCCGCAGCTGGGAGTCGGAAACCGAAGAGCTGCGCTACGAGGTGAACGGCGAGAATGTGGCGGAGGTGGTGGCCATGATGACCGGCGTGCCCGTGCAGCGCATCGCCAAGAGCGAGAGCGAAAAACTGTTGCGCATGTCCGACGAGCTGCAAGGCAGTGTCATCGGTCAGGATGACGCCATCGTGAAGATTGCGAAGGCCATCCGCCGCAACCGTGCGGGACTCAAAGATCCCAACAAACCCATCGGCACCTTCATCTTCCTCGGTCCCACCGGCGTCGGCAAAACCTATCTCGCCAAGGTGTTGGCTTCCTACCTTTTCGACTCACCCGACGCGATGGTCCGCATCGACATGAGCGAGTATATGGAAAAACACACCATCTCGCGCCTCATCGGTGCGCCTCCCGGCTACGTGGGCTACGAAGAGGGTGGACAGCTCACCGAGAAGGTGCGCCGCAAACCCTACTCCATCGTCCTGCTCGACGAAGTGGAGAAAGCCCATCGCGATGTGTATAACGTGATGCTGCAGGTGTTCGACGACGGTATGCTTACCGACGGCATGGGCCGCAAGGTCGATTTCAAGAACACCATCATCATCATGACCTCCAACGTCGGTTCGCGCGAACTCAAGGATTTCGGACAGAACCTCGGCTTCAACACCACCGCCACCCAGGCCGGCAAGGACAAAAAAGCCCAGAAGATTCTGGAAGGCGCCCTCAAGGCGCAGTTTCCGCCCGAATTTCTCAACCGCATCGACGACATCATCTTCTTCAATAGTTTGCAAGAAGAGGATATTAAGAAAATTATCAAGCTGGAACTCAAGAAGTTGTTGGAGCGTGTCGGCATGATGGGACTGAACGTCACCATCACCGACAAAGCCACCGACTTCCTCGCCAAGGAAGGATGGGATTCCAACTATGGCGCCCGCCCGCTGAAACGTGCCATCCAGAAGCATGTGGAAGATATCCTCGCCGAAGAGATTTTGCAGAACGAAGGTCTGGAGGCCGCCACCCTCATCGTGGACTATGACGACCTCTCCGAAGACCTCGTGGTGAAGAAATCGGAGATGATGATTGAGGAGAAAAATCAGGAAGAATAGACATTTTTATTCATCAACCCCATACTATATCTCACTAAAGATTTGAAGATGATGAAAAAATACTGCCTCTTCTGGTTCACCTTTCTGCTCGTCGCCAACGGCTGGGGACAAGCCACCCACATTGTGTTCAACGGCCAGTCGTTGCAGCCCTACGCGGGACAAACCGTGGTGTTCGACCAAACCCTTCATGTGGTGGGCCGCTACTACACCGACAGCTACTCCTACCTCTATCTATCTTACGAGCGGCTGCGGCAGCCCGAAGAGTGCGCTGCGCAGGGCACGGCAGCCTACGACTCGATAGCCGCCAGCCACGAGAATGCCGTCATCACCGCCCGCTGCTACGACCTCGACGTGAGCACGGTACGGCTCGGTGCCACCCTGCAGCAGCTGCAGGCCGAGGTGCTGGACAACGGTCCGCGCAACATCCGCATCGACGGAATGCAGGATTTCGGCAACAACGAGCGCCCCACACAGCGTCCCGACGTGGGCGATGCGCGCCTCATCATTTGCGAAAGCAACCTCGAGTACTACTGTCCGGAATGGGACGGCACCTACGGGGCGGCCAGCGATGAGGAGTTCGCCCGCCAGCACCTGAAAACCGTGAAGGCGTTGGCCAACATCGGCGCGGACTTGTATGCGCTGGAGGAGCTGCAGCAGGGAAGGGAAGCCCTCAACACGCTGGTGGCGGGACTGAACGAACGCACCGCGCCCGGCCGCTATGCCGCCGTAGAGGATTTCGACAGCGTGACCAGCACCTACATCAAGGTGGGGCTGGTATATCGCACCGACAAGCTGCGGCCGGTGCTGCACTTGGGGCATCCGTACCACCCGAGCGCTTCGAGCTACCTGATGCAGGCCGGCGACTACAAACGCGAGCTGGTGCAATGTTTCGAGGAGCTGGCCACGGGCGAGCGTTTCGTGGTGTGTGTCAACCATTTCAAGTCGAAGTCGGGCGGCGACAGCACCAACAACTACTACAATGCCAACCGCGTACTGGAGGCGCAGTATCTCCTCGATTTTCTGGAAACGGAATTGAATAATAACTACTACGGCGATGCCGATGTGCTGATTCTGGGCGACCTGAACTGCGGCACCATGGAGGAACCGGTGCGCCTGATAGAGGAAGGCGGTTATGAAAATATTGTAAGTGTTTATTCTCCTGACGGTTATAGCTACACTTTCAACGATGAGGTGGAGTATCTCGACCATGCTTTGGCATCGCCTTCGATGGCCGGGCAGATTACGGGCGTGATGCCTTACCATATCAACGCCGACGAACCTTATCAGCTGCATTACAACTATAGCGAGGACACCTCCATGTACCGCTATTCCGACCATGATCCCCTCATTATCGGACTGGCTTTGGAGCCGCAGCCGGAAGTGAATGC
>JBGURX010000009.1:0-28180 GCA_045132235.1 Bacteroidales bacterium
AAAGTCAGCGCGTATCGTCGGTGAGGTGCTCGGTAAGTACCATCCCCACGGCGACTCGGCTGTGTATGACGCCATGGTGCGTATGGCGCAGGACTGGTCGATGCGGCTGCCCTACGTGGACGGACAAGGTAACTTTGGCTCGGTAGATGGCGACAGCGCGGCTGCCATGCGTTATACGGAGGCCCGTCTCCGCAAATGCGCCGAGGAACTCTTGAACGACATTGAGAAAGATACCGTGGATATGCGGAAGAACTTCTCCGAGGAGTTCGACGAACCCACCGTGCTGCCCGCCAAGATTCCCGCCCTGCTGGTCAACGGCTCGTCGGGTATCGCCGTCGGTATGGCCACCAACATGGCCCCGCACAACCTCGGCGAGGTGTGCGACGGCATCATCGCCTACATCGACAACAACGACATCACCATCGAGGAACTGATGCAGTACATCAAAGGTCCCGACTTCCCGTCGGGTTGCGCCATCTACGGCTACGACGGGGTGCGCAGCGCCTTCACCACCGGCCGCGGCCGTGTGATCATGCGCGGCGACGCCACCATCGAGGACGACGGCGCGAAGCCCCGCATCATCGTCACCTCGCTGCCCTATCTCGTCGGTCCCTCCGAACTTATCAGCCATACCGCCGAACTTGTCAAGGAAGGCAAAATCGATGGAATTTCCAACATCGAAAACCTCAGCAACAAGCGCAATGGTACGCGCATCGTGTATGAACTGAAACGCGACGCCATCCCGAATGTGGTGCTCAACAAACTATACCAATTCACTGCTTTGCAGTCTTCCTTCAGCATCAACAATGTGGCATTGGTGAACGGCCGTCCCGAAACGCTGAATCTCAAGCAGTTGATTGAGTGCTACGTGAAGCACCGCCATGAGGTTATCATCCGCCGCGCGCAGTTTGAACTGAAGAAGGCCGAGGAGCGTGCCCACATCCTCGAAGGCCTCCTCAAAGCCCTCGACATCATCGACGAGATTATCGATGCCATCCGCTCCTCGCGGAGCGTGGACGATGCCCGCACCACTCTCATGGAGCGCTGGGATTTCTCTGAGATTCAGGCCCGCGCCATCGTCGAGATGCGTCTCCGCCAGCTCACCGGACTGGAACGCGAAAAGCTTCAGAACGAGTTCGACGAGCTGCAGAAACAGATTGAGTACCTGCGCCGCGTGCTGGCGGAGTACTCCCTCCAGATGCAAATCATCAAGGACGAGCTTACCGAGCTGAAGGCCAAGTACGCCGACGAGCGCCGCTCGCATATCAATTACCAGACCGCCGACTTCCGCATCGAGGACAACTACGCCGACACCGACATGGCCATCACCGTGTCGCACCTCGGCTATATCAAGCGCACCTCGCTGTCGGAGTACAAGTCGCAGGCCCGTGGCGGCCGCGGCTCTCGGGGCAGCAGCAGCCGCGAGGCCGACTTCACCGAGCAGCTCTATATCGCCAACAACCACCACTACCTGCTCTTCTTCACCGAGAAGGGACGTTGCTACTGGCTGCGTGTGTTCGAGATTCCTGAAGGTCCCAAGGCGTTCAAGGGCCGTGCCGTGCAGAACCTGCTGCAGCTCGATCCCGACGACAAGATCAAGGCCATCATCAATGTGAAGGATTTGAAGGATGAAGAGTACTGCGCTACACACTATATTATTATGTGTACCGAAAAGGGTATCGTGAAGAAGACCTCCTTGGCCAGCTACTCGCGCCCGCGTGCCATGGGTATCATCGCCATCAACATCCGCGAGGACGACCACCTCGTGGAGGCGAAGCTTACCTCCGGCGACAATGAGCTGCTGCTGGCCGGCCACTCCGGCAAGGCCGTCCGCTTCCATGAAAGCACCGTGCGTGCGGTGGGCCGCGACTCCATGGGTGTGCGTGGCATCACCCTCGCCGGCGACGACGACCGCGTGATCGGCATGGTGTGCGTCGATACGCCCAACGACAATATCCTCGTGGTGTCGGAGAAGGGCTTCGGCAAACGCTCGCTGCTGGAGGACTACCGCATCACCAACCGTGGCGGCAAGGGTGTGAAGACCCTCAACATCACGGAGAAGACCGGCGGCCTTATCGCCATCCAGCGCGTCACCGACGACGACGACCTCATGATCATCAACCGTTCCGGCATCGCCATCCGTCTGCATGTGGATACGCTCCGCGTGCTCGGACGTGCCACGCAGGGGGTGAAACTCATCAGTCTGGGTGAGAAGGACATGATCGCCGCCGTGTCGCGTGTGCCGCGTGAGGAGGAGGAACCGGAAGAGGCTGAAACGGCTGTGGAAGGGGAGGAGGTGACTCCTGAAACGGAAGCGCCCGCCACGGAAGAGAACGTGCAGCCGGAGGATAACGAATAGTTTGCCCCACGGTGTTGCGTTTTTCAAATAATGTTGTATTTTTGCAACGCTATTCTGTAGAGAAACATTAATAATATATTGTATAATCTTAAAAACATCCAACTATGAAAAAATTATTCTTCATTATGGTTTGTATCGCAGCCGTTGCTTTCTCGGGCTGCAAGGAATCACCCTATTCCGATGAGTCTGCAGCATGCGCAGGCACCTACAGCGGTACTTTCAAAATTCTCAAAACCAGCGACAACACCACGTCCACCAAGGAGGGCAAGCTCCATTTCAAACAGAACCCCCTCAACATGGACAACCTGCTGTGGGAGTATTGCATTGAACTGCAGCGCCTGAAAACTGGCGTTTATGAAAGCGATGAGGATACCTACACCGCAGAGATGCTTTCCGCAGCTACCAGCCTTATCGGCATCAGCCAGTACACCGACGCGACCATCGAGAAAATACGCGTGCGTTCTGAGTTCTCCGGCAACAGCGTAGAAACCAAAATCTATTATACGGCTACCGTACTGGGTATTGAGACCGACGTGGTCATCGCCACTTTCAATGGCACCAAGCAGTAATCGAATCCTTACACAATTTTATAAAAGGAGAGAGGCATTTGCTTTTCTCCTTTTTTTATTTCAAAAATAGTTGTATTTTTGCGCTTTCAAAATATAGAATATGAAAGTCCTATCCATTATTGCCGCTGCTTTGAGTGGCATCGGCATGGCCGCCGCAGGTGCATTGATTCCTTTTTGTGTCACGGATGAGGTCGCCGTTTTAATGACGTGTGTTACGATTGTATTATGTTTTTTCGTGGCATTCAGTGTCCTTTCAATTATTCACGCCTTTAGTAAAAAATAGTCATGGAGCATACGATTTTTTATTATTCGGATGGTAAAAGCCAGTTTGGTCCCTTCTCCAAGGAGGAGATGAAGTCCAAGTCGATACAAGCCGACACCCTTATTTGGTTTGATGGATTGTCAGAATGGAAGCGTGCCGGAGAGGTGACGGAGATGAAGGAGTTTCTGCCGGTCGTCCCGCCGCCGCTGCCGGTTTCAGCACCGATTCCTGTGCCGCCGCCCGTGCGGATAGAGGCTGCACAGCCACCTGTCCAGTCCGCCCCGCAGCCCGTCGCTCAGCCTGCTCCGCAACCCGTGCAGCCGGCGACTTCCGCGGAACAGTCCCAGCCTGCCCGCAAGAAATTCACGCTGCTGCTCTTCATTTTCTCTTTTGTGGGAATGGTGATGTCGGTGATGCTGATGAGTTTTGCTGCAGGTCTTGTCAGTGTCAACGATTTCCGGGATTATTACAATTCTTATTGGGGACGTTACGATTATATTCATGGAATTGAAAGCGAAGGCTGGGGGACATTTTTCATCTTTGTCGGCATTTTCCTTTTGGTGTTTTCCATATTAACTTGTGTCAAAATGGCTAAGCAGCTCAAAAAAGCACGCAGAAACCGTTAGTAGTATGAAAAGAGCTTTCGTTTTGTTCTGTATGTCGATAGTGCTGTTTTGCGGCTGCAAGGAGAACCGTGCGGAGCGCAAGGCGGCCAACTATGCCGGTAAGTATCACGGCGAGTTCTCCACCACCCGCAGTGAGGAGAATGTGTCGCTGGACACGATTGTGGATTTTGAGGTGATGCAGAGTGCGGCAACGCCTTCCAACCTGTTGTTGCAGAATATTATAGAGTTGCAGTACAGCAAAGAAGGATACTTCTATGATGAGGCGGTGAGTGCGTCGCAGGTGTCGCAGCTGTTGTCGCTTTGCGGCTTGCCGGAAGGACATTTCCTTGCGCATGTGGATGCCCTGAAGGTGGAGGCGCAGTTCTACACGGCCACCATGACCCTCGATATCCGCTATCTCAGCGAGGGGGAGTTCGTGGGGCACACCACCTTTGCGGGTTCGAAACGATAATGCGGAAAAGTGGAAACGAAATCTGCTTGATGGATGGTTTTCGGGCATGATTTTGGTCGAAATGGGGTGAAAAGACGATTTTTTTTGAAAAAAATCGATAAAATTCTCACCAATCAAAAAAAATAGTATATTTGCAGGCTTAAAAAATGCAAGGCCATCGTAGGGCTTGAAGCGTTTTCTGATGTTGTAATGAATTGTTTTACAGTTTGTTGCAAATTGTGTAAGGTTGCTATGGGGCGAAGGGAAAATGCGGATGGAAGGGCTGAAAACTCCGAAAATGGCTGGAATTTTGAAAATTTAGTAATAACTTAATACCAAAAATTAGATGAAAAAGCTAAGAATCACACAAGTTAAGAGCTCCATTGACCGCTCAGAGCGTCAGAAGAGATCTCTTCAGGCATTGGGTTTGAAAAAGATGCATCAGACCGTTGAACACGAGGGCACTCCCCAGATCCTCGGCATTGTAGAGAAGGTAAAACATTTGGTTACCGTAGAAGAAATTTAATTATAAACTTTTATAGAGTAGAGAGATATGAATTTACATACTTTGACCCCCGCACAGAATTCAACGAAAGGAAGTAAAAGAGTAGGACGTGGACAAGGCTCCGGCAAGGGTGGTACCTCCACCCGCGGCCACAAGGGTGCACAGTCACGTTCCGGCTACAGCCGCAAGATCGGTTTCGAAGGCGGCCAGATGCCTATCTACAGAATCCTGCCGAAGCGCGGCTTCAAGAACATCAACCGTGTGGAATACAGCGCCATCAACATCAGCACGCTGCAGCACATTTTTGAGAAGACCAACATTTCCGAAATCACTCCTGAAGTTTTGATTTCCAATGGTTTGGTTAAGAAGAAAGACTTGATTAAGATTTTGGGTAAGGGCGAGCTCAGCTGCCAGCTGACCGTCACGGCTCACGCCTTCTCCGCCACTGCCAAGGAGGCTATCGAAAAGAACGGCGGTTCCGTCAACATCATCGGTGCCCCCGCTGACCAACAGTAATCAAAACCTTTAACCAGCCATTATGAAAAAATTCATCGAAACAATAACCAACATCTTCAAGATTGAAGACCTGCGTAAGAGAATCCTCTACACGCTCCTCATCATCTTGATTTATCGTCTGGGCACGCATATCGTCCTTCCTGGTGTCAACCCCGGCGCTCTGTCCGCTTTCACCAAGCAGTCGAGCGAAGGTCTGATGGGTATGCTCGACCTTTTCTCCGGCGGCGCATTCTCCAAGGCCTCCATCTTCGCCTTGGGTATCATGCCTTACATCTCCGCCTCCATCGTCATCCAGCTGCTCACCCTGGTGGTGCCTTACTTCCAGCGTCTGCAGAAGGAGGGCGAGAGCGGCCGTAAGCAGATCAACAAGATCACCCGCTACCTGACCATCCTCGTGGTCGCCATCCAGGCTCCCGCCTACATCGGCAACCTCTCCGGTCGTTACGGCAGCGCCGCTCTTTCACAAACCATGGTCAACACCACCCTGTTCGGCATCCCTGCCACCTCGGTGTTCGGCATCTCGGTGTTCGCCTTCGTGTCGTTCATCCTGCTCATCTGCGCCACCTTGTTCCTGATGTGGTTGGGTGAGAAGATTACCGACAAGGGTATTGGCAACGGTATCTCCATGATCATTATGGTGGGTATCATCGCCCGCTTCCCCTCCGCACTCCGTTATGAGTTCGAGGCTCGCGTTACCGAAAACGGCGGCGGCCCCATCGTCTTCATCATCGAGCTGCTCGTCATGCTTCTGGTCATCCTCTTCAGCATCATGCTGGTGCAGGGTACCCGCCGCATCCCCGTGCAGTATGCCAAGCGTATCGTGGGCAACAAGCAGTACGGCGGCACCCGCAACTTCCTCCCCCTCAAGGTCAATGCGGCCGGCGTTATGCCGATCATCTTCGCTCAGGCTATCATGATGCTCCCCATCACCTTCATCAGCATGGCTGACTTCCGCGAAGGCGGCTTCGGCTACAGCTTCATCAACCCGAACGGCTGGGGATACAACATCGTCTATTTCGTGATGATTATCCTGTTTACCTATTTCTATACAGCTATCACCATCAACCCGTCACAGATTGCTGAGGATCTGAAGAAGAACGGCGGCTTCATCCCGGGCGTGAAACCCGGCAAACAGACCGCCCAGTTCATCGACGACATCATGTCGAAGATCACCCTTCCGGGCTCCATCTTCCTCGCCTTTGTGGCTGTGCTCCCCGCCATCGTACGCGCCCTCTTCGGTGTCAACGACCAGTTCGCGCAGTTCTTCGGCGGTACTTCCCTCCTCATTATGGTCGGCGTTGTGTTGGATACCCTCCAGCAGATTGAGTCCCACCTGTTGATGAGACACTACGAAGGATTTACCAAGAATGGTAGAATTAAAGGTCGTAACAGCGGCGCCTACTAATGGGAATCCTGAACCGAATACATCTCAAGAGCGACTCGGATATCGAGTCAATCAAGAAAAGTTCTTTGCTTGTTGGAAAAACCTTGGGTGAAGTGGCCAAGTTGATGCGGCCGGGCGTCCCGCTCTTCTACATCGACCAGGTTGCTGAAAACTACATCCGTGCAAACGGGGGAGTGCCCTCCTGTAAGGGCTATAAGCCTTACGCGGGCATGCCTCCCTTCCCAGCTACCCTCTGCCTCTCGGTCAACAGCACCGTGGTGCATGGCATCCCCAACGACTACGTCCTTCAGGAGGGCGACATCGTGACCGCCGACTGTGTGGCGTGTCTGGATGGCTGGCACGGCGATTTCGCCTATACCTTCGAGATTGGCAAGGTCTCGGAGGAGAAGCACCTGCTGGTGCAGCGCACCCGCGAGGCGCTGGAGCACGCGCTCCCGCTCGCCAAAGTGGGCAACACCATCTTCGACATCAGCGCAGCGGTGGAAAACTATGTGAAGCCGTTCCACTATGGTGTGGTGAAGGTGCTCAGCGGACACGGAATCGGCCGCAGCATGCACGAGAAACCCGATGTGCCCAACTTCGTGCCCCGCACGAAGGAGGAGCGCAGATGGTACAAGGATGAGGTCATCCGCCCCGGCATGGTCTTTTGCATCGAACCCATGATTGGCATGGGCACCGGCGATACGCTGGATGTTGAGGATCAATGGCCGGTGGTCATGGCCGACCGGCGGCCTGCTGCCCATTTCGAGCATCAGGTTGCCATCAACTCCCAAGGCAAGACGGAGATCCTCTCCACCTACCAATATATAGAAGAGGCCTTAGGCATCAAATAAAATACAAACCAAACGATAAGACAATATGGCAAAACAATCATCAATCGAACAAGACGGCGTGGTCATCGAATCACTCGGCAACGCAATGTTCCGCGTGCAGCTTGAGAACGGTCACGTCATCACCGCCCACATCTCCGGAAAGATGCGCATGCACTACATCAAGATCCTTCCCGGCGACAAGGTGCAGATTGAGATGTCGCCATACGATCTCAGCAAGGGACGTATCACATTCAGACATAAGTAAAAAGAAAATCAATAAAAAGTAAGACAATGAAAGTTAAAGCATCTGTAAAGAAAAGAAGTGACGAGTGCATCGTTGTCAAGAGACACGGTGTAGTGTACGTTATCAACAAGAAAAATCCGAAGTTCAAACAGCGTCAAGGTTGATATTAATAAATTAAAAAATAAAATAATAGATTATGGCAAGAATTGCGGGTATAGATTTACCTAAAAACAAAAGAGGAGAGATAGGTTTAACCTACATCTACGGTATCGGCAGAAGCACTGCCCAGAAGATTCTGGACCAGGCCGGTATCAGCTACGACAAGAAAGTGAGCGAGTGGAATGACGACGAGCTGGGTGCCCTCCGTGGCATCATCGGCGAGATGAAGGTCGAAGGCGCACTGCGTTCTGAAGTGACGATGAACATCAAGCGATTGATGGATATCGGTTGTTACAGAGGCATCCGCCACCGTATTGGTTTGCCGCTCCGCGGCCAGAGCACGAAGAACAACGCTCGTACTCGTAAGGGTCGTAAGAAAACTGTTGCCAACAAGAAGAAAGCAACCAAGTAGTTTTAACGCCGGCCGCGTAGCCGCATAGCTTACGGCCAGAACATTAACACAGAAATTCAGAAGAATATGGCAAAGAATACCAAAACAACCAAAAAGAAAGTTGTCAGAATAGATGCGCTTGGAAAAGCATTCGTCTATGCATCTTTTAATAATGTTATCGTGTCCCTCACCAACAACGACGGACAGGTGATTTCATGGTCCTCCGCCGGCAAGATGGGCTTCAGAGGTTCCAAGAAAAACACTCCCTACGCCGCCCAGATGGCCGCGCAGGACTGCGCCAAGGTTGCTTACGACCTCGGAATGAGAAGAGTGAAGGTGTATGTGAAGGGTCCCGGCGGCGGCCGCGAGTCTGCCATCCGTACCATCCACGCCTCCGGCATCAGCGTTGAAGAGATCATCGACGTGACTCCGCTTCCGCACAACGGCTGCCGTCCCCCGAAACGCAGAAGAGTTTAAGTTGTTGTTTTATTGTTAGATTATAAAAATATTAGATTATGGCAAGATATACTGGACCTCGTACCAAAATTGCAAGAAAATTCAAAGAACCCATCTTTGGCTCTGACAAATATCTGGAAAGAAAGAACTATCCTCCCGGACAACACGGACAGAGCAAGAGACGTGGCAAACTGTCGGAGTATGGCATGCAGCTGCAGGAGAAGCAGAAGGCCAAATACACCTACGGTATCCTCGAGCGTCAGTTCAAAAAACTGTTCCTCAAGGCCGCCAGCCGTAAGGGTATGACCGGTCAGAACTTGATCAAACTGATCGAGTCCCGCCTCGACAACGTGGTGTACCGCCTCGGCATTGCGCCCACCCGTGCCGCTGCCCGCCAGCTGGTCAGCCACCGCCACATCCTCGTCAACGGCAAGATCGCCAACATCCCCTCCCTGCTGCTCGTCCCCGGCGACGTCGTCGCAGTGCGCGAACGCTCCCAGGCTCTCGAGGTGATCACCAACTCCCTCGCCGGCCGCTCCAACGCCTACACGTGGCTGGAATGGGATGCCAACATGATGTCTGGCAAATTTATGAATTATCCCGAGAGAGAAGAGGTTCCCGAGAACATCAACGAGCAGGCTATCGTTGAGTTGTACTCCAAATAATAGCTGATTCTCCCCCTATTTGTTAAACATAAAATTCATAAAAATGGCAATATTAACCTTTCAGAAACCCGATAAAGTCGTCATGGTGAAATCTGATGATTTCCATGGTGAGTTTGAGTTCCGTCCCCTCCAGCCTGGCTACGGCATGACCGTCGGTAATGCACTCCGTCGCGTCCTGCTCTCCTCCCTGGAAGGCTTCGCAATCACCTCCATCAAGATCGAAGGCGTGGCGCAGGAGTTCTCCTCCATCCCCGGTGTCATGGAAGATGTTACCGACATCGTCCTCAATCTCAAGAAGGTGCGCCTCAAAAACCGTATTCCTGAGAAGACCAGCGAAAAAGCTACTATCGTCATCTCCGGACAGTCCACCTTCACCGCAGGCGATATGAACCGCTTCCTCAACGCTTTCCAAGTGCTCAACGAGGATCAGGTGATCTGCACCATGGATCCCTCCGTGCGCATCGCAATGGAAATCACCATCGACAAGGGCCGCGGCTATGTGTCTGCTGAGGATAACAAGGCACTCCATGAAGGTCTTGGCGTCATCGTCATCGACTCCATCCACACCCCCATCCGCAACGTGCAATACGAAGTGGACAACTGGCGTGTGGAACAGAAGACTGACTATGAGAAGCTGAACATCAAGATCGACACCGACGGCTCTATCCACCCCAAAGAGGCTCTGAAAGAGGCCGCCAAGCTGCTCATCCAGCACTTCGTGCTCTTCTCCGATGACAAAATCCTCGTTGATACGCCCGCCAACACCGGCGTTGAAGGTGAATTGGATGAGGAATCCCAGAAGATCCGTCAGCTGCTCAAAACCAAGCTCATCGACATGGACCTCTCTGTGCGCGCCCTCAACTGCCTCTCCTCCGCCCAGCTTGAAACCCTCGGCGATGTGGTGGCTATCCATAAGAACGACTTGCTGAAATTCCGCAATTTCGGTAAAAAGTCTTTGTCCGAACTGGAAGACCTTGTCAAGAGCAAGGGCCTCGATTTTGGAATGAATTTACAAAAGTATAAATTAGATAAGGAATAATCGTTATGAGACACCAGAAATCCATAAATCATTTAGGAAGAACAGCCGCCCACAGAAAGGCGATGCTGTCCAACATGGCCTGCTCACTCATCCAGCACAAACGGATTGAAACTACACTCGCCAAGGCCAAGGAGTTGCGCAAGTTTGTCGAACCCCTCATCACGAAGAGCAAAGAAGACACCACCCATTCACGCCGTGTTGTTTTCTCCTATCTTCACAACAAGTATGCCGTCACCGAACTCTATCGTGAGATCGCAAAGAAAATCGCTGACCGTCCCGGTGGTTACACCCGTATCCTCAAGACCGGTTTCCGTCAGGGTGACAATGCCGAGATGTGCATGATTGAGTTAGTGGACTATAACGAGACTTACACCCAGCACGCTGAGAAGAAGGCCTCCAAGACCAGAAGAAGCCGTAGCAAGAAGGCTGCCGCCGCTCCTGCTGTTGAAGAGACTGCCGCTGCCGAGGCTCCTGCTACGGAAGCTCCCGCTGCTGAGTAATTTCTCAACATTATCCATAAAAAATAGTTGGCATCCGCCAACTATTTTTTTTACCCAATTTGTATCAAGATGAAAAAAACAGCCCTCCTTCTTCTGCTTTTGGTGCCGTTGTTCGCGTTCGGGCAGGCCGACCGGAAACTCGATGCCGACGGGAAACTGCTGTACCAGTACCAGCGCACCGTTTCCGAACCCTGCGACACTTGCTCTGAAATCACGGTCACCTTCCTGTTTGTGAATGGAAGCCATCCCACGGCCATTTCGCTCCGGCAGGAGGCTTTCGACACCGACGTGCGGTGGATCGACATTGCCGGCGGCACGGCGGGGCACGAAGAGGTGGTGGAGTTTGTGACGGCCAACCTGTCGGCCAACCAGACGGTCACATGGACCTATGCCGTTTCCGCGAAGAAAGGGAAGGTTTCAGCCCCTGAGAAGGCCGCACTGCTCATTATGGACGAACAATACGCCGTGGAGAAAATCTGGCTGAAATGAGGCAGATTCCGTTGCATGTAGAGTCCTGTCTCTACATGCAACGGAATGGCGATGAGCTTTATGCATACAATCAGAAAGGGAGATGGGGCTGCAAAGCAGCCCCATCTCCCTTTCTTGTTACATTGTGTTGGTACACCATTCCGCCACCCGTAAGGGTGGCGGAATCTGTACTTATCGCGCGTAGTTCACGGAACGCGTTTCGCGAATCACCGTGATTTTGATTTGGCCCGGATAGGTCATCTCGTTCTGGATCTTCTTGGAAAGGTCGAACGAGATTTTGTCGGCCTGCTCGTCGGTCACCTTTTCGGCACCCACGATGACGCGGAGTTCGCGACCGGCCTGGATGGCGTAGGTCTTCACCACGCCGGGGTAGGTGAGGGCGAGGTTCTCGAGGTCGTTGAGACGTTTCATGTATGCTTCCACCACTTCGCGGCGTGCGCCGGGACGTGCGCCGGAGATGGCGTCGCAAACCTGCACCAGCGGAGAGATCAGGTTGTTCATCTCCATCTCATCGTGGTGCGCGCCGATGGCGTTCACAATCTCGGGTTTCTCCTTGTACTGTTCGGCCAGCTGGGCGCCGAAGAGGGCGTGCGGCATCTCGGGTTCGGTGTCGGGCACCTTGCCGATATCGTGCAGCAGACCGGCGCGTTTGGCCAGTTTGGGGTTCAGTCCCAGCTCGGCAGCCATGATGGCGCAGAGGTTGGCCACTTCCTTCGAGTGCTGCAGCAGGTTCTGACCGTAGGAGGAACGGTAGCGCATTTTGCCGACCATGCGCATGAGTTCGTGGCTCATGTTGTGGATGCCGAGGTCGATGCAGGTGCGTTTGCCTATTTCGTTGATTTCCTGTTCAATCTGTTTCTTCGTCTTGGCAACGATTTCCTCGATGCGGGCGGGGTGGATACGGCCGTCGGTCACCAGTTTGTGGAGCGACAGACGGGCGATTTCGCGGCGCACGGGGTCGAAGCTGGAGAGTAGGATGGTGTCGGGTGAATCGTCGATGATGATGTCCACGCCGGTAAGGTTCTCCAAGGTGCGGATGTTACGGCCTTCACGACCGATGATACGGCCCTTGATTTCGTCGTTTTCGATGTTGAAAACGGAGACGGCATTTTCGAGGGCAGTTTCCACGCCGGTGCGCTGTATCGACTTGATGACCAGCTTTTTGGCTTCCATGTGGGCGGTGTTCTGGGCTTCGTCCACAATCTCTTTGATAGTGACCATGGCTTCGGCGCGAGCCTCTTCTTCCATCAGCTGTTTGAGCTGCTCCTTGGCCTGTTCGGCGGTGAGTTCGGCGATGGATTCGAGTTTGGCTTTTTGCACGGAGGTCTGTTTGTCGAGTTCGGCCTGTTTCTGCTCGGCGATTTCAATCTGGCGGTTGAGTCTCTCTTTCAACGTGTTGTTCTCGTTGATTTTGCGGTTGGCGTCCTCCAGTTTCTGGTTGAGGGTGTTCTCTTTCTGTTTGAGGCGGTTTTCCGCGTTGGAGAGCTCTTGGTTGCGGGCGTTCACGGTCTTTTCGTGTTCGGCCTTGAGTTGGAGGAATTTCTCCTTGGCTTGGAGCATTTTCTCCTTTTTCAGCAGTTCTGCATCTTCTTCAGATTTCTTTTTGAGTGCTTTGGCGTCGTCTTGTGCCTTTTTCAGGACATCCTGGCTGCGATTGGTGATTGCCTTCTTGAGAAGGGTATATGATAAGGCAACACCCGCACCACAACCAGCGACGGCACCGATAATAATTCCTATTGTTGCGTTCATAAAATTGTATTGGTTAATATATTGTGGTTAAGTGTTTTAAAATAAAAAAGCCCGCATCGTCCCATAGGGTTATCACAAACTCCTATAATTTACGTTGAGGGAGCCTTGGCATCGCAATAGTCCCACGGGTGCGGAGCACCTTGCCTTGCGACAATCAGGGCCGGATTTTGACACCAAAAGAGCCTATCCCTCTATTTTATTCTGTTGAGTTTGCCAAACGTATCTGGACGTGCGGGTATGTTTGTATTCAAAGAACCTATCGATCAACGTGGTCAAGGACCGCTGGGGTACCGGCAGGGGTGCTGTCGGTTTCGCTTGGATGGGCTGTTGTTTCCTCTTGGAGGGCATCCAGCGCTTCGCTCATCATGTCTGCCAAGGTGTTCAGCTTCTCCAGTCGGGGCAGCAGGTCGCCTTCGTAGCCATTGAGTTTTTCTTCTTTCGCTATATAATTGACTGTCACTTCGATGAGTAATTTTGAGAGTAAATCTTGCTGGTCAGTGAAGTTCCATTTTTTAGCAAAGTCAGCGGCTTTTTCGTTGATTCGCTTTTCGGCTTCGCGGTAGTAAACCTCGTGCTCCTTTCTAATCCACAAGTCGATGTGCCTTTGCAGTACCGATATTTGAATGTGGGTGGGTTCCTTTTCCATTATTTACTATTTATGAAGCCGATGCAATAATCTATTTCCCGCACTAATCTGTTGATTTCTTTTTTTAATTCAGTAGTGTCTTCTTTTTTGAGTAGGTTTTGTGTGATGCCGAGCATCTGTTGTTGGTTTTTCCGATTTTCCTGCTCTTTCCCCATCGCCTCTATCCGACAGAGCAGCTCTTTGTTCTCCTGTTGCATATGGCCGACAAGTTGCTGATAGTCACGAAGCCGGATGATGATTCCGGCCATCTTGTTTTCTAAATCCTCAAATTGTTGCGTCAGGTTTGCCATGCAATAAAATGAACGTGCAAATATACGTATTATTTTCTGCTTTCGGTCACCCTTCCCGCATATTTTTCATTATTCCGATGTTCATTTCTCCTACAGCCCTCTCTTGCCGAGTGTTAACACCCTTCACTTTTCAGTTTCCAATTTTCAATTTTCACTCTTCAGTCTTTAATTTTCACTCTTCACTCTTCACTCTTCACTTTCCCCATTCCTTTTTCGCCAGCTCCAGCAGCTGTACGAATTCGGGGTCACTGTGCATGCGGGCGAGTACGCAGGCGGCCAGCATTTGTCCTGCCTGCACGTCGTAGTCGAGATGGTAGCCTGCGGCAACAAGGTTGTGGTCATACTCGTAGCCGAATTTCAGTATCTCGTTCTGCCGTTCTGGCACCAGTTCGGTCATTGCCAGTGCGGTGCTCCAGCCGAGGGCGAAGGCGGTGGAGGTATGCGACGGGTTGCATAGGTGTTTGCTGATCCATGTTAGCAGCCTGATGGTGTTCGGAGTAGTTGTGCTGCTTATTTCCCCCCCAGCTGCGGTGGAAAGTCCAGTGTAAAGGGACTCTATGTCTTGGTGCGCTTGTTCAGGCTTGACAAGGTCGTAGGGCATGGATTCTTGGTAAAGGAAGGGAGCTCCGGGAGAGTTGGCGGCGTCCAGTATGCGTGTTTCTTCAAGGTAGCCGGACTGCTGCTGTGCCATCTCAGGCCGCTGTTTCAGAAATTCGGCGCGGGCGGCAGCGAGGTCGGCAGCATAGTCGGGCGAGGTGTGCATACGGGCGAAAGCCGCTGATGAGGCCAGCCGCCCCGCATTCACGTCGCTCTGCCAGTGCGCGCCTACAATCACGCGGCTCTGTCCGTACTCGAAGCCGCGGCGCAGGATGGTGTCCTGCAACTCGGGAGCCATCTCCGCCAAGGCCAGCGCAATCGCCCAGCCCGTGGCTGTGTGCCCCGACGGATAGGAACCGTTGTGGCGCAACCCCTCTTCATCGTCGAATTGGCCGAACACGTGCTCGCCCATGCGCGCAAAGGGACGCACCCGCATGTAATGCACTTTCGCCGACTTTACAGCGGAATCGCCGGTGACCGCTGCCTTCTGGATGAACTTCCAAAGGGCGGGCGTGCGCTCCTTGCTGATCTCGATCTCCAGCGCCTCTCCGAAAACGCTGGCAAAGCGTTCCATGCCGTACAAAGACTCCCAGCTGGCCTGCTCGCCACGCGGCGTGTTGCGCATCGACTTGCCCCACTTCCAGCAGCTGACGTCGTGATCGAACAGCAGGCTCGACGTGTCGGGCGGCGCCGGCAGGTAAACCACCGCATCCGGCGATTCATACTGGTAAAAATAGTGCTTGCTCTGTGCCGTGGCTGATGACAACAGTCCAACCAAAACCACCAAAACTGCAAGTGCTTTCGTAAGCCTCCAGCTATTCTTCTCCATACAGAAAATATTATTTCCCATCATTAACTCTTTACTTTTTACTCTTTACTTTTAACTCTTTACTCTTAACTCTTTACTCTTAACTCTTTACTCTCTATCGTAATCTCAAAATAGTGTTCCGGCTTCGCATACGGCACCAGCGGCTGGCAACCGGCAGCGGGCTCAGGCAGCAGCACCGCGCAAAGGGTGTTGGAAACGTGTGCCAAACGCGGATGCAGCTCCTGCGGCAGTCCATCCAAAATGCCTTTGAACACGCTCCAGCGTATCTTCTCGGGGTCGTAGGCATAGTCGTGCCACACGATGATGGATTTCTCGTCTTTCAATAAAGGAAGCACCGCCTGCGTGTCGCGCTTCACTGCCTCGTAATGGTGGTCGCCATCGATGAAGATGAGGTCGAATTGGTTTTTATAGGGTGAAAAGTCGAAGGTGGCGGAGTTGCCTAACAGCTGCGTGACGTTGGGGAGATTTTTGGAAAAGAAGAAGTGTAAGTCTGCATATTCTTCTGAATGAGTGAGTTGCAGAATTTCTTCCCTCGAAAGGTTCAGCGTGGTGCACTGCGGGACTATCGATGCGACGTTGGCCACACTCTCGCCACGCCATGTGCCGATTTCAAAGTAATGTTCTGTATGATAGCGTTCTGCCAACGATTTCAGCAGGGTAAGGTCTGTCGGCCACGTGCCACCCGACAGGTAGGTGTAGGGCGAAACGGTCTGCCGGCCCTGTTCCATGAAATCGGTCAGCGGCACCACCGGCAGTCCGTCTGAAAACGGATATTGTTTCGCTAACTCCCTGTGCATCACCTCCTCATCGTTGAGGACGTGGTTTAATAGGTAGGGGTGACGAAGAATCAGCCCGAAGGCTTTCAGTGCTTTGTGGATTTTATTCATGGTCTTGTTTTTTTCGGGTGATGGATGAGATGTTTTTCGCGATATTCTGACAATAGGTTTGGATGCTTTGTGCGTATTGGTGAATGTCTTTTGGAGTGATGAATAAATCTTTGATTTTCAGATGACTATGGTGAATGAAGAGCAGAGCTATGAAAACAGCGTTGGCGGCGTTGGCACAGCTGCTGGTGATGGCGGCCCCGTAGATGCCGAA
Source organism: Bacteroidales bacterium (assembly GCA_045132235.1). GTDB lineage: Bacteria > Bacteroidota > Bacteroidia > Bacteroidales > WCHB1-69 > UBA1756. Next base: position 16,637 of record JBGURX010000009.1, read on the forward strand.
TTGCGGGATGAGGGTGAAGCCGCAGGCAAAGGTGAACACTACGCCGCACATTGCCGTGTAGGTGTTGATGAGGTACTTGCCGATACCGGAGTAGTAGTGCCCGAAAATGAGGGCGGTGCTGTAGAGCAGTGCTCCCGGCGCGAGAATCCAGATCAGATAGGTGATTTCACCGAACTCGGGACCGAACAGCCAGCGGTAGAAGAAGGGCGGGAAACAGGCCAGCAACGCCATCGCAGCCAAGGAAACCGACAGGCATATCTTGCTGAGGTCCAGCGTGAGCCGTTGCGAGTAGGCACGGTCGTCGGCATTGGAGATGCGCGCATACTGCACCAAAGCGATGCTGCGGCTGATAATCCATACCGCCTCCACCAACGAGACGGCGTTGGAGAATACACCGGTACTGCCTCTGTCAATATAAGTATCTAAAAGATAATAGCTTAAACGAAGATTGAAAAACTGCACGAAGTGGCTGCTCTGGTTCAGCAGGCCAAAATGGAACAGGTCTTTCAGAACGGGCTGGTACTCATGCCAAGAGTGGATTTTGAACCCGCGGAACTCATTGTGCAGCAGCATCAGTCCGGCGAGCCAGCTGCCGCCATACGCCACATACAATGCGATGATGTAGGCATTGATGTTCAGCATGTCCAGACCGAAATAGCAGATGCACACCGTGGCCAGCAGTGCCGCCGGTTGCCACAGGTTGACCATGTTGGCCGCCACCACCCGCTCGCGGCCGACGAGGATGGTGGTGTTCACGGCGCTCAAGGACGAAAGGATGGACAGCAGTCCGATATGCAGGGCAATGACATGGGGCAGGGAAGGGTAGAAGAGGGGAATCGCTGCCGCGGCCACCAGTCCGACCAGTGTGGACCAGACGTAGCTGGGCAGGAACAGTTTGGAGAAGGGGTGTTTGGGAGTGAGATAGACAAGGCTGGCGCCGCTCACAATGTCGCTGAAAATCAGTACGAAGGCAATGGTGGATAGCAGCAGAGTCTGTTCTCCTTTGCCCACATCGCCCACCGCATGGGAAATTACCGCCGCAACGATGAAGCTGAGCAATGCGCCCAGTACCTTGGTTCCCAGCGTGTTGATGATTTTCCTGAACACGGTTATGCGTTTGGTTAATACAGCATCTCGATGTCGCCTTTGCCCTCGCGCACCACCTCGATGTCGCCGGAGGTGCAGTCCACCACCGTGGAGGGCACGTTGTCGCCGTAGCCGCCGTCAATCACCATGTCCACCATGTCGCCGTAGCGCTCGTAAATCAGCTCGGGGTCGGTGGTGTACTCGATCACCTCGTCGTCGTCTTTCACGGAGGTGGAGAGGATGGGATGTCCCAGCACGCGCACAATCTCGCGGGTGATGGAGTTGTCGGGCACGCGGATGCCGACGGTTTTCTTGTTGCTTTGCAGCAACTTGGGCACGTCGTTGTTGGCCTCCAGAATGAAGGTGTAGGGACCGGGCAGCGTGCGCTTCATCACCTTGAAGATGTTGTTGCTGATGGGTTTGGTGAAGGTGGAGAGGTGGCTCAGGTCGTGGCAGATGAAGGTCATGGCGCTCTTCTTTTTCTTGTCGCCCAGTATCTCGGTGATGCGTTCGATGGCCTTCGGCTTGAAAATATCGCACCCGATTCCGTAAATCGTGTCAGTGGGATAGATGATAATTCCGCCATCCGTGAGACAATCCACCGCTTTCTGTATTTCGCGCGGGTTGGGGTTTTCGGGATATATTTTCAGAAACATAGTTGTTATAAATAAAAGAGGGTAAGCTACTTACATCACATCGCTACAACCAATGTACCCTTGCTGCATTCCTGCCCTGGGGGAGTTGAAAGGGAGCAGATTGTATAAGACTTACCCAGCTGCAAAAGTACAATTTTTTTTCATTATCACCTTATCCCTCCACGAAAAAAAATTATTTCTCTTTTTTCTTTCTTTTCAAAGAAAAAATGTTGTATCTTTGCTGAACCGATTTCAACGAAATTTCAACCAATAATTAATCCAAAACCAAAACATTATGAAGAAAAAATTCATCTGTACCGTATGCGGTTATGTTCACGAAGGTGACGATGCTCCCGATTTTTGCCCCCAGTGCAAAGTGCCGAAAAGCAAGTTCAAAGAGCTGAAAGAGGATGAGGCATTGAATTTTGTGACCGAGCACGTAATCGGTATCGCCAAGGAAGGCACCGACGAAGCCATGATCAGAGATCTTAATTCGCATTTCAACGGCGAGTGCTCCGAGGTGGGCATGTATCTGGCCATGAGCCGCCAGGCCGACCGTGAAGGCTATCCGGAAATCGCTGAGGCTTTCAAGCGCTACGCTTGGGAAGAGGCCGAACACGCCGCCAAGTTCGCCGAACTGCTCGGTGATGTGGTGTGGGACACCAAGACCAACCTTGAGAAACGTATGAACGCAGAGGCCGGCGCTTGCGAAGACAAGATGCGCATCGCCCGCATTGCCAAAGAACAGAACCTCGACGCCATCCACGACACCGTTCACGAGATGGCCAAGGATGAGGCCCGCCACGGTAAAGGCTTCGAAGGCCTTTACAACCGTTATTTCAAGAAATAATTTCGGATATTTCTGATGTTTCAAGCGCACAGTCTTTGCTGTGCGCTTTTTTTTTGTGTATTGGATCGGTTGTTCTCAACCGTCTGTAGGGGCGAATGATGATTCGCCCCTACTATTTGAAATCGAATGTTTGTTGCGGCCGTAGAGACGTTGCGCGCAACGTCTCTACAGAGGACCGACCAATTACCGTTTCACCACCTTCCGTACGCCCATGACGCGTCCGTCGCCGACCAATTTGATCATGTAAACGCCCGCGGCGTATTGCGACAGATCGATTATGGTCGTTACGTCCGTAACGGATACAATCTGCAACTGTTTGCCATACACGTCAAATATTTGAATATCAATATCCTCCAATTGTACATTGTTCATTGAAAATTGTACATTGATCATTCCCGTGGTGGGATTCGGATATACGGCGAAGGTGGGATCTTCCATAACAGGATTGGCAATGCCATAGTTAGTGGTATCGGTGGCAAGACTAACCCGCACATTGTCAACACTATAAAAATGTGTGGATTGATCGTAAGAGTTTAGTTTGAAGGCGAGGTGGAGAATGCCGGAAGGAGTCGCATAGTTTTGCAAATAATAGCACCTGTGGGCATCGAGAGGATCTCCATAGAAGTGAGGCGAAATGGTGTCTATCAGATGGAATGTCGTGGTGTCGTAACGGTCGGTGAGGTACCCCAGCAGCATCGTTGAGGCGATCGTGTCGCGACTGTTGTAGAGGTCAAACTCCACCCGCAACTCCTCCAAGTCATTGCAGAAAGGAGGAAATACGGCATACAGTTCCCGTCCTATCATGCCACCTTCCACCCCTAACGACATCAGCAGCGACGGATTGTTGATGGCAAAACTCCCGTTGTAAACATGTGGCGCAAATCCCTCATAATAACCACTATAGTAAAAAGACCAACAGTCGGGCTGGTCTGCCATCTCAAAGACATTATACGTGCAAATGTAATTGGTGAAATCCTCAAAATAGGGTTTGAGATATCTTACAGAGTAACACTCGCAAGCAGTATGGAAGAAAAGGGTGTCGCTCCAATAGGAGTGGTTATCCCCACATAGGGCACGGACTATCACATAATAATCGGCATCGGCGGTAAGAGCGCCAAGGTAGCAGGAATCGGTGTTTACAGTAAAGTGGGTGCCCGAAAGTTCCACATCCCAAAGGTTTTGGGTGGAATCCTGCGGCTGCCACGTCACCGCGTAGGTCTGATCCTCCAAACCCGTTACCCGCAGGCCCAACGGGTAGTCACAATCCAGCACCGTGCGCACAAGGATGTCATCCAGACAGACGCTGTTGCGTACAACGGTGTCAACGCTCCAGCGGAATGCGATGCGCGCCCACAACGTGTCGGGAATGCCATAGTCGCGGAGTCTGAGCACGTGGGTGACGGCCCGATTCTGACTAAAATAGTGATTACAAGGTATTTCTGTTAAGGGTGTAAATTCTTCATCTACATTAAGATAACCCACCTCAAAAGTGACCTTATGGGTGGAGGTCATCGCGGTGGTAAAATGCAGTTCCAACTCGGAAAGCGGATTCGAAAATTGGGGCAGCGCCACGCCACACTGTGACCCAATCGACCACAATTGGGAGGAGAGGTGGGTGCCGGTCAGGATCAGGGCTGTACTGCCAGCAGTCGGTGTATAGTCTCCCTGATAAATTTGTGGGAAATAGGTTTCGTCGGCTCCTTCCGAAAACCGCTTCCAGCAGTTAGGGAAAGTGCCAGGCGACATTCCTTCAAAATTTTCTGTATAGAACACGCTGTCACTCAATGTGATAATGGTGCATTCGGTGTTGAAAGCAAGCGGTAGCGACCAGTCTGACCACACCTCACCTGCACATTCCTGCCGGACATACACCTCGTACACAGTGTTGGGCAGAAGATTGGGAATCCAGCGTGAACTTTCCTCTCCGGTAGCGGAAACGCGGGTGCCAGTACCCAGTACGAAACCCGCGGGACCATATTCCAGTTCCACCGCCGCGTCCTGATAGTAGGTGCCCCATCCGATTTGTGCTGCCTCTTCTTCTATCCACAGGAGATGCGGGGTTGGTGGTGCCAAACAATCGTCTGCGGCCTCAATCTGAACGAAAAAAATGGAAATTTCATTGCTTTGCTTGTTAGCGATAAATGAAATTTGGTAATTATCAGATAGATACGGAAGGATTACGGTGTCAGTGGCCGTTATTTCAGTACAAGTCTTCAGGAGTGTCCACGGCGAAGTGTCGGCATTGCGGTAATAGATATTCAGTTCTGTCCCTAAATTGACAGCAGACAACTGGTAGGAAAATATGCAAGTGACTGTTTGCAAGGATGATAAGTCAAAGGTGGGCGACTGAAGACGGCGGGTAGGGCCATTGCCAAAATAGTCGGAAAAAAGCCGGCCTATATCGGGCTGCCAGCCGTTAAAATGGCCGTCGCGTTGCTGCCAACAGGCGAAAGTGCTGTCTGCAAAATCTTCAAAATATGGATGTTGCTCATCCACTGCTATGGCAGGACAATTGGTCTGAAAATGGAAGATGACGGCTTCGGAACTGTCGGCGCCACCGCAGAGAGTTTGGATATAGACTTCATATTCAGTGCTTTCCATTAAAGGCTGGAGCGTGACAGAATTTGACGAACTGACGAGAATGGTACCTGTGCCTTGTGCAAATCCGGCTGGTCCGTACTCGACACGGCAGGGGGCATCGGTCGCTGTCGGTTGCCAGCGAAGGGTAGCGGATGTGCTGGTGATGGCAACAGCCTCTATATCAAACGGTTTTCGACAGTCTGGAATTGGACGGATGAGGATGTCGTCGAGAAACACGCATTTTCGTTGATTGACATAAAAACTATGGTATTGGTGTTCAAGACGAAATGCCAATCGCGCATCGGCAGGGAAATCGATTCCTTCCAACGAAACCTCGTACCGCACAGGTGAATCGGTCAGGAGGTAGCTGTTGCGAAAAGATGTTATGTCCACAAAATCCACCTCTTCAAAAACCGAGTCGTTGGTCAAGTAGCCGAGCGAAAGAACGCAGCTGCTGTCGCTTATGGCGGAGGAGAGGGAGAAGCCGACTTCAAGGGTATTCAGATTGGTGGCGATACGAGGAAGGATGGCGTAAGTTTCAGTCTGGCTATAGTAATTTACCCTCATCTGCAAACAATTATTGCTCAATATGATTCCATATGCACCCATGGTATCCCCTTTCACAATTTTTGGCGCATACGCTCCGCCTGTCCCATGCGTAAGCCTTTGCCAGCAGGTGGGCATACTGGCCGTCGCATTGGCGCACGGGGGGACGGCTACGGAATCGTAATCAGAAAAATCTTCCCAAAAATAATGGGTATCATCAATCATAATTGGCTGACATTCCGTATTTTGTGAAAACAATTCTTCAGAAAAGAATCCCAAAAGGAGAAATGCCACCAGGAAATTTATAATGTTTTTCATGGTCATCAATTTTGTAACATTCTTAATGACGCAAATAAATTAAAAAACGCTGCAAAGTTCCGCTGTTTTTTGCATTTTTTTTACCGCCTCGTGCCTCTGTCGCGGCAGGGATTGGAGCGGACACGAGCGAAGCGACGTAGAGCGGAAAGCCCGACGGCGACCGTAGGGAGCCGGGCCGCCCAAAAAAGAAAAAAACAGCTACAGATAGGACTGCATCACGGTGGCCACGTCCTCGCCTTTCGGCAGCAGGTAGGCGTGCAGACCGGCCTTGCGCGCACCTTCGATGTGGCGTGCCGTGTCGTCGATGAACAGCGTCTCCGCGGGGTTCAGCCCCTGCTCGTCAATCACCCGCCGGAAGGCCTCCACATTCGGTTTGCGCATCATCATTTCGTGCGAGAAATAGGCCTTTACAAAACATTCCGCAAAGATGTCACAGCCGTACTTTTCGTGCAGCTGCACCTGGAAACAGTCGTAGTTCAGCGGGTTGGTGTTGCTGAACAGGAAGAGGCGGTACCGCTTTTTCAGCTCGTGAAGCATTTCCACGCGATGGGCAGGCAGGTCGATGATGATGGCGTTCCACGCATCGTCAATCTGCTGGTCGGTAAGCGGCACGGGCGACAGCGAGCGGATGTAATTGCGGAAGTCGGGCACGCTCATGCGCCCCGATTCAAACAGGTCGATGGCTTCCGACTGAGCCTCCCGCGTGTATTGCTGGGTGAAATTAGGCAGACCGTAGGTGGCAAACTTGTCGGCAATGTTCTCGTAGCGGATGTCGTACAGCACGCCGCCTAAGTCGAAGATGATGTTTTTAATGGGGGAAACTGTCATGTGAATTGTCCTTTGAATGCCTGATATACCAAAACTTGGCCCTTGTCGTGCAGCTCGATGGTGAAACTGTCGCCGAGCGATTCGTTGGATGCCCCCTCCCACAGCTCGGCGAAGGTGCGCTGTGCCACAGGGTAGCGCAGCCCGTGGAAGGTCATCCGTGTGCCGGGGGTGAAGCTGAAGATGGAGACCTGCTCGCCCGCCCGCGACGAAAATGTGGTGGTGCCGCTGATGGGCGTGAACACCCCGTAGTTGGTCACCATGCGCACCCGGAACTGTCCGGCATACCGCAGCAGCCAGCCGAGGTTGGCCAGCGTGTGGTCCTCGCGCAAGCCCGTGGCGCCCAGAATCACAATGTCGTCCCTGCCGTGCGCCTCGCAGTAGCGGAAGGCTTTGCAGAGGTCGTTGTAGTCGGTGCTGGCATCGGTCTTGATGAGGGTGGCGTACCGCTCGCGCTGCCCGGCGGTCAGCGAGTCGCCGTCGCCCACGATGATGGTCGGACGGATGCCGATCTGCTCCAGATGACGCAATGCGCCGTCGCAGCAAACGATGGCTTCGGCATTGTGCAACAGTTCGATACACTGTGGGGCGGTGGGCTGCTCTCCGTTGGCGATGATGAGGGTCATGATCTTGTTTTTGAGGGTGCAAAATTACGCAAAAATGTGCGAATATTTTTTTTATTCCAACACCTATATTCAAGAAAAAAAGCGTACTTTTGCCGTGCGAAAAATGTGGAGAGATTTGTAATGATTGCAACCACGTGAAAAAATGCTAAACCATTGGTTTCCCACCTTTTTCGTTATAACTAATTTATTAATCATTAATATTTTAAACATGAGCTATCTGTTTACATCCGAATCAGTATCTGAAGGGCACCCCGACAAGGTGTGTGACCAAATTTCAGACGCTCTGCTCGACTCGTTCCTTGTGCAGGATCCGAAGTCCAGAGTGGCTTGCGAAACGTTAGTTACAACAGGTCTGGTGGTTTGCGCCGGCGAGGTCACCACTAACGGCTATGTGCCGGTTGACGAGGTCGCAAGAAAAGTCATTGAGAAAATCGGCTACACCAAGAGTGAGTACCGTTTCGATGCACACTCCTGCGGCGTGGTCTCGGCCATCCACCGCCAGTCGCCCGACATCAACCAAGGGGTGGACCGCGAAAATGAAAAAGACCAAGGTGCCGGCGACCAGGGCATGATGTTCGGCTACGCTTGCAACGAGACCGACAACTACATGCCGCTCACCCTCGATTTGGCCCACAGCCTCGTGCGCGAGCTGGCCGCCATCCGCAAGGAGGGCAAGAAGATGCGCTATCTGCGCCCCGATGCCAAGTCGCAGGTTACCATCAAATACGACGATAACGGCAAGCCGCTTGCCATCGACACCATCGTGGTCTCCACCCAGCACGATCCCGATGTCACCACCGAGCAAATCCACGAGGATGTCGCCAACATCCTCATCCCCCGCGTGAAGAAGAGCCTGCCCGCTCGCGTCCGCAAGCTGTTCGGCGAATACAAACTGTTTGTCAACCCCACCGGCAAGTTCGTCATCGGCGGTCCCCACGGCGACTCCGGCCTCACCGGCCGCAAGATCATTGTGGACACCTACGGCGGACACGGTGCACACGGCGGTGGCGCCTTCTCCGGCAAGGACCCGTCGAAGGTGGATCGCTCGGCAGCCTACGCCGCCCGCCACATTGCCAAGAACATGGTGGCCTCCGGCCTCTGCGACGAAGTGCTCGTGCAGGTGGCTTACGCCATCGGCGTGGCTGAACCGGTGAGCGTCAACGTCAACACCTACGGCACCGCCAAGGTGAAGATGAGCGACGGCGACATTGCTGCCGAAATCGCCAAGATCTTCCCCCTCAAGCCCTACGACATCATCAAGCGCCTCAAGCTCACCCAGCCGATGTACCTGCCCACCGCCGCCTATGGCCACTTCGGACAAGAGTGCCGCGAAGCAGAGGTGGAGCTGTTCTGCAACGGCAAGGGCGTGCGCGTGGAGAAATGCACCGATGCCGACGGTCAGGAGCGTGAACGCTATTTCAAGACTGTGGAACTCTTCACTTGGGAGAAACTCGACTATGTGGAGAAAATCCGGAAGGCTTTCAACCTGAAATAATCAGCGAAATTCTGAATAAGCAAAGCGGGCGGCCCATCGGGTCGCCCGCTTCATTTTACTGTAAATGGCCATTACCATTCTTCGACAGCCTCTGCGACACGCACACAGCTGTCGTTGGAGGACCAGTCATCAGATGCTTCTGTCACTTCGGTTTCTACTATTTCTTCATCTTTGGTGAGTTCACGGAGTGCTTTATCATAGGAGTCTTTGTCGAAAAATACCATCAAATACAGTTTGCTGTAACTTCCCATCACAATGAAGTTTACGTTGTTACATTCCACTGTCTTATTGGTTCCATAGGTGTATTCTGTTTCAAAATTTGAAACGGTTCCGCCATAAATGCTCTTCAGTTTGTTGCATAGTGCGGCGGCAATGCTGCCCGAACGGGACTCTGCCTTGTTGTCAAGGTCGAAAGAGTAGGCGACATAGGAACAAACGGCCGAATAGTTGTAATCTCTCTCGTATGACCACCAGTCGTATGAGTAGGTGTAAGTGTCGCTGAGGAAATTGAACTCCACATCGGTCAGTGTGATGTCGTCGCTCATCTCCTCATCGGGACGGAGGGTGATGCGACTTCCCCAAGCATTGGACTTCCATGAGTCGCCGTATTTACTGCTGGTTGCGATGTCGGAAAGGGTTACTGCCCCGACAGCCGGAATTCCGTCCACTTGGGATGAGTGGAAATTCATCAGGAAGGTACTGAGGAACTTGGAAGCATCGTAATATTCACTTTGTACCATTGAGAAATCCAGATAGGGTTCCTTTACTTGCTCAAATTGCGGATTGACAATATAGTTGCCTTTTTTGTTGATGATGCCGTAGTTATCACCTGATCTGACAAATGACATGCCGTCAATGAAGTCAGAGGCATATTCAAATTGGGGATTGATGACATATTTGCCCTTTTCATCAATGAAACCGACTTTTTCATCCATCAGAACGGCTGCTAAACCTTCTCCGTAGATGAAAATGCTGGCATTGTCGAATTGTGGATTGATGATGAAGTTTCCATTTTTGTTGATGAAACCGAATTTATCGTTTTGACCCACAATGGCTTTGCCGTCATAGAAGTCGCTGGCGGCATCGAATTGTGGATTGATGATATATTTGCCTTTCTTGTCGATAAAACCCCATTTGTCTCCACTTTTGAAGGAAGCCAATCCATTGTCGCTGAAATTGCCGGCGTTGTCAAACTGCGGATTGATGACGTACAGTCCATCCTTGTCAATGAAACCGAACTTCTCCTTGTCGTTGGCTACGGCAGCCAATCCGTTGCAGAAGGAACGGACGTACGTGAACTGCGGGTTGATGGCAACATTGCCGTTCTTATCTACAAAGCCCCACTTGGCTTCGTTTTTGTCGTTGAGGACGTAAAAGGGTGCCAGCCCCTCTTGGAAACAGCCCACGCCTTCTGCCATTGAAAATTCGAATACGATGTCTCCATCTTTGTCAATGCAGGTGGGGTATCCGCCCTCTTCCACTACGAAGGCCAGCCCTTCGTTGAAAATGGTGGCCTGGCTGTATTGGGCGGGAATTTCATAGTTGCCTTTCTTGTCAATGAAGCCGTATTTCCCGTCTTCTGCCTTCACCAGCGCCAGCCCTTCGTTGAACCATTCGGCGTCTTTGAATTGCGGGTTGATGACGTAGTTCCCTTTCTTGTTGATGTATCCCCAGTGCTCACCGTCGTACACCGGAATCAGGGAGGTGTCGGGCTTGAAGGGGAGATCGGAGGTGTGAAGAAAGAAAAACAGGATGCCGGCAATGGCAAGCAGGAAGGCCACACCACCGCCGATGATGACAGGAATCAGCCATTTTCTGCGTTTTTTTGCAGGTTTTTGGGGGACGGGAGTCTCTTCTTTGGGTAATGCGGGAGGTGTCGGGACCTCAATGACGGTTTCTTCCATGTTGTGATTTCTTTTTATAAATAATGAATGAAATTGCGTTGCAAATCAGGCGCAAATTTACAAAAAAAATCACATTGCGAAAGGTTCCGCACAAAAAATCAGCGGATAATGGTCAAAGTTCCCGAACGGATCTCCTCTATGCCGTGTATGGTATAGTAAAATTGGTAAAAATAGGTGCCGTCGGGCGCGTTCGGGGCATCCCAGTTGTTCTCGTAATTGTTGACTTGCAGCACGATGGCTCCGCTTTTGGAACGGATGATAAGCTTGCTCTTCTCGCAGTTTTCGATGCCTTTGATGACAAACTGGTCGTTGTAGCCGTCGCCGTTGGGCGTGATTACGTTCGGAATCTCGATGGCGATGGGTTTTGAGAAGTCGATGTCGTCGCGGCCTGCCAAGACAGGGTCTTCAGTCCGGTCAATCGGTTGCGGTGTGCTGACAGGTTGTGTGCTGGGTGCGCTGGATTTTGGAGCAGGTTTCTGGGTTGTTTTTGCAGTTGGTTGTGTATTGGATTGTTGTGAAGATGCGGTGGGTGCGGCAGCGGAGCGTGTGGTGGTGGCAACAGGTGCTGTGACGACTTCTGTCGGAGTGGTGGCTTCTGTTGTTGCGGAGGTGGCAGGAACTTCCGTCAGGGTGTTTTCTGCGGTGTTTTCATGGGGGATGGTAGAGGAGTGTTGCGGGA
>JBGURX010000010.1:0-57388 GCA_045132235.1 Bacteroidales bacterium
CCGAAGCCTGCTCTTAAACTTATTTGGTATGCTGAATCTTTAGGAAAACATGCTTTGAATATAGATGAAGTAAAGGAGGATTCATTAGAAATAACTCCTTTTGCAGAAGAATATCGTCAGGCATATATTTATTCAACAATGACTACTCCCGGTCATGAGAATTTGTCAAATGACAAGATTTTGATACCTTTTATAGAGGATATTTTTGATAAGTTAGAAAAAGGCATAGAAATGCCTTTTAATTCTTAAAAATGTCGTTAATCGAATGGCGTATTTTACAAGTAAAATAGTCTCATGAATTTCTATATCAACCCTAACATTCAGAATACTCCTCGTATTTTTCCAAAGCAGGGGAGGGCCGCTTATCATTGTTATGATGCCAACGAAAACGCCGAAGGGCTTCCGTTGGATTTTGTGGAGGAGGTGAGAAAGGAAATTACCCCCGAATTTTTGGCCCGTTATCCGGAGCCTGACCGTTTCTTGAAAAAGTACGCTGATTATATTGGTGTGGCTTTTGAGAATGTGTATGGCACTAACGGTTCCGATCACGGAATACGTGTGTTGCTGGAAACGTTTGGCGAACCAGGGAAAGAAGTAGTGACTGTTTCCCCCACTTTTGAAATCTACTGGGTTTGTTGCAGCCTGTTGGGACTTGTTCACAAACCTGTGGTGTATAACAATGACTTTACGATTTCCATCCAGCAGATATTGGAGGCCATCACCGCCGATACAAGAATAGTTGTGCTGCTGAACCCGAACAGTCCGATTGGGAATCTGTATTCGGATGAGGAGGTGGCAAAAGTGATTGCCCGTGCCAAAGAGGTCGGCAGTATTGTGATTCTGGACGAGGCTTACCACTATTTTTATGAGAAAACATTCCTGAAGTTCGCACTTGAGAATGACAATGTGCTTCTTCTGCGTACTTTCTCCAAGCTGATGTCCATTGCGGGCTGCAGATTGGGCGTTGTGGTGGGCACCCCGGAACTCATTTACTATGTGAAAAATTCAAGGCTGGCATACGAGATGAATTCTGTCGGGCTTCTTTTCGGTGAACGTTTGCTGGAGCATCCCGAAATAATCAGTAGCCTGATAGAGAAAGAGAAGGCAGGGAAAAATTATCTGATGGAGCAGTTGGCCGCTCACGGCTATTGGTTCATGGATTGTCATGGCAACTATGTTCTCCTGCGTCCGAAACACGATGCACACGAAATTGCACACAGACTTGAGGCGCAGAAACAGGTTTTGGTGCATACGTATGGGAATGCGTTGATGAAAGACTTGCTGCGGGTTACCATCGGTTCGGAAAAGGCCATGTCTTTCTTTATGGATGCTTTGCTTGAAGTGGACAAATAAATTTCAATTATGAAAAAGGTAATTACATACGGCACATACGATTTGCTCCATTACGGACATATACGATTGCTGGAACGGGCCAAGGAATTGGGCGATTATTTGATTGTGGGTGTCACGGCCGATGCCTTCGACCGCGCCCGAGGGAAAATCAATGTCAAGCAGACACTGATGGAGCGCATTGAGGCGGTGAAAGCACTCGGTATTGCGGATGAAATAATCGTGGAGGAGTACGAGGGCCAGAAAATAGATGATATCCAACGGTTTGGCGTGGATATTTTTACGGTGGGCTCCGACTGGGTCGGGAAGTTTGACTACCTGAAGGAGTACTGCCAAGTGGTGTACCTTGACCGCACGGAGGGTGTGTCCAGCACAGAGTTGCGTGCCAAAAACACCCTTACACGTCTGGGCTTTATCGGTAAAGCACCGTTTTTGGACAAAATCATCAACGAATGCCGCTTCGTCAACGGAATGGAGGTGGTTTCGCCTTCCGATACTCCTATTGAAGAACTGATGGAGAAGGTGGATGCCGTTTTTGTTTTGTCGCACCCCTCCGAACACTACCAACATGTGAAATATGCGCTGGAGCACGGCAAGCACGTAATGGTGGAGGCGCCCGTGGCCATTGGTGAGGAGCAGGCCAAGGAATTGTTCAGGATGGCAGACGAAAAGGGACTGGTTTTGATGGAGGCCATCAAAACCGCTTATGCGTTGGCATACTCGAGGCTGTTGTTGTTGGTGAAGGGTGGTCGTATCGGCAATGTGGTCTCGGTGGATGTAACTTGCACCAGTCTGCGTGAGCAGCAGTTGGAGCTAGTGGCGCGTCCGTGGAGCAGCTTGTGTGAATGGGGACCTACCGCTTTGCTGCCTGTTTTCCAGATATTAGGCACCAACTATAAAGAGAAACATGTCGTACAACGGCGTTCCGACACGGATGCCACGTTCGACCTGTTCACCAAGATAGATTTCCAATACGACAAGGCCGTAGCCACCATGAAAGTGGGTAAGGGTGTGAAGTCGGAAGGTGAGTTGATTGTATCGGGCACGAAAGGGTATATTTACGTTCCTGCCCCATGGTGGAAAACCGACTATTTTGAAATCCGCTACGAGAACGCGGAGGAAAACCGCCGCTTTTTCTATCAGTTGGACGGAGAGGGAATACGCTATGAATTGGTCGCTTTCATCAAGAATATTGAGACACGGAAGATGATGCATTATGTCTCCGATGAAGTTTCCGTTGCCATCGCAGGCATCATGGAAGACGGACAGGGCGATGATGTGAAATTGATTTAACAAATTAGCTAAAATGAGAAAAATAGTTGTCAAGATTTTAGAAAAATTAGGTTTGTATTTGCCATTGGTAAAATACTGGAATCGCTTCAAACACTACAAAATGGCAAGAGCAGTCCGCAAACATGGGTTAGATACCTTAATCAGTATGGATGAGGCGTTTAATGAGATGAATGCCCAGATGTTTTTGGTATATGGGACATTGCTAGGGGCGTATCGGAACCATGATTTCATTCCTTACGATTTCGATTTGGACGTGGGTGTACTGGCGGGTACATTGCCTGAGAATTATCAAAGTATTATTCTGAAGCATGGTTTCCAATTTATCCGTCAGGATTATGTAAAAGAGAATAATTTCGTAATACTTGAAACGTACGAGAAAAATGGAGTTGGAATAGATATATACTATACACTCACTAATGAGGATGACACGTATGGAATTTATTGTGCGAGAAAACATGAATTTAAGGAATGGCGTTCGGCCAATGAAACAGATGGGTTCCCTGTGGAGTGTCAACTAGTGGATAAATGCGAGTTCGTAAGGAGTAACTTTTTGGGACATGACTTTTATATGCCCGAGAAGGTCACCGATTGGCTCCGTGATATGTACACGGAAACCTATATGACTCCAATCAAGAATTTTGATGAAACTACCACCAAACGGAGGGTGATATTCCCTGTCAGTTTCCGCTCATATAGAAACTACGAATTGTAAGTACAATACAGCTTTTCGGTGAATAACCGTTATATTCGCCGAAAATTTTCGGCGATTAAGAGGCCTTATTCCCCAAACAGCACTTCTCTAAATTTCTCCACCACAGCCTCCTCAGAGTATTTTTCCAAAAACATCTGCCGGGAATAGGCGTTGAAACGGGGGCGAGGAGTGTTTTCAAAATCTTTGATGCGGGTGATGAACTCCTCGGCGGTGTTGCACTTGCCTCCCACCGTGTCATAGTCCACATCATAGCCGACAAAGGCTTCGTCGGTGGCGATGATGTTCTTTCCGTACATCAGGCTTTCGCAGGTTTTCACCTTCATGCCGCTGCCTTTGAAGATGGGCAGGATCATCATGTCGGCCTCCTCAAAATAGGGCAGCAAATCGGGAGCGTCGCTGATTACTTCGATGTCTTTTAGCGAAGGTTCTTCCTCCTTCAGCCGGGCCATGCCCTTCCCCACCACTTTCATTTTCACGTTCACGTGCGGCAACACATGTTGCACGAACCAAAGTATTCCCTCGTTGTTGGGTGGGAAATATGCTCCGAGAAACAGGCACAGCGGTTGCGGCCTCGTCATCTCCTCAGAATACTTCTCACGCTGGTATTTGTCTTTGAAGGCTACAGGAATGAGCACATCAGCCTTTCTACCATACCGTTGATACAGTTCGTTGTCATCGCGCGGATTCAACGCAATGGTTTTGTCGGAATACTGGCATGCGTAGCGGTCGTTGGCATCGATGCAGCGTAAAATCAGGCCTTTCCCAAATCTGTTTCCTAACTTTGCTTCAAAATAGGGTACTTCCACGTTGTGGAAGAAGGAGATGATTTTACCTTGGTAGCCTGACTGTTTTAATTCTTTTGCCACGATGCCGAACACGCTGCGGTCGATGAAAACCACATCGTAGGATTTGGACATGGTCACGATCTCTTTCACCCGCCGGGGCGTCAGCCCAAAATAGTAATTGAAAGGAAAGTACAGAGCCCCTTTTGCGTAATCCAGCACGGATTTCTTTTTGTTTTCGTCGTGAATGTAGTAGGTGGTGATATTGTCCTCTCCGACCAGTTGTGACAAGACATTATAGTTTTTCTGGCTGCCCTGTTCGCCGCCTTCGAGGATGTTTTTGGATTTCTTGTATCGGATGAAGAGGATGTTCATGACTTATGGTGAGAATCTTATTTCTGAATGTCCGTTCCCTGTTTTCTTTTTCTTACCGCTTTGAAAATACCCCATCCAGCTACTCCCAAAATCGTCAAGTAGATGAGGTATTTGCAGGCCACCGACACCTTGCCCCACTTCTCCACTGTGGCGGGGCGGAATTCGAAGCGGATATGATGTTTGCCGGAGGGAACATTCATGGCGCGCAGGGTGTAGTTGGCACGGAAATGGTCGGCGGGTTTGCCGTCGATGTAGGCGTTCCAGCCGTAGGGGTAGTAGATTTCGGAAAAGACCACAGTGCCCTTTTCTTTCGCAGAATAATCGTATTCCACATAGTCGGGCGCATATTTGGTGAGTCGGATGGTGGCGCTACTGTCGTGTCCGGGCTTGAAATCTTTGACAAAGTCTTTGAATTTCACATCCGTCACCAACGTGTTGTGCAAGTTGATTTTTTCAAGTGCATCCGATTCCTCGTTGGGCGTTTTGGCCAACACCACGGAGTCCACAAACCATGCGTTGCCGAAAGCGTTGGGGTTCTCCACCACCATCGGCTGCTCGTTGCCCACCACCGCATATTTCATGTTCAGCATGTTGAGCACAGGATAGTCGGTGGTGTCGCTGAGAGGCAAAAACCATTTTTGCCCGTCCATAGTGCGCATGGAGTTGATCATGGGGTTGGTTTCTGGTGAGATGTGGGCGTCGATTAAATCCTGATAGCGGCGCAGCTTGGCAGCGTTGTAACCGCCGATGGATTTGAAACGGTAGGAGGTGCGGGAGTCGTTGAAGGGACCTTGCGGATTGGTGATATTATAAATGCGGTAGCTGTTATGGGTAGGGAAGGCGGGGTCGCCTTTTTCACCTTCGCGGGCCATGATGTCCGTTTCCCACGGCTGTTCGGCGAAGTAGCCTTTGTCTTGTTTTTCGTTCACAAAGTTGCTTTCATTGAAAAACTTGCGGTCGATGGTCCACATATCCACCAAGATGAGTGCACCGAGAACCGGTACGAG
Source organism: Bacteroidales bacterium (assembly GCA_045132235.1). Taxonomy (GTDB): domain Bacteria; phylum Bacteroidota; class Bacteroidia; order Bacteroidales; family WCHB1-69; genus UBA1756. The sequence continues at coordinate 5,520 of JBGURX010000010.1, forward strand.
GAAGCCTAATTTGAGTTTGCTTTGGGAAGCATAGAGCCACACCACCAGAGCTCCCAGCACCACAAACAGCAGCGAGCGCATGACGCTGGCGCGGTAGATGGCGGCGCGTTCGGCCACCACAGCAGAAGAGAGCCATTCGGGCCAGTTGGCGAAGATGGCCTCGTCGCGTCCCCAAGCGAAGTTCATGAAGAAACTGGCGAACAGGGCTATTACACACAAGCCAGCCGTTACGCCTGCGGAAATATAGATGTTGCGAAGCATCTTCTTTTTGTTGTAGGTGTTGGCCGCTTTTTGGTCCATGATCTCTTTGATGGCCAAGAAGCCTAACAGCGGTATGGTGATTTCGGCCACTACCAAGATGGATTCTACCGCACGGAACTTGGTGTACATCGGGAAGTATTTGGCAAACAACTCGGTGAGCCACATAAAGTTGTAGCCCCATGAAAGCAATATTGAGAATAGGGTGGCGACCAGTAGCGCCCATTTATAAGGTCCTTTTACAATCAGCAATCCTAAAATGAAGAGGAAGCAGACAATGGCTCCTACATACACGGGCCCGGAGGTGCCTTCATTGCCGCCCCAGTAGGTGGGCATTCCCTTACAGTATTCTGCAGCCTGCTTCTTGGGCATGCCATTTTTCACCATGGCTTCATAAACCTTGGAGTTTGTTCCCACATTGTAGGCGGAGGCATAGCCACGCGAACCGGGGATGAGCAAAGTGGAGGTCTCCCCGATGCCATAGCTATACTGCGTCATGTAGTCCAAACTCAATCCACTTGTCTTATTGATGGGGTCAGCCTCTTTCGCTAATTCCGAATGCCCACCGCGCATGGTCTCTTTTGCGTACTCGCGATTTGACATGAGAGAGGTGGATTGCACTCCGAGTCCGATGCCGAAGGCAAGTGCAAAAACAGCTATGCCGATGAATAAATCTTTCCACCGCTTCTCAATAATGTGAATGGATAATTCTGCAAGCATGAGAACTCCAATCAGCATGAAAATATAATAGGTCATCTGCGGGTGTGGCGTGAGGGCAAAGGAACCGTAAATGATGGTTAGTAAAACGCCTGCAATATATTGTTTTCGAAATATCAGATGAAATCCTCCAATAAGCACAGGTAGTACTGCAAGAGCCATCGCTTTGGTATTGTGTCCCGCTGGAATAATGAGGAAAAAGTAGGAGGACATGGCGATGGCAATGGCTCCTACAATGGAGAGCCATTCATTCACTTTGAAAGCTCTGAGTAAAATGAAATATCCAATAAAATAGGCCAAAATATACATCAGCGTGTCGGGGAAGTATAAGGTGCCAATCTTCCAGAAATTAACATTGACAGCAGGTGCTGGATAGGTGCCGCCACCTGTTTGATATGCAGGCATCCCACTGAACATGGAGCCCGTCCACCAGCTGTACTGCCCATCATCATTGTAGATTTTGGTTTCATGGCGCATCCCCTGCCATCCTTTCGTATCGCCTGCATTAATCACTTTGCCATCCAACACGGGAGAGGCATAAATGAGGGTGAGAATGATGAAAATAGCTAACGCCGCCAAGTAAGGCAGGATTTTCTTGAAGATTTCTTTATTCATATTCAGTAACTTATACTCTTATTTTAAATCTGCAAAATTACCGAAAAAAGTTCATTCAACAATCTTTATATTCTTATTTTTGCAAGAATCATTTTAAATATCTATCAATCAATTATATATAATAATAAATCCACAAATCCACAAATCAAAGAATCCACAAATCAACAAAAAAGTGTACTTTTGCCAATCATTTCATAAACCTGCCGCTTATGTTCAATCTGTTGGAAAACAAGCTTCAAAACCATATCCTCACGCTGTTGGAGCGTTACCCGTCGCTGAATGTCTGTAAAGACGCTATCGCGCAGGCCTACCTGCTGATAGAGCAGTCGTACCTCACCCAGCACAAACTGCTGGTGGCCGGCAACGGAGGTTCTGCCGCCGACTCCGAACATATCGTAGGCGAACTGATGAAAGGGTTCAAACTTCCACGTCCCGTCGGCAGCGATTTCGCAGAAGCGTGTAAAGACATCGACAAGGAGATGGGCACCACGATTGCGCAACACCTGCAAGGCACGTTGCCCGCCATCGCCCTCACAGGCCACCCGGGACTCTCCACCGCCTTTATGAACGACTGCGTGCCCGAGCTGGTTTTCGCCCAGCAGATGCTCGGCTTCGGCAATAGCGGCGACACTTTCCTCGCCATCTCCACCTCCGGCAACAGCAAGAATATCATCTACGCCGCCATCGTGGCCAAAGCCAAAGGCGTGAAAATCGTCGGCCTCACCGGCAGCAAGGATAGCAAGCTCTCCGCACTGGCCGATGTGTGCATACAAGTTCCTGAAACCGAAACCTATAAGATTCAGGAGTTGCACCTGCCCATCTATCACTGCCTCTGCTTGATGCTGGAGGATAGATTTTTCGGATAAAAAGCTTTTCAGATAAAAATATTTTGTATTTTTGCACCCGAAAAGGTATAAATGTAGATTTGTATCGGATTTTATATCAAATCAGGTATAAATTTATTGACTATGTGTATTTTATACCCGAAAGAATATAAATTATGAATGAAACAAAGTTGTCAAAATTTGTGAAAGACAAACGAAAAATGTACCATTTGACTCAGGTCGGACTGTCTGATAAATCGGGAGTGGGCCTGCGCTTTGTACGTGATTTAGAACAGGGGAAAGCTACTTTACGGATGGATAAGGTGAATCAAGTCCTCGGCTTGTTTGGTGCAGAATTAGGACCTGTAATGGTGGAAAGGGGTGAGTGATGAAGCAAGCGGAGGTGTATTTCCAAGACCAATTGGCTGGCATCCTGACAGAGGATGAGAACGGTTATACGTTTGTCTATACAGAAGCGTATGTTGAAAAAAAAGGTACGCCTATAAGTTTGACCATGCCCGTATTGGCATTGCCTTACAGAAGTGACAATATGTTTCCTTTTTTTGATGGACTGATACCAGAGGGTTGGTTATTGGACATTGCCCAGTCTAACTGGAAAATCAATCCGAGGGATAGAATGTCATTGTTGCTGGCTTGTTGTAAAGACTGTATTGGTGCTGTGAGTATTGTGGATATTTCTGATAATCAAAAGGATTAGGGTATGGCAAAGTGTTTATATTGTTACCGGGAGTTGGAGGATGGAATGATGGATTTCCACCCTCAGTGTGCAAAGCGGTTCTTCGGTACGCCTATCGTTCCATCATTTCCTTATAAACATTCTGAAATCAAGGATTTGGCAAAGGAGGTGGTGCGCAGCCAGACGGCTGTGACAGGAGTGCAGGCCAAGTTGTCAATGGATATTGAAAAACTTCAGCATGAATCTCGATTCACCATAGTCGGATTATGGGGGAGATATATTCTTAAACCGCAGACAGAATTGTACAATAGTTTGCCCGAGCTGGAGGATTTGACGATGCATCTTGCAGAAGTGGTTAAAATACAAGTGGTTCCGCATACATTGGTGCGTTTTGCAGATGGGAAACTATGTTATTTGACACGTCGCGTGGATCGCACACTGAAAGGGGGAAAAATCCCGATGGAGGATATGTGCCAGATTTCTGAAAAATTGACCGAAAACAAGTACAAAGGTTCGCATGAGCAGATTGCGAAACTGATTTTGCGTTATTCTTCTGCACCCAAACTGGACTTGGCACTGTTTTGGGAGATTGTGCTTTTTTCATGGATAACAGGGAATAGCGACATGCATTTGAAGAATTTTTCCATGTATAGTCCTATTCCAAACAATTACCAGTTGTCCCCTGCCTACGATTTGTTGAGCACACTTCTGGTGCTGCCATCCGATACCGAAGAGTTGGCGTTGACTCTCAATGCGCGGAAGAAAAAAATCAAACTCCAAGATTTCGTAACCGCAGTATCAAACAGTGGTTTGGATGAAAAGGTTTTCCAGAATATGTTGAAGAAGTTCCGTGCAGCAGAAGACGAGTGGTATGATTGGATTGAGCGTTCGTTTCTTCCACAGGAAATGAAAACAGCGTATATTCAATTAATAAAGGAACGGATGAATCGTTTGTTTAATGTTTAACCATAGTGCGTCACACTAAAAAAATCACTACTTTTGCACATCAAAATTTCGGTCTATGAAAATCGTCATTCTCGGAACAGCATATCCCTACCGCGGCGGACTGGCAGCCTTCAATGAACGGCTCGCCCGCGAATTCCAAAGCCAAGGCCACGAAGTTGTAATTTACACATTCACCCACCAATACCCTAACTTTCTGTTTCCCGGGAAAACGCAGTACAGCACTGAGCCCGCTCCCGAGAACTTGAAGATCGTGCGGAAAGTACACTCGTATAATCCGTTCAATTGGTTCAAGGTGGGCCGTGAAATCGCGCGGCTGAACCCCGACATGATGATTACCAAGTTCTGGCTGCCCTTCATGGCGCCCTGCTTCGGCACGATTGCACGGAAGGTGCGCAAGAACAAACACACCAAGCTGATTTCCATCCTTGACAATGTCATCCCGCACGAGCATCGTATCGGCGACAAGGCATTTGCGCGCTATTTCATCCGTCCCACCGACGGTTTTGTGGCCATGTCGAAGTCGGTGCTGGCCGATCTGCGGCTGTTCACGCAGGACAAGCCCGCGGTGTTCTGCCCGCACCCGCTGTACGACCACTACGGCGCGAGGTTGCCGCGCGAGGAGGCGCTCTCCCTGCTGAACCTCTCACCGGATTTCCGCTACGTGCTTTTCTTTGGCTTCATCCGTGCCTACAAGGGACTGGACCTGCTGCTGGAGGCTTTCGCTGACGACCGTTTCAAAGCCGCGAACATCAAACTGTTGGTGGCGGGCGAGTTTTACGGGGATCCTGCTCCTTATCTTAACAAAATCAAGGAGTTGCAGATTGAAGACCGTGTGGTGCTCTGCACCGACTTCATCCCCGACAGCGAGGTGAACCGTTACTTCAGTGCCGCCGACATCGTGGCGCAACCCTACAAAACCGCCACCCAGAGCGGGGTTACCCAAATCGCTTTCCATTTCGAGAAGCCGATGCTGGTGACCAATGTGGGCGGCCTGCCCGAAATCGTGCCTGATGGCAAAATCGGTTACGTTGTCGAACCCGACTCCAAACAGATTGCGGATGCGCTTGTCCGCTACTTTGAGGAGAACAAGCAAGCCGAGTTCGAGGTCAACATCGTGGGCGAAAAGCAGAAATATTTGTGGTCCACGTTTACAGAATTTATTGAAAAATTATAACATAACAATATGAGAATCAGAAGCAAAGCACCATTGAGACTGGGTTTGGCCGGTGGTGGTACCGATGTGTCGCCCTTTTCCGACATTTACGGCGGCGCCATCCTGAACGCCACCATCAATATGTATGCCTACACCACGTTGGAACCCAGCGACGAGGGTAAGATTGTGTTCGACAACCCCGCCCGCCCCGAACTGCGGGAGGAGTTCGACAGCTGCGAGGAACTGAAACCTGAAGGTTTCTTCATCCTCCATAAGGGCGTGTACAACCGTATTGTCAAACAGTTCACGCACAAACCGTTGTCGTTCAAGATTTCCAGTTTTGTGGACTCGCCTCCCGGCTCCGGCTTGGGCACTTCCTCCACTTTGGTGGTTTCCATTCTCGGTGCTTTCGTGGAGTGGCTGAAACTGCCCCTCGGCGAGTACGACATCGCCCATCTGGCTTACGAAATCGAACGCGAGGATCTCGCCATGAGCGGAGGAAAACAGGACCAGTACGCTGCTACTTTCGGGGGCTTCAACTATATGGAATTTATTGGCGACAACGTGATTGTCAATCCGTTGCGTATCCGCCAGCGCTATATGGACGAGTTGGCCCACAACTTGGTGCTTTACTACACGGCCACCAGTCATGTTTCTGCGCAAATTATTGAAGACCAGCAGAAAAATGTCAAGGCCAAGAAGCAGAAATCCATTGAGGCGATGTTGAAGTTGAAGGAGCAGGCCATCCAGATGAAAGAGACGTTGCTGAAGGGTGACATTGATGCCATCGGCGAGATTCTGAATTTCGGCTGGCAGTACAAGAAGCAGATGGCCGACAGCATCAGTAACGAACTGATTGACAGTGTGTATGATGCGGCCATCAAGGCTGGCGCATCCGGAGGCAAGATTTCCGGTGCGGGCGGAGGTGGCTTTATGTTCTTCTATTGTCCCTCCACCACCCGTTATGCGGTCATCGACGCCTTGAATGAATTCGGCGGGCAGGCCAAACGGTACGAATTCGTGAACGAGGGATTGAAGACGTGGACGATGTGATTCTGTAGAGACGCGATTAATCGCGTCTCTACAACAAGGTGAAAAAATGATGATGAAAGAAAACAAACAAGCAATCATTTTGGCTGGCGGTTTTGGTACCCGCCTGCAAAGTGTGGTGAAAGACCTTCCCAAGCCGATGGCCCCTGTAAACGGACGGCCGTTTCTGACATACGTCCTTGATTATCTGATAGAATATGGTTACACGAAGGTCGTTCTGTCGGTGGGATATTTGCATGAAAAAATTGAAGAATACTTCGGTGAGCAGTATAAAACCATCCAGATTTCGTATGCTGTGGAATTGGAACCGCTGGGTACGGGCGGCGGCATCGCCTTTGCCTTGCAGCAGTGTTCAACCGACAACGTATTGATACTGAACGGCGACACCCTCTTCAAAGCTGATTTGAACCGGTTGCAGGAATTCCACGAACAGCATCAGAGTGCCTTGAGCATCATCTTGCGGCAAGTGCCCGACACCTCTCGCTATGGTAGCGTGCAAACCGATGATAACCAGCAGATTGTAAGTTTTACTGAAAAGAACAATAGCAGGGGAGAAGGTCTGATTAACGGAGGTATTTATCTGATTAATAGAGGGTTAATAAATAAATTATCGCTTCCTAAAAAGTTCTCGTTTGAGAAGGATTTGATGGAAAAATATGTCCAGACCATTCCTTTTTATGCCATAAAATCGGATGGCTATTTCATCGACATCGGTATTCCAGAGGATTACGCCAGAGCCCAAGTGGAGTTCTGATGTTGTTGAATGACAGACTGTTTACTGTATCCCTTTGAAGTACTCTATCGTCTTCTCCAAACCTTCGCGAAGCTGCACCGTGGGCTGCCAGCCTAAAATCTGCTTGGCCTTGTCAATCACGGGCTGGCGCTGCTGCGGGTCGTCCTGCGCTGCCGGCTGATATATAATCTTTGATTTTGAACCGGTGAGTTCGATGACCAGCTCCGCCAATTGTTTGATGGTGAATTCGTTGGGGTTTCCCAAGTTGATGGGACCGATGATGTCATTCCCCGTATTCATCATGCGGATGAAACCCTCAATCAGGTCGTCGCAGTAGCAGAAGCTGCGGGTCTGCTCGCCGGTGCCGTAGATGGTGATGTCTTCGCCGCGCAACGCCTGCATGATGAAGTTCGACACCACCCGCCCGTCGTTGGGGTGCATGTGCGGTCCGTAGGTGTTGAAGATGCGCACCACCTTGATTTTCACGTGGTTCTGACGATGGTAGTCGAAGAATAAAGTCTCGGCACAGCGCTTCCCTTCGTCGTAGCACGAGCGGATGCCGTTGGGATTCACGTTGCCCCAGTACTCTTCGGGCTGCGGATGCACGGTCGGGTCGCCATAGACCTCGCTGGTGGAAGCCTGCAGCACCTTGGCATTGATGCGCTTTGCCAACCCCAACATGTTGATGGCCCCCATCACGGAGGTTTTCACCGTTTTGATGGGGTTGTACTGGTAATGGATGGGAGAGGCCGGACAGGCGAGGTTGTAGATTTCGTCCACCTCAATATAAAAAGGTGAAGTGATGTCGTGGCGGATGACCTCGAAGTAGGGGTTTCCCATCAGGTGCACGATGTTGCGTTTGTTGCCGGTGAAGTAGTTGTCGAGGCAGATGACCTCGTTGCCTTCGTTGAGCAGCCGCTCACACAGGTGTGATCCTAAAAATCCTGCGCCGCCCGTAACCAATATTCTTTTCATACTCAAGTATTAAGCGTTATACCCGATGGGGAAATAGTCGATGTGGTGTTTCTTCACCTCTTCAGCGTTGTAGATGTTGCGGCCGTCGAAAATCACGGGGTGGCGCATCATTGTGCTCACCTTGGCGAAGTCGAGCACGCGGAACTCTGCCCACTCGGTGACGAGGAACAGCGCGTCGGCATCGCGGAGAGTGTCTTCGATGTTGGTGCAGTAGGTGATGGCGTCGCCGATTCTGCGCTGGCACTCTTCCATGGCCACGGGGTCATAGGCCTTCACGTGGCATCCGGCTGCCCGCAGCTGTTCAATCAGCACCAATGCCGGTGCCTCACGCATGTCGTCGGTGTTGGGCTTGAAAGCCAACCCTAACATGGCCACCGTCATGCCTTTGATATTTCCTTTGAAGTAGTTGTTGAACTTCTTGAACAACAGTGATTTCTGACGCTCGTTGATGTCTTCAACCGCCCGCAGAATCTCCAGCGAGCAGCCGTTTTCTGCACCCGTATGGATGAGCGCCTTGACATCTTTCGGGAAGCAGGAACCGCCGTAGCCGATGCCGGCGTACAGGAACTTGCTGCCGATACGGCTGTCGGCGCCGATGCCTTTGCGCACCATGTTCACGTTGGCGCCCACCGCCTCGCACAAGTTGGCGATGTCGTTCATAAAGCTGATGCGGGTGGCCAGCATGGCGTTGGCCGTGTATTTGATCATCTCGGCCGAGCTGATGTCGGTGAAGATGATGGGGTGGCCGTTCAATACGAACGGTTTGTAGATTTTCTCCATGATGGCGCGGGCGCGTTCCGACTCCACGCCCACCACGATGCGGTCGGGCTTCATGAAGTCGCTGATGGCGTCGCCCTCTTTCAGGAATTCGGGGTTGGAGGCGATGTCGAACTCGATGTTCACGCCGCGCTTGTCGAGTTCCTCCTGCACGGCGGCTTTCACCTTGCGGGCGGTGCCCACCGGCACGGTGCTCTTGGTCACGAACACGATGTGCCTGTTGATGTTGCGTCCCACCGTGTGGGCCACCTCCAGCACGTAGCTGAGGTCTGCGCTGCCATCCTCGTCGGGCGGGGTGCCCACCGCCGAAAAGACCACATCCACATCGTTGATGACCTCGGGCAGGGAAGTGGTGAAGTTCAACCGCCCCTTCTGGATGTTGGCTTTCAGCATCTCCTCCAGCCCGGGTTCGAAAATCGGGCATTCCCCTTTTTTCAAAGTCTCGATTTTTTGCTCATTCACATCCACGCAGGTGACCTGGAATCCTACTTCGGCGAGGCAGGTGCCCGTCACCAATCCGACGTATCCGGAACCGACAATTGCAATTTTCATAATCGTTAATTTAAGCGTGCAAAAGTACGAAAATATTATGATTTAAAAATTCAAAAAAAATCAGTAATTTTGCGGCCGCATTTTTAGTATGTATTAAATAATAAAAATTATAAACCAAAACATCATGACGGACGAAAAATTATTCAGCGAATTTGCTCCCATACCGACCGAAAAATGGGAAGAAGTCATCAACAAGGACTTGAAAGGCGCAGACTATGAGAAAAAGTTAGTGTGGCGCACCAACGAAGGATTCAAAGTCCGTCCCTACTACCGGGCAGAGAATCTGGATGACCTTTCCTATTTGAATGTCATGCCCAACGAATTCCCCTATACCCGCAGCACGAAGGCCGACACCAACAACTGGGAGATTGTGCAAAACGTGACGGAAACCGATCCGGCGAAGGCCAATACGATTGCACTTGCCTCCATCAAGGGCGGTGCCACCATGGTTTCCTTCAACATGAAGGGCGTGGCCAACGCACAGGACCTCGCCACGCTGCTGTCCGGCATCGAACTCGACAAGATTGGCGTGCAGTTTACCCACCTTCATGGCCGTGCCGTTGAGCTGGTGAAGGATTTCATCGCCTACCTGGAAGCCCACAACATTGACAAAGCAGCCGTGAAGGGCGGCATCGCCTACGACGGCATCTCCTGCTGCCTGCGCCACGGCAAGTTCCAGACCTCCGAGAAGGAGGCGATGGACACCGCCCTCGAGCTGGTGAAGCTGACCGCCGACCTGCCGAACTTCCGCGCTGTGAACGTGCGCGGCATCGTGATGCACAATGGCGGCGCCACCATCGTGCAGGAACTCGGCTATGCCCTCGGCATCGCCAACGAATATCTGGCCTACGCCACCAACAACGGAATGCCCGTGGAGCAGATGGCCAAGAAGATGGAGGTCACCCTCTCCATCGCTTCCAACTATTTCATGGAAATCGCCAAGCTGCGCGCCTTCCGTCTGCTGTGGGCCACCATGGTGAGCCAGTACCAGCCGAAGTGCGACTGCGCCTGCAAGGTGCGCATCAACTCGGTGGCCTCTTCGTGGAACAAAACCCTCTACGACCCTTACGTCAACATGCTGAGAACCACCACAGAAGGTATGTCGGCAGCCCTCGGCGGAGCCGACAGCATCACGCTGCAGCCCTTCGACGTGGCCTACAAGCAGGATGACGACTTCTCGCGCCGCATCAGCCGCAACGTGCAGATCATCCTGAAGGAAGAGTCGTACTTCGACAAAGTGGTGGATCCCGCCGCCGGCTCCTACTATCTGGAAAACCTGACTGACTCGCTGGCCGAGTACGCTTGGAAGCAGTTCCAAGAGGTGGAGGCACAGGGCGGCATGATCAAGCTCATCCTCTCCGGCGACATCAAGCGCGCCATCGAAGAGAGCTGCCAGAAACGCAACATGGACATCGCCACCCGCAAATATGTGTTCCTCGGCACCAACCAGTACCCGAACATCAACGAGAGCATGCTCGACAAGTTGGAGAAGCAGGAGAAGTGCGAATGCGGTGAGGGCTTGCAGGACTACCGCGGCGCCATGGCTTTCGAGCAGCTGCGTTTGGAGACCGAGCGTCACGCCAAACAACATGGCCGTCCGAAGGTGTTCTTGCTGAAGATCGGTAACCTCGCCATGCGTCAAGCGCGTGCCGGTTTCACCTCCAACTTCTTCGGCTGTGCCGGTTACGAGATTGTGGAGAACGCCGGTTTTGCCACCGTTGAAGAGGGCATCGAGGCCGCCAAGGCCGTGAAGGCCGACATCGTGGTGGTGTGCAGCTCCGACGAAGAGTACGCCACTTTCGGCGTGGAGGCCGCCAAGGCTGCCAAGGCCGCCGGCTTCATCTTCATCGTGGCCGGCAACCCCACCGAGAGCATCGATGCACTCAAGGCCGCCGGTGCCGACGATTTCATCCACGTGCGCACCAACGTGCTGGAATGCCTCCAGAAATACAATGCCATGCTTTGCAAGTAAAACTCCATAATCTCCGGCTTTTATATTTGATATTCAATGAAAAAAATCCTTACTACGCTTGTCATACTTGCATTTGTCATGACAATTTCCGCACAAAACACCTATATCCCGGAAGGTATTATCCAAAAAACCTGCAGTGAAATCCAGAAAGGGAGCAAAATCCCTTCCTCAATGGTGACGCGCGGGATTACGCAGACCGCCGCGCTCTGGACCGAAGAGGACGGAACGCCCGAGGAGTTCATGGAGTTCTGTGTGGAGAATTTTTGCCATAACAACTCCGAAAAAGAATTGTTGTTCAGCCGCTTGTGCGACAATTTCGAAACCATCATGGGGCACAACCATGCGATGACCGTTAACCTCTGTCTGCCGATTCACGTGACCGGTTACAACACGCTGCCCATCGATGAGATGTTCGCCGCCTACGATGTGAATGCGCACTTCACCTCCGACATGTTCGCCACCAAAATCGCCTTCATCGTCACGATGAACTTCCCGCATTACACATTGAGAGAGAAGACGGAGATGGCCGACAAATGGTCTCCGACAGAGTGGGGCTATGCCCGTTTGGGCGACTGGTTCACCTCGCGGGTGCCGGCCGACAAGCTGCAGGCCATCAACAGCGCCACCATGGCCGCCGACAATTACATCTCCAACTACAACATCTGCATGGGAGCGGTGAAGGCCAACGATGGAAGATTGTTTTGGAGTAAAGACCTGAAACTCATCTCCCACTGGGGCTTGCGCGACGAACTCAAGGCCGCCTACGCCGACAAGGAGAGCGGTTTCGACAAGCAGAAGGTCATTTATGCCATCATGAAGCACATCATCGGACAGACTATTCCGAGAGATGTCATCAACAAAAGCGAATACATCTGGTACCCGGTGGCCGGCAAGACCTATCAGGGCACCATCCAGTTTGAGCTGCCCCGCGAAAAAGACGTGCGTTACCAGTACCTGTTGGACAACTTCCACGCCATGCGGGCCGCCGACCCGTACTACGGCGAAAACTCCACCTACCTCGACCGCCGTTTCAACGAGGAACTTGAGTTCTCGCAGCAGGATATTGAAAAACTCTTCTCCGCATTCCTTTCCGCACCGGAGGTGAAGACCGTGGCCAATTTGATTTCCAAGAAGTTGGGAAGAAAATTGCAGCCGTGGGACATCTGGTACAACGGTTTCAAAAACCGCTCGGCGGTGGATGAGAGTTCGTTGGACCGCCTCACCCGTTCCAAATACCCCACCAAAGAGGCCTTCGCCGCTGACCTGCCCAACATCTTGCAGAAGTTAGGTTTTACCAAAGACAAAGCAGAATTCATTTGCGCCCATGTCACCGTGGATCCTTCTGTGGGAGCGGGTCATGCGTGGGAGTCGCTGATGCGCAGCGACAACGTGCGTCTGCGCACCCGTATCGGTGAGAACGGCATGGATTACAAGGGCTTCAACATCGGCATTCATGAGTTTGGACACAATGTGGAGCAGGTGTTCTCGCTGCACAAAGTTCCCAACTACTTCCTTGCCGGCGTGCCCAACACCGCCTTCACCGAGGCGCTTGCCTTCACCTTCCAGCAGCGCGACCTGCAGCTGCTGGGCACCAACTCCGATGACTCCGTTGGCGAGTACTACGATTTGCTCGACAACTTCTGGAGCTGCTACGAAATCATGGGCGTTTCGCTGTTGGATATTCAGGTGTGGAAGTGGATGTATGCGCATCCCGATGCCACCGCCGCCGAACTGAAAGATGCCGTCATCAGCATGGCGAAAGAAATTTGGAACCAGTACTATGCGCCGGTGTTCAAGGTGAAAGACCAGCCCATCCTCGCGGTCTATTCCCACATGATTGACGCACCCCTGTACCTGTGTGCCTATCCGCTGGGCTATCTCATCAGCTTCCAGCTGCAGAACTATTTCAAGGGCAAGGACTTAGGGGAAGAGGTCGAGCGGATTTTCTCGCAAGGCCGTCTGATTCCGCAATACTGGCTGCAAAGGGCTGTCGGCAGCAAACTCACGGCCACGCCTTTCGTCAAGGCCGCCGCCAAAGCCGCCATCTATGTTGAAAACTATGAGAAAGAGCGGGCTGAAGCCGAGAAAAACGCTAAAAAATCTAAAAAATAGAAAATGTTTGCACTCTTTTCAAAAGAAATCAAATCCTTTTTCACCTCCATCTTGGGATATATCATCGTTGGAGTTTTCTTTGTGCTGACGGGACTTTTCGTGTGGGTGTTCAAAGGGAATGTCATTGAGGGAGGCCGTTCCACCCTTCAGAATTTCTTCGACATCGCCCCGATGCTTTTCCTGATTCTGATTCCTGCCATCACGATGCGTATGTTCGCCGAGGAACGCAAGTCGGGCACCATGGAGTTGCTGCTTACACAGCCCATCTCCGATGTGAAGCTCATCGCGGCCAAGTTCCTCGCCTGCGAGGCGCTGCTGCTGATGGCCCTGCTGCCCACCCTCATCTACTTCTGGTCGGTGTGGTCGTTGGGCGCCGCAGACGGTAAAATCGATGTCGGGGCCACGTGGTGCTCCTACCTCGGACTCTTCATGCAGGGCACCATCTTTGTGTCCATCGGACTCTTTGCCTCCAGCATCACCCGCAACCAGATTGTGGCCTTCCTGCTGGCGGCCCTGTTCTGTTTCCTCCTGCACTATGGCTTCGAATTCATTTATGACCTCGACTTTCTCGGTTCGGCAGGCTATGTGGTGAAGAAAATCGGTATCGAACACCACTACTCCTACATCAGCATGGGAGTCATCGACAGCCGCGACATCATCTATTTTATTACGGTATCTTTCCTGTTCCTGTTAGGCGCCCGCATCTCGATGCTGAGCAGAAAATGGTAACTTCCAATTTTTTTTAAGAGATGAAAAAAAGAACCCAATTCAAACGAGCCTCCATCATCGCCCTCTGCGCCACGCTGCTTGCCGTCATCATCATCAATGTTGCATCGGCATATATCAGCGGCAAGGCCGACCTGACGGAATATAAACGCTTCACCCTGTCACAGTCCACCGTTGACCTGCTCAAGTCCACCGATGACGACGTGTATATCAAATTCTACCTGCATGGCGACAACGTGCCGGAGGAATATGTTCCCCTTATTGAGCGGGCCAAGGAGATGCTGGCAGAATTCAAGGATGTCTCCCCGAACGTCCACTACGAATTCATCGACCCGCTGGCGGGCAAGAAGCCGGAAGAGATGCAGGCCATTCTGGGACAGTTCCTTGACATGGGACTTTACCCCACCCCGGTAAACGGCAAATACAATGCCGGACAGCAGGTTACGATGCAGTACATCATCCCCGGCGCCACCATATCATACAAGAACAAAGAGCGTTCCGTACTGCTGGTGGAGAACGACATGCGGGGTTACTATCCCACCATCGACTACTCCTATATGCGCATGGAGTATAACTTTGTGAAGGGACTCAAGGCGCTCATCCAACCCAAAAAATCACATGTGGCAGTCATTAACGGACATGGAGAGCTCTTCACGCCCAACGTGATGTGGACCATCGGGCAGCTCGGCGAGGGGATGGAGGATTTCTACTCCGTGGACATCGCCACCATCGGCGGCCGCATCAACAGCTTGAGAAACACCACCTATTCCGACAAGGATTCCACTCAGATTAAATACATCGGCAACAAATACGACCTGCTCATCGTGGCGCAGCCTACCCAGTGGGTGAGCGACACCGACCGTTACATCATCGACCAGCACATCATGCACGGCGGCCGTGTGCTGTGGCTCATCGATGCCACCACTGCCTCCATGGACAGCGTGGAGAACGTGCAGGCCTTCTACGCCGAACAAAACCTCGGTTACCGCTCGCTGCAGAAGCTGTTTTTCAACTATGGCGTGCGTATCAATCCCGACATGCTGATGGATATGGAGAGTTTCCAGATGGTGAATGTGAATGGAAAGAACCAGTCGTTTCCCTACCTGTTGAACCTCACCCACTTCGGCGAGCATCCCATCACCCAGCGGATTGAGACCGTAAGAGCCAACTTCGCCAGCTCCATCGACTCGGTGAACAACGGCGAGGGACTGAAGAAGACGGTGTTGGCCACCACCTCCAAGAAAACCAAGATCAAGACAGCCCCGGGTTTCGTGGCATTGAAAGAGGGCCGTGACCGTCCCAACGAGGCCGAATACAGGCACAAGCACGTTCCGGTGGCCATGCTGGTGGAAGGCCAGTTCAGATCCGCCTTCGCCGGACGGCTCCCCATCGCCCTGATAACGGAAAGTCAGTTCGACCACAAAGACCGCAGTCCCGCCACCAAGCAGATTTTCATCTCCGACGGCGACATGATCCGCAACTTTGTGGATTCCGCCGCGTGGTTCCCCGCCGTCATGACCTATCAGAACCCCAACGTGCAACGGCAGTTCAAGATGCACGAGTGGCTGCTGGTGCAGAAAGCCATCTATCCAACCGGCTACGACCAGAATACCGGCAAGATGTACGACAACACCGAGTTCCTTGTCAACTGCGTGGATTACCTGTGCGACAACAGCGACATGATTGAACTTCGTTCCAAAGTGCTGCAAATCGGACAGCTGGACAAATCCAAAACAGGCATCGAAAAAACAAAGCTGCGCTACCAGCTGCTCAACATCGGCTTGCCGCTGCTGTTGCTTGCCTGCATCGGTTGCATCGCCATTGTGGTGCGCCGGCTCCGCTTCGCCCGTTCACACTAATCCGTTTTCCACTGCGTTTTAATCTCAGTTATTCTTTTTAAATTATGAAAAAAAAGACCCTCATCATCCTCATCATCAGTATTGTAGCCCTTGTAGGACTTCTGTCATTCATTATTTACGAGAATTTTTCACTGGGGACGCCCGGCAAGGTGGAATATTCGCAGAAGATGTTTGCCTGCAATGACTCATCGACTGTGAAGAAGGTGTTCATTGCGGATATGGCCGGTAACACGGTGCTGCTGCAGCGCGGCGAAGGGGGATGGCAGCTGGACGACGGCACACCCGCCACTCCCGAGATGGTGCAGTCGCTGCTGGCCACGCTGATGAACCTGCGCGTGGACCGTCCCGTGCCTGCCAAGCAGGTGGAGAACATGAACCGCGTGATGGCCGCCAGCGCCATCAAGGTGGAGGTGTATGAGGATGCTCCCGCCTTCATCCTTTTCGGACATGGATTTTTCAATAAAGAACGGAAGGTGAAGACCATCTACATCGGTCCGGCCACGCAGGAGAATATGGGCAACTATGCCATGCTGGAGGGAATGGAAGAGAAGCCCTGCATCATTTATCTGCCCGGCTTCCGCGGCATCATCTCCCCGAGATTTTCCGCTCTGAAGCAGGACTGGGTGAGCCACCAGATGCTCTCCACCAAGCCCACCCGCATCCAGACACTCAGCGTGTTCAACTGCCGCAACAACGACGAGTCGTTCACCATCAAGAAGGTGGATGATCGCCATTTCGACCTTTACAACAGCAACGATGTGAGAATGGCGCAGTACGATACCGCCAAGGTGTTCAACCTGCTGGCGGAGTTCCGCGACAAGAAGTACCAGTCCATCGCCACGGGAATGGATAAGGATGTGAAAGACAACATTCTGAAAAACAATCTTTTCAAAGTCATCACCATGACCGAC
This sequence comes from Bacteroidales bacterium, assembly GCA_045132235.1. Taxonomy (GTDB): domain Bacteria; phylum Bacteroidota; class Bacteroidia; order Bacteroidales; family WCHB1-69; genus UBA1756. The sequence goes on from JBGURX010000010.1 coordinate 22,417, forward strand.
ATACAGGGCAACACCATCAAGTTGAACTGCTATTTCATGGATGAGGCGTACGATTATTACGACAACGAGACTGGCGACAAACTCACCGACATCGAGCATTTGTACAATCAGGACCGTTTCTACGCGACGCTCAACGACAACAAGGAGAAACTGTATATCCTGCAGTACTTTGTGTTCGGGAGGATGGTACAGACGGAGTTGTCGCAGCTGGCGCGATAGCCCTGCGTGCGTTTTTACTTGCCAATCACTTGGTTGCGGAGCGGGAAGTTGATGGCCTGCCTATGGGGGAAGTCCTTGTTGCAAACCTTCATCTGTATTTTTCCGCCCTTCACGCTGATTTGTTTCACATCAATCCGTTCAATGTGCCCGACGTTGCCCGTATAGGAAACACTGCTGAAACGGAACATGTACAGTTTTGAAACGTCGTCGGTGAGGATGAAAGTGGGACGCGACATGTTGATGTTGGGCAGGTTCTTGGACTTTACTTCCGGACGGGAGTTGCGGGTGTTGGTCAGGTCGCGGGCGTCCACGAGGTAGTTCCGCTTGCTGTTGATGCGGAACGTGCAGTCGTAGAAGTACAGGTCGAAGGGTGTATAGGCATTGTAGCTCGACTCTATCAGCACGGGAATGTGGTTGTTGAAGGTGCAGTTCTCAAAGATAACCGAGCCGAACACCGAGGAGAACTGGTTGTACAGGTTGCTGAAGACGCAGTTGCGCATGAAGACATCGCGGCCGTAGCAGTGGATGTCGTACCGGTTGAGGTCGCAGCTGTCGAGCTGCACGTCGTTGATGTTGTTGTTGCCGAAGATGCCCCAGTTGGCGCGTGCGCGGAGGTGCACAATCCGTGAGCGCCATACATTGTCCATGGCGATGCCGTAGCCATAGTGGTTGGTCTGCGAGTAGGTGCCGTTGATGGTCACGTTGCTGATGCGGATGTTGGCGGAGTTGTTGATGCGGATGGCGGCGTCGGCGTAGAAGTTGTTCTCCGGCGTGTTGATGGTGATGTTGTACAGTTCCACGTTGAACTGGTTCTGCACGTCGAAGCAGTAGGTCTTGGCGCTGTCGCCGGCGTGGCGGTTGATGGTGATGTTGGAGATGACCTTGATGTCGCGGGTGGCGGGGCAGATGCTGGCAGAGAGCTGGGTTTCGGGGGTGTTGTAGGGCATGATGGGACGGTTGACGGCATGCTTGTTGTCCAGCAGCAGGATGTCCTTCCGTGTATGTCCGTAGGCATAGCCCTGCCGTTTGTCCACCCAGATACTGTCGTCTTTAAGGATGAGCAGGTAAGAGGTGGTGTCGATTCTGCTGATTTCGGAGAAGTCGCCGCTGTCAACCTGTTCCTTGCTGATGTGGATGGTGTCGGTGGGCTGGATGAGGGTGAAGAGGTACATCCCCTTCTTGTTGTTGTTGGTGACGTTGAGCACGAGTCCGCTGAAGTCGCAGCCGTTGTTGAGCGGGATGGGCTGTGCGTCGGCGGGGATTTCGATGTTGAGTTCCCCGATGCCGCTGTAGTCCACTCCCCGGTTGAGGATGCGGGCGGCTTTGTGCATATTATATAATACATAGTATCGCTCCACATCCGACTTCGCCTTCTGGAGGCCGAACATCTGCGGGGTAAGCGCATCGGTTTGCGCATTCGATAAAAATGCCATCATAAGCAAGACATTAAGAAGTAGCCATTTTCTCATTCTGAAAGCCATAAAAAAGAATTGTCCTGATTTCACAGAAACGATGGTGCAAAAATACGGACTTCGCGGCATCTTCGGAATGCCATTGCAGAAATTTCATAATATTTTTTTCAACAAGATAGTGTGTAAAAGAAAAAGTCGTATATTTGCCAGCTTGTTTACGTACAGCCAGAAACGGCGTTGGAGCGTTGTAACCTTATCTGTGTCAGGTTATTATGTAACAATTAAGTGGTGAGGTTTTGCGTAGAAAGCAGTGAAATTATTACCAAATCTATTTAAAAATGTCAGGATTAATAGGAAAAAAAATTGGAATGACTAGCATCTACGATGCCTCCGGCAAGTGTGTGCCGTGCACAGTGATAGAGGCTGGTCCTTGCGTCGTCACGCAAGTCAAGACCGTTGAAAAGGACGGTTACAGTGCTATCCAATTGGGATACGACGAGAGAAAAGAGAAGAACACCCCGAAGCCTTTGAAGGGCCATTTCGCCAAGGCGAACACGACCCCGAAGAAGATCGTGCGCGAGTTCACCCGCTTCGAAGAGGGTCACAAGAAGACCTTCGGCGAGGTGCTGGATGTCACCGTGTTCGAAGAAGGCGAGTTCGTGGATGTCAGCGGTTTGTCAAAAGGTAAAGGTTTCCAGGGCGTTGTGAAACGTCACGGATTCCGCGGTGTCGGCGATGCCACACACGGCCAGCACAACCGTCTGAGAGCCCCCGGTTCCATGGGTGCTTCCTCATACCCGTCAAGAGTTCTCCCCGGCATGCGCATGGCAGGCCAGACCGGTCACACCAAGGTGAAGGTCGCCAACCTCCGCATCCTCAAAGTCGTGAAGGAGAAAAATATGCTTGTAGTTAAAGGTTCTGTTCCGGGACCCAATGGTTCATATTTAATTATTGAAAGATGGAGTTAAAAGTTTATAAAATCGACGGCAGTGAGACTGCCAAAACGGTCACATTAGACGACAGAATCTTTAATGTTGAGCCGAACGACCATGCAATCTGGTTGGACGTCAAGAACATCTTGGCCAATAGAAGACAGGGAACCCACAACACGCTTGACAGAGCCACCGTTTCGGGTAGCACCCGCAAGCTGAAACGCCAGAAAGGTACTGGCGGCGCACGTGCAGGCGGTATCAAATCTCCCACCATCCGCCACGGTGCCACCGCTTTCGGTCCCCATCCGAGAGACTATGGTTTCAAACTGAACAAGAAAGTGAAACGCCTCGCCCGCTTCTCCGCCCTTACCTACAAGGCAAAGGAGAACAAGATCACGGTCGTTGAGGATTTCGCATTCGACGCTCCCAAGACCAAGGCCTTCGTCAACATCCTCAAGAGCTTCAACCTGCAGGATGCCAAGACTTTGACCCTCGTCAACAACAGCAACACCAACGTTTACCTCTCCAGCCGCAATCTGCAGCGTGCCAAAGTGATGAGAGCTTGCGACGCCAACACCTACGACGTGCTGAACGCCACCAACCTCATCATCTGCGAGAACAGCATCGCCGACCTTAACACGATGCTCGGAGAATAATTATTAACTTCAAAAATCAGCAACAATGAGCGTATTGATAAAACCCATCATCAGCGAAAAGCGGACGGCTGAGGCCGAAAAGTTCAACCGCTACGGCTTCATCGTGGAGAGAGACGCCACCAAGACGCAGATCAAGCACGACGTGGAGACCATCTACGGTGTGAAGGTCGTGAGAGTGAACACCATGGTACAGCGCGGCAAGGACTCTTCCCGCTACACCAAGTCCGGCTTCATCCAGGGTCAGAAACCCACGTTGAAGAAAGCCACCGTCTTTCTCAGCAAGGACGACAAAATCGATTTTTACAGCAACATTTAATGAGATATGGCATTAAGAAAATTTAAACCAGTAACTCCGGGGCAGCGCTTCAAACAGATCAGCGCTTATGACGACATTACCACTGATAAACCGGAAAAAAGTTTATTGTGCCCCAGACCCAGCACGGGTGGTAGAAATAATAGTGGTAAGATGACGATGCGGAACCGCGGCGGCGGTCACAAGAAGATGCTTCGTATCATTGACTTCAGAAGAGACAAGGACAACATTCCGGCAACCGTGCACTCCATCGAGTACGACCCGAACCGTTCGGCACGTATCGCCCTGCTGTTCTACGCAGACGGCGAGAAACGCTACATCGTGGCTCCCCACGGTCTGAAGGTCGGTCAGGTGATCCTGTCAGGTTCAGGTGTCAGCCCGGACCTCGGCAACTGCCTGCCTCTTGGCGAAATTCCGCTCGGAACTGAAATTCACAACATTGAGATGAACCCCGGACAGGGTGGCAAAATGGTACGCAGCGCCGGCGCTCACGCCCAGCTGATGTCCCGCGAAGGCAAATACGCCGTCATCCGCATGCCCTCAGGCGAAACCAGAATGATTCTCTGCGCCTGCCGCGCCACCATCGGTATCGTCTCCAACATCGACCACAGCCTCGAGGTCTCCGGCAAGGCCGGTAGAAGCAGATGGCTCGGATGGCGCCCGCGCGTGCGTGGTGTCGTCATGAACCCTGTCGATCACCCGATGGGCGGTGGCGAAGGTCGTGCATCCGGCGGTCACCCGCGCTCACGCAAGGGCTTACCGGCTAAGGGTTACAAGACCAGACATCCGAAGAAGAATTCGAGCAAGTACATCATTGAAAGAAGAAAAAAATAATTTAAAGGGATAACACTATGAGTCGTTCATTAAAAAAAGGACCGTTTATTCACTATAAACTGGAACAGAGAGTACTCGAAGCGCAGGCCTCTGGCAAAAAGACCACCATCAAGACTTGGTCACGCGCATCTATGATTTCCCCCGACTTCGTCGGCCTCACCATCGCTGTGCACAACGGCAACAAATTCATCCCCGTTTACGTTACCGAAAATATGATCGGTCACCGTCTGGGTGAATTCTCCCCGACCCGCATCTTCCGCGGTCACGCAGGCCAGAAGGACAAAGGCAAGAAATAATTTTTTCTTCGAAACTACCTTACGCATAATACCAAGCGGCAGACAACCTCTGCCGCTTTTTTATTTTGTTCAACAATGATTTTTCAGGAAATCTTCTGCGGGTGATTTACAATCCTAGGATTGTTGCGCACTCCTCCACCGTGAGGGCGCGCATGAGGGCGATTTTCTTTTCCTTGAAGTTGGGAATGCCCTTGAAATAGCCGGCATAGTGGCGGCGCATCTCCAACACGGCCGTGCGCTCTCCCTTGACCTCCGCAGCCCCTTTCAGGTGCTGCATGCAGGCCTCCACCCGTTCTTCGTAGGTGGGCAGGGGAGTGGAAATTCCGGCAAAATAGTTTTTTATCTCTTTGAAGACAAACGGGTTGCCGATGGCGGCGCGGCCTACCATTACCCCGTCAACACCGTAGCGGTCACGGGCTTCCACTGCCTTCGCCCCGCTGTCGATGTCGCCGTTGCCCACAATGGGAATCGTGATGCGCGGGTTGTTTTTCACCTCCCCGATCAGGGTCCAGTCGGCGGCTCCGCTGTACATCTGCGAGCGCGTGCGGCCGTGTATGGTGAGCATCCGTATGCCCACATCCTGCAGCTGCTCCGCCGCCTCCACAATCGGCCTGTTGCCCTCCTCCCAGCCAAGGCGCGTCTTCACCGTGACGGGCAGGTTCACGGCCTTCACCACCGACGCAGTGAGCCGCACCATCTTGGGAATGTCTTTCAGAATGGCCGCCCCCGCACCCTTCGCCACCACCTTCTTCACAGGACAGCCCCAGTTGATGTCGATGAAGTCGGGCTGTTTGTCGGCGGCAATCTCAGCCGCCCGCCGCAGCGACTCCTCGTCGTGCCCGAAAATCTGGATGCCGAACGGCCGCTCTTTCTCCGAAAAGGCCATCTTCTTCAGACTCTTCTCCACATCGCGGATCAGCGCCTCCGAAGAGACAAACTCCGAGATGAGCACATCGGCGCCGAACTGCTTGCACAGCAGACGGAACGATGCGTCGGTCACCTCCTCCATCGGGGCGAGGAAGACCGGAAATGCTGGGGCAGGGAAGGGAAATTCGGCCATCATGCTAACAAAACAATAGGGGCGCAGTCGCCCACGCCCCTACCATTCTCGTAATAATCAATATTAAGCCTCTTCAACCGGAGCCTCTTCCACATTTCTGGTGGAGAGAACAGCGGCCACAACGGCGTTGGGATTCTCGACGAAAGTGATGTTGTCGATCTTCAACTCGTTAACTTTCACGGAGTTGTCGATGTCCAGACCGGAGATGTCAACGGGAATGAATTCCGGAATGTCATTCAACAGACCGCGAACTTTCAGTTTGCGCACTTTCTTCACGAGCTTACCACCACGGAGCACACCGGGAGAGGTACCCATGATCTTGATGGGCAGACCGATGGTGATCGGCTTGCCGTCCACTACCTCGAGGAAGTCCACGTGCAGCAGCTCATCGGTGATGGGATGATACTGGCTGGCCTGCAGGATGGCGGGGATTTCCTTGCCATCGAGGCTGATGATAGCGTAACGGACTTCGGGAGTGTAGATGAGGTTGGCGAACTGCTTTTTATCAACGACAAACTGGTACTGCTTCTCGCCGCCGTAAAGCACGCACGGCACCAGACCGTTCTTGCGTTGTTCTTTTGCGTCTCTTTTCCCTACGTTCTCTCTGGGAGAACCGCTAATAGATACTGATTTCATTTTTAATTAATAATTTTGTGAATAATAATTGATGAATACTACTCTTCGTCCTTGTTCTCCTCTTCGTACTTCTGGATGACGGCGGCCTGAACATCGGCAGGAACCTGCTGATACTCGGCGAAGCGCATCTCGTAGGAGGCACGGCCGGAGGTGATGGAACTCAGAGTGGTGGAATATTTGTTCATTTCGGCAAGCGGCACTTTGGCGCGGATGGTCTGGAACTCGCCTTCGCTGTCCATACCCATCACCACACCGCGGCGGCCCTGGAGGTCGGTCATCACATCGCCCATACGGTCTGACGGAACGAAAACTTCCACGTCGTAGATGGGTTCGAGAATCTTCGGATTGGCTTTCTTGAAAGCGTCCTTGAAGGCGTTACGGCCGGCCAACTTGAATGCCAACTCGTTGGAGTCAACGGGGTGCATTTTACCATCGTAGATGTTCACCACGATGTCGCGGGCGTAAGAACCGGTGAGCGGTCCCTCTTCCATCTTCTCCATGATACCCTTGAGGATGGCGGGCATGAAGCGTGCGTCGATGGCACCACCCACGATACAGTTGTTGTAGATGAGCTTGCCACCCCACGGCAGGTCGTAGTTCTGCGTGTCGCGGATGGGGTATTTGGTCTGGTTCGGCATGCCGTCGAAATAGGGCTCGATGAGCATGTGGACTTCACCGAACTGGCCGGAACCACCGGACTGTTTCTTGTGACGGTACATGGCTTCTGCCGACTTGGTGATGGTTTCACGGTACGGAATCTTGGGAGCGTAGTACTCGATGTCAATCTTGTTCAGCTTCTCGATGATCCATTTGATGATGTTGAGCTGCTGCTCGCCCTGACCGGAGATGATGGTCTGCTTGAGCTCTTTCGACTGTTCCATGAGGAAGGTGAGGTCGCTCTTGCGGAGGGAGTTCAGCACGGCGCCGAGTTTCTCTTCGTCGGAGCTGTTCTTGGCGCGCACGGCGGTACGGAACTTCGGATCCGGATAAGCGGTCTTTTCAATCTGCATGTCGCCGCTCTTCACGAGGGTCTGGCTGGCGCCGGTGCCTTTCAGCTTGATGGTGGCGATGATATCGCCAGCGCAAGCCTTCTCCACGTTTTCACGCTTCTGGCCGGCGAAGCAGAGAAGCTGCGACACTCTCTCCTTGGTGGAGGTGTTGGTGTTGAGCAGGTCCATGGCTTCGGTGATCTCGCCGGAGCAAACCTTCATGTAAGCCACGTCGCCGAGGTGCTGCTCGACGGCAGTCTTCCAAACGTAAGCGACGGTGTTGCCGGTGGAATCGCAAGCCACATCTTCGCCAGCGGTGTTCTTGATGGGGAGGGCTTCAGCGGGGGTGGGGCAGTTGCCCTTGATGATCTGCATCATGCGGTCCACGCCCTGGTCGGCCTTGGCGGAGATGCAGAGCACCGGGAAGGTGCCGCGGTTGATGACACCCAGCTTGAGGCCGCGCATCATCTCCTCTTCGCTGAGGGTGCCCTCTTCGAAGAATTTGTCCATGAGTTTCTCGTCGTTCTCGGCAGCTGCCTCGATGAGGGCGGCATGCATCTCCTCGGCTTTGTCGGCTTCGGAAGCGGGAATCTCTTCCACAATCATCTTGCCACCGCCAGCGGGGAATTTGAGGAGTTTCTTGGAAAGAAGGTCGATGACGGAATCGAAGCCGATGCCGGCATTGACGGGGTACTGCAACGGGAGCACGCTGCCGCCGAAGTTGTGCTTCAGCTCGCGGAGGGTCTCGTCGAAGTTGGCCTTCTCGTGGTCAAGCTGGTTGACGACGAAGACAACCGGCTTGTGCATCTTCTTGGTCCAGCGCCACTGTGACTCTGCGCCTACGTCCACACCGTTCTGTGCGTTGATGACCATGACAGCGGTATCAGCCACTCTCAAGGCACCGATCACCTCGCCCACGAAATCGTCGAAGCCGGGACAGTCAATCATGTTGAACTTGGTGTTCTCAAATTCACTGTACAGCACAGAGGACTGGATGGACTGCTGTCTCTCCAGCTCCACTTCGCGATAGTCGGAAAGGGTGTTCTTGTCTTCAACGGTTCCGCGACGGCTGATCACGCCACCGTGGAAGGCCATCGTCTCAGCAAGGGTGGTCTTACCCGTGCGGTTACCGCCGATAAGGGCGATGTTTCGGATGTCTTGTGTCTGATAAACTTTCATTGTTTTAGCTTAATTATTTGATTATTACTATTTTGTTGATTTTGCATAAAAGTTTGCAAAAATACAACTTTTTTTTCACACGGCAATGTGGAAAAGTAAAATAATTAGCGAAAGTCTGTCAGGCTGTTTGGGACAGTTAGCGGTCTTCGAAAAACTGGCGCACGCGGCTGAAGAAACTCTTGTCTTTTTTGGTGGGCTTGGGAATGAAATTCTCGGCCCCGTTCATCTGTTCGATGAGCTGTTTTTCCTCCTTGGTAAGCTTGGTGGGGGTCCACACGTTGACGTTGACGATGAGGTCGCCGACGCGCCGGCTGTTGACTTCCGGCAGACCCTTCCCTTGCAGTCGCAGCACACTGCCGCTCTGGGTGCCCGGGGCGATTTTAACCTTGGCCTTGCCCTTCACGAGCGGAATCTCCACCTCCGCGCCGAGTGCGGCCTGCGGGAAGGAGATGTAGTAGTTGATATACAGGTTGTTGCCGTCTCTCTCGAAGGTGGCGTTCTCCTCTTCCTGAATCACGATGATGAGGTCGCCGGGGATGCCGCCGTTGGGGGCCGCGTTGCCCTTGCCGCGCTCACGGATCTGCATGCCGTCCTGCACGCCTGCCGGGATGGTGATGGTGACCACCTCCTCGCCCTTCACGGTGCCTTCGCCGTGACAATCCGGACATTTGTCCTTGATGACTTGTCCCGTTCCGTGACAGGCATTGCAGGGCATCACCTGCTGCATCACGCCGAACATGGTACGCTGCTGGTGCACCACCTGTCCACGTCCCTGGCAGGTGGGACACGTGATGATGGAGGATTTGTCCTTCGCACCCGTGCCACCGCAGGTCTTGCAGGGTACCTGTTTGGGTATTTTCAGTGTTTTGGTGCAGCCTTCAGCAATCTCTTCCAGTTTGAGTTTCAGGCGGATGCGGATGTCGCTGCCGCGGCGAACGGTCTTCTGCTGCCCGCCGCCGAAACCTCCTCCGAAGCCGCCGCCGAAACCACCTCGGAAGCCTCCACCCAAGAAGTCACCGAAGATACTGCCGAAATGCTCAAAAATGCTGTTGAGGTCGCTGGCATCGAAACCGCCCTGCGAGGCCGTTCCGCGCAGACCTTCGTGGCCGAACTGGTCGTATCGGGCCTTCTTGTCGGGATTGCTCAGCACATCGTAGGCCTCCACCGCCTCCTTGAACTTCTCCTCAGCCTCCTTGTCGCCGGGATTGCGGTCGGGATGATACTGCATGGCCTTCTTCCGGTATGCCTTTTTTATCTCTTCAGGGGTTGAGTTCTTATTTACCCCTAATACTTCATAATAATCGCGTTTTTCCATGTGTGTTAATGCCTCCTCTTTTGTGAGACAATGCATGCATTGTCTTTACTTTTCACTCTTAACTCTTAACTCTTAACTCTTAACTCTATTGTCCTACCACCACTTTGGCGTAGCGGATCACTTTGTCCTTGATTTTATATCCTTTTTCCGTCACATCGATCACCTTGCCCTTTTCCTCTTCGTTGGGGGTGGGGAAATGGGTGACTGCCTCGTGCAGGTCGGTGTCGAACACTTCGCCCTTGGCTTCGATTTCGGTGACGTCAAAGCGTTTTAACATGTTCAATAATTTATTGTAAATCAAGTTGAAACCATCTTTCATCACCTCCACATCGCTCAGGTTTTCGTTGGCTTTGATGGCGCGCTCGAAATCGTCCACGATGGGCAGCAGGTTCACAATCACCTTCTCGGAGGCTGTGGACATGAGGTCCAGCTTTTCCTTGTTGGTGCGCTTTTTGTAATTGTCGAATTCAGAGTAGAGGAGCAGGAATTTGTTGTTCAGTTCCGCCTTCTGCTTGTCAAGGGCTTCGTACTTCTCCGTCAGCTCCTGCAGCTGTTTTTTCAACGACTCCTCTTTCTTGTTTTTTCTGCCAAAGAAGGTTTTCTTCTCCTCTTCGACTTCCTCCTTCGTGTCGTTGTCGGGGTTTTCTTCTGCCATCGTTTCCGCGTCAGGCTTCTCCTCGGTTGACAAATTGTCAGTTTCTTGACCCTCTAAAGGATCTTTTTCAGCATCCAGATTTTCTGAATTGAAATTTTCTCTTGTCATAATATTTTAATTTTTAATTATTTACAATAACGAATAATGACTTGTTGAGGCAAGCCGATTTAAACTATGCAAAAAGTTTGCCAAATCTAAAGTCTGACAAAACGGCAGGGAGTGTACGAGGAGGTGTTGTTTAACGATTTCCTTTCGCCCGATTGTGCGTTTTGCACAGCATCTATATTGGTTGGAATTTAATCATTAAACACATATTTTTCATCATATTGTATGCCACATTGTTCCAAAAAAATCTTGTATTCTTCCTCGAATCTGAGTTTATGGTGGTGTTCCTTTTGCCGACGGATATAGTTGATGGTTTTTTCCAGCAAAGACGGGCTTACTGGTCGGCCCTGAAAGGGCCGATGGATTACAGGCGGGGGTACTAGCCCCCGTGATGGGGTGTGTCCCGCAATGCCGCCCATCCACCCATGTCCGTATCCCGCGATGGTGCGGCGCATGTCGCCGCAGAAAGTCCCGTAGGGGCGACAGAATCTTTTATATTCTTTATATTCAGAATAAATCATTTCTCCGTTGTGTCCCAAATAGTATGTTAATGAGACGGCAAAGGTACAACTTTTTTTCAAATTTCTAAATTAACAATCGCAGTTTTTCGGTTTTATGACAAATTGCCAATGGCTTGTTTGGGGGAATGAAAAATGTTGTAACTTTGCACCCTGTATCTTCATTCAACAATGTCCGCCTTTGTCCGAAATTTCTTGCTGATTATCATAGGGTTAATGCCCTTGCTTTTCTGCGGTTGCCAGAAGGAGATAGAGGTGGATATTCCTGATTATGAGCGGAAAATTGTGATCGAGGGCCGCATTGAGAACGGTTCGCCCGCTATGGTGATTGTGAGCCGCAGCGTTCCCTATTTCGACCACATTGATTTGCAAACTTTGATGAATGATGTGTTTATTAAGGATGCCGTGGTCACCGTTTCGTGCGATGGCGTGAGCGAACAACTCCGACTTATGCCTTGGTTGGATTCGCCCATCTATTTCGCCTATGTGGGTGATACTACTTCTGCTTCTTGTATTAAAGGTGAGCCGGGTAAACGGTACGACCTCCGTGTGGAAATCGGCGATAAGGTGTATACCTCTTCCACCACCATCTGTCAGCCCATCAGCCTCGACTCGGTATGGCTGGCCTTCGTCAACGAACAGGACACTACGCCTACCACCCGTATCCAGCTCACCGATAGGGTTGAGACCCACGACTATTATATGTTCCAGCTGAAGGTGCACGGCAAGCGCCTGCATGACCGCCTCTGGGTGACCAGCTTCCCCGTGGCCTTCGACGACGCCACCTTCAACGGACAAACGGTCAACTACGAGATACTGCGCGCCAACCCCTCATCGCTGTTTGAAAGCACTATGACCGATGAGGAGAAGGATGAGTTCTACAGGGTGACCTATCGGAAAGGCGATACCATTTACATGAAGACCTCTTTGATAGATTATGATGGATTCCAATATTGGTCGGCCATGACGTACGCCATTTCGATTGGTCAGAACCCGTTTATGAGTCCGGCGCCGGTGCCCTGCAATATCAAAGGGGAAAATGTGATTGGCAACTGGTGCGGCTTTGCCAGCACGATCGACACGCTGTACTATCCGGACGATGCGGTTGCTCGCCGGCGACTCGTCAGGAGGTAACTCCCTGTCAACTACTTTCTTTTTAACTCCTTTTTCAGGAATTGCGCCGTGTGGCCTTCGCCGTTTGCCACCACCTCCTCGGGCGTGCCCTCCGCAATGATCTCGCCGCCGGAACGCCCGCCCTCGGGACCAAGGTCGGTGATCCAGTCGGCCATTTTGATGACATCCATGTTGTGCTCGATCACCAGCACGGTGTTGCCCTTCTCCACCAGCTTGTTCAGCACATCCAGCAGCACGTAGATGTCCTCGAAATGCAGTCCCGTGGTGGGCTCGTCGAGGATGTAGAAGGTGTTGCCGGTGTCTTTCTTGGAGAGTTCGGCGGCCAGCTTGATGCGCTGCGCCTCGCCGCCCGACAGGGTGGGGGAGGGCTGCCCTAACTTGATGTAGCCCAGTCCTACATCGCAGAGGGTCTGCAACTTGCTGGCTATCATGGGGATGTTTTCAAAGAAGGAGACCGCCGTCTCGATGTCCATCTCCAGCACGTCGTTGATGGATTTTCCCTTGTAGCGCACCTCGAGGGTTTCGTCGTTGTACCGCTTGCCGCCGCAGGCATCGCAGGTGACGTACACGTCGGGCAGGAAGTTCATCTCGATGGCCTTCACACCGCCGCCGCGGCACTCCTCGCAGCGGCCGCCGGTGACGTTGAAGGAGAAACGTCCGGGCTTGTAGCCGCGTATCTTGGCCTCGGGCAGACTGGCATACAGCTGCCGTATCTGGTCGAACACCCCGATGTAGGTCACGGGGTTGGAACGCGGCGTGCGGCCGATGGGCTGCTGGTTGATTTCAATCACCTTGTCAAGATTTTCCAATCCGATGATTTCCGCATATTCGAGCGGTTTTTTCTCGGCGCGGAAGAAATGGTGGTTCAAAATCGGGTAAAGCGTTTCATTGACCAAAGTGGATTTTCCACTGCCGGAAACGCCTGTTACACAGATGAATGTGCCGAGCGGGAAGGTGACCGACACATCTTTGAGGTTGTTGCCGCGTGCGCCGATGAGGGTCAGCTCCTTGCCGTTACCTTTGCGCCGTGTGGCGGGCACGGGGATGCACTTTTTCCCGTTGAGGTACTGTGCGGTGAGGGTGTGCTTGCGCAGCATCTCCTTGTAGGTACCCTCTCCCACGATCTCACCGCCGTGGATGCCCGCCGCCGGTCCGATATCTACAATGTAGTCGGCGGCCTCCATCATGTCGCGGTCGTGCTCCACCACGATGACGGAATTGCCCATGTCGCGCAGCTGCTTCAACGCCGCTATCAGCTGCTGGTTGTCGCGCTGGTGCAACCCGATGCTGGGCTCGTCGAGGATGTACAGTACGTTCACGAGGCGCGAACTGATCTGGGTGGCCAGGCGGATGCGCTGGGCCTCGCCGCCCGACAACGCCCTCGCCGGCAGGTTCAGCGACAGGTATTGGATGCCCACATCTTCCAGAAAATGAAGACGGTACTGTATCTCGCGCAGCACCTCGTAGGCAATCTTGTTTTGGGTTTCGGTAAGATGTTTCGGACACTCCGCAATCCATGCCGACAGGTCGGAGATGTCCATCGACGCCAGCTCCGCAATGTTCTTCCCGCCAATCTTGAAATGCAGCGACTCGGTGCGGAGGCGTGCGCCGTGGCATTCGGGGCAGGGTACCTCGTTGAGGAAACTCTGGATCCACTTGCGGATGTTGGCCGGCGCGCTCTCCATGTCAAACTCCTTGATGAAGTTGATGATACCCTGGTAGTTCATCGTCACGGGCGACATGCCCGAAAACTCGCGCCGCACCTTCAACGGCTCGTCGGTGCCGTACAGGATGGTGTTGATTATCGAGTCGGAAAGTTCGCCGATAGGAGTGTCCAAGTCGAAGCCGTATTTTTCGCCAAGAGCTTCTATCTGTCTGAAAATCTGGCTGTTTTTATATGTACCAAGCGGGATGATAGCTCCGTTTTTGATGGATTTTTTTTCGTCGGGGATGATTTTCTTCAAATCCACTTCGGTGATGTAGCCGAGACCGTTGCACTTCTCGCAGGCTCCGTAGGGCGAGTTGAAGGAGAAGGTGTTGGGCTCGGGTTCGGGGTAGGAGATGCCTGTGGTGGGGCACATCAGGTATTTGCTGTAGTTCTTGACCTCGTCGGTGGCGTGGTCGAGTACCATCAGCACGCCCTTGCCGTTCTTGAGGGCGAGGCGAAGACTGTTGGTGAGGCGCAGCTGGGCGGTGTCGCGCACCGTCAGCCGGTCGATCACAATCTCGATGTCGTGGATTTTGTAGCGGTCCACCGCCATGTTGAGGGTGAGCTGCTTGATTTCTCCATCCACGCGCACTTTTGAGAATCCCTTCTTGCGGATGGTCTCGAACAGTTCGCGGTAGTGGCCCTTGCGGCGCTTCACCGCCGGCGCGAGGATGGTGATGTCGTGCCCGTTGTAGGTGTCGGTGAGTTTGTCGATGAGCTCCGACTCGGTGTAGCGGATCATCTTCTCGCCGGTGATGTATGAGTAGGCGGTGGCCACGCGGGCGAAAAGCAGTCGCAGGAAGTCGTACACCTCGGTGATGGTGCCGACCGTGGAGCGCGGGTTTTTGTTGGTGGTCTTCTGTTCGATGGCAATCACGGGATTCAGCCCCGTGATTTTGTCCACGTCGGGATGCTCGTAGTTGCCGACAAACTGGCGGGCGTAGGCCGAGAAGGTCTCCATGTAGCGGCGCTGTCCCTCTGCATAAATGGTGTCGAAAGCCAGCGACGACTTGCCGCTGCCGCTCAGCCCCGTCACCACAATGAGCTTGTTGTGGGGGAGGTGTACGGAAACATTCTTCAGGTTGTTTTCCCTCGCACCGGTGACAATCAGTTGGTCTTCCGCTACTTTAGCCATCTTGTTATTTTTTCAGTTTCTTGATGGTGTATTTCTTTCCGGCGGGCACGGTCAGTTTGGTGCTGCGCAGCCACGGGTTGAGGGTCTTCAGCTCCTTGTAGGTCATGTCGTGCTCTTGGCAGAAAGTGTACCAGCTGGCCACGGAGGAGCTGATTTCAATCTCCTCGTATTCGTAAGGGGCGTAATAGTCGCACTCGTTGAGTCGCACGCCGTAGGTGCCGGGGTTTTCGAAAACGAGTTTGTACGCAAGGATGCGATACACATAGCGGGCGGTTTCGGGGTTGAAATACAGGTTCCAGTATTCATCCTGCGACTGGTTGTTGACGCTTTTCTTCACGCCTCCGTCGCCCATGTTGTAGCCAGCGGCGGCCAACGACCATTTTCCCAGATTGTTCTTCCCGTTTTTCAAATACTTGCAGGCCGCGTGGGTGCATTTCTCCACATGGTACCGTTCATCCACCTCGTCGTTCACTGTCAGGCCGTACAACTTGGCCGTGGATTCCAGAAACTGCCAGAAACCGACGGCCTTGGCGGGAGAGATGGCATTGGAGAGGCTGCTTTCAGCCACACACAGGTATTTGATGTCCTCCGGCACATTCTCCTCTTTTAAAATCTTCTCGATGACAGGGAACCACTGCCCCGATCGTTTCAGGACAAGCAGGGTGGTGGAGTGCTGGTAGCACACGGCGGTCAGTTCACGGTCAAGCGATTCGCGCACCATCGGGTCGTCAAGCGGCACATTCTCGCCGCAGAAGGTGAGACTGTCGGGTATCGGCGGGTTGGCCAGCACGTTGCAGTAGTAGTTTTTGGCGGGGGTCTTTTCGGCCTCCTCCTGCGCTTGGGTGTGATGATGCACAATTCCCCAGAGGCATAGGCAAACGATGAGACCGGTTGCTACCCCGCCGCACCAAATCCATATAGTTTTCTTTTTCTCCATTGATGAGTCAGATAAAGGTTGTGAAGGCTCGTTAGAACTGCCAGCTGAAGCCTACGCTGTACAGCAGCGGCAGCTGGTAGATGGTCTTGTTGGTGATACGGTCTTTATAAAACACGTTTTTGTAGTTGTAAAGGTTGGTGGCACCGGCACTCACTTCAATCACATGACGCTCGCCAATGTGGAAGCTCTTCTTGATGCTGATGTCCAAACGGTGATAGTGGGGGAGTCTTCCTTTGTTATAATCTGCCAAAATGAAGTCAAGTTCCTCGTTGGTGCCCACATAGTTGACATCGTAGGAAGAGATGTCCATGTTGGGGTAATAGGCTTGGGTTTGGGTGTAGGGGAAGCCTGTGCCGAAGTTCCAACGCACATCCACCTGCCAGCTCTTGCGCTTGCCGAAACTGTAGGAAGCCAAGAAGTTGACGTTGTGACGGCGGTCGAAATGGGGTTCATACACCATGCGTCCGTCGTTGCGCTTCACCCATCCGAGGGCATACACCACGCGGATGTCAAGTCCCTTGTAGGAAAATTCCGCCGTGATGTCGCCACCATAGGCGCGGCCGCTCTCGAACATGTAGTCCAAGTCCTCCTTGAACATCTTGTAGCGGTTGATGGAAGTCAGCACCGAGAAGTTCTTGTAATAGCCTTCGATGTTGATGGTAGTGTAGGGGATGACATCCAGCTCAAGGCCAAGGATGATGTGCTGCGATTTCTGCATGCTTGACTCGATCTCCTTGCCGTTGGGCAGCGTGTCGGGGATCTGGAGCGGACTGGAGAGGAAGCCGGTGAAGAGGTTCACCACGTCGCGGTCGGAGGTGGCGGCCACGAGGTTCTGCGAGAACATGCCCGCCGCCATCTTCAGACGTATCTTCGGCGTGATGTTGTACTTGAACGACAGTCGCGGCTCGGGCGAACTCTTGCCGAGCGAGGCGTAGTACTGGAACCGGAAACTCGGCTCGATAAGGATCTTGTCGCGCCAGTTGTACTTGTATTTGATGAACAGCCCCACGTCGCTGGTGTAGTCCACCACCGACTTGTGCGAAGCTGCCGACTGGGTCTCGAAGAAGACGTAGCGGACGGTGTTGCCGGAAAACTCCGCACCCAGCGACAGCTGGCTCTTGCCGAAGTAATAGGTGAATTTCAGGTTGGCAATGAAGCCGTTGAGCGCGCTCTGACGGGTGTTGGTGTCTTTGTCGGAAGTGTTTTGTGAAAGGGTGGTGGGCTTGTTGTCCTGATCGTCCAATGCCGTGTAGTAGTTGGTGTAGCCGATGGTTCCCTCGATGAGCATGGGGGCGCGGCCCGGCACAATCAGGAAGTTGCACCCCACACCGTAGTTGGTCCATTTGTAGGTGGCGATTTTGGTGTAGTCCACCTTGTCATCAAAGCGGAATCCGAAGAAGTTGAGCTTCGAACCGCTTTTTCCCGTAAGGGAAATCTTTCCATAAATATCTAAATAATTGTATGGAAGACCGTCATTGACATACGGGTAGAAGGCTTTCGAGGAATATTTCAGATAAGAGCCCTTCACCGACAGGATGTAGCCGAGCGAAAAGGCGCTGTTTTCTTTCATTTTGATAAAAGGTCCTTCCAGCAAAAGCTTGGCACCGAAGGTGTTGAGGTCCACCTTGCCCGTGATGCGCTTGCGGTTGCCGTCGCGCGTGCGGATGTCCATCACCGAAGAGATTCTGCCGCCGAACTCCGCCCCGAAGCCGCCGGTATAAACCTCCGCCGACCCGATGATGTCGCTGTCGAACACCGAGAACAGACCGATGGAATGGAACGGGTTGTAAATCATCATGCCGTCCAGCAGCAGCATGTTCTGGATGGGTGTGCCGCCACGGATGTACAGCTGTCCGCCTTGGTCGCCCGTGGATACCACGCCGGGCAGCACCTGCAGGTACTGCGCGAAGTCGGGCGTTCCACCGATGGAGGGCATCTGCTTGATGTCCTTGGTTGAAACCGAAATGACCGACGTTCTTGTCTCCGTGATCACCCGCTGCGATTCAGCGCTCACGTTGATGCCTTCCAACATGACGTTGTCGGGCGACATGGTGTAGTTCCTGCTTATCACTATGTTGGCAATCTCCACCGAGTCAAGGATGGTTTGGTAGCCGAAAAAGGAAACCTCTACTTCGTATTTGCCTGCCGGTACCTTTGTGATGATATAGGCGCCGCTCTTTTCCGATACTGCCCCGAAGTTGGTGCCCGACAGTTTTACCATGGCATAAGCGATGGGTTCGCCGGTCGTGGCGTCGTAAAGGAACCCGTTCAAACCGCCCCCTTGGGCAAAGGTAAAGAGGGTTAAAATGCTTAATATAAGTGAGATGAAGTATTTCTTTTGCCTTAAAAGCATATTCGTAAATTTAAGGCGGCAAAGTTACGATAAAATCTGCGATTTTTCCATTCTGCCAAACTCTTTTTTACGAAAAATCTGTAATGAAAAAATCCGCCTATCTTACAGTTATTTACAATGGGAAAGCTTGCGGTAGAGTTCCCAGATGACGATGGCTCCCGCCACCGACACGTTGAACGAGTGTTTGGTGCCCGCCTGCGGAATCTCCAACGCGCCGTCGCACAGGGCCAGCACCTCGTCATCCACCCCGAACACCTCGTTGCCCAGCACGATGGCGATCTTGGCACCCGCCGGCGGCTCATAATCCTGCAGCGATGTGGAGGTGTCCACCTGTTCCACCGCCAGCACGGTATAGCCCGCCTCCCGCAGCTGCTGCACCGCCTCCACCGTCGAAGTGAAATGTTTCCAGTTCACAGATTCTGTGGCCCCTAACGCCGTCTTCGAAATTTCCTTGTGTGGTGGATAGGCGGTGATGCCGCACAGGTAAAGCGCTTCCACCGCAAATCCGTCGCAAGTGCGGAACATCGAGCCCACATTGTACATGCTGCGCACATTGTCGAGCACTACCACCACCGGCGTCTTTGTCTGCTCCTTGAACTCTTCCGTGCTCACACGGTTGAGTTCGTCCATCGTCAGCTTCTTCATATCGTTCGTTTTGCGGGCAAAATTACGATTTTATTCTGAAATGTGCCGCTATATCGCGGATTTCCTGTATTTTTGCAGCCAGTTATGAGCAAGAATATCGGATTTGACGCCAAAAGGGCCTTCAACAATGTGCGCGGATTGGGCAACTACAGCCGCGACACGATTCGTATTCTTTCTTCTCAATTTATTGATAATCAATATTTTTTATTTACTCCAAAGGTCGATTCGAAAATCCCTTTTGCGGTGCCCGACAATGCCGTGCTCAAACTTCCCGAGAATGGCTGGCAGAAATGCTGCCCCTCGCTGTGGCGCACCTATTCGCTTGCTCATGAAGCCGAAAAATGCCATCTTGACCTCTTTCACGGTCTAAGCCACGAGCTGCCGGTGGGCATCCGGAAGAAAAACATCCCAACCGTGGTCACCATCCACGACCTGATTTTCCTCAAGTTCCCGCAGCTGTATCCCGCTTTCGACAGGATGATGTACAAGCGGAAATATTTGCGCAGCTGCGCCGAGGCCGACAAGATCATTGCGGTGAGCGAACAAACCAAGCGTGATTTGGTGGAGTTGGCGGGTGTTCCCGAAGAGAAGGTGGAGGTGGTGTACCAAGGGTGCAGCCCCATCTTCCGTCAGACTATTTCCGAAGAGCAAATTATACAAACACTGTCAAAATACAGATTGTCAAAAGGTTATGTGTTGAGTGTGGGAGCGTTGGAGGAAAGAAAAAATCATATTCTGATTTTGCGGGCATTGGCTACTCATCCCATCGACATCCAGCTGGTGATCATTGGCAATGAGACAGCCTATGCACAGGTCTTGCGGCAGTATATCGCCGAGCATCATCTGGGCTCGCAGGTGACCTTGCTCACGGGTGTGCCGTTTGCCGATTTCCCTGCCCTCTACCGGGTGGCCTCTGTTTTTGTGTATCCATCTCTGTTTGAAGGATTTGGAATTCCTGTTTTGGAAGCGCTCTGTTCGCATGTGCCGGTCATTGCGGCCACGGGCAGTTGTCTGGAGGAGAGTGGTGGGCCGCACAGCTGCTACATTGCGCCCGATGCCCCCGACGAGCTGGCCTCCCAGCTGGAGCGCATCCTGAGCGATGCGGCTTTGCGACAGGAGATGGTGGCGCAGGGCGAGCGCTATTCGCAGCAATTTACCGATGAAGCCATCGCCCAGCGACTCTGGTCGGTGTATGCCCCGCTGTTGGGGTAGTGGTGATTTTTGCCTAATTTCCGATCCTGATGATATCCACTCCTAATGTGGTGGAGATTTTCGCCAAAGTGGCGAGAGTGGATTTTTTTTCATAAAATGTGTAGATCGGTTGTATTTTATGTTCATAAAATGTGTATTTTTGCCGTGAAATTAGTTTATAAAATGTGAAATATACTATGAAACGTAAGATAGACAGATATTTACAACAATGGAAACAACTACCACAACATAAACCTCTGATTGTCAGAGGAGCTCGGCAAGTTGGTAAGACGTTTTCTATCAGGGAGTTTGGAAAAGAATTCACCTCTTTTGTTGAGATTAACTTTATCACCCACCCTGAGTTCAAACAGGCTTTTACGCAAGGTTACTCTGCGGATGCAGTCACCAAGCAGCTCTCTTTCCTCAATCCGGCTTTCCGCTTTGTGCCAGGCAACACGCTCATTTTCTTCGATGAGATGCAGGAGTTTCCCGATTGCGCCACCTGCCTTAAATTTTTCGGCGAAGACGGCCGGTACGATGTCATCTGCTCGGGTTCCATGATGGGTCTGAATTACAAGGACATTACCTCCAATAGTGTAGGCTATAAGACAGATTATACGATGTATTCACTTGATTTTGAGGAATTTTTATGGGCAAAGGGCTATACTGAAGAACATGTTAACGACCTGTATCAACATCTTGAAACCCTTACTCCATTCTCCATTGTTGAAATGGATGTGATGAACAATTTGTTCCTTGAATATGCCGTGGTGGGAGGAATGCCGGCAATAGTGAAACAGTTTATAGAAACAGACAGTTTTTCTGGAATTCTTGAAATGCAACATCAGCTTGTATCTGATTATAAGGAAGATATAACAAAATATGCACAGGGTATTGATAAGGCGAAAATCAAGAATGTGTATCGCCATGTCCCATTTTTTCTATCTAAGGAAAACAAAAAATTCCAGATTACTAAGGTGGCTGCTAATGCCCGTAGTCGCGAATATGTGGGTTGTGTGGACTGGCTGCGCGATGCCGGCATTGTGAACGTCTGCCATTGTCTTAACTTTCCGGAGCTTCCTCTAAAGGGCAATTACGACAATGCAAAGTACAAAATCTATTACCACGACAATGGCATGCTGATGGCCAACTTGGACGAGGAGTCGGCGCAGGATTTGAGGCGGAATAGAAACCTTGGAGTGTACAAAGGTGCTGTATATGAAAATATTGTTGCAGAGGCACTCGTAAAGATGGGGTATCCTATTTTCTATTATAAAAAGGAGAATGCGCAGTTGGAGATGGACTTTTTCCTGCGTGATGCCGACAGCCTGATTCCTGTGGAGGTCAAGGCCAATGATAATGCATCGGCTTCGCTCAACAATCTGATCAAGAGCGACTCATATCCCGACATCCGATATGGTATCAAGCTGTGCCGCAAGAATATAGGGTTCAACGAAAAGTTCTATACTTTCCCATATTTCTGTACATTTCTACTGCGCCGTTGGTTGCAGAATTGCCGGTGACGAGGTGCCTATGCGGCGTCTTGAGTGCGACAAAGTCGGTGGCTTCTCTGTGCGGTGTCTCCGCGACTGAGGGGCTTGAATGTTGCGAGCGGCGGAACCTCCTTCACTTGAAGGCAGTTTCATCGCACTTGGTTCAAAATCATGTCTGGGGGAGCACCCATCAGGGTAATGGCGGAGAGTTTTCGCCCCATATCCTTGAACGAATGTCCGCAATGGTATAGGGGATTATCGGTCGCGATATCCAACGGAAATAATCATGTCAAGATTACAGTAATCAATACTACGGTTTACATGACGACCACCTTCTTTGCGAACTACTCTAATTTTTTGAGTGGTTGCGGCAGGTCTTACAACTGCTGTATCATCTTGTAAAAATCACTCTCTTTGATTTTCGTTGCTGCCTCATCATGGTTGAATTCGCCATCCCGGACGGCCCCACACCATAATGGCAGCTCGATTTCGGTGCCCATAAAGGTGAGGCAACCCCATTGCTTTTCAGGGATTCCATGATCGGATACAATGGGTTTTAAATATATGCTGTCGATGGCAGCGTCAAGTTCCTGCTTCAGTTCCGACCGACCTGACAACAGTTTCTGCAATTCGGCGATGACTCTTGAATTGTCAGCCAGGATATTGTTGAAAACATACGGGAGAAGTTTTGCAATCGCCCTGTCCGGCTGCTGCATCTTCTCGTAGATTTCCGCATAACGTACCACCAGCGCAATCCTGTTTTCCGCACTCGCATTGCCGCACATACTGATCAAAGGATAAACCGTGTCCGAAAGTGCCAGATAGTGATAGGCGGAATCCCACTGCTGCTGCTCGAAAAAGCAGTCGCTGAGTATTCTGGCTGCACGATGCCGATAATTGGCATACGGATTGCTCATGATGCTGCCGCCTACCCACTCCCGGTCGTTGACCTTGCTTCCCAGCAGTTCTCGGCAATATCCGGCCGACTGGTCGTACCGCTCCAAACGGAAACTGCAGTGAGCAGCATTATACAAAGCACTTGGATACAATTTGTTGCGTGGATAATGTTTGACAATGTATTGGTAGTTCTCCAATGCTTTCTCCAACTTGTCTTGATAATAATAATCATTAGCTCTCTCGAAATAGTCCTTCGCTCCTTTCTGACCGAATGCCATACCGGAGAACAATATAAACAGCAGGAAGATTTTTACTTTTTTCATTTTATAACAAACTGATAATAAGCATTTTCTTTAATTCCATAGAAAACCAACTGCCTTCCGTCAAAAGAACAGCAGTTGTAAAGAATCTTGTCGATCTGCCCCTCTATCGGGTAGATCTGGTTGTTCATCACCACGCAGTATGAGTGCTTGCCAACACGCTGTATCGCATAAAAACCCTCTTCGTTGATTCCCCCCGTCACAATTTCCGGATAAAAAGCAGAATTAAGGTAGAGTTCAGGATCGTTCATGGATAATGGCGGTGACAGCTGGCCGTCAAACACCCAGTAGTTGTTTTGTCCATACTGCATATAAATGAGCTTGTGTGGGTTGGCGTCAAAGGGATACTGATTGAAAAGGCTATAGCTTGAATGTATGCCAAAACGATCGTTTGCCGACAGCGGCGGCAGCAGGAGCGTTTCGTCACGGTACAGGTATATGGAATCGTCTGTTTCAAAATAGTGCAAGGACTCGCCTTGCGGACTGATATACAAGGGAGTGGCTCGCACCCCGTATTTTGAAAGCGGCTTGGACCCTTTTTTCCCATTGGCATATTTGTACAAATGGTATCCTTTCATCCCGTAGAGGGCAAAATTGCCATGTTCATCCATGGAAGGAATCATTATCTTTTTGAATTTCAGAGGATATGATTTCCCATTCACATTCAACCAGTTGTGTCTGTTCTTTCGGTAGGTGAACAGGTAGTTATCCTTGTCATAGAGTCTGAAATTACTGGTTTTATCCATATCCCTGTAGAGGTCTCCATTCACAAGAATATATTCAGAACCGTTGTCATCGCCGCTGTAGTAATAGCCCCCATCTTCACGAAGCGTATGGTACCATACGGTCCGCACCTTGTCAAAAGAGGCCTCGTTGGCGTGAACGTAAAAGAGGTAGTCATACCGTCCGATAGGCTGCTGGGGATGGAATCCTTCTGCGAAAATATAATCCCCGTTGTTGTTGATAGCCAGTTCGATAAATTGGAAAGCGGCACTGTCCACCACACGACCGTCCACGTACATACGGTAGAGAGTGTCCTTTTTGACCGAGTATAGCGCATGTCCGTTTTGCGAAAATGCACACCATTTCTCATCGGTAATATCCCGCTCTCGCATTTCAGTGCGATGGCAGCATAAAACCTCACGGCAGTTCAGATAGCGGTGCACAGTATCGTTCGACAGAGTGGTGAGGGCCACTCCTCCTGATTCGGAATCCGCCACATACTGTTGTATCTCGCCCACTGCCGGTCCATACACCTTCGTCCCTCTGCCCGACGTGTAGTATAAGGGGCCATCAGGCTGTTCGGATTGTTCTCGCACGTACACGATTTCGCCGGTCCGACCCCATATTGAACCGACGTAGCAAAATGGACCGAGGGTATCATGTGTGGTTAATATAAAATATTGTTTTTTAGCCTTTTCCACAATAAAGCAGTAATTGCCCTCTTTGTCGAAATATCTGTGAAAAGACTTTTGGAGGAGCGAGTCAGGAGTGTCCTGAAGGATGACACGCTGCGTGAGTGTCTGCGCATACGCTGTCATGCCAATACCAAGGCAAATGGCCGTCAAAGCGTAGGCTATTGTCCGCTGTAATGTTTTCATCATCAACTTGTATTATTTTGGTACGCAAAAATACACATTTTTCAATGACAATTTTGTCTATCTTTGCACCTTTTTCCCCCACCATCTTTTACGTCATCCGCGAAGCCTACCTCAATGCGGAAACCGGCTGCACCATCCAAGCTCTGAAGGACGCGGGCATTTATGATGAAACCGTTAATCACCTTAGAACAACTCCAACTGCGTGCCGTCCCCCATCGGGTCGTCATCGTCGTCATCGCCTTCCTCCTTGGGAGCATCAATGTTCTCGAAAATCTCTTTTGCCTCGTTCATTTCAATCTCCTCGATGCTGCCAGTGGCAATGCCCTCTTCTTCAGTTTCTTCCTCCTCGGGCTCTTCCGGCTCTTCGTAGGGGAGTGGCTCCAACCATTTCACACTCTTGATGGTGCCGAGGTTGAGTCGTTTTCCTTTTGCTTTAATTCCTTGAATTTCAATAAATTCATCTACAGAAATCACCTCTGTGAAAATCGCCTTCGGATCTTTTTTCGTGAATTTCACCTCCAATTGCGGCAGACGGTCAATCGACACCAACACGAGCTTCACATCCTTGTCGTTGGGGACGAACTCGATGCTCTTGTCGGTGAGCTGCGGGGCAAAACGCTTGATGTAGTACTTGTCCTCTTTTTTATTGTAGTAAACGGCTGTGATGACCTTGTGCTGACTGAATTTCTTGATGATGGCGAGGTTGTCCTCGAAATGGGTGGTCAGCTCGTAGCCCGTAATTCTATAATTTCCTGATTGATAAATGGATATAATTCTATCGTCTTTCTTGAATTCGCCGAGGAAGTCGCCGCGCTCTTCGTTGTTGAGGCGCATTACGGTGGGGTCGAACCATACGCCGATGGCCGACAGCGTCGATACGCCCTTCTCGCTCATCTCAATCTTGGAGACGGGGTTGCGTGACAGGATGTTGCCTTTCGAGGTGCGGCCCTTGATGGCTAACGTGCTGAAATCGAACTCGTAGCTCTTCTTCTTTAGGTTCTTTTTAGGCTTTAAGGTCACCTTCACCTTCTCGGCCTCGCCGTTGGGATTGACGGTGAAGTAGAGCACTTCGGTGCCGCTCTCGCCGGAGGTGAGGTCGTACTCCTTGTTGCGGGTGATGCCGCCCACCGAAAACCGTTTCACCATGGCGGGACCGTTCTTGCCCTTCGAGTAAATCATGTTGTACACGGTGCGGTCGTCGCCGCGTTTGAACACGCCCACCCACAGGATGTTCTTGGCAATGAACTGTTTGTTGGCGACTTTCGTGACGGTGAACTTGCCGTTTTTCAGGAACACGATAATGTCGTCGATATCGGAGCACTCGCAGGCCAGCTCCACGTTGTCATCCTTCTTCAGGGATGTTCCGATGAAGCCCTCCGCCTTGTTGACGTACAGTTTTTGGTTGGCCACGGCCGCACTCACCACGTTGATGGTGTCGAAGTTCTTGATTTCGGTCTTGCGCTCGCGTCCTTTGCCGTATTTTTTCTTCAACTGTTTGAAATAGTTGATGGTATAGTCGGTGATGTGGTCGAGATGGTTCTGCGTCTCCTCAATCTGCATCTCTACATTTTCAATGGCGTCTTCGGCCTTCTTGATGTCGAATTTGGAGATTTTGCGCACTGGTTTTTCGCAGAGTTTGAGAATGTCCTCGTGGGTAATTTCTCTTTTAAATAAAGGCTGGTAGGGGATGAATGCCTTTTGGATATTCTCAATCTGCGTCTCCCACGTGTCGGTGTCTTTTTCGAGTTCTTTATAAATTCTTTTTTCGAAGAAAATCTTTTCCAATGACAGCCAATGCCACTGACCTTCAAGTTCTTGCAGGAATATCTCGAGGTCTTTGCGCAGCATGTCCACTGTGTTGTAAGTGTTGATGCGCAGGATTTCGCTCACGCTGAGCAGGGCGGGTTTGCCGTTGTAAATCACCCACGGATTGGGGTTGATGCTCATCTGGCAGTCGGTGAAGGCATAGAGGGCGTCGATGGTCTGGTCGGGTGAGGTGCCGGGCTGGAGGTGCAGCACGATTTCCACCGTTTTGGCGGTGTTGTCGTCGATTTTGCGGATTTTCAGTTTGCCCTTCTCAATGGCGGGGGTGATGGAGTTCTGAATGAGGTCAATGGTGTTGGTGCCGTATGGTATTTCAGTGATTACCAGCGTTTTGTTGTCCTGTATGGAAATTTTGGCGCGGTTGATGATTTTGCCGCCGAGGGTGCCGTCGTTGTACTTGCTCACATCGATGCTGCCGCCGGTGGGGAAGTCGGGATAGAGTTCGAAGGGTTTGTTTTCAAGGATGGCCACGGAGGCATCGAGCAGTTCGTTGAAGTTGTGGGGCAGAATCTTGGTGGCCATACCCACCGCGATGCCCTTCACCCCTTGTGCCAGCAGCAGCGGGAAACGGATCGGCAGCTGGATGGGCTCCTTGTTGCGGCCATCGTACGACATCTTCCACTGCGTGATTTTCGGGTTGAACACCACCTCCAACGCCAGTTTCGAGAGGCGCGCCTCAATGTATCGCGGGGCGGCGGCGGGGTCGCCGGTGAGGATGTTGCCCCAGTTCCCCTGCGTGTCAATGGTCATCTCCTTCTGTCCCAGCTGCACAATGGCATCGCCGATGGCTGCGTCGCCGTGCGGGTGGTACTTCATGGTGTTACCCACGATGTTGGCCACCTTGTTCATTCGGCCGTCCTCCAACTCGCTCATCGAATGGAGAATACGCCGCTGCACGGGCTTCAAGCCGTCATACACATCGGGCAGTGCACGGTCCAAGATGGAGTAGGAGGCATAGTCCAAAAACCAGTTCTCGAACATCGACTGCACATACACCACATTCTGCAGGTGGTTGCCCTCATTTGCATTCGCCGACTCTATTACAGCATCGCCTTCTGCATCATTCTCATTTTCAATATTTTCTGCGTCTAAAGCTCTGTTCTTGTCTTCGTCCATGAAAGCCAAATTATTATCAAAGTGCAAATTTACTATGATTATTCTGAATTCTGAACTCTTTTCTCTGGAATTTATGAATATCTTTTTGTTAAAAGGATGAAAGGTTTTCTTGCTTGAAATTTTCTCCATTTTGCCGAAGGCGTGAAAAAATAGTGTATTTTTGCACTCTTGTTGAACAGGTTGTCATGTCCTTACGAAACCGCACCACATCTCCGTTCCAGCAGCTGCTCCACTACCTTCTGGGGCTGCCTAAGTCGCTGTATGTCAACTTCCGCTGTCTGCCCTTCCGTCAGGCTGTCCACTTGCCGATACTGGTCTCCCACCATACCCGCCTCAAACACCTTTCCGGAAAGGTGGTCGTGAGCGGCAGGTTGAAAATGGGACTCGTGAAAATCGGCTTGGGCACCTCCCAGATGTCGGATTTCCGGAGCGAACGCACGGTGGTGGATTTTCGTGGCCGCGTGGAGTTCAACGGGAAATGCAAGATCGGCGCCGGCGCCCGACTGTTTGTCGCCGACACTGGTACGCTTGTCTTCCACGACAACTTCTGCAACTCTTCCCATCTCTCCATCATCTGCTTCCAGCATATTGAATTCGGAAACAACAACCATGTGTCGTGGCGTACCCTTATCATGGATTCCGACCAGCACGCCCTGCTCAACGATGCCGGCGAACGCATCAACCCCGATGCTCCAGTGCGCTTTGGTGATAATGTATGGTGTGGATGCAACGTGTTGATACTCAAAGGAACTGAACTGACTCATGATGTAGTGGTGGCTGCTGGTGCTGTGGTGCATGGCACGCATGAAACTCCGCATGTCATCCTCGCCGGAAATCCTGCCAAAATTGTAAAATCTAATGTTTCTTTAGAATAAGATGGACAAATTAACCGTCGTCATCATCACTAAAAATGAAGAACGCAACATCCGCCGTTGTCTCGAGGCCGCCTGCTCCGTCGCCGACGAGCTCGTGGTGGTGGACTCCGGCTCCACCGATGCCACTCTCGACATCTGCCGGGAGTTCGGTGCCCACGTCATCCAACACCCTTGGGAAGGCTATTCCGAACAGAAGAACTTCGCCAACCGCTCCGCCTCCAACGACTGGGTGCTCTCCATCGATGCCGACGAGGTGATTTCTCCCGAACTGGCCGCATCCGTACAGGCAGCCAAGCAGACTGGCTTTTCCGGCGCCTATACCCTGAACCGGCTCACCTTTTACTGCGGTCACCCCATCCGCCATTGCGGCTGGTACCCCGATGTCAAACTCCGCCTCTGGAACCGCACGCAGGGTGAGTGGAAAGGCTACATCCACGAGGAGGTGCAACTTCCGTCTGAATTGCCTGTCACCCGCCTTCACGGAGATTTGGAACATTACTCCTATCATTCTATCAGTGAGCATGTTCTCCAAGCCGATAAGTTTACCACCATGACGGCTCAGGCAGCTTTTGAGCGTGGTGAAAAACCGAAAAGCCGTTTCGCTATCCGCTGCAAGGCGGCATGGAAGTTCATCGGCAGCTACTTTTTCCGTTTTGGCTTTCTCGATGGCTATTATGGTTTTTTGGTGTGCCGCATCTCCGCTTTCGCCACTTTTTTGAAATATGTGAAATTGAACGAACTCCATCAGCAAAAACGCAATGACTCCTAAACGCCTCATTATCAGCCGTACCGATAGTATTGGTGACGTAATTCTCACGTTGCCGGTGGCCGGAGAACTCAAACGGCAGTTCCCGCAGCTGCACATCATTTTCCTCGGTTCCTCCTATACGAAACCCATCGTGGCATGCTGCCCCTATGTGGACGAGTTCGCCGACTGGACGGAGATAAGCCGCCTTTCTGATGATGACAAAGTGCTGGCATTCAAAAAGATGAAGGCTGATACCATTATCCATGTCTTTCCCCGTCGCGAAATTGCTCGGTTGGCCAAGCGGGCGGGCATTCCTTTGCGGGTGGGCACTTCCCATCGGGTGTATCACTGGCTGACCTGCAATGTGAAGGTGAATCTCTCCCGTAAACATTCAGATCTCCATGAGTCGCAGCTCAACTTGCAGTTGCTGAGTGCGTTCGGTTGTCCAAACCAGTATGAACTTGATGAGGTACGTGAGCGGCTTGCGTTTTATCCGCCGGCTTTGCACTTCGATGCCCTCGACCTGCTTTCCACCAGTCGTTACAATGTGATTCTTCATCCCAAGTCGAAAGGCAGTGCCCGCGAGTGGGGCATCGACCATTTCTGCCGTTTGGTGGATTGCCTGCCGGAAGAGCGTTTCAAAATTTTCATTTGCGGAACGGCTTCGGAGCGTGAGCAGATGGGTGCTTTGTTGGATAAGATAGGAGAAAATGTGGTGGATTTATGTGGACAGCTATCTCTTTCACAATATATTACATTTATTGCTAACGCTGATGCGCTGGTGGCGGCGAGTACGGGACCGTTGCATATTGCAGCGGTGGTAGGCAGCCATGCCGTCGGGCTCTATCCGCCCATGCGTCCCATTCATCCGGGTCGGTGGTCGCCCATTGGAAAGGATGTGAAGGTTTTTTGTCTGGAAAAGCAGTGCGAGGCTTGCCGCCATACGATGGACTGCGCCTGCATGAAAGCCATTAAGCCGGAAGTGGTTGCCCAGCACCTGTCGGAAAGGGCAGCCCGAAAAGAAGTTTAGAGATTTTCCCCTACGATCTTGCTCATCTCGCCTGTCAGGGGAGCCGTCACGGTCACGGTTTCATGGCGCACGGGGTGGTCGAAAGTCACTTTGTAGGAGTGGAGCGAGATGGAACCGTCGCGGTTGGAACGCTTGGCCCCGTATTTCAGGTCTCCTTTGATGATCATGCCGTGTGCCGACAGCTGGGCGCGAATCTGGTGGTGACGGCCAGTGTATAAATCCACTTCCAGCAAAGTATAGTTGTTCAGCACTTTAACGACTCTGTAGGCCAATTCCGCTACCACATATCCATCCTTTGGAGTAGGGGAGACGGCCGTCTTGTTGGTGCGCTCATCCTTTCGCACGTAATCCACCAATTTTTGCTCAGCAATTTCTGGAGTCTTTTCCACTAAGGCCAAATAGGTCTTGCTGATATTGCGCTCTTTCACCATCTCGTTCATTCGGGCGAGGGCTTTGGAGGTTTTGGCGAAAATGACGGCGCCGCTCACCGGCCGGTCGATGCGATGCACCAGCCCGCAGAACACGTTGCCGGGTTTGTTGTAACGCTCTTTCAGGTACTGCCGCACCTCTTCCACCAGCGGGAGGTCGCCGGTTTTGTCGCCCTGCACAATCTCTCCTGCCAGCTTATTAATGATAATCAGATGGTTGTCTTCGAAAAGGATACGGCCTGCTAACGACATCAGTACTGCTCTTTTTCGTTGGGGAAGTCCATGTTTTTCACATCCTCAATGTAGTTCCCCACCGAGCGGATGATCTCTTCGCTGAGGTTGTGGTATCTTCTCAGGAAACGGGGAGAAAACTGCTGGGTGATGCCGAGCATATCGTGCAGTACCAGCACTTGTCCGCTGGTGGCGTTGCCGGCACCGATACCGATGGTGGGAACATGGACGGCTTCTGTCACTTTTTTGGCGACTTCAGCGGGTATTTTTTCCAAAACAATGGAGAAACAACCATATTTCTCCAGCTGTTGGGCATCGTAAAGCAGCTTTTCCGCTTCTTCTTCCTCGGTGGCACGCACCGCATAGGTTCCGAACTTGTTGATGGACTGCGGAGTAAGACCGAGGTGCCCCATGACGGGGATGCCAGCGCAGATGATGCGTTCGATAGATTCACGAATCTCCTCACCGCCCTCGAGCTTGATAGCGTCGGCGCCCGACTCCTTCATGATGCGGATGGCGGAGTGCAATGCCTCTTTCGAGTTGCCTTGGTAGGTACCGAAAGGCAGATCCACCACCACCAATGCGCGTTCCACTGCCCGCACCACGGATGCAGCGTGGTAAATCATCGCATCCAGCGTGATGGGGAGGGTGGTTTTGTAGCCCGCCATGACGTTGGCAGCCGAGTCACCAACCAATATCACGTCGATTTTCGCCATGTCCAAAAGCTTGGCCAAGGAGTAGTCGTAGGCGGTGAGCATGGCGATTTTTTCATTCTGGTCGCGCATGCGTTGCAAGATGTTGGTGGTTACCTTCTGAACATCTTGATATAAATATCCTGACATAACTGGGGAAATTATTGTAAGGTTGTTTCAATCAAGTATTTGTCGCGCTTGGGATTGCTGTTGGAAATCAGTTCTCCGATAAAGCCTGCAAGGAACAGCTGGCAGCCGATGACCACCGCCAGCAGGGCGAGGTAGAACAGCGGCTGGTCGGTCACCTGACGGAAGATCTCGCCATTGTGCATCAGGATGAGCTTCTTTGCGATGAGGCAGATGACAATGATGATGCCGATGAGGAAGGAGACACTGCCCCACAAGCCGAAGAAATGCATGGGCTGTTTCCCGAATCTCTTGGTGAAGGTGAGGGTCATCAGGTCGAGGTAGCCGTTCACAAAACGGTTCCAGCCGAACTTGGAGGTGCCATATTTGCGCTTCTGGTGGTGTACCACCTTCTCTCCGATCTTGGTAAAGCCCGCCCACTTGGCGATGACAGGGATGTAGCGGTGCATCTCGCTGTAAATCTCAATGTTCTTCACCACATCCTTGCGGTAGGCTTTCAAGCCGCAGTTGAAGTCGTGGAGCTTGATTTTGGAGATGTGGCGTGTGGTGGCATTGAATAGTTTCGACGGGATGTTTTTCAGCATCACATTGTCGTATCTTTTCTTTTTCCAGCCCGATACTACATCGTAACCCTCTACGGTAATCATGTGGTACAGTTCGGGAATCTCGTCGGGACTGTCCTGCAGGTCGGCATCCATGGTGATGACCACGTCACCCTCGCAGGCGGCGAAGGCCGTGTTCAATGCGGCTGACTTGCCGTAGTTGGTGCGGAACTTGATGCCCTTGATGTTCGGGTTTTTTTCGTGCAGCTGTTCCACCACTTTCCACGAGCCGTCGGTGGAGCCGTCGTCCACCATCAGGATTTCGTAGCTCAGCGATTGCTCGGTTACAACGCGTTCAATCCACGCCGCCAGCTCGGGCAGCGATTCCTCTTCATTGTACAATGGGATGATGACGGACAGGTTCATAACGTGTGGGTATTGATTTATTTCTCTTCGGCAGTTTTCTCTTCACTGTCGGTTTCAGTTGTTTCTTTTTCAGGGTTTTCTTCTGCGGGTGTCTCTCCTTCAGGTGCCATCGGATCGTTGCCGTTGCGTGAGCATACGGTCTTCTCTTTTCTGTAAAGGAAAAGGGCGACGAAGATGTTGATCATCAGTCCGTAGAGAAGTACGGCGATGGTGGTGATGAAAGCGGCAGCGCTCACCGAATGGTACTGCGGGAGCGGGCGGGTGTTGCGGCGTTGCAGCCACACCGGATTTTCGGCCATTGAGTCGCGGGCGCTCTCCACGGCATCGAGACTGTAGGAGGTGATTTCGGGATTGCCGCTGCGCATCGAGTAGAGCGTGGCGCGCAGCTGCTGGTCGGCACGGATGTCGAAGGTGTCGAGGCGCAGCAGCGAGCTGTCGTGGCGGAAAAGCACGGTAAGCTCCCGCTCATATCGCTGCAGAATGGCCACCACGCCGCTGTCGGCTTTCTGCTGCAGTGTGTCGGGAACAGCCATCGTCTTCAGCTCTTTTCTTGCAATCCGCTTGAGGTCGCTGTGGTACTGCTTCAACTCCGCCGTGGTGATGGTGTCTTGCTGCACGGCCTTGGTCGCTGCCTCGATATTGCGCTGGTTGATGTTCTCCACGCCGTTTTTGTCGATGACAGAAAGGTGCAGCAGCATGTATAGAGCAAGGATGAAGTAGCCGATAATTACGATGCAGCAGCCGATGCCAAAGGCTTTTTGGAACTTGATGAGACCGTCCTGCACTTTGTCGCGGATGTCGCGGATGGCCATATAGAGGCATCCTACAATTGCCAGCACCTGCAGCAAGTCTTTCACAGGGCCGAAGTAATAGCCGGTCTGCTGCGCCAGAAAGCCTAATAGATTAATGACAGAAAGCCCTGCTCCAAGCAGGGCTCCCCATTTGACGATAGTGATGAATTTCGTTTTGTTCATCAGTCGGATGATTATCTGTTGGTGTCAGAGGCACCATAGAATCTGCTTCTGTGGTCAACGAGTTTGCCGTCGTTGGCAATGTCGTTGTAAACCAGCTGCTTCACCACGTCGTTCAGCGGATAGCCGCCATACTGCTGTGACTGCGGATTCTCCACGAGAACGGTTCTGTAGGCGAAGTTGGTGTATTGCGTGTTGAGGAATTTCTCAGCCTCTTTCTTGGCGGCTTTGTCATCCATCTTCTGATAGGCCTTGATCTGGTTGGTGATTTGCTCCATAATCTGTTTCTTGGTGTCAGTGCCCTTTTCAACCTTGGTCACGCTGACGAGGTAAGCGAAGTTGGTGCCGCTCACCACAGCGGTCTTGCCGGCGGCGAGGTCTGCGATTTTACCCACTGCGGTGCTCTCCATGGCGCCGTATTCTGAAAATCCCACTGCCATCTGCTGCGGGGCGGTGCCGTATTTGCTGGCGATCTCGGCCATGTTGTTGCCGTTGAATTCCTTCTTGAGGCGTGCCACAACAGCTTCTTGTTTCTTTTCAGCTTTCATGTCTTTGATGACGCGCTCTTTCATCTCCTTGAAAGAGGGGTTCTGAACCTCGGTGGAGGCGGTGATGCCCATGACGACGAACACCTCGCTGACGGTGGTCTCGCCCGTCATCTGGTTGAAGGTGGTCAGATGGCCGATGAAAGGATTGTGGGCGACACTGCCGACTTCGTTGTTGGCGTTCTTGGCGCTGCTGAAAGCCCAGTTGATGGCTTCGCGGCAGTCGAGGATGCCGGTGCTGACCTCCACCACATGCTGCATGCTGGTGATGCTGGTGCTGATGGTCTCACCACCGTTCTTCTTGGCGGCCTTGGTCATCTCTTCCACCGTGTTGCTGTTGGAAACCTTGTCAGCATTCTGGCGGGTTTTCTTGTCGGTGGTGGAGCTGGCGAGAACGGGGACAGGATAGAGCACATACTGGCTCTTCACAATGGGTTCTGACTTGTACAGAACCATGTCCACCGTATAGAGGTTGATGTTGTCGCGTTTGTTGATGTAGCACTCGTTGATGTTGGTGTTGATGAGTGCGTTATACCACTGGGAGGTCATGGTGTCGTTGGAGGCGTAGATGTAGCGGCCGATGCCGTCGAAGGAGGCACCGTCGAGGAGGAAGTAGGGGTGAAGCACAGAGTCAGTGCCGTACTGTGCCAGATAGGGAATCAGGGCAGAGGAGTCTTGACCATCAACGGCGGCTTTGATTTCCAAAGCTTTGGCATAGGCCTGCTCTTCAGTCATGTCTTTCTCTTCTTTCGGTTTGTCGGTGTAGGGGAGAATCAGCTGGGCGATCTTGATGGAGTCGGGACGGCTCTGGACGTCTCTCACCTGACCGAAATAAATAATATTGTTATTGTATAACTTCGGAGC
>JBGURX010000011.1:0-53409 GCA_045132235.1 Bacteroidales bacterium
CCCCCAACGCCCCCTCCACACCCATTTCTCACATCGTTCCCCGCACCTTTCCGCCGACTTCAGGGAGGCGGAACCTTCTCCAAATTGCATCTGCTTCGCGGGCCTCCCTTGAAATCAGAAAAAAAATTGTACTTTTGCCGCATCGAAATCACAGCCCCATTCAAAATGAAAAAAACATTGCTCCTGATTGCTTTTGTCGGATGTTTTACTCTGATTAATGCACAAACCAAGCCCGACAACGGATGGTGGTGTGCGGCAGAAGTGCATACTGCCGGATTATGGTACCCTCCAAAGGTGTCGAACGGCGTCGTGGGATTCACCTTCACCAACGGCTATCGTTTCTCAGAATACATTCGCATCGGCATCGGCTTCGGAGCTCTCGCATCAGGCGAATATGGTGACTATATTAATGAATCGCCGTACAAGCGGCAGGCGGCAAGCCTTCCGCTGTTCTTCAATGCGCGTGGCAGCATCATGAGTCAGGAATCGCGGAAATGCGTGCCCTACTGGAATGCAGATGTGGGCTATGCCTTTCTGAAGGATCTTTTCTTTTTTGATGCAGGCATTGGAATGAGAGTGGGCGGAAAACGACACTCTTTTGTGTTGAGTGCCAATTACTTTGGACAGACCGTCGAGAAGCACTATCAGAAAGAGGCAAAATTCAGCAATGGCATTCTATTTAAAATCGGATACGAATTCTAAACCATGCCCTTCACCACCATACAAAACGGCGATACCATCCTCCTCAACAGCTCGAAAAGCATCCTGATTCGGCAGCTGGTTTTAGAGGCTCTTTATGGGGATCATTTGTCGCAGCCCCAAGCCAACGATTCGGAGGATGTATGGGTGGTGTTTCACGCCTTAAACATCATTAAGCAAAGCATTAATAAATCTTCACAAAATATTGATAATGATTTTATTACGATAGATGTAAAAGATTGTGGAGCCGGCTATCGTTTCCTGACGGCAGTGGCGGCCGCCACTGCCGGGAAGTGGCTGCTGACCGGCACGAAGCGGCTGCTGGAACGCCCCATAGCACCGCTGGTGGAGGCGCTGAAAAGCGCGGGAGCCGACATCGAACGCTGCGACACAGGATGGCAGATTAGCGGAAAGAAACTGCATGCCCAACGCCTCCGTATCGACTGTTCGCAGAGCAGTCAGATGGCCAGCGCGCTGCTGCTGGCAGGCGACCGCATCGGGCTGCAGGAGCTGGACCTCTCCCCCACTCCGCCGCCTTCCGCGCCCTACATCGAGATGACCCGCCAGATGGTAGAAGCCCACAGACAGGGAAAGCACATCCAGCGCGAGGCCGACTGGAGCACCGCCGCCTTCTGGTATGCCTTCTTGGCCGCGAGCAACGACATCGACACACTGATACTCAAAGATTTACAGCTCAACAGTCTGCAAGGAGATGCCGTAACAGCGGAGTGGTTCCACGACTTCGGCATCCGCTCTGAAAGCACCTGCGAGGGAGTACGCATCCACAAGGAAAGCAGCACCTCTTCCAGCCCGTTGGTTTACGACCTCACCCATCATCCCGACCTCGCCCCCGTGATGGCAGCCACGGTCCTGCTCTGCCACCGCACCGTCACGCTGAGCGGCCTCAGCAACCTCAACCGCAAGGAGTCGCGCCGCATGGACCTGCTGTGCGAACTGCTATCCCATTTCTGCACCCTTCAACGGCAGGGCGATGAAAAGCTGACCATCAGCGGAATATCATTCATAACCAATTCAAAACCAATCACTTTCAATCCGCAAAACGATCATCGCATGGTGATGGCGGCGGCGCTGCTCAGCCTGCATTTTCCAGTGCAGCTGACCGATACCGACAGCGTGAAAAAATCCTATCCGCAGTTTCAAAAATATTTCTTTTAGCCACCGGAAAATCAAAAAATAAGTTGTACTTTTGCACTCCTATTTTATAGAGTATAAAAGTATTATTTACAAAGGAAAAACCTCATTGT
The DNA here is from genome assembly GCA_045132235.1 of Bacteroidales bacterium. Taxonomy (GTDB): domain Bacteria; phylum Bacteroidota; class Bacteroidia; order Bacteroidales; family WCHB1-69; genus UBA1756. Next base: position 1,965 of record JBGURX010000011.1, read on the forward strand.
GGCAGAGAGAAAAAGAATCGCATTGTTAGGCTCGACGGGCTCCATTGGTACGCAGGCGCTGGAGGTGGTGGAACAGTTCCCCGAACTGCTCCAGATAGAGGTGCTGGCCGCATACTCGCAAGCCGACCTGCTGATACAACAGGCGAAGAAGTTCCAGCCCAATGTGGTGATCATCGGACGAGAGGATTTGTGGCAGTACGTGAAGGATGCGCTCTGGGACGACGACATCAAGGTATATGCCGGCGAGAAAGCCTTGTGCGAGACGGTGCAGATGGACTGTGTGGACATGGTTTTGTCGGCGATTGTCGGCGTGGCCGGACTGGCGCCCATCTACAAGGCGATAGAGTGCGGCAAGCAGATTGCGCTGGCCAACAAGGAGACCTTAGTGGTGGCGGGCGAGCTGATGACCCGCGCCGCCCGTGAGAACGGAGCGGTCATCTACCCGGTGGACTCCGAGCATTCCGCCATTTTCCAATCGCTGGCCGGCGAGTTCCACAACCCGGTGTCACGCCTCATCATCACTGCTTCGGGCGGGCCGTTCCGCGGCAAGAAGCGCGAAGAGCTGCTGCATGTCACCAAGGAGCAGGCCCTCCGGCATCCCAACTGGAAGATGGGCGACAAGATCACCATCGACAGTGCCACCCTGATGAACAAAGGGCTGGAGGTGATCGAGGCGAAATGGCTGTTCGGCGTGCCGCTCGACCAAATCGAAGTGGTGGTGCACCCGCAGTCCATCATCCACTCGCTGGTGGAATTCGAGGACGGCTCGGTGAAGGCGCAGCTGGGGCTGCCCGACATGAAGCTGCCGATCCAGTACGCCCTCACCTACCCCGAGCGCAAGCCCAGCACTTTCCCCCGCCTCGACTTCGCCCATCACTCCACCCTCACCTTCGAAGAGCCCGACATGGACACATTCCCCTGTCTGCCGCTCGCGTACGCGGCCTCGAAGCAGGGCGGCTGCATGCCCTGTGTGCTGAATGCGGCCAACGAGGCGGCGGTACGGCTTTTCCTGCAAGGCTGCATCGGCTTTTACGACATTCCCCGTCTCATCGAGGAAGCCCTGCATCGCACGGCCTTCTGCACACCGACATCGGTGGAGGAGTACCTCGCCATCGACAAAGAAACCAAAGAGATCATTAACCAACCTTTTTCACGATAAAAAATCACCATGGGAATCACAACACAAATCATAGGGCTTCTTGCCTGTCTCAGCTTTCTGGTCATCACACACGAATTAGGGCACTACACTTTCGCCCGCATCTTCCACACCCGTGTGGACAAATTCTACATGTTCTTCAATCCCTATTTTTCCATTTTCAAATGCAAAAAATTCAACGGGAAATGGCATTTCAAGTTTTTCTCACGCAACCAGTCCGACATGGAGGAGCTGCTGGACGCGGACGGCAATCCCGTGCTGGACGAGAAAGGGAAGAAGAAGATGGTGCGCATCGACATCTCCAAGTTGGACGATGACGACTGGCGCAAATACCCTGAGAACACGGAATGGGGCATCGGCTGGCTGCCGCTCGGCGGTTACTGCAGCATCAACGGCATGGTGGACGAGACCACCAAGGCCGGCGACCTCGCCGCGGAGCCACAGCCGTGGGAGTTCCGCTCCAAGCCCGCGTGGCAGCGGCTGTTCATCATCCTCGGCGGCGTGCTGGTGAATTTCATCACCGCATTGATGCTGTACGTGGTGGTGCTGTTCACTTGGGGTGAAGACTACATTCCGGTTGAGAATGCCAAGTACGGCATGCACTTCTCGGAGACGGCGCAGAAGGCCGGTTTCCAGAATGGCGACCGCATCGTCACCATCGACGGGGTGAAACCCGAACGTACAGTCGACATCACCGGTGCGGTGCTGATCGACGGGGCCAAACGGGTGGTGGTGCAACGCCAGAACGACGTGGAGGCGCTGGACAGCAACGCCGTAAGTATCGACCAGCAGCTGCCGACGACCCGCGAAGAGACCGTCTATTTGGACTCCCGCTTCGCACAGACCCTCATCGGGGCAGAGAAATCGGAGCAGTACTTCTGCCAGTTCGAGATGCCTTTCGTGCTCGACTCGGTGCCGCCGGAATCCCCTGCCGCCAAGGCAGGGCTGAAGAAGGGCGACAGTCTCATCGCTGTCAACGGCAAACCCACTTTCTCTTTTTATGATTACCAAAAAACCTTTGCCAAAAACAAGAACGCCATGGTCAGCATCGCCTACGTGCGTGACGGCAAGACCGACAGTGCCGTGGTGAAGCTGAATGATGAAGGCAAGATGATGGTTTCCGTGAAAACTCCGAGCGAGATACTGGGCTACGAGCATGTTGACTATGGCTTCTGGCAGTCGATTCCGGCCGGTATCTCCAGAGGCTTCAGCACATTGGGCGACTATGTGAAGCAGTTCAAGCTGGTGTTCACCAAGGAGGGCGCCACGCAGATTGGCGGTTTCGGCACCATCGGCAGCATCTTCCCCAAGGTTTGGGACTGGCAGGTCTTCTGGACCATGACCGCTTTCCTTGCCGTCATCCTCGCCTTCATGAATTTCCTGCCGATTCCCGCATTGGACGGTGGCTACATTCTCTTCATTTTGGTGGAGATGATCACACGGCGCAAACCGAGCGACAAGTTCATCGGCTATGCCAACACGGTGGGATTCATCCTTCTCATCGCCCTCCTCATTTATGCCAATGGTTTGGACATTTTAAGATTTTTCAAATAATTCAAATAAAACTAATAACCTATTTGATATGAGCAAACAAGTCAAATTCTGCCTCGTCTATCGTGACATGTGGCAATCATCAGGCAAGTACCAACCCCGTGTGGACCAGTTAGTGCGCGTGGCGCCCGCCATCGTGGAATGCGGCTGTTTCGCCCGTGTGGAGACCAACGGCGGTGCTTTCGAACAAGTGAACCTTCTGTATGGCGAGAACCCCAACAAGGCGGTGCGCGCATGGACCAAGCCTTTGCGCGAGGCCGGCATACAGTGCCAGATGCTGGAGCGCGCGCTCAACGCCCTCCGCATGGACCCCGTGCCTGCCGACGTGCGCCAGCTGATGTTCAAGGTGAAGAAAGCGCAGGGCGTGGACATCGCCCGCTCGTTCTGCGGTCTCAACGACCCGCGCAACCTCGAGAACTCCGTCAAGTTCGCCAAAGAGGCGGGCATGATCTCGCAGGTGGCCCTCAGCATCACCCACTCCGACATCCACACCGTGGAGTATTACATGGGCGTGGTGGACAAGGTGGTGGCCTTCGGCTGCGATGAGATCGGACTGAAGGACATGGCCGGCGTAGGCCGTCCGGCTACCCTCGGCCGCCTCGTGAAAGCCATCAAAGAGAAATACCCGCACATCCTCGTGCAGTACCATGGCCATACCGGCCCCGGCTTCTCCGTTGCCTCCACGCTGGAGGTGTGCAAGGCGGGGGCCGACATCATCGACGTGGCTGTGGAGCCGCTGTCATGGGGCATGGTGCATCCCGATGTCATCACCATCCAGGCCATGTTGAAAGACGCAGGCTTCGACGTGCCCGACATCAACATGAACGCCTACATGGAGGTGCGCCGTCTCACACAGGAGTTCATGGACGACTTCCTCGGCTACTGGATTGATGCTAAAAACCGTGTCTCCACCTCCTTGCTGGTGGGCTGTGGACTGCCGGGCGGCATGATGGGCTCCATGATGGCCGACCTCAAGGGCGTTCACAAAGCCATCAACATGTCGCTGAAAGCCAGCGGACAAAAAGAGGTTTCCGAGGACGAACTGTTGGTGAAGCTCTTCGAAGAGGTCGCCTATGTATGGCCGAAGGTGGGCAACCCGCCGTTGGTAACGCCTTTCAGCCAGTATGTTAAGAACATCGCCCTGATGAACATCCTGTCGATGGCGCAGGGCAAGCCGCGCTTCAGCGCGATGGACCAGAAGCAGTGGGACATGATTCTCGGCAAGGCAGGCACACTGCCCGGCACGTTGGCTCCCGAAATTCTCGAGCTCGCCAAGGAGAAAGGTTACGAGTTTTTCACCTCCAACCCGCAGGACAACTATCCCGACGAGCTGCCGAAGTACCGCAAGCTGATGGAAGAGCAGGGCTGGGATGTTGGCGAAGACGAAGAAGAGCTGTTCGAGTACGCCATGCACCCGACACAGTACATCGACTACAAGAGCGGTGCGGCGAAGAAAAATTTCGAGCGCGACCTCGAAGCCAAGAAGCAGCAGTCCAACATCAAAGTCATCGTGAAGGAGATCAAGCTGCCCGAGGTGGTGCGTGAAGAGCTGATAGCCAGCGTACAGGAGAAACATCCCGACGCGAAGCCCGTCATCTCCCCCTCCGACGGTATCGTGCTGTGGGAGGTTCCTGTGACCGGACAGGGCATGAACCCGCCGCAGGGAACGGCCTACAAGGAAGGCGACACCCTCTGCTTCGTGGAGGCCTACTACGGTCAGGACGAGGTGAAGGCCCTCTACAGCGGCAAGCTGCTGCAAGTGGTGGTGAGCCAAGGCGAGAAGGTGAAGAAGGGAGATGTGATTGCGTTTTTGGATCTGTAGAGACGCGATTAATCGCGTCTCTACAGACGGTTTAACCACAATGGATGACACCATTCCGCAGACCGCAGGTCGGCGGAATCTCAAACAAACAATTAAACAGAATCATCATGGAACAAACCAAATGTCTCATCATCGGTTCGGGGCCGGCGGGCTACACTGCGGGCATCTATGCTTCCCGTGCCGATTTGCATCCGATATTGATTGAAGGCATGACCCCCGGCGGTCAGCTCACCATCACCACTGAGGTGGAGAACTTCCCGGGATACCCAAAGGGGATGTCCGGTCCCGCCATCATGGACGATATCCGCGAGCAGGCCGTGCGTTGCGGCACCGACATACGCACCGGCATGGTGACGGAGGTCGATTTCTCGCAGCGTCCTTTCCGCTGTGTGGTGGATGACGCCGACGAGTACATGGCCGACACGGTCATTATTGCTACGGGTGCCACAGCGCGCTGGCTGGGATTGGAGAGCGAGAAGACCTACCGCGGTTTCGGCGTGTCGGCCTGCGCCACCTGCGACGGCAACTTCTTCCGTGGCAGAGACGTGGCTGTGGTGGGCGGCGGCGACACCGCCCTTGAGGAGGCCACCTACCTTGCCAAGCTGTGCAACAAAGTCTATCTGGTGCATCGCCGCGACGAGTTCCGCGCCTCCAAGGCGATGCAGCAGCGCGTGTTCGACACCCCCAACATCGAGGTGGTGTGGAACAGCGTGCCCACCGAGATTGTGGGCGAGAAAAAAGGATTTGTGAAGGCCGTCACTGGACTGGCAGTTCACAACCGTGTGGAGAACACCGACACTACCCTACCCGTTGACGGTGTGTTCGTGGCCATCGGCCACACGCCCGTCACCGAGCTGTTCAAAGGCCAGATCGAGCTGGATGCGCAGGGCTACATCGTCACCAAACCCGACAGCACCGCCACCAGTGTGGAGGGCGTTTTCGCTGCCGGCGACGTGCAGGACCCGCAGTTCCGCCAGGCCATCACCGCCGCCGCATCGGGCTGCAAGGCCGCCATCGAGGCCGAACGGTTTTTATTGCGGTAACGGAAACGGACAACATCATGTAGAGGCGGTGCATGCACCGCCTCTACAAAAATATTATTTCAATGAAAAAAACAATCCTTTTGCTGGTTTCTTTGTGCCTTTGTTTTTCGGCATTTTCGCAAACCCTCAAAACCATCACTTGGGAGGACACCACGCGCCAATATTTGGAATATGTGCCGGAAAGCTATGATTCCAGCACCCCCACGCCTGTGGTATTTATCTTTCACGGACTGGGTGGAAACATGTATGAAGTGCGGGAAAATGCTGATTTTGACCGGATTGCAGATGCACACGGTTGGATCACCATCACCCCGCAGGCGCTGCCCGACACCTTCACCGCAATGGACACGACCCTTACGATGAACGCTTGGCATTCCGGCGTCAGTGCCATCGTGGGAGAAGATACGATTGTGGCCAGTGAAGGGCGGGACGACACCGGTCTGATGATGGCCATCCTCGACAGCCTCATCAACCATTACAATATTGACACCAACAATGTATTCTGCACAGGGGTTTCCATGGGAGGCTTCATGTCGAACCGCATGGCCATTGAGCATGGCGACCGCATCAAGGCCATCGCCTCGGTGTGCGGCACCATCGGCAACGAGATTGTTTCCTACACACCTGTCGGCCATGTGAGTGCGATGCACGTACACGGCACCGCCGACAGCATCGTGACCTACAACGACGGCAATTTCCAATACGGCCTTGTCGTGAATGTGGGCCTCGGCGCGGAGGCCACCGTGGAGTTCTGGCGCAGCTATAACCAGTGCTCCGACACCGCCGTCCACACCCTCTACCCCGACCTCATGGAGGATGACCGAACCTTTGAGAGATTTGAATACAACAACGGCATTTTCGGCACAAAAACCGTACTGATCAAGGTGAACGGCGGACAGCACGAATGGTGCCACGGTCCTTGGCGCGATGTGGATATCACCGATGAAATCTACGAATTCTTTGCCTCCTGTCTGAATGATGTTTACATGGATACCACCACGGTCATCATCGATACCGTGCCCACCGACACAGTGCCTGCCGATACCATACCCATCGACACCAATGGCATTTTCCATTACCCGACCGCCAACATCCACATCTATCCCAACCCCACCACGGGAATGGTCAATGTACAATGTTCCATAAACAATGGACAATTAGGGGATGCTGAAATACGGGTGTTGGATTTGTATGGCAGATTGCTGGATGTGGTTGTCATTTCGAACGCACGTGGGGCGTCCCTACAAAACGTATCAATCGACCTGTCGCAATACGCCACGGGCCTTTATCTTATAAGGTTGATAAACAACGGCCAGGTACTGGCCACCAGCAAAATAATCAAACAACCGTAAAGACAATGCATGCATTGTCTCAACCGTAAAGACGATGCAGTCATTGTCTCAACCGTAAAAACAGCGCATGCATAGTCTCCCACAGAAGATGAACAGAATCAAAATCACGGCCATACGCCAGACCGTCTATCCCGACCTGATGGCAAAATACGAAAACCCCATCGAACATGCCTGTGAGGTGCATGAAGGGCAGGTTTGGATTTCCATTGACGGGAAACAGCCGGAGGGGTTGTGCGATGAGGCATGGAAGAGCATGCAGCAATTTGTGGAGGCGTTGGCCCGCGGCGAGGGAAACTTCTTCGACGGCTGGATGCGCAACCCCATGAGTGCCATGATCAGCTGCAACGACGGCTTCCGTCCGGTGAGTTTTTATTTGGAGATAGAGTAACCAGGGACTTTCTCCGCCTGATTCATTCGTTGATTTTTATTGATAACATAATCAATGAAATTGATATTATTTTCAATAAAGATTAAAAATATTTCAGTGAATTGATATTTTAATTAAAAATTTTACTATTTTTGTCGGTCAAAAATTACGTTCTAATGATGACACAATAAAATTGGTTGTCCCTCGTATTACAACACCAAACGCCATGATTCCGTATAAAGATGCTTCATAACTATTGTTGTAGCCCATCAGTCGATTTTCGACCGATGGGCTTGAGGGCAGCGTCAAGAAAAAAAATTTGTAACTTTGCAACGTCAACTTCCAGCTTCGCAAAGTATGGGGCTTTTGCGAGAAAAGAGAAAAAAAAAAAAAAAAAACTGAAGTGTCTTGAAATACTATTGTAGCGATAACGATGAGAAATTTTATTTGCACAATAACAATTTGGTTGATATTTCTTCCGCTTTTGCACTCACAATCCAATTCTATGCAGGGCGACACCATTCAGTGTCTGTGCCATGTGGATAGAATAAGGATGTTTAAAACCCATGTGGTAATGGATGTTCATAATGAGAACAACGATATATATTCCATCTTCAGTGTGAAGAAGTGGCGTAATGACCACTCAAAAAATAGAGTGAGAATTAAAGCTCACAAGGAATACCTATTGACCTTCGTATTATACAGCAAGGTGAGTTACATTGGAGATCCCCGTAAAATGATAGTACAGATCGGAGATGATCGTTTTATTTATAAGGAGGACTTTAGAAGTGGGGAACTCGGGATAGCCATTGATCTTGATGGGAGGTATTATTTATTAAATGGACAAGTTTACGAGAAATTAAAATATTAATAGCCACCTCCGTATATGATTTACTATAGTAAAATACAAATACATCCATCTTCAGTTAGAGAAAATCTATGCCATAATAAATGATGAAATTATCACCTGCAAATAATCATTGAAGCCCCCTTAAACACGAAAGCGCGTGCTTCCTGCACGCGCTTTTTGTTAAGTGGATGTGGAGAAGACGGGATTCGAACCCGCGACCCCTTGATTGCGAACCAAGTGCTCTACCAACTGAGCTACATCCCCTCGCTTTTTGGGCGTGCAAAAATACAACTTTTTTCACTCATAAAAACAACCCCTCCTCATTTTTCCGTTTTATTTTGGCGAAAACCTGAGAAGGGGTTTGCTGTAAAATATTCCAACCTTTATTTGGGCTGGAGTGCCTTGGTGTTGATGTCTTCAAGGATGGTGGCGATGAACTCATCCACTGTGCAGGAGCCTTTGTCGCCTGCTGTGCGGTTCCACACGGAAACCACCTGCTCGTCGGCCTCTTTCTGGCCCACAATCAGTGCGTAGGGCAGACGGTCAACGCGGGCTTCACGCAGCTTGTAGCCGATCTTCTCGGAACGGCTGTCCACCGTGACGCGGATGCCGGCTTTCGCCAAACGATCGCACACCTGCTCGGCATACTCCTGGAACTTCTCGGAGATGGGCAGGATACGCACCTGTTCGGGACAGAGCCACGTGGGGAATTTTCCCTCGTATTTCTCTATCAACCAAGCCAATGTACGTTCGTAGCAACCGATGCTCGTTCTGTGGATAACGTTGGGGCGCACCTTGTTGCCGTTCTGGTCGATATAGAACATGTCGTAGCGCGGAGCCAGAAGTGCATCCCACTGCACGGTAATCATGGTGTCTTCCTTGCCGTAAACATTCTTGGCATTGATATCCACCTTGGGACCGTAGAAAGCGGCCTCGTCGTCATCTTCCACGAAGGGGATGTTGAGCTCGTTGAGGATATTGCGGATATGCTGCTGGCTCTCTTCCCACTCTTCGGCGGTACCGATATATTTCTTCGTGTTGGTGGGATCCCATTTGGAGAGATGATAGGTGACATCGTCCTGCAGACCAAGGGTGTTCAGACAATATTTAGCCAATGCAAGGCAGCCCTTGAACTCATCCACCATCTGGTCGGGACGCACGATAAGGTGACCTTCGCTGATGGTGAACTGGCGCACGCGGGTGAGGCCGTGCATCTCGCCGGAGTCCTCGTTGCGGAACAGCGTGGAGGTCTCGCTATAGCGTTTCGGCAGGTCGCGGTACGACTTGGGCGATGCCTTGTAAACAAAGTATTGGAACGGGCAGGTCATAGGACGCAATGCCATCACCTCTTCGTCTTCGGGGTCGCCGATGACGAACATGCCATCTCTGTAATGCTGCCAGTGGCCGGAAATCTCATACAGGTCTTTCTTGGCCATCAGCGGAGTTTTGGTGCGGATGTAACCCCATTCGTTGTCTTCCAAATCCTCAATCCAGCGCTGCAGCGTCTGCACAATTTTAGCGCCTTTGGGCAGAAGGAGCGGAAGTCCCTGACCGATAACGTCAACGGTGGCAAAAAGCTCCATCTCGCGGCCCAGCTTGTTGTGGTCGCGGTTCTTGATATTTTCGAGATAGGTCAAATGCTCTTCAAGGTCTTCTTTGGTGAAGAAGGCGACGCCGAAGATACGGGTGAGCGACTTGTTGCTGCGGTCGCCACGCCAGTAAGTAGCTGACGTTGAGATAAGTTTGAACCCTTTGATCAAGCGGGTGTTGAGAAGATGCGGGCCGGTGCAGAGGTCGGAGAAATCGTCCTGCGAATAGATGGTGATGCGCTCGCCTTCGGGCACGGCATCCAGCAGCTCGATTTTGTAAGGTTCCTCCAGCTTGGTGAAGATTTCACGGGCTTCTTCGCGGGAGACCACCTTGCGTTCGAGGCGGGTGGCCTTCTTGATGATGCTCTTCATCTCCTTCTCGATGGCGTCGAGATCGGCGCGGCTGAAAGGCTCGCAGTCGAAATCGTAGAAAAAGCCACGGTCGGTAGAAGGTCCGATGGTAAGTTTGGCGTGGGGATAAAGATGTTTGACGGCCTCAGCCATGATGTGCGCGGTCGTATGCCGCAAGATCGGCAAAGACTCTGGGGCATCCTTGTCCAGCAACTCAATCTCACAGTCCTCACTGACCGTATCGCGCAGGTCAACCACCTTGCCGTTGATTTTGGCGGCGCAGAAAGTGTTGAGCACTTCCGGGTTGGCGCGGAGAATGAGATCAATGATGGAACAGGGAGCTTCAACTTCGACTTGGCCGATTCCTTTCAAATTGATTTTCATAGTATTATAATTTAAAGATATGGACTGCAAAATTACGATTTTTTATCGAGCTTTTATCTTCACTTTATAAATTTTCATTTTTAAATATTTTATTGATAATCAATATAATAAAAAATCCATCATTTTCCCTCGCTCTACAATTGCTGAAAAATGCGTATCTTTGCCGCCGTTTTTAGCATAAATATTGAATTATGGAAGCCTCTGACAACAAAGCCCGTCTTGAAATTTACAACACCCTCACAAAGAAGAAAGAACATTTCGAACCGCTCAATCCGCCTCATGTGGGGCTTTATGTCTGCGGCCCGACCGTTTATGGCGAACCGCACCTCGGCCATGCCCGTCCGGCGGTGACCTTCGACCTCGTGTTCCGCTACCTGCAGCACATCGGCTACAAAGTGCGTTACGTGCGCAACATCACCGACGTGGGGCACTTGGAGCACGACGCCGACGCCGGCGAGGACAAAATCGCCAAGAAGGCCCGTCTGGAGCAGTTGGAGCCGATGGAGGTGGCACAATATTATATGGACAGCTACCACCGCGCCATGGACGCCCTCAACGTGAAGCGTCCCTCGATTGAGCCGCGTGCCTCCGGACACATCATCGAGCAGATCGACATGGTACAGCGCATTTTGGACGCTGGATATGCCTACGTATCAGAAGGTTCTGTATATTTTGATGTAGCCAAATTCGACAAAGATTTCGGTTATGGCAAACTGTCGGGTCGCAAACTCGACGAACTGCTGGCCAACACCCGCACTTTGGACGGACAGGAAGAGAAGCGCAACCCGGCTGACTTCGCCCTGTGGAAGAAGGCTGCACCGGAGCACATCATGCGTTGGCCCTCGCCGTGGAGCGACGGGTTCCCGGGCTGGCACATCGAATGTACCGCAATGAGTACCAAATATTTGGGAGAAAGATTCGACATTCACGGTGGCGGCATGGACCTGCTCTTCCCGCACCATGAGTCGGAAGTGTGCCAGAGCACCGTGGCCAACGGCGTCGAGTCGGTGAAATACTGGATGCACAACAATATGATCACCATCGACGGTCAGAAGATGGGCAAATCGTTAGGCAACTTCATCACCCTCAACGAGTTCTTCAACGGCACGCATCCCAGTCTGAAGCAGGCTTACTCGCCGATGACCATCCGTTTCTTCGTGCTGCAGGCGCACTACCGCGGCACGCTCGACTTCTCGAACGATGCGCTGCAGGCGGCCGAGAAGGGCATGCGCAAACTGTATGCCGCCGCCGCACTGCTGCCGAAGCTGAAAGCCGGCGACCACTCCGACGCCGACATCGCCGCATGGGTGCAGCGTTGCTACGAGGCCATGAACGACGACCTCAACACGCCGAACCTCATCGCCGAGCTGTTCGAAGCCTCCCGCATCATCAACTCGGTGCGTGACGGCAAGCTCGCCCTCACCGCCGAAGACCTCGACCTGCTGGTTCGCTACTTCCAGACCTTCTTCTATGACGTATTGGGCATGAAAGAAGAGGCTGCCGGCGGCAGTTCCGAATACACCGACGCGCTCATGTCTCTCATCATCGACATCCGCAAAGACGCCAAGGCCAACAAGAACTGGACCGTGGCCGACCTCATCCGCGACAAGCTCACCGAGATGGGCATCACCCTGAAGGACACCAAGGAGGGCACCACCTACGAACTCAACTAACATGCCGCTCGACCGCACCACTCCCCCGCCCGCACGGCCCGCCCGCGACATCACCCTTGAACCGCCCCGCCGTTTCACCCTCGGCAACGGCATACCGCTCTACTGGTTCCCCAACGACCAGCTGGATCTCATCCACCTCTCCATCGTCATCAATGCCGGCTCGCTCTACGAACCGCAGAAAAAGGTGGCCGGCTTCTGCTACGACCTGCTCAAAGAGAGCCATCCCACCCAGAGCGCCGACCGCTTCGAGGACTTCCTCGACTTCTACGGAGCCTCCCTCAGCGTCACCATCGGACTTTCGCAAGTAACTGTCAACGTGCAGGTTCCTGTCAGAAACTATTCCCTTGTCATCGCGCAGATCGCCCGTCTTTTCACCACTCCGAAATTCAGGAAACGCGAGCTGGAACGGTATCGTGCCAAGACCATCAAAGATTGGGAGTACCACCGCGAGAAGGTGGACTTCCGCTCCTCGCAGCTGATGTTCCACCACTTTTTCGGGAAAGATTTTCCGTATGGCAAAATCGTGGAGCTCAGCGATTTCAAGAACATCACCATCGCCGACCTCGAGCAGTATCACCAGCAGACCTGCTGTGCCGAAAACGTGCGTCTCTTCGTGGCCGGCCATGCCGACGAGAAGCTGCTGGATTTCACCGCCGGCTGTTTTGCGGAAATCGCTCACGGAAAGGCATCTCCGCTGCTACCCGACATTCGCAACAGCTACACGCCGCGCCGCATCAGCGAGACGTGGGATGACGCGCTGCAGACCTCGCTGGTGCTGTGCCAGCCCGCACTTCGCTACCACGACAGCGAGGTACACGCCTTCAACTTTGTCAATACGCTGTTCTGCAATTACTTCGGCTCCCGTCTCATGCAGAACCTGCGCGAGCGCAACGGCTACACCTACGGCATCGGGGGCTACCCGTTCTACTACCTCAACGGAGCGGTGCACTATATCGACTGCGAGGTCAACAACGACAAGACGGAGGCGGCCATCCGCGCCTGCTTCGACGAGATGGAGCGACTGCGCACCGAACTGGTGAGCGACGAAGAGCTGGACACCGTACGCAACTACATGTCGGGCAGACTGTTGCGCTCTGTTGACGGCACGGTACAGTACATGCAGACCTTCACCCAGTGGAACAACTTTGGCGAAGATGAGCACCGTTTCACCGAGCTGCACAACACCATTCAGGGTATTACCGCTGAGGAGGTACGCGAAGTGGCACGGCAGCACTTGCGCGAAGAGGATTTCACCGTCATCACGGTGGGGAAATAATCACCTCTTTATTTTACAAAAAAATTCTTTTTCCTCATCAAAAAAAGGCTTTATTATTCAAAAAAAAATCTTATTATTGCAAGTTTTTACAGAGAATAATAAAAATAAAATATGATGAAGAAACTCTTCCTTTTGGCAGTTCTTTCCTGCTTTATTTTCAGTAATTTATGCTTTGCCCAGACGGAAAACCCTTACGAGAATTTCAATCCGGAGGCGCTGAAAAGCAACAAAAATTACGTCAAAAATTTCGCTCCCAACAATTTCAGCCACAAGATTCTTTACGAATGCATGGTGGACATGGTGAATGCCGCCCGTGCGGAATACGCCTTCCTGCCGGCCATGAAGACCGACATCCGTCTGGATTCCACCGCTGCATATCAGGCTGTATATGAAGCCAGTAAGGAGGAGAAAACCGCAGAAGGCGTCGCTCCGTACCGCACCACCGAGCAACGACTCAAGAAGTACGGTCTCGGCACCCATGGCAAAGAGCTGGTGTCGAAGGCCAAGGCCACGCTGGGCGACAAGGACTACTGCTACTACGATGTATGCCTTGAGCTCATCAAGCCCCTGCTGAAGAACGCCAAGACCGCCGCCGTGCTGCTCGACCGCCAATATACCTATATCGGTTTCGGCTATGAGTTCGACAAATACATGAAGAGCATCTACACCTCCTATATCTTTGCCAACGACCGCACCTTCAACAACGGCAAACCCCGCCAGCTCAGCAAAGACCTCCCCTACACCCGCACCAAACTCGGTCTGGCCGGCTACGACGAGCAGCTGTGCAAAAAATGCATGACCGAGAAGGGTCTGGAGATGCTTTCGGAATGCCTGTCGGTGAAAGACGGCGTGGTATATTTCAGCCATGACGACAACAAGGCTATCAAGCGGCTCATCGGCAAGGAGGGTGACGCCATCGTGCTCGACTTCGTGCAGCACAGCCAGTACGAATGCGACGGAGTGAACAATGTGGACCACGACCGCCCGAACCACGGCTACATGACCAAGATCATCACCTTTGAGGACATCCTCGACCAGAACCAGGCCACGGGCAAGAAGACCACCAAGATCCTCGCCCCCATCGCCGACGTGCCGCAGGAGATTGCCGACGATGCCGAATATGACATCATCATCATCATTGTAAAAGACGGCAAATATGTATGCCGCAACGTGTTGAAGAAGCAGGTGGAGTGCAAGAATGCCAACTATACTGAGCCTCTTTACTTCGCAAAAGACATCAACACGGTGAAGCCCGCCGGTGAGTGGGTGCCCGTGGCAGAGACCAACACCCTCACGCTGACCGTGCCTTTCGAGGACAAGAAATACGACCTCACCTTCGACGACATCCAGCCCTATCTGGTCGCCCTCAACGAACCCGGCTTCGTGGTGGAGGGCGCCGAGGTGGTGGTGAGCAACTCGCTCAACTTCTCGGGCGACGCCACCGCACAGAAAAATCAGGAGCGCCGCGGCAAGAGCATCGCCAACGCCCTCCAGCAGCAGTTCAAAGAGAAAGCGTTCGAGGTGGCGCTGACCTACAGCGACGGCTGGGAACAGTTCAAAAAGGACATCGTGAACCACCCCACCTACGGCGAGATGGCCATCGGCACCAAGGCACAAGCCGTGTCGAAGCTGAAAGCCAACGGCGGCAAGATCGCCAAGGAGCTGGACGCCGACTATCTGAAACAGGAACGCTGTGCGGTCATCACCCTGCACATCCGCTACAAAATTGACGGCGACAACGAGCAGGATTTCGCAGTGGCGAAATTCAACCGTGCGATGGCGGCTAAGAACTACGGACTGGCCATGGCCATCCAGCAGTACATGATCAAAGAGGTGGAAGCCAAGCACTACAACGCGCAGGCCGCCACCCGTCAGGAGATCCCCAACGGCAAGAACTTCCAGCCCTTCCTCACCAACCGCCTCTACATGCAGAGCGTGGCTGACGGCGGCGTGAACGTGCGCACCGCCACCGAGATGCTGGATGTGACCAAGCTCGACAACACCAACCAGACCGCCCAGTACAACGATGCCGTGGCCAAGGTGGCCTCCGGCTCCCCCTTCGCCGACCTCAACGACATCAACATCCGCCAGGCCAATATTGACCGTCTCTATGTTCTGAAAGACATTCCACAGGAGCAGGTCAACAACCTCAACATGGAATTCCAGTTCCAAATCATTGACTATCTGAAGAGTGCCCCTGCCACCACAGAAAGCACAACCCTGCTGGACAATACTTACGCCAAGATCAAAGCTATCCGCAACCCTGTGATGTCCTCATGGGAGAATGCCTACAAGCTGGCCTCCATCTTCGTGAAGAACGCTGACTATGTGTATGCGGTGAGCCTGATGGAGCCGTTCCTCAACGATCCCAGCATCTCCAACGACTTCCTCTTCTCGTTCATCTCCCTCTCCGCCGTGCGCGAGGAACTCTACATGAGCGGCAACATGACACTGGCCGTGCAGCTGGCCTCCGAACGCGATGCCGCCCGTCTGTGCGGACTTTTCGACAAGCTGCCCATCGTCATTTTCGACAACGAAGAGGTGAAAAGCATTGTCTGTAAAAATTGCAAATAATTCATTATTCATCATTTATAATTATCATTATGAAAAAATTCCTGTTATTACCCATCCTTGCACTCTTGACCGTGCAACTGGGCGCTACCAATCCGCCCGATGAAGGCATGTGGCTGCCTATGTTTGTGAAAGACTACAACTACGCCACCATGAAGCACCTCGGGCTGCACCTGACCGCCGAGCAGATGTGGGACATCAACAACTCCTCGCTGAAAGACGCCATTGTGGAGTTGGGCAACGACGGCGACCATTTCTGCACCGGCGAGATCATCTCCGAGCAGGGTTTGATGCTGACCAACCACCACTGTGGCTACGAGCGCATCGCCGAGCATTCCACCCTTGAGCACGACTACCTGAAGGACGGTTTCTGGGCCGCCACCAACAAAGACGAGCTCCCCAACCCCGGCATGACCGCCACGTTCCTCCTCCGCATGGAAGATGTGACTGCCAAAGTTTTGGTAGAGGGTGGTGATAAAGATGAAATCATCAGCGAGCTGAAGAACGAGTACAGCGAAAACGGCCGTTACACCGTGGCTATCAAGGACTTCTTCGATGGCAACCAGTACTTCATGTTCATCTATGAAGTGTATCGCGACGTGCGTTTGGTGGGTGCTCCTCCGAGCAGCATCGGCAAGTTCGGCGACGAGACCGACAACTGGGTATGGCCCCGCCACACCGGCGACTTCTCCATGTTCCGCATCTACACGGCTCCCGACGGCAGTCCGGCAGAATATTCCGAGGAGAATGTTCCGCTGAAACCCAAATACTCGCTGCCCATCAGCATGAAAGGCATTGAAGCCGGCGACTTCGCCATGGTGTGGGGCATCCCGGGAAGCACCAACCGCTACCTCACCTCCTACGAGGTGGAATTCCAGATCGCCACACAGGACAAGCCCATCGTGGAGTTCTGCGACATGGTACTGCCTGCCATCCGCGAGGAGATGAACGCCCGCGACGAGGTGCGTATCAAATACGCCTCCGACTATGCCAGCATGGCCAACACATGGAAGAACCAGAAAGGCGAAATCGCCAGTCTGACCAACCTCGGCATCGCCGACAAGAAACGCGAAGAGGAGAAAGACCTGCTGAAATGGATCAACCAGTCGAAGGAGCGCAAAGAGAAATACGGCAACCCCGTTGACTCCATCCGTGAAGTGTGCGAGAATGCCGACATCGATGGCTTCCGCCAGCTGATGTACGCCAACTTCGCCCTCACCGTCTCCAAACTTCTCGTCACGCCCCTCGATGTGGAAGCCAGCCTTGCTGACGGACAGAAGAAATTCACCGATGAGGAAAAGGCCATGTATCTCGAAGCATACCGCAAACAGATGGGCAACACCGACTACATCACTGAAGAGAAAACCATTGCCGCCATCTCGAAATTGTGGATGTCGCTGCCGCTGGACCAGCAGCCGGAGTTCTGCAATCTCATCCGTGAAAAATACAAGGGAGATTGCGACGCTTTCGCCAAAGCTGCGATGAAATCTTCCATCTATTCCAGCGAAGAAGCCTTCGTCCAATATCTCAACAAGCCCTCCAAAAAAGCTCTTGACAAAGACATGATCAACAGCTACTGCTATGCCATGTACATGACGCTCTTCCAGAACATCTTCACCTACTGGGGTTACAACAGTTCCATTGAGAGCGCCCGCAAGAACTACATGGCCGCCATGCTGGAGATGAACGCCGGCAAGCCCATGTACCCGGATGCCAACTCCACCATGCGCTGCACCTACGGCACCGTGTGCGACTACTCGCCGAAGGACGGTGTGCGCTACAACTACTTCACCACCGCTGAAGGCATTCTCGAAAAAGAAATCCCCGGCGATCCCGAATTCGATGTCAGTCCGAAGCTCAAGAAACTCATCCTTGACAAAGACTTCGGTCCGTATGCCATGAAGAACGGCAAGCTGCCCGTATGCTTCCTCACCAACAACGACATCACCGGCGGCAACTCCGGCAGTCCCGTGCTGAACGGCAACGGCGAACTTATCGGCTGTGCCTTCGACGGCAACATCGAGGCCCTCTGCAGCGACATCATCTTCGACACCGACCTGCAAAGATGCATCTGCGTGGACATCCGCTACGTGCTGTTCATCATCGACAAGTATGCCGGTGCACAGCGCTTCATCAAAGAAATGAACATCATCAAATAATTATTAATCATTAACTTAAAGCTTTTTCTATGAAAAAATTCTTTCTGTTACCTCTGCTGGCTTGTCTGTTCCTGACTGCCGGTGCCACCAATCCGCCTGATGAAGGCATGTGGCTGCCCATGTTCGTGAAGGACTACAACTACGCCACCATGCAAAAACTCGGTCTGCACCTGACCGCCGAACAGATGTGGGACATCAACAACTCATCCCTCAAGGATGCCATTGTGGAGCTCGGCAACGACGGGCAGCACTTCTGCACCGGCGAAATCATCTCCGAGAACGGCCTGATGCTCACCAACCACCACTGTGGTTACAGCAGCATCGCCGACCACTCCACCACTGAACACGACTACCTGAAGGACGGCTTCTGGGCCGCTTCCTACAAAGAGGAGCTTCCCAACCCCGGTCTTACCGCCACCTTCCTCGTGCGCATGGAGAATGTGACCGCCAAAGTGCTGGAAGGTGTCACCTCGGAGACCAAGAACTCCGACCGCCAGAAGATGGTCAAGAAAGTCTCTGCCGACCTTGTGAACGAGGCTGAGGAGAACGGCCGCTACAAAGCCGTCATCAAAGACTTCTTCGATGGCAACGAATACTATATGTTTGTATATGAAGTGTATCGCGACGTGCGCTTGGTGGGTGCTCCCCCGAGCAGCATCGGCAAGTTCGGCGACGAGACCGACAACTGGGTATGGCCCCGCCACACCGGTGACTTCTCAATGTTCCGTATCTACACCGCACCCGACGGCAGTCCGGCAGAATATTCAGAGAACAATGTTCCCATGAAGCCGAAATACTCGCTGCCCATCAGTTTGAAAGGCATCAACTATGGCGACTACGCAATGGTATGGGGCGTGCCGGGACGTACCACCCGCTACATGACCTCCTACGAGGTGCGCCAAACTCTTGAGTGCCAGAACAAGCCCATCTTCGAAGCACTGGATGTCATCCTGCCCGTCATCCGCGAGCAGATGAACGCCCGCGACGAGGTGCGCATCGCCTACGCCTCCGACTATGCCAGCATGTCGAACATGTGGAAGAACCAGAAGGGACAGTATGCCAGCCTCATCAAGCTCGGCATCGCCGACAAGAAAGCCGCTCAGGAAGCCGAGCTGCTGAAATGGATCAACGCCGACAACAAGCGCAAAGAACTCTACGGCAACCCGTTGGAGAAAATCGAGAAGGCCTGCTCCGAAGTGGATGTACAGGCCATGCGTGCCTTCATGTACACCAACATGAGCCTCCGCAACTCCAAGATGCTCTTCGCTCCCTACAACCTGCCCAAGCTCCCCACCGAAGCGGTGAGCCAGAGCGAGAAAGAGGAAATGCTCAAGAGCTATCGTGAATACATGGAAGGTGCCGACGCACTCACCGAGCAGAATGTGATTGCCGCCACCCTGCGCCTCATGCAGCAGCTGCCCGCTGACTACTGGCCGGAAGGTATTTTCGAATACATCAACAAGAACTACAAGGGCAACTTCGACGCTTTTGCCAAAGCCTGCATGGAGAAATCCGTTTACGGCAGCGAAGCCAATCTTGCCAAATATCTTGACAAACCGAACCAAAAGGTGCTTGACAACGACCCGCTCTACACCTACTACAAAGCCATGCTGGCACATATCTTCAAATATCAAGGAATTTATATGAGTGCCAACAGCAAGGTCAGCGCTCCTCGCCGTACCTATATGGCTGCCCTGATGGAGATGCAGAAAGGACAGCCCATGTATCCCGATGCCAACTCCACCATGCGCTGCACCTACGGCACCGTGTGCGACTACTATCCGGCTGACGGCGTGCAGTACCTGCACTACACCACCGCTGAAGGCATCCTCGAGAAAGAGATTCCGAACGATCCCGAGTTCGACGTGAACCCGAAGCTGAAGAAACTCATCCTCGACAAGGACTTCGGCCAGTATGCGATGAAAGACGGCAAACTGCCGGTCTGCTTCATCACCAACAACGACATCACCGGCGGTAACTCCGGCAGCCCCGTGCTCAACGGCAACGGCGAGCTCATCGGCTGTGCCTTCGACGGCAACATCGAGGCCCTCTGCAGCGACATCATCTTCGACACCGAGCTGCAGCGCTGCATCTGCGTGGACATCCGCTACGTGCTGTTCGTGGTGGACAAATTCGCCGGTGCACACCGCTTCATCGAAGAGATGGACATCGTGAAATAATCTTTCCCACTGGGGGAAAAAACAAACAGCCGTGGCGGAATCGCCACGGCTGTTTGTTTTTTACGGCTGCAAGGAATGTCTGATGGTATCATACCATGAGACGCGATGAATCGCGTCTCTACCCTATGCCAGCAGCTCGTCGGCCAGCTCCTCAAACACGAGGCCGCCGAAATTGCCGGAACTCATCAGCAGGTAGGCCGTCGCCGGCTCGCGATGATTCAACAGGAAGATGTGCAACGACTCTGTATCGGTGAAAACCTCCAAGTCGGTACGGCCGAAGGCTTCATACACCATCTCTTTTGTGATGGGTGGCAACTTCTTGTGCTCCACCGCTTTCGGGTCGAAGAAAATCACCGACACATCGGCGGCATCCATCACATGCTGATACTGGCAGAGGAACTCCTGCGACAGACTGCTGAAGGTGTGCAGCTCCATGCAGGCCACCAACCGGCGGTCAGGATACTGCTCACGCACCGCTCCGATGGTGGCTTTCAACTTGGATGGTGAATGGGCGAAATCTTTGTAAACCACTCCCCTGTCGTTCCGCTTCACCAGCTCCAGACGCTTCGAGGCGCCCTTGAAGGTACGGATGGCCTCGTAGAACTGCGCATCGCTCACCCCGACCTCACGGCACGCCAACCGCGCCGCATTGAGGTTCGCCATGTTATGCTTGCCAAAAATCTGCATCGGCACCTCGCCGGCATCCGTCAGCAGACAGGTCACCCCGTCGCGAATCACGTACGGATGCACCGTGTACGGCTCTTTTTTTACGCCTTCAATCTCTTCTCCCAACATCCTAACATTTTCATCATCATTACAATAGATAAATGTACGATCGATCATCTTGGCAAAGGTGCGGAACGTGTCCACATACTGCGGGAAGGTCGGAAAAACGTTGATGTGATCCCACGCGATACCGCTGATAATGCCCACATTGGGCTGGTACAGGTGGAATTTGGAACGGCGGTCGATGGGAGAGGTCAGGTACTCGTCGCCTTCCATCACCATGATCTTGGCCTCGTGCGACAATTTCACCATCACCTCAAAACCAGCCAACTGGGCACCCACCATATAGTCGCAGTCAATATGGTGATACTGAAGCACATGCAGAATCATTGCCGTGATGGTGGTTTTGCCGTGACTGCCGCCCACCACAATGCGGAGCTTGTCTTTGCTCTGTTCATACAGAAATTCGGGATAGGAATAGACCTTCACACCCAACTCCTTGGCTTTCAGCAGCTCAGGATTGTCCAAGCGGGCGTGCATGCCCAGAATGACAGCATCCAAATCGGGCGTGATTTTGTCGGGATTCCAGCCGATGGAGTCGGGCAGCAGTCCGTATTTCTCCAATCTTCCTTTAGCGGGATTGAAGATCTCGTCATCGGAGCCGGTGATGGTGTAACCTTTCTGATGGAGGGCGATGGCCAAATTGTGCATGGCACTACCGCCAATAGCAATAAAATGGATCTTTTTCATTCAGGTTGATGGTTTATTTGTAATTTGAGACGCGATGAATCATATTGACGTTCAATGTTTTCCTGTGCTGCCGAAGCCGCCTGCACCACGTTCAGTGTCAGATAATTCCGTAACTTCTTCCCATTCCACGACCTCATGGCGCGCCACCACCATCTGGGCGATGCGGTCGCCGGGGTTGATGGTAAACGACTCTTTCGACAGGTTGACCAGACCGACCTTCACCTCGCCGCGATAGTCGGCATCGATAGTGCCGGGCGAGTTGATGACCGTGATGCCGCTCTTGATGGCCAGACCGCTGCGGGGACGAATCTGCGCCTCGAAGCCGACGGGCAGTTCAATAAAAATACCGGTGGGCACAACTGCTCTTTCAAGCGAGCCGATGGTAATGGGGTCGGGAATGTCGGCACGCAAATCCATGCCGGCAGAGTATGGCGTGGCATACGCCGGAAGCGCATTCTGCGATTGGTTGACGATTTTACACTTCATAGGAAAAATTTTGGCAAAGATAACCAAAATCCATCCTTTTCCGCACAATTTTCGGAATTCTTATACAAATAAAAATGTTGATAAAACCACTCCCCTATGCCCCCAACAGCTGCGACAAAATCTCCACCGACTCAATTTTACCAATCTGACTATTATGCTCCTCAAAATAACGTAACATTCCGTATAGCAATTCATTACGAACAACTTTGTGCGGCAAAACCGGAACATCCTCCCCATTCATCAACTGCCACAAATAGGCAGAAGCCTCACGGCTGAGGAAGTTGGGATAGTCGAAATACTCATGCACAAAACAGGATTCGTCGATGGAGAAAATGGAATTGTAGTCGGAATAGTTGGTGGCGGGGAAAATACCCATCACATGGGCGAGCTTCACCATAAAACGCAGATGGATATCGGTGAGATGGGCCTGCTCGTCATCCAGTTCCAGCAAAGATGATTCCACAAAATCGTACAAGGCAGCATCCGCCCGATATTCCCTTAATATTTTATAAATCAATTCATTATAAAAAATAAAAATCGTACGGCGCACCAAATCAAACGGAATGAGCTGGTATGAATGGAGAAGTGAAACCTCCTTGAAAAACTTGATATTCTGACCTTTATCATCAAATACCACCTCAATCATGGAGAGGTTTTCCAGCAGCGCCATCGTGCCGCGCCGCTGTTTCGAGTAGGCTCCCTTCACGATAAACGACTGCACGCCCGCATCGCGCGTGAAGATATTCACAATCACGCTGTTCTCGGAGTATTTGGTTTTGTGCAGTACAATGCCGCGAGTGGTAATATGCATAATTTCAAGAAGATAAATGAAGGTCAATCTAACAATCTCAACCTTCCAAAAAGATAAAAGAAAGGCCTGCCGTCAATGAAGACAGCAAGGCCAACGCATTATGAAAATGATAAAGATTAGGCTTTGATCTCAACTTCCACACCGCTGGGGAGCTCGAGGCGCATCAGAGCGTCAATGGTCTTGCTGGTGGGGCCGTAGATGTCGAGGAGTCTCTTGTAGGTGGAGAGCTCGAACTGCTCGCGTGATTTCTTGTTCACGAAGGTGGAACGGTTCACGGTGAAGATTTTCTTGTGCGTCGGAAGCGGAATGGGACCTACGAGCACCACTTTGTCGTCCTTGTCAGCCTTGATGGTGTGGACGATTTTTTCAGCTGATTTGTCAACCAGATTGTGGTCGAAAGATTTCAGTTTGATTCTAATTTTTTCTGCCATTGTTGTAGAAATTTAATATTAATTAATTAATTGATTTTCAATAATTTTCTATAAAAGTGCAAAACGTCCCACATTCATGATATGGTCTTGAATGTCTTGCGGGACAGGTTCGTATTTGAAAAATTCCATACTGTAGTTGGCACGCCCTGAGGTGATGGAGCGGAGGCTGGTAACGTAGCCGAACATCTCGGCGAGCGGCACCTGAGCCTTGATGATCTGAAGACCGATCTGGGCATCGATTTGCTCTACGATGGCGCGGCGGCGGTTGAGGTCGCCGGTCACATTGCCGATGTATTCGTCGGGGGTAACCACCTCGATTTTCATGATGGGCTCCAGAATGATTGAGGGCACTTCGCGGCAGGCATCGCGGAAACCGATCTTGGCGCAGATTTCAAACGCCATCACATCGGAATCCACGCTGTGGAAACTGCCATCGAGCACCGTAACCTTCAGGTTTTCCAGCGGGAAGCCAGCCATCACGCCGTTGGTCATGGCCTGTTTGAAACCCTTTTCGATGCCGGGAATGTACTCCCTGGCAATGGCGCTCGCCAACGACTTGTTCTCAAACACCAGTCCGTGCTGATCCATCGGCAGGGGTTCAAGCTGGAAGTCGATGTCGGCGTAGGAGCCTTTGCCGCCGGTCTGTTTCTTATAAACAGTGCGGTGGCGCACGCTCTGCAGGATTTCCTCCTTATAGGCCACACGCGGTTTGCCGTGGTTGCATTCCACGTTGAACTCGCGTTTGAGGCGGTCGAGCAGAATTTCGAGGTGCAGTTCGCCCATACCGCTGATGACCGTCTGTCCGGAGTTCTCATCCACACGCACGGTGAAAGTCGGGTCCTCCTCGGCGAGGCGGGCCAGTGCATTCATCAGCTTGTCCTCATCATCCTTGGTCTTGGGTTCCACGGCCACCGTGATGACGGGCTCTGGGAACTCAATGTTTTCCAAAGAGATAGGATGACGCTCGTCGGTGAGACTGTCGCCGGTATGAATCTCTTTCATGCCCACGAGAGCAACGATGTTGCCGGCCTCCACGCTCTCCAACTGCTGTTGCTTGTTGGAGTGCATAAGGAGGATCTTGGCGACGCGCTCGCGCTTGCCGGTGGCCACGTTCCAGACGGTTGCGCCCGCCTGGAGGGTGCCGGAATAGACTTTGATGAAGGTGAGCTTGCCAACGTACGGGTCGGTGGCGATTTTGAAGGCGAGGGCCGCAAACGGAGCCTTGGGGTCGCATTCGCGGGTCTCTTCCTTTTCGGTTTTCGGATTGATACCCTTGATGGCGGGGATGTCGAGCGGTGACGGCAGGTAGGTCACGACAGCGTCGATGAGTTTCTGCACGCCCTTGTTCTTGAACGACGAACCGCAGAGCACCGGCTGAATTTTACGGTCAATCGTGGCTTTGCGGATAATCGGAATCAGCTCCTCGGCAGTGATGCTGTCGGCGTCGTCGAGGTATTTCATGGCAAGATCGTCGTCGAACTCGGAGAGTTTGTCGAGCATCTTGTCGCGGTACTCGGCGGCCTCCTCCCGCATATCCTCGGGGATGTCGTAAGCCTCGTAGGTCACGCCCTGGTCCTCGTCGCTCCACACGTAAGCCTTCATCTCCAGCAGGTCGATGGTACCGGAGAACTCATCTTCCGCGCCGATGGGGATGGCGAGGATGACGGGGTTGCCGTTAAGTTTCTCCTTGATCTGGTTGACTGCGGAGTAGAAGTTGGCGCCGGAGCGGTCCATCTTGTTGACGTAGCAGATGCGGGGCACGTTGTACTTGTCGGCCTGGCGCCAGACGGTTTCCGACTGGGGCTGCACGCCGCCTACGGCACAGAAAATAGCGACGGCCCCGTCGAGAATGCGGAGGGAGCGTTCCACTTCCACCGTGAAGTCGACGTGGCCGGGGGTGTCGATGATGTTGATTTTGTACTCCTCGTTGAGGTGTTTCCATAAAACGGTAGTGGCGGCGCTGGTAATGGTGATTCCTCGCTCTTGCTCTTGAACCATCCAGTCCATCGTCGCCGTTCCCTCATCGACTTCGCCGATTTTGTAGCTTTTACCCGTATAAAAAAGGATACGTTCTGTCGTAGTGGTCTTACCGGCGTCAATATGCGCCATAATACCGATGTTTCGAATATTCGACAAATTTTCCGACATAAAAGATCCTTTTTTTACCTTGAATAAGGTGCGGGTGGGGGTATCAACAAAGATTAAAATCTGAAGTGTGAGAATGCCTTGTTGGCTTCAGCCATTCTGTGGGTATCCTCTTTACGTTTGAATGCTTGTCCTTCTTCGTTCTTAGCTGCGATAATTTCTGCTGCCAACTTAGCCGCCATGGATTTCTCGTGACGTTTACGGGCGAAGTTGATCAGGTTCTTCATGCCGACGGATTGTTTGCGAGCCGGACGGAGTTCAGTAGGAATCTGGAAGGTGGCACCACCGATTCTCTTACTCTTGACCTCCAAAGAAGGAGTTACATTGGCGAGGGCTTGTTTCCAAACCTCGATGC
The DNA here is from genome assembly GCA_045132235.1 of Bacteroidales bacterium. Taxonomy (GTDB): domain Bacteria; phylum Bacteroidota; class Bacteroidia; order Bacteroidales; family WCHB1-69; genus UBA1756. The sequence goes on from JBGURX010000011.1 coordinate 27,993, forward strand.
CGTTTTCCTTGGTCTTCTCCTCAACGATGTCGATAGCATCGTAGAAGATCTGGAAAGCGGTCTGTTTTTTGCCTTTCAACATGATGTTGTTGGCGAACTTGGTCACCATGACATCGTTGAACTTAGGATCCGGAAGGATTATTCTGGCTTTTGGTTTTGCTTTTCTCATAGTTTTGTAGCTTCAATAAATGATTAAAAATTTACTTACTCTCGGGACGCCCATTTTGGTGCCCAATTTACTATACTATTTATTATTTATATAGTATTATTTTTTCTTCGGACGCTTGGCGCCATATTTGGAACGACCCTGGAGACGGCCCTCAACACCGGCGGAGTCCAATGCACCGCGGACGATGTGATATCTGACACCCGGAAGGTCCTTCACACGACCGCCGCGCACGAGCACGATGGAGTGTTCCTGAAGATTGTGACCCTCGCCCGGAATGTAGGCGTTCACCTCCTTTTGGTTCTGTAAACGAACTCTCGCTACTTTACGCATAGCTGAGTTAGGTTTTTTAGGCGTCGTGGTGTAAACTCTCAGGCAAACACCGCGCTTCTGCGGACATGCGTCCAAAGCCTTTGACTTGCTCTGGGAAGTCATCTTTTTTCTTCCCTTTCTTACTAATTGCTGAATTGTCGGCATACTTTAATTTGATTAATACTTGATTTTTTGTTGTTTATAAACGTCCAAAATTTGAGGCTGCAAAATTACAACTTTTTTTTATTCTGACAGTCAGTGCATTAATTTTTTTCACAATTATTTTTAATTAATGCAAATAATTGATAATAAGAGAGATGTGAAAATCCCCAACAGCTACTGTTTTTTTTGCACTCGCCGGTCGTGCTGCCAGAGTTGGAAACTGTTGTACAAATTCTGCCAAACCGCGTACGCGGCGGGGAAGATGGCCGCCAACGGCTGGAGGTACATGCCCGCCATCCAGATGGCCAATGCCGTGTTGCGCTGTCCGAGCCCCTGTCCGCCCGCGATGCGGTCGCCATAGCGCCGTCCGATGAGGCGCCCCACGCCGAACTGCACGGCACAGCCCACCAGCGAGGCCACCGACAGCCAGATGATGCTGCGCCAGTTGTCTTTGCCATGCAGGTAGATGAAGTCGATGGTCTGCCCGATGGTGACCATGAGCGCCATCGCCCACAGATAGAACGACCACCCCTTGAAGCGCGCGACAAAGTCGTTGGCCTTGGGTGCCAGCCACTGCAGCAGGATGACGATGACCAACGGCAGCAGGATGGTCGGACCGATCTTGGCAAACACCATCAGAAACGACTGGTGGAACGGCAGCTCCACCTGCGTGCCGATGAACGAGAAATAGAGCGGGGCCAGCAGGGCGATGGCGAAGTTGCCGACCAAGCTGTAGGCGGTGATGGTGCCGCGGTCGGCGCCCAGCATGCAGGCGACCACCACCACCGAGGCCGCCACGGGACAAAGCACGCCGATGAGCACGCCCTGTGCCAGCAGTTCGTCGAAAGGCCGCAGGGCGAGGTAGCCGCCGAGGCTCACAACCGCCTGGAAGAGCAGCATCCAGCCGTGCATGGGCGACAGCCGCAGTTTGCGGATCTCCACCGCGCTGAAGTTCAGGAAGAGGATAAAGAAGAGCAGAAACGGCACCACCGGCCGCATCATCGCCAGCCAATGGTGGAAGAAAAGTCCCGCTACAATCGCCACGGGAAGCACCAAACTTCTGTATTTCTGCATCTTATCCTAATTATCACGAAGCCCCTTCCCCACCCTCGCATCACCGACGGGCTCCTTTGAAAACGGCGGCAAAAATACGGAATTTAACTGAAAAGTTCGCCGTTCTTTACGCTCACTCACCGCCGATTTCTTCACGCCGTAATTTACAAGGCGGCCAGAGGTACGGATCTGCCCGGTTCTTTCCAAATTATTGGATATGATTTGGCTGTCGGAGGGACGCGATTTATCGCGTCTTTGCCGAAATGCCCCGACGACTGCAATGATCATTCACCCCGAAGGGGTGATATCTTAATAACCCCAGACAAGGCCGCGCATAGCGGACGCAGTCTGGGGTACGAGGCCGCCGCGCGCATCCCCGCGGCACGCTGGCGGCAAGATAGTACTTGTCAGGAAGTATGCCGCGGAAATACGGGCGGGTGGATGGAGGCTCTCAAAATGTTGTTTTTCGTTAAAAAAATGATTAGAAACAAATTCTGATAAAAAATACTAATTTTGCAAAAAAATTTCATCATGAGAAACGCCACCTCTGACAATATAGAAATCTCTCTTAATAAAGAAGAATACCCGATGATACATACGGGAGGATTGAACAAAAAGCACCATCAGAATTACGTATTTATTTTGATTATTGGAGTGATTCTGCTATCAGGATGTAGCAGAAAATCGGTACATAATGACACCAACGATTCCTCAAAAGAAATAAATTCATCCCTTAATAACTCTATCGAGACATATGACGATATCACTTTCGAGACCGACCGTGACACAAATCAGTATAAACAATGTCTGTATCACCTGAAGCAGCTGGTAGATAAAAATGCTTGCATCCCATCCAGTGTGCTTTGCGATGCAGCACCGAGAACGGAAAAAGAATATCATATCAGTTACAGACTGACGGAATGCACATGGACAAAAGATGTTGCCGGTGGCACTGCTTCACTCATTGATATGAACAATATGTTGTGGCAATATGCCATGGCTGACAGCGTCGGAGTCATAGAAGCGTATATGCTGTTTGGCGAGTTTGTGGACGGATATGTAGCGGAATCCACATTTGACAATTTAATCGTTTTGGAAGAAAAGTATCCGTCTAAATTTGCCCAACTACGAAAGGAAAGGTCAAACAGATGGAATGAGGTTTATGATGAATGGAAGGCCAAATGAGCGAGTAATAATAATTGTTTATCCAAATAACAAATAACTATATGGAACAAGAACCTGTTTTAAACGCCCACAACAAGGAGGAGTTCCCGCCCGCGCACACTGGAGGAATGGACATGTCTTTAAAATATTGGGGTGTAATATGTACTTTCATTCTTTCGGCATTAATATTCTTCGATGGATGCGTCTCTCGGAGTAAAGCGGTGAAAAACAATGACTTCTTTTGTCCGACTTTTCTGTATGAAGGTCAACTTGTTGATTCTAATGGAATGGTGTCGAATGTCAGTATCTCATTAATGAATTTGTTGGATTCTACCATTGTAGGCTCTTACTACTACGATACATTACCAAGTGTCACATATAGTCTTGGAGGAAAAGCAAACAACAATAATTCCTTTGAAATGGGAGAATTCAGAAACGACAATCTCGCATTTGTTTGGAAAGGTACAAAAAGTGACGGAGGAAAGACTATCGAAGGAACAAGAACCGACATAAACAATGGCACTGAATATAGCTTTAAGGCATCTGTTGTCTTTGGCAAAAGCTATTGGGACTATATCCGTAGGAAACAGAGCTATGATTCATATACAAACTTGAAAGAAGCCATTCGCCACAAGGACAAGGTGCTTCGGGTTGACTTTGAAAATCGTGGCTGGACTTCGCTGCCTGCGGAAATGGCAGAACTGACCAAATTGGAGTCTGTCAACCTTCTTGGGAATAATATCGACACCTTCCCGCCAATGCTGGCACAAATGAAGAACATCTTCTACCTCAGCCTCTGTTCAAACAAGATGAAGTACATAGGCCCCGAAATCGGAGAAATGACCAACCTGAGGGTGCTCATCATCAATATGAATCAACTTCGCAGTCTTCCTAAGGAAATAGGCAACCTGACGAATTTGATGTACCTTGAAATAGGAAGCAATCCCATTGATAGTCTTCCCGAAGAGATAAAGAACCTCACTAAACTTCAGGTGCTGCATATAGATAATTGGGAACCATCATCAGAACGTTTCTCCGACGAATATAAGCGGCATTTGCAGGACTTGCTTCCAAACTGTAAAATACATTTTGATGTAAACGACCACATAAAATAATATGGAACAGACTCCAATTCTCAACGAGCATAATAAACAAGAGTTTCCTCCCGCGCACACGGCCGAGCACCTGCTCAACCAAACTATGGTGCGCCTGTATGGCTGCGAACGGAGCCGCAACTCGCACATCGAACGCAAGAAGAGCAAGATCAACTTCCTCCTCGACCGGCCGCTCACCCAAGAGGAGGTGACCGACATCGAGCGCCGCATCAACGAGCTCATACAGGCCGACCTGCCCGTCACCTACGAGTTCGTGACCCGCGACAACATCCCCGCCGGCGTCACCCTCGCCAAACTGCCCGACAGCGCCAGCGAAACCCTCCGCATCGTGCGCATCGGCGACTACGACGTGTGCGCCTGTCTCGGCACGCACGTGAAATCCACCGGCGAGATCGGCACCTTCCGCATCACCAGCACCAGCTACAACGACGGCAGCTTCCGCTTCGTTTTCAAGGTGGCGGAATGATTTTTCACCATTCCGCCGACCGTCAGGGAGGCGGAATCTCCCCCACCTCCCTTCTATCCCACACCCCGTTCTTCCGCGGCATACCTGCCGCCCGGTACTATCTTACTGCCAGCGTGCCGCGGGGTGGTGCACGGGGACACACACATCCCCGCACTGCGCTACGCTTGTACGGGGTTACCAAAATATCACCCCTACGGGGTGACGGGAATTAAGTTTTTTTTGTAATTTTGCAGCCGATTTTATAAACATGAACCTCATCCGCAAAATTTCATGCTACCTCATCGCGCTGGCCTTCCTGCTGACGATGGTGCATGCGGCCATCCCGCACCACCACCACGGCGACATCGTGTGCTTCGGCATGGCCTGCGAACAGCATGACGATTGCGACCACGATGACGATGACTGCGCCGCCCTCGGCTGCCATCACCACCATCACCCCCTGCACAGCGACGACAACTGCATCCTCACGATGCCCTACATCACCAACCCCGACGGCCACGACCTCTCCACACATCTCCTTCTCGACTACACACTGCAATACCATTTGTGCGCCACACCCGTTGCGGAAATTTGCAGTCCGCAGCTATCCATCATTTCACACGATAACACATTTTATACCAGCGATATACCCATCCACAAAAGGCTGTATTGTCGCACCGCCACCCGTCGTGGTCCTCCGGCTGAACGCGCATAGAACCGTTCAACCATCATTCATTTTTACCCAACATTTCTTTTTACAAAATGAAAAAGACATTATTGTATATAGTGTCGGCATGCCTGATGGGCTTGGGGGCATGCGGGCACCATCACGACGAGGAACACGAGCATGAAGGACATGAGCATGAAGCCCATGAACACGAAGGACACGAACACGGCAGCAGCACGGCCATCGTCTTCACAGAGGAGCAGGCCAGTCAGGTGGATTTCGCCACCGGAGTACCCGAGATGCGTCCCTTCGGACAAAGCATCCCCACCACGGCACAGGTGCAGCCCACGCAAGGCAGCCAGATGAACATCGTGGCCACCACCAACGGCATCTTCCGCTACCAGTCGGTCAACTTCCTTGAAGGACAGTCGGTTAGCAACGGACAGGTAATCGGCACGGTGGCCTCCGACGGACTGGTGGACGACAACCTGACGGTGCGGCTCAACGAGGCCCGCAACAACTACGAGAACGCCAAGGAGAGCTACGAGCGCGCCAAAGGTCTCGTGGAGAGCAAGATCGTGTCGCAGAAGGAGTTTGCCGAGCTGCGCACCGCCTACGAGAATGCCAAGCTGACCTACGAAAACCTCCAGAAGAACGTGAGCGGCAACGGCAGCAAGGTCACCGCACCGATGGGCGGCTACATCACCGAAATACTGGTGAGCAACGGCGCGTATGTCAATGTAGGACAAACCATTGCCGTGGTGTCCGACACGCGCAGCCTCGTGCTGCAAGCCAATGTGGCCCAGCGGTATGCCTCTCTCCTACCCTCCGTCAACGGTGCCAACATCGAGAATCCAGTCACCCATGCCGTCACCACCTTGGAGGAGATGAACGGCCGCATCCTGTCGTATGGCAAGTCGGTGTGCGCGGGCAGCCACATGCTGCCGGTGACGCTGGAAATCAGCAATATGAGCGGATTCACGCCGGGCGGTTTCGTCAAGATCTGGCTCACCTGCCAGAGCACTACCCCCGTGATGGTCATCCCCAAGACCGCCCTGCTGGAAGAACAAGGCAATTTCTTTGTTTTCAAACAGATAGATGATGATGAGTACGAAAAACAGCCCGTCACCATCGGCGCCACCGACGGCAAGTATGTGGAAGTGCTGTCGGGACTGACCGCCGACCAGCGCATCGTGACGCGCGGGGCGGTATTCGTGAAACTCGCCAAAGCCAGCAGCGCCCTCGACCCGCACGCTGGTCACGTTCACTAAAAATTGAGAGTCATGTTAGACAAGATTATACAGTTTTCACTGAAAAACAAGTACTTCATCTTGCTGTGCTCCATCCTGTTAGTGATTTTCGGGGTGCGTACCACGATGAAGATGGACATTGACGTTTTCCCTGACCTCACCGCCCCGACGGTGGTGGTGATGACCGACTGCCACGGCCTTACCTCGGAAGAGGTGGAGCGGCTGGTGAGCTACCCCATCGAGACGGCCATGAACGGCGCCACCGACGTGCGGCGGGTGCGTTCCACCTCGTCGCAGGGCTACTCCTTCGTGTGGGTGGAATTCGACTGGGGCACAGACATTTCCAAAGCACGCCAAGTGGTGAGCGAGAAGTTGGTGACCGTAGAGGGGCAGATTCCGGAGAATGCCGGACAGCCCATCCTCGCGCCGCAGTCGAGCGTGATGGGTGAGATTTTCTTTGTAGGATTGCGTGCCGACAGCACCTCGCAGATGGAGCTCCGCGACCTTGCCGAGTGGCAGGTGCAGCCGCTCATCATGTCCACCAACGGGGTGGCACAGGTCACCATCATCGGCGGCGACTACAAGCAGTTTCAGGTGCTTGCCGACCCGTACAAGATGCAGGCGTACCATGTGAGCATGGAGGAACTGGAGCAGGTGTGCCGCACCATGAGCGACAACTCATCGGGCAGCGTGCTACGCGAGTACGGCAACGAGTACGCCGTGCGGGGCATCGCCCGCACAGCCGACACTAACGAGCTGGCCCGCACCTTCGTGAAGATGGAGAACGGACAGCCCGTCACCGTGGGCGACGTGGCCCGCGTGACCATCGCTCCCGCCCAGAAGTTCGGCTACGGCAGCGAGAACGGCGAACCCGCCATCGTGATGTCGGTGACCAAACAGCCCGGCGCCAACACCTTAGAAGTGACCGAGCAGATTGAAAAGAACCTCGCCTCCCTCCAGAAATCCCTGCCCAAGGATGTGAAAATCGACACCCACATCTTCCGGCAGGCCGACTTCATCCACACCTCCGTGAGCAACGTGGAGCGCGCTCTCATCGAGGGTAGCGTGCTGGTGGTCATCATCCTGTTCCTCTTCCTCGGCAACTTCCGCACCACCCTCATCTCGCTGCTCGCCATCCCGCTGTCGCTACTGGCTACCATCATCACCCTCAAAGCATTAGGCATGACCATCAACACCATGAGTTTGGGCGGTATGGCCATCGCCGTCGGCTCGCTGGTGGACGACGCCATCATCGACGTGGAGAATGTGTATAAACGACTGCGACAAAACCGGTTGCTGCCTGACGGCGAACGGCAGAGCACCTTTGATGTGGTGTTCCACGCCTCTTCCGAAATCCGCTCCTCCATCCTCAACGCCACCTTCATCATCATGGTCTCCTTCCTGCCGCTTTTCTTCCTGTCGGGCATGGAAGGCCGTATGCTGAAACCGCTCGGCATCGCCTTCATCGTCTCTCTCTTCATGTCGCTGATTGTGGCCATGACGCTGACGCCACTGCTGTCGAAGATGCTGTTGGGACACGACAAGTTCTTGGCCCGCAACCAGAAAGACAAATGGCTGACCCGCTTTTTAAGCCGCCATTATCTTCGTTCTTTGCAATGGTCATTAAAACATAAATGGATAATACTCAGCAGTGTCATCGCCCTGTTCGTAGTGGCTTGCGTGTTGTTTTTTACGCTGGGAAGAAGTTTCTTGCCCGAATTCAACGAGGGCTCGCTCACCCTTTCGGTGGTGACGCAGGCGGGCACGTCGTTAGATGAGAATGATGAGATTGGAAGATTGGTGGAAAAGACCTTGCTGTCGATTCCGGAGGTCACGGGCACGTGCCGGCGCACCGGTCGCGGCGAGCTGGATGAACACTCGCAGGCCACCAACAGCGCGGAAATCGAGGTCAACTTCCAGCTGAAAGAACGCTCGAAAGAGGAGTTTGTGGAAGAGGTGCGGCACAAGCTGGCGCACATTCCCGGCATCGCTACCACGGTGGGACAGCCCCTCGGGCACCGCATCGACCACATCATCTCGGGCACCCGCGCCAACATCGCCATCAAGATTTTCGGCAACGACCTCAACAATCTCTACACCGTCGGACAGCAGGTGCAGCGCAGCATTTCCGACATCGACGGCGTGGTGGATGTGAACGTAGAGCAGCAGGTGGAAGTGCCGCAGCTGCAAATCCGTGCCGACCGCGAGATGCTGGCCCAGTACGGCATCACCATCGAGCAGTTCAACCGCTACATCAGCACGGCCATCGGCGGCGAGAAGTTGGGCGACATCTACGAAGGTTCGTACAAGTACGACATCATCCTGCGCCTCGACTCCAACTACACGCAAACCATTGAAGGGCTGAACAATGCCCTGATTGACACCTACGATGGCGGAAAGATTCCGCTGTCGGAAGTGGCGGAGATACGCTCGGCCAGCGGTCCCAACTCCATCAACCGCGAGAACGGCCAGCGCAAGCTGGTGGTGTCGGCCAACGTGGCGGGACGCGACCTGCACGGGGCGGTCAGTGAGATACAAAAAGAGATTGACGAGCATGTGCAGCTGCCGGAAGGCACCCGCATCGAATACGGCGGCCAGTTTGAGAGCGAAGCCGCCGCCTCGCGCATGCTGCTGCTTACCTCGGGGCTCGCCCTCGTCATCATCCTGCTGCTGCTGTTCCGCGAGTTCAAGAACTTCCGTCTCGCCGGCATCATCCTGCTCAACCTGCCGCTCGCCCTCATCGGCGGCGTCTTCGCCCTGCGCTTCACCAGCGGCATCCTCAGCATCCCCGCCATCATCGGCTTCATCTCCCTGTTCGGCATCGCCACACGAAACGGCATCTTGCTGGTATCGAACTACCTGCGGTTGCAAAAGAGCGGCGTGTCGCTGTCGGAAACCGTAATACAAGGCTCCAACGACCGTCTCAACGCCATCCTCATGACCGCCATCACCGGTGCGCTCGCCCTGCTGCCCATGGCCATCAACGGCAACTTGCCGGGCAACGAAATCCAGAGCCCGCTGGCCATCGTCATCCTCGGTGGACTGGTCACTTCCACCATCCTTAACATCTACGTGGTGCCCATCGTTTACACGCTGGCGCACCAGAAGAAAGAGGACATCAGCAATTCCCCTGTCATCCAACCCCAACAACCCACAGCATGAAAACAGTTAAATTTCTCATTATCATATTGATAAGCAGCATTATTATTCCTGCTGCAACCGCACAGGACCTTGATGCCGTATGGCGCGAAATCAGTGCCAACAACCTCACCCTCAAGGGCTGCGAGCAGCAGATGGAGGCGCAGCGCATGGAGAACCGTGTGGGCCTCGCGCCCGAGAATCCCGAGGTAGAGTTCGCCTACCTGTGGAACTCCAACAACGCCGGCAACCGCATCGACTTCAGCGTCACACAGTCGTTCGATTTTCCCACCTCGTATGTCTATCGCAGCCGCATCGCCAACCTGCGCGACAACCAAGCGGAGGAGTTGCTGCGGCAGCAGCAGAACGAGGTGCTGCTGGAGGCCGGACGGCTCTATTACGACATCATCTATGCCAACGGCCGCATCAAGGACATGGAGCGGTGCCTCAAGTACCTGTCGGACGTGTCGGACGCGTACCAGCGGAAGCTGGAGGCGGGCGAGTGCAACATCTTCGAATACAACCGTGTACGACTGGCCGAGCTGAGTCTGCGGCAGGAGAAGAGCCATGCCGAGGTGGAGCGCGAGGCCTTGCTGCGCGAGCTGCAGCAGCTCAACGGTGGCGTTCCCCTCGCGGTGGAAGAGACTGACTTTCCGGAGTTTGAGCTCGGCGGCAGCTTCGAGGAGTGGCAGTGGCAGAATCCCAAACTCAACTGGCTGAATCGGCAGCAGGAGATCGCGCAGCAGCAGCTGAAACTCAGCCAGTCGGAGTGGGCGCCGCAGTTCTTTGCGGGTTATATGCGCGAGCAGATTCCTGCCGAGACCTTCCAAGGAGTGAAGGTCGGACTGAGTCTGCCCCTTTGGCATAACACCAACACGCTAAAACAAAGCAAATTGCAGGCCACCTCCGTCAACATGCTCGCCGCCGACGAGCAGTTCCGGTTCCGCACGCACCTGCAGAACTGCTACGAGACCACGAAGTCGCTGCTGCAGCAGATTGAGGAGTTCGAGGCGCTTCTGAAAGACGTGGATGCCCTCGCCCTGCTCAACAAAGCGTTGGAGAGCGGTCAGATTTCGCTGTTGGAGTACCTGTCGGAGTCGTCGCTCTACCACGACAGCCACGAGCGACTGGAGGAGATGCAGCACGACGCCGCTTTGCAATATTTGGAATTGCAGCTGTACAGTCGGTAAGCAGTAAAGGACAATTATTTTATTCTAAAAACCTATTGTCTTCAAAAAAATGCCCGTTTTTGACGAGCGCCGATGTAACGACGCCGTACCGTTGATTATTCTCTTCGAATTTTTGGGGATGACTGAGCAAATTGGCATCGTAATATTTTGATCCTAAACTGTTTTCATCAAAAATAATGACGAAAAAATCATCATAAGAGGCCACCCCCGTAAAACCATGTAATTCTTCATTGCTATACGTGGAGGTGATTTCAAAGATAGTATCTCCGTCGGATGAGATATCAAAAGAAAGCATAATGCCACGCTTGTTCTCGCTACTGTCCCAATTGGTAAGCAGAGGCTTTCGCGACAGGACAAAATGATACAATTCATCTGCTAAACAGGCGCTGTCTTCCTCATGAAGAAACATCTGAGTGTCTGTTGTTTGCGTTTTAGCGGGGCCTTGCTTATTCGTTTCGCAACATGCATAAAATATGACAGATAAAATCAAGCAATAAAGAATCTGTACGGATTTCATATGTATCTAAGATTACAGCGGGCAAAGTTACACATTATTTTATGATTTACAAGATGCTGTTGCAAATTTTTACGAGAAATAGGGGTTGGCAAATTATTGGTGCGGAATGTGTGATGAAACCATTTCGAAAGTGCCCTATCGCTCCATCAACTCCTTGTGATGCTGAAGGATGTACTTCGCGGTGCCTTTCTTGTCGGAGAATTCAAACATTGACATCGAATACCAGCCCTCGTAGTCGGGCGCCCAGTAGCGGATCCCCTCCAAACCGTTGTCCTTGCCCCACGCCATCACATCCGCATAGATGTCGGCCTGTCCCTGCTGGTCGTGTTGGTAACCGCGTACCTTTTTGTTCCATCCCGCGAAAGGTCCCTCCATCTTGCCCGACGGATAGGAGAACTCGCCGATGAAAACGGTAAGTCCGCACTTTTTGTTGATTTTAGTCACCGTTTTCTTCAACAGTTTCTTCTTGTTCGCCGACATGGCCGGGGCACTGGGATAGTAGCTGATGCCCGCCACATCCATCTCATAGCCATTGTCTTTCATATAGTTGAAGAACTTCACACTGCATTTGGGCGGGAAAACCACGGTGGCAATGTGGGTGGAAAATCTGACGGTGGAATCGGAGATGCCCAATTTCGCATAAGCGCTTAAAATGCCGTTTTTCACAGCTGCGTATGCCTTCGCATCATATTGCCACACATGCTTTTTCAGCCACCATGTCGAAAAGACCGGCGCCAGATACCGCTTGAGGGTTCCAGCCTTTGCCAGCTTGGGATCCACGGCGGTTTCCGCACCGATGCCGATACCGGCGAAACAGAAGTTGGCCTCGTTGCCGAGGTTCCAGTTGTTGACCGTGCAGCCGGTGCTGAGAATCGCTTCAGCCACAAAAGCGCCATAGGCCTCCAGCACCACGCAAATCTCGTCGAGGGTAAGCTCCTCCCAACGTTTTCCATTCTGCAGCGCGTAAATCTCCGGATACTCCTCAAAACGAGGCCCCTGCGACACCATCATATCCATATAGGTGTAGGCGCACATGATTTCCGGGTTGATCGGGATGCCCAACTCGGCGGCAATGCGGCACAACTCAATTCCCTGGTCGAAGGTGTGAACGTTGGCGTTCTCGTCCTCCACCCCGTCAACGGTATTTTCAGCCGTGACATGACGCTTGGTGGCGATGCGCACATACATCTCCGTGGAGCCGAGTTCACGGTAAATGTTCTGCAACTCCTGCGGGGTGGTGGCCGTACTGTGACCGACGGTAAAGGTATAGCCCTGCTGAAACTGGTTCAGCGAAAAAGGACTGAGGGACAGGGCGACACGGAAATCGCTGTTTTCGACCGTGCGGCCTTTCTTCTCCGTTTTGTCGCCTTCCACTGCGGTCAACGTGTCGGCAGGCTGCAGGTCGGCAAAATCAACATCCCCCCCGAATCCCGACTGGTCGTTGGAATCGTACGTTTGCAGAGACGGTGCAGGCACCATCCCTGCTGATACGGATGAACTGCCCAAATATACAATTGCATCCCCATTGCCGCCGCCGTGATTCACCATTTTCACGGATGCCATCTGTCCGTTCTGGCGGGCGGTCAGAATGTATGTGCCCGCAACCGACAGCGTGACACGGAATTCATGCCTCCCCGTAGGGATATCATAATATGGCATCCCTACAATGGAACGTCCATTCATGTCCCTGATTTCCAAGGTCACCGCGCCCTCCTCCACCGTGGTCAGCCACACGTTGGTGGTACCGCTGAACGGATTGGGGGCATTCTGAAGGGAAAGGTTATGTGTAACAGTTTGTGCCATAGCAAAAAAGCACATCAGTGACAGAAGGGAAAATGCAAAAATCTTTTCATAATGGTTTATATAAATGAGGATGCAAAAATATGGATATTGATGGAATCCCAAAAGCCCTAATCACCCTATTTTTTGTTCTATTTTCCACATTATTTGTGGAATAAAACAAAAAATCACTATTTTTGTGGTCTAAAATACACTTTCATGAAAAAGCCTTCCCCATCGCACCACAACCCCTTGCCGATTTACAACACCGACAATGTGGATTCCATCCTGACGTTTGAGAATGATTATTTCCAACTCTTTGAATATTACCCTAATAGGAACGTGCTGCCCGAGTATTTCCGCATCAACTATTATGCGGTTGAAATCCTGCTCGAAGGAGAGATGCACTGCAGCATCAACCTTCACCAGCTGCACGCTCAAGCCCCGTGTCTGATCACCTTGCTGCCCGATTTTGTGCTGCATGTCGATTCCATGTCGGAGAATTGCAAAGCGTTGATTTTGGCGCACAATGGCCAATTCGCTGAAGAGTTGCAGATGAACGACTACTCGTACCATGCCCGGCAGGCAGCCCACGCCTATCCTTGCAACGCACTGGCACAAGAGCAATTACAGACTTCCCTCCAGTACTTTTCCCTTTTGCAGAACATTTTGCGGCAGAAGGATTCAAATCCCAACACGCGCGATTGCCTCCTCAAACTCACGAGCTCGCTGTTCCATTACCTGCAGGGCAGCTTTTCCGAACTCTACCAACGGCAGGCGGCACTCTCGCGGGCCGAGCAACTCACGGCCGACTTTTTCGATTTAGTCGAACACAACTGTTTCCAGCACAAGGATATAGCATGGTATGCGGAGCAGCTGTGCATCACGCCCAAGTATCTGGCCAATGTCATCAAAAAGACAACCCACAAACCTGCAGGCAACTGGCTCAACGAGCATATTTTACTACAGGCCAAGACATTACTCACCACCTCAAGGCTGTCCGTACAGCAGATTGCCGACCGACTGGGTTTCAAAAACCAGTCGCATTTCGGCACATTCTTCCGCCGTCACGAAGGCATCAGCCCCGCACAGTTCAGAAAGAAAAACTTGTCAACCGCACTATAAAATCAGCATGGCATCGCCGAAGGTGAGGAAGCGGTATTTCTGCTCCACCGCCTGCTTGTAGGCTTCCATCACAAACTCGTAACCGCCGAAGGCCGCCACCATCATCAGCATCGGGCTTTGCGACTGGTGGAAGTTGGTGACCATGGCATTGGCTACCACGAAGTTATACTGCGGGAAGATGAACTTGTTGGTCCAACCGTCGTAGGGTTTCACATGGCCGTTGGTGTAGGTGGACGACTCCAGCGCCTTCATGGTGGTGGTACCGATAGCCACCACATTGCGGCCAGCATCCTTGGTCTCGTTGATCTTGCGGGCGCACTCTTCCGAAATCGTCATGGCCTCGGAGTCGGTTTTGTGCTTGGTGAGGTCTTCCACGTCAATGTCGCGGAAGTTGCCCAGACCGGCATGGAGCGTCAGCTCAGCAAACTCCACACCTTTGATCTCCAAGCGTTTGAGCAGCTCGCGGCTGAAGTGGAATCCGGCAGTGGGAGCGGCCACACCTCCCTCGCACTTGGCGTAGAGGGTCTGGTAGTCATCCTCGTCCTCCGGCGTGATGTCGCGCAGACGCAGGATGTCATCCGGAATGGGCATGGAGCCCAGCTCGCGGAGCTTGCGCTTGAAAGCATCGTGGTCGTCGTCGAAGAGGAAACGTAAGGTACGGCCACGGGAGGTGGTGTTGTCGATGACCTCGGCCACCAAATCGTTGTTTTCGCCAAAATAGAGCTTGTTGCCGATACGGATTTTGCGGGCGGGATCGACCAAAACATCCCACAAACGGCTCTCTTCGTCCAATTCTCGGAGCAAAGAGACGCGAATCTTCGCACCCGTCTTCTCCTTTTCACCGAACAAAACCGACGGAAAAACCTTGGTGTTGTTCATGACGAAAAGATCACCCTCGTCGAAATAGTCCAAAATATCCTTAAACATCTTGTGTTCAATGGTTTTCGTCTTTCTGTTCAACACCATCAAACGGGCCTCATCACGCGATTCCGTAGGGTGTAACGCAATCAATTCCTGAGGCAAAAAATACTTGAATTGTGATAACTTCATGCTACAATATTCCTCTCTAAAAAATGGGGTGCAAAATTACAACATCAAAACACGTTTGTCAAGTGTTTTGTTCATTTTTTTTACAAAAAATTAAAAACGGTCCAAAAACTTAAGGTCGTAGGGGTTCAAATCAACGACTTTCCAATCCTTTGTGACAAAATAAACAAACTCTTCCGCATAGCCGTCGGTATAGCTATAGCAACGCGCCTCGTAAATCACAACAGGGTCTTGCTTCGTACTTAAACTATTGTAAGCCTGCTTGTTGAAATAGTCTATGCTGGTCTGGATTTTGTCCATCTTTTGCGAAAGATCAATGAGGGCATCATTGTCGCGGGCTTCGAGGGCCGAGTCGAGCTTGGGCTGCAGCTCATCGCGCTGGATGCTCAGCAGCTGGCACATGAAATCGCAGTACGTGGACTTGAAATAGGGCGTGCATCCTACAAACTTGATGCTGTCGTATTCGCCAAGCGCCTCATCCGTCTTGGCAAAATTCATCACCACACCTTCCACCTTCAGACGCACATCCTCCTCTGTCTGCACCAACCCGGTATCCTTCTTCTTGCATCCCGCCAACACAATGACAATGACCAAAAATGCGGCGATAACTCCTGCTATTTTACTTCTTCTCATACTTTAAAAAACAATTCCAATTTTCTCAATATCAATGTTGTTCTGATTCAATGGAAGAACCTCGACATTTCCGAACTGATATACGCTGTGGATGCCCAGCGGCTGAAGCAAGGCGCCCCCCTGCATCAAGTTGACCGCCGTGGATTTGGGGATGCGGATGCGGTAGCCGGTATTGGCTTTATGGCCTTTGGCACAGCTCCACTTGACCGCAAATTCATCCGCAGCTGCCACATTGTCCTCAGGCTGCAGCTGGAGATAATAGTTCTCGGCAGGTTTGGCCGACAGACGGGTGTTGAAGCCCGCACTGGAGGACACCGAAAAGAGCGGCAGAAGGTTTGTGTTGCTGTCGGGCACCACTACAACCGTGTAGTGCAACTCCTCATCCACCGTAAAACCAGTGAAGAGGGAGAGATAGTTCTTTTCCATCTCATTCAGTTTGCTGACCATCGCCTCGAAAGTAGCCGGAGGGTAAGCCACCTCTTGTGCGCCAATCATCAGCTCGTAGCGGTCTTCGCGGATTTTGCCGATCATGTCGGCGGCATCCTGTGCCTGCTGGGCGTTGGTCTTGGCCACCATCTGAATTTTCTGGGCGGGCACCTGACGCACCACACCGTCCACAATCTGAGTCTCCGTATAATTATCGGCCTGCTCCTTGTAGGCAAGGTCGGCATAGTAGCGGAAAAAGTCCGGAATTTGCAGCGGCTGCTCTTCGTATGTCACCGCCTTCTGGTCCATCCCCATTTCGGCACGCTCCAGTTTCTGCTGCAGGGGCAATCCTTTCTTCACCTGTGCAGCGGAGAGCTGAACCGCGTACATACAAGCGGTATCTGGGACAGCAACAGCCTGAACTTCAATATTTTTCACCGAATAAGAAATATTATCCGATGAGATAACATGGGTAAGTCCCAGCAATTTGCCGGCATACTCGGAATATGCGCCGGCGAACTCATGCGACTTTGTCACGGTAACGTCCACCTTGAAAGCCGTCAGCGGAAGCGCATACACGACATAATCCTTGCCGTATGCGAAGGTGCTGTCAACGGGCAGCGGGGTGACCTTCTTTTGAGCAAAAAGCCCCGTCATGGCGAGGCTTGTTATGATTACAATAAGAAATAATTTCTTCATAATTGGGTAAAAATTGACCGCAAATTTCTATTTCACCAGATTGGCGAAGCCCATGAAGGCCATGGCGAGGATGCCGGCGGTGATGAGGGCAATCGGAACACCCTTCATCGCCTTGGGAACCTTCACCAGCTCAAGCTGTTCGCGCAGACCCGCGAAGATGCAGATGGCGAGGGCAAAGCCGATAGCCGTGCTGACCGTATAGACCACACTCTGGAGAATGTAGTTGCCGGCGGTGATATCGAAGCGCTGGGTAACGCCGATGGCGACGCCGAGCACCGCGCAGTTGGTGGTAATCAGCGGGAGGAAGATGCCCAATGCCTGATAGAGCGACGGGCTGGATTTCTTGAGAATGATCTCCACCATCTGCACCAACGCTGCAATAATCAGGATGAACGCGATGGTCTGGAGGAACTGCAAGCCCATAGGCACCAGCACATACACGTACACCAATGAGGTGACCAGCGTGGCAAGGGTCATGACGAAAATCACGGCCACGCCCATGCCGAGGGCGGTGCTGAGCTTGTTGGAGACACCCAAAAACGGGCAGATGCCCAAAAACTGCGACAATATGATATTGTTGACAAATACGCAGGCGATAAGCATTAAAATGTATTCCATAGCAATCGATTATTTGGGTTGTTGGATGTGACGGATAAGGGCCATCAGCAGGCCGAGCACGAAGAAGGCGCCGGGGGCGAGCACGAAGACCAGGATATTGGTGGAGGCAGGCAGGAACGCGTGTCCGAAGATGGCGCCGCTGCCCAGAATCTCACGGACTGCACCGATGATGGTGAGGCTGAGGGTGAAGCCCAGTCCCATGCCGATGCCATCGAACATGGAGTCCAGAACGCTGTTCTTGGAGGCGAAAGCCTCTGCGCGGCCCAGCACAATGCAGTTCACCACAATCAACGGGATGAAGAGGCCGAGGCTGGCGCTGAGGGCGGGGACAAAGCCTTGGATGAGGAGGTCAACAATGGAGACGAAGGTGGCGATCACCACGATGAAGGCGGGGATACGCACACGGTCGGGGATGAAATTCTTCAGCAGGGAGATGAGCATGTTGGAGAGGGTGAGCACAAACATCGTGGCCACACCCATGCCCAGTCCGTTGAACGCGGAAGTGGTGACACCCAGCGTGGGGCACATGCCGAGCACCAGCACAAAGATGGGGTTCTCTTTCAGAATCCCGTTGAATAAGATCTTCAGCTTTTTCATTTGACAACTCCTTTCTTTTTGAGAACCATATCATAGCCTTTGGCGGCGCGGTTGACGGCGTCGCAGTAGGCTCTTGACGAAATGGTGGCTGCCGTGATGGCATCCACTTCGCCGCCATCCTTGCTGACCATGATTTCGAATTTTGCAGCTTTCGGGTTGATGTTTTTCTTGGCGAACTGTCCGGAGAACTCCTCGGTCTTGATCTTGTCGCCCAGTCCGGGGGTTTCGGAGGCCTTGATGACGGAAGTGCCGATGATGGTGCCCGCCGCGTCGAAGCCGACCATGATGGTGAAAGTGCCGCTGAAAGCCTTGTCGGTATAGGTCTCAACAGCCGCGCCGAACAGCGTGCCGTCGGCGTTGTAGGCGAGGTTGACGGTGACGTCCTGCTTGTCGCCTTGGCAGGCGGTGACGTTCACGGTCTCGATTTTACCTTTCTTGCTGTCGAACTGAGGGAGCACATCGTTCATGGCCTTCTGCACGGTCTTCTGCTTCTCCTGTTCGATGGGGTCCTTGGTCAGCGCATAGACACCGGCCAGTGCGCCGGCAGCCACCACTGCGATGACCACCAAGGCCAGCAGCATGTTTGCAAGGGTGGATGTTCTTTTACTCATTACAATATTTTTAAATGTTAGAGGCTGATTTTTCTTTTTAATGGATTAATGGGCGAAGCGTTTCGGCTTGAAGGCTTTGTCGATGAGCGGCACGAGGGCGTTCATGATGAGGATGGAGAAGGAGACTCCTTCCGGATAGGCGCCCCAGAGACGGATGATCATGGTGATGAGACCGCAGCCCGCGCCGAACACAATCATACCCCACTTGGAGGTGGGCGACGTGACCATGTCGGTGGCCATGAAGCAGGCACCGAGAATCATACCGCCGGTCACCATGTGGAAGAGCGGGTTGGCGAACTGCGTGGGATCGACGAGCCAGAAGATGCCGGCGAAGACGAAAGCGGTGAGCAGGAACGAAACGGGGATATGCCATGTGATGACCTTGCGCACCAGCAAGAAGATAGCGCCGAGCAGCAAGGCGATGGCCGAAACCTCACCGAAGCTGCCGCCCATCTGTCCGAACAGATAGTCCACATTGCCGGGCATGGCCGCATAACTGTCGTTGCTCAGCTGCACCAGATGTCCGGAGTTGAGGAGGGAATCCACAGGCTGTCCGGCTTTCACGCCCTCTTTGAGCACGCCCAGCGGGGTGGGACCCGTGACCGCATCCGCGAAGGCATTCATGCCCTGACGGGGAATGGGCCAGCTGGTCATGGCCGTCGGGAAGGAGATGAGCAGGAAGACACGTGCGGTGATGGCCGGGTTGAAGAGGTTCTTGCCCAGTCCGCCGAAAGCCATCTTGGCAATGCCGATGGCCACGAGGTCGCCCAGAATCAGCATCCAGATGGGCAGGTTGGCCGGCACATTGAAGGCCACCAGCATACCCGTGATGACCGCCGAGCCGTCCATCAGTGTGGACTCCTGCTTCATCAGGAAACGCTCAATCAGCCATTCGAACAGCATGCAGCACCCGACAGAAATAAGGGTGAGGATGATGACCGGGATGCCGAAATAGTAAACCGAGACCAGAAAAGCCGGCAGCAACGCAATGACCACCGACCACATGATTTTCTTCACGGACTGTTCGCCATGCACGTGCGGAGAGCCGGAAATTTGAAGTAACTTATCACTCATTTTACTTGAAATTTTGAGAGTGCAAAGGTACAAATATTTATAAAGTTGAAAATATTTTTTTTGATATTTTTTTTCAAAAAATACTTGTATATTTGCAGTCTTAAAGTTGAAAAAGAAAATTATCAATCAATCAATTAATTAACCAAAATTTTCATCTCATGAAAAACATCAGAAGCATTTTCATCGCCCTTGTCGCCTGCATGGTGGCCTTCGCTTTCACTTCATGCCAGAAAGACGGCGTTTACAAACCGAAGAAGAAAATCTCCAAAATCTACACCTCCAAAGACGGCGGCGACCGCATCCTGCAGGAGACTTGGCACTGGGACGGCAAAGTCCTCACCAGCATTGACTTTGAAGACTACACCGTCACCTTCAACTATGACAAAAAGCAATTGCAATCCCTTTCTGTGGATAATGAAGAATTCATGATTTTCAACTATGATGGCAAAGTTCTCAAAAGCATTAAATGGATGGACGGTTCTGACGAAATCGCTTCCTACACTTTCAAACACGATGGCAAGTTCATCTCTGGCGTGGATGCCGTGATTGACAACAACTACATGAAGAGCTCCCGCCTTCTTGAAGTTGCTTTCCGTACCATCGACCCCACCATCGCCGAGACCGAAGTGGCCCAATTCAAGGCTTGCCAGGCTGAAGCCAAGGGTCTCTACAGATACAGCGATGTCTATGAGTACGACCACAACAACGTCATCACCCTTAAAAGACATGACAACAACAATAACGATTATACCTACACCTATACTTATAACAACCGCTACCTCAACCCCTTCTATCATTTGCTTCTTGACCTTGGCGATGATGTTGTTGGTTATGGCCTCTCCAAAAACGCAGTGGCTTCCTATCACTATGAGGACACCTACATTTCCGCCCGCGTGATTGACATGGAGATCACTTATCCGAAACTCGACGGCAAATACCCCGTTGAAGAGACCCGCACCGAAAAGACCACCCACACGGTCGGCAACCTCACCAATGTTTACACCTCCGCCACCACTTATTTTTACGAATATGAATAGCAGATTGTTCTGCTGAACAATATAAAGTGAACGGCAGAACATCTGCTGTTCACTTTTTTGTTTGTAAATTGACGATAGAGTCACGTTCCATGAAAGTCCTGCTGCACTGCTGCTGCGCCCCCTGTTCCGCCGCCATATTGGAGTGGATGCTCCAGAATGGATGGCAGCCCACGCTGTACTACTTCAACCCGAACATCTACCCGGAGGAGGAGTATCTGATACGGAAGCGGGAGTGCACAAAGTATGCGGAGAAGCTCGGCGTGCCCATCATCGACGGCGACTACGACCATGCCCTGTGGCGCGAGGCCGTGAAGGGGCTGGAAGAGGAGCCGGAGCGCGGGGCACGCTGTCTGCAGTGCTTCCGGATGCGTCTGGAGGCCGCCGCCCGCCTCGCCCACGAGCTGCACATCCCTCTCTTTGCCACCACTTTAGCCTCCTCCCGCTGGAAGCGCCTCGACCAGATCAGCGAGGCGGGGCGGGCGGCGGCACTTCCCTACCCTGATGTGGAGTTCTGGGACCGCAACTGGCGCAAGGGCGGACTGCAGGAGCGGCGCAACATCCTGCTGAAAGAGAACGGATTCTACAACCAGCAATACTGCGGCTGCGAGTTCTCGTTCCGCGATACCACCAACCTATAAACCCCATCACAATGAACCTTTTTTTTGACAGCGGAGCCACCAAATGCGACTGCATCGTCACCGATGAAGCGGGGCGCTACCTCACCCACCATACCGATACCGGCATCAATGCGAGCTATGCCAGCGACGAAGAGATGGATGCGGTGCTGGCGCGCTTCAGCGCGGCTACGGGCACACAGGCTGTCCATATCGTATTTGCCGGCGCGGGCTGCGGCAACCCGGCCAACGCCGACCGCGTGAGGAGAGCCATTGAGGCGCACTACCACGCTCAAGCGGTGGAAGTGGAATCGGACCTTGCGGGCGCGTGCCGCCTGCTGTCGAGGCGGCAGCCCTGCCTGACCGCCATCCTCGGCACAGGTGCCGCTGCCTGCCAGTACGACGGCAACCGCATCACCGAACAGTCGCCCTCGCTGGGCTGGATGCTGGGCGACGAGGGCAGCGGCACCCATCTCGGCAAGATGCTCATCAGCCAGTACCTGAAAGGCGGGCTGCCGC
The DNA here is from genome assembly GCA_045132235.1 of Bacteroidales bacterium. Taxonomy (GTDB): domain Bacteria; phylum Bacteroidota; class Bacteroidia; order Bacteroidales; family WCHB1-69; genus UBA1756. The sequence goes on from JBGURX010000011.1 coordinate 49,951, forward strand.
CGGAGTGCCGCGAAGCACTGGAACGTGAGTTCGGGCTGGACCGCAGCGAGGTGCTGCGCCGCGTTTACCGCGCACCTTCCCCCAATCTCTTCTTCTCGCAGTTTGCGAAATTTATCAGTGATAATATTGATAAATATCCTGAATTACAAATACTTGTCAATCAAGCCTTCGACCAATTCTTTCAAGAACAGATACTTCCGCTGTCCGGACACAGCACCTTGCCGCTGCATCTGATGGGATCGGTGGCTTGGCACTACCAGTCCCATCTGCGCGAGGCCGCCAACCGCCATGGGGTACGCATCGGGACCATAGCAGCATCGCCGCTGCAGTTGATGAGAGAATACGAGGATTCCATAATTTAATATTTAATAGTTTTATAATTTCATAAAATTTTTTATGATCTGCATTTACAACACCTGCACAGACCCCTGTTTCAACCTTGCGGCAGAAGAGTATGTCCTCAAGCATTTCGAGGAAGATGTCTTCATGCTGTGGCGCAACGACAAGTCGATCATCATCGGCAAGTACCAGAACACGGCGGCGGAGATCAATGCCGACTATGTGCAGGAGCATCACATCAAGGTGGTGCGGCGCATGACGGGCGGCGGCGCAGTGTTCCACGACCTCGGGAATGTGAATTATACTTTTATCGGCAACAAGGGCAGCGGCGACTTCCGTACCTTTTCGGAGCCCATCCTCCGCGTAATGAACGAGATGGGAGTCCCCGCCAAGTTTGAAGGACGCAACGACTTGACCATCAACGGGATGAAATTCTCCGGGACGGCACAATGCATCTATAAGAACCGCGTCCTGCACCATGGCACGCTGCTTTTCTCCGCCGAAATGAGCGACCTGACGGCAGCGTTGAAGGTCAACCCGTTGAAATTCACCGACAAGGCCGTGAAATCGGTGCGGAAGCGTGTCACCAACATCAGCGAGCATTTGCCTGTGCCCATGACTGTTACCGACTTCATCGACACCGTGATGCAGCACATCCGCGAAAACAGCGGGAATGCCGTCATGTACGATTTTTCAGATGAAGACCTTCTGGCTATCAACCAGCTGCGCGACAAGAAGTACAGCACTTGGGAATGGAACTTCGGCACCTCGCCCAAGTTTGCCTACAGTAAATTGATGCGCACCAGTGGCGGCAATGTGGAACTGAACCTCAACGTGGAGAAGGGGCTCATCACCGACATCAAGTTTTACGGTGACTTTTTCTCACAAAAGGAACCCTCTGAATTTGAGCAATTCATCCTTCAGAAAAAGTATGAATCCGAGACCATTCGTCAAATATTGGAAAAAGTGGAGCTCACCGACTATTTCCGAAATGTGACCATTGAGGAGATGATGGCTTTATTTTTCCAATAAAAATCGTATTTTTGCACCCTCAAAAAAATCAAAAACTCGAATCATGAGAAACTTAGTATTAATCCTCGCATGTGCCGGCATGATTTTCGCAGGCACTGCGGCAAAAGCACAAAATGACATGACAAAACAAGAGAAAGCCAGCTACGCGCTCGGTGCCAACTATGGCGAACAATTCAGAAATTTGGGCATCTCCGTTGACATGGATTTGCTGGTAAAGGGTATCAAGGACGCCATGGCCGGTGAAAACCAGTTTGACCAAGCACAGATGCAAGAAGCCTTCAGCTATGTGGACGAGATGGTGAAAGAGTCGCAAGCCCGCATGTTGAAAGAGGAGAAAGAGGCTGGCGCCAAATTCCTTGCTGAGAACAAGAAAAACAAGGATGTGAAAGAGACCGCTTCAGGCCTCCAGTACAAAGTGGTGAAAGAAGGCAACGGCAAGAAGCCCGCCGCCACCGACAAAGTGAAAGTGCATTACACGGGCACCCTGCTCGACGGCACTGTCTTTGACTCCTCTGTGGAACGTGGCGAGCCCGCCGTATTCCCGCTCAACGGTGTGATTGCCGGCTGGACGGAAGGTCTGCAGCTCATGAGCGAAGGCTCCAAGTACATCCTTTACATCCCTTCGGATCTTGGTTATGGCGACCGTGGCGCACAGACCATCAAGCCTGGTGCCACCCTTATTTTCGAAGTGGAGCTTCTGGAAGTTGACCCGAAATAACAGATGAAAAAAACACTCCTTTTCCTTTGTATCAGCCTTTTGCTGTTTGCCTGCAACCATCAGACGCAGGAGCCAGAGGACATATTTTTCAAAGGCAAAGACTCCTACCAACGCGAAGTGGTGCTGCAACACGAGCCCCTTCGCGTTGTGTCGTTTTCGCAAGCGGTCACCGAGGCCATCTTCCTGCTGCATGCGGAAAACAAACTGGTGGGTATCTCACAGTTCTGTGATTATCCGCCTGAAACAGAGAAAATTCCAAAAGTAGGAGATCTCATCAACATCAATGTGGAGAATGTGCTGAAGCAGCACCCCGACTTGATCATCATCGGCTCCATTGTGAGCGACAAGACCGTGAAGCAGTTCGAGAAGGCCGGCATTCCGGTTTACTGTCTGAAGGAAGAGAGCCGCATCGACGACCTGCCGAAGCTGATCCGCACCACAGGCACATTGCTGAACCGCGCAACAGCGGCTGACAGTCTCGCCCACATCTACGAGAAGAAAATCGCCGACTACCGGGCGCAGTCCAGCCAGTCGCAGAAATCCGTCTATTACGTGGTGGGCTTTGGCGCAACGGGCGACTACACCGCAGCCGGCAACACCTTCATCAACGACATCATCACCCTTGCCGGCGGGCGCAACATCGGCGAAAGCCTCACCACGTGGAGTGTGAGCCGCGAATACCTCTTCCAGCAGGATCCCGACTACATCTTCATCCGCGAGGAGGACTTCAACACCTTCTGCCAGACCGCTCCCTACGACCAGCTCTCCGCCGTGCTGAACGGGCATGCCTATCCCATCCGCTCCAGCAGCATCGACAACCTCTGTCCGCGCAACTTCGAGGTGATAGATGAAATGGCGAGGAAACTGAAAACTGAAAATTGAAAACTGAGAACTTAGAATTGAAAATTTTGAGGGCGTGTTTCAACTGATGAAATGCGCCCTTGTTTTTTGGGAAAAATGTCGTACTTTTGCCGTGTGCAGCAATTCACACACAATAGTTGATAATTCATTATAAATCATTAATAATCAATAATTAATAATTCTATCACTTTATGAAAAATTCATTTTTACCCAAAGTATTTTTCACTTTGGCCGCCTTGCTGATGATGACACTCGGCACGGCACTTGGACAAACGTGGAATCGCGTTGACATTGATAGCCTGACGTCCACCGATATTTTTGTGATTGTGGACACCACCAGCAGCCGTGCCATGATCAACAGCAACGGAACGACGTCCGCTCCCACAGCCGTTCTTCTGACCTTGAATGGTGACAAAAGCCAGATTGCAGGTGAAGTGCCTGAAAACTGCATGTGGAACATTAGTGGGAATGACGAAGACGGATACATCTTTTATCCCAATGGCACCACC